>NZ_PYAC01000002.1:0-287537 GCF_003264475.1 Micromonospora noduli | reverse complement strand
TGCCCCGGAAACCCCAACCGCAACTAAAGATCAAACATGACGCCGAGACTGCACGATCCGGAACCGGTTAGCCACATAAGCCCCGTCGGTCAGCGCCGAGTTGGCCGCCGCGTTGGCCCCACTGCCGTGGAAGTCGGAGAACGCCGCCGACTGGTTGACGAAGACACCGCCGGTGAGGTTGCAGGACAGGTGCACCCCGACCTCGACCGCCACCACCTCGGTGGCGTCCAGCACGGCCTCGTCGGTCGAGTAGACCCCGGCGGTGAGCGCGCCCTTCTCACCGACCGTCCGGCGCAGCAGCTCCAGGCTGTGCGTGGTGGAGTCGGTAGCGATGGCGAACGAGATCGGCCCGAACCACTCCCGGCCGTACGTCTCCGCGTCGTCAGCGGTCAGCTTCACGATCGTCGGGGTACGTACCACCGCGTCGGCGTACGACGGGTGGGCCACGGCCCGCGACTCCAGCACCGGCTCGCCGACCTTGGTCACCTCGGCCAGCCGCTCCAGCACCCCGTCGTTGACGATGGCGCCGGTCAGCTCCACACCTCGGGCCGGGTCGGCGGTGAGCTTGCCGACCGCTGCGGCGATCCCGCCGGCCACCTCGTCGAAGCTCTTGTGCCCCTGGTCGGTCTCGATGCCCCCGGCCGGGATGAGGATGTTCTGTGAGGTGGTGCACATCTGCCCGCTGTAGAGGGTCAGCGTGAACCCGAGGTTGCGGCACATGCCGGCGAAGTCGTGGGTGGAGTCGATGACGACGGTGTTGAGGCCGGCCTTCTCGGTGTAAACCGATGCCTGCCGCGCATGGGTCTCCAGCCAGTCGCCGTACTCGGTGGAGCCGGTGAAGTCGACGATCCGGATGGCCTGGTGCAGGGCCAGGTCGCTGGCGAGCTTCTCACCGGGCGCCTCGGCCGCCAGCATGATCAGGTTCGGGTCGAACCCGGCCTCGGCGAGCACCTCCCGGGCGTACTTCACTGTGATGGCCAGCGGCAGCACCGCGCGCGGGTGCGGCTTGACGATCACCGGGTTGCCGGTGACCAGCGAGGCGAACAGCCCGGGGTACGAGTTCCAGGTCGGGAAGGTGTTGCAGCCGATCACCAGCGCCACCCCACGCGGCACCACGTGGAACGTCTTGGTCATCCGCAGCGGGTCACCCTTGCCGGCGGCCTTCTCCCAGCCCGCCGTACCCGGGTGCCGGGTCATCTCGGCGTACGCGTACGCCAGCGCTTCCAGCGCCCGGTCCAGCGCGTGCGCGCCACCGGCCTGGAAGGCCATCACGAACGCCTGCCCGCTGGTGAACTGCACCGCGTTGGCCAGCTCGAAGATGTGCTTGTGCAGCCGGTCGAGGATCTCCAGGCAGACGCCCACCCGGGCCTGCGGGCCGGCGTCGCGCCATGCCGGCAGCGCGGCGGAGGCGGCGCTCACCAGCTCACCGGGGCCGGCGTGCGGGTAACGCACCGCCAACTCCACGCCGAAAGGGCTCGTCTCGGTGGCGACCCGAACGCCGGAGCCGGGCTGGTCGAGCGGGAAGTCACCGCCGAGGTACGCCTCGAAGGCGGCCTTACCGTCGGCGGCGGCGGTCTCGCCGTACACCCGGGGGCTGGGGGATTCGGGATAGGCGGACCAGTAGCCCCGCTCCGTGATCGCGGTCAGCGCACGGTTGAGGGTGTCGGCGTGCCTGTCGTACAGGGGATGCGGGGTCTCCGTCATGCCCGCCATCATGCCTGAGTCCGGTCCGCGAGCAGTAGCGCGAATGCCCGACAGCGGCTCATGCCGCAGTCGAGTTCCCGAGCAGAAGCGCCAATGGCCGACGGCACGGGGTTGCTCGCGGCGGCAGCGGGTAACCGCAGGCCTCCGGCCAGGGCTCAGAGGGTGAGCTGCCAGTCGGTCCAGGAGTCCACCGGGCGGAAGCCGAGCTGTTCGTTGATCGCCACCATGTAGCTGTTGCTGGCGGCGTTGATGGTGTCGATGCTCCGCACCGCCGGCTCGTGGGTGAGCAGGTGGTGCAGGTTCTCCGCCTTGGCGATGAGGCCGAGCCGGTGTCCACGGTGTGCGGGGTCGACGATGGTGATCTGCTGGAACGCGTGCCAGTCGGCGGAGGCGCCAACCTCCAGCAGCGTCCAGGCGACCAGCCGGCCGGACGCCTCGTGTCGCATCCCGAGGTGGTACCGCCGGCGGCCCTTGGCCTCCAGGGCCCGATCGGTGCCGCGGATGCGCTCGGCGTCCACCTGCTCCGGCTCCCACTGCATGTCACCAAGGGGCGCGTCCATCATCAGCCGGCCGTCAAGGTAGGCGATGTCCGTCAGATACTCCTCCGGGGTGGCGCCCTGCCAGCACACCGATCGGTACCCCTCGGAACGGGGCTGGGCCTCGACGAGTGCCGCGCGGAGCGCGACCCGGTCGATCTCGGCGATCTCCAGCCGGCGACGCACCTCGACCAACGCGGCCTGGGCTCCGGTCGACGCGGCGAACGCAGCGCCCGCCACGTTCCGGGCCGGCCCGTCGGGCAACGCGGAGACGGTCAGCCCGACGACCCGCTTGCGGCCGTGCTCGCGCAGCAGCCGTACGCCGTACTCGTGCAGTGCCCGACCGACGCCCCGGCGCCGCAGCTCCGGACGCACCTTCAGCTCGACGGTGGCGTTGTCGGTGTTGTCGAGCTGCGGCAGGTCCAGTTGCAGGAAGCCGGCCGGGACACCGTCCAGTCGGGCCAGTGCCCAGAGCGTCCGGGTGCCGGGCAACGGCGTGTGGAACAGCGCGTCGAAGCGGCGCCGGCAGAAGGGCGGTAGGTCCGGCAGATCGGCGTCGTTGACCGCCACCCCGATCCGGTACGCCTCGTCGACGGAAGTCCGGTCGGCGCCGTCGAACGACGCGATGGTGATGCTCATGCCGGTGAGCCTGCACCGTACAAAAGCGATCGGGCCAGCGAATTACTCG
Source organism: Micromonospora noduli (assembly GCF_003264475.1). Classification (NCBI taxonomy): domain Bacteria; kingdom Bacillati; phylum Actinomycetota; class Actinomycetes; order Micromonosporales; family Micromonosporaceae; genus Micromonospora; species Micromonospora noduli. The sequence continues at coordinate 284,609 of NZ_PYAC01000002.1, read as the reverse complement.
CTGGCCCGATCGAACGTGGTCGGGAGGGACACTCGCACAACGCCTCCGGCGTTGGGTCGCAAGAACTTCAAAAGTCTTCGGCGAAATGCCCTCCCGCACGGAGCATCTTGCGCCGTCCGGTTCCTGTCGTCAAGTCCGTAGCGGCGGGTTTTCCACACTCACAGCGAAAACCCAGTTACCGACTGATCGACTCGGCCCCGGTCCGAGCGAGCCCGTCAGCCGAGGAGGCCGGCGTCGCGGGCGGCGCGCAGCGAGGGCTTGATGTGGTGGGTCGGCCCGACCTGGCCGGCCACCGCGTCGATGGTCTTCAGACCCTCGCCGGTGTTGAAAACGACGGTCTCGGCCGTCGGGTCGAGCCGACCGGACTCGACCAGCTTGCGCAGCACGGCCACGGTGACCCCACCCGCGGTTTCGGCGAAGACCCCGGTGGTACGGGCCAGATCGCGAATGCCAGCGCGGATCTCGTCGTCGTCGGCGTACTCCATCCAGCCGCCGGTGCGGCGGACCGCCTCCAGGGCGTAGAGGCCGGCCGCCGGGTCGCCGATGTTGAGCGACTTGGCGATGCCGGTGGGCTTGACCGGAACGATCGTGTCGGTCTCGGCGTGCAGGGCGACGGCGATCGGGTTGCAGCCGGCGGACTGCGCGCCGAAGACCTTCCAGCCGTCGGCGGGCGCCTCGACCAGGCCGATCTCCACCAGCTCGGAGAACGCTTTGTCAATCTTGGTGAGCAGCTCGCCGCTGGCCATCGGGATGACCACCTGCGCCGGAATCCGCCAGCCGAGCTGCTCGGCCACCTCGTAGCCGAGGGTCTTGGAGCCCTCCGCGTAGTACGGCCGGACGTTCACGTTGACGAACGCGGTGTCCTCGAATTCGTCGGTCTCCACCAGCTCGCCGCAGAGCCGGTTGACATCGTCGTACGAGCCGTCGATGGCGACCAGTTCGCCGCCGTAGACGGCGGTGGTGATGACCTTGCCCTGCTCCAGGTCGCTGGGGATGAAGACCACCGAGGGCACCCCGGCGCGGGCGGCGTGGGCGGCCACCGAGTTGGCCAGGTTGCCGGTCGACGCGCAGGCGAACCGGCTGAAGCCGAGCGCCTTGGCGGCGGTGAGCGCTACCGAGACGACCCGGTCCTTGAACGAGTGGGTGGGGTTGGCGCTGTCGTCCTTGACCCAGAGCGGCGCGGTGATGCCCAGCTCGGCGGCGAGGTGCGGGGCCGCCACCAGTGGGGTCAGCCCCGGGTCGAGGGTGACCCGGCTGGCCGGGTCCTGACCGGCGGGGAGCAGGGCGGCGTACCGCCAGATGTTGTTCGGGCCGGCCTCGATCTGCTCGCGGGTGACGGTGGCCAGCGCGGCGGCGTCGTAGTCGACTTCCAGCGGGCCGAAACACTCGTAACAGGCGTGCTGGGCGGCGAGCGGGTAGCGGGCCGAACAGGCACGGCAGACCAGGGCGCGGGCGGGGCTGGCAGAGGTGTCGATGCCGGAGGCGACGAGCGTCGACGTCATGTCGAGAGTCCTCTCATCTTTCCCCGCATCGCACGGTGCGGCGGGGACGGAATTGGCACCTGCCCCGCGGATCGCTCAGCGGTGAGCGCGCAGGGTGGTTGCCGGGGCGTCGTCGGGCCGTATCCCTCAGCCCCTCTGGATGAGGTATTCAGTTGTGCCGTCGAGTCTAGGACAACGCTGTCGGTCGTTGCTACCGCAGATCCCAGCTACTGGGTCAGCGGGCGCTCACCGCCACCGGGTCGGTCACCGCGATCGGATCCGTCACCGCGCTCGGCCGGGGCGGTGCGGCGGACCGGGGCCGGGCGGCGAGGTTCGCGGCGATCAGGGCGGCGATCGTGATGGCGGCCCCGACCAGTTCGACGGGCTCCGGGCGGTAGCCGCGGGCGATCTGCACCGCGAAGGTGGTCACCGGGACCAGGTTCATGAACAGCGCGGCGTTGGCGGCACCGAGTCGCTGCACGCCGGTGTTCCAGGCCAGAACCGCGATCACGGCACCCACCAGCACGGCGTACGCCAGTTGCGGGGCGACCGCCACGAGGTCGGCGGCGGCCGGCGCGTGCTGCCAGCCGACGGCGTCGGCGCCGATGCTCAGGACGAGCATCGCGGCCGTGCCGGCGAGCGCGGTCAGGGTGGTGAAGCGCAGCGGCGACCACTCGCCGAACCGGCTGGCGCCGTGGGTGTAGATGCCCCAGCCCAGCACCGCGCCGATCATCATGAGCCCGCCGAGGCCGAACTGGCCGAGCCCGGCCAGGCTGCCCCGCGTGATCACCAGACCGACGCCGAGGAGCGCCACCAGGGAGAGGGCCAGCAGCAGCGGCTTCGTGCGTACGCCGTCGCGGGCCCAGCGGACCAGCTGGGTGATCACCGGAGTGGTGGCCACGAAGAGGGAGATCTGCTGCGGGGCGGCGTGTTCGAGCGCCAGGTTGGTGAGCAGGTTGAAGCCGGCGAAGCCGACCACTCCGAGCACCACCACCTCCAGTGCCCGGCCACCGTGCCGGAGCGCTCCGGCACCCTCGCGGAGCAGCAGGATGGCGACCAGGACGACGGCGGCCAGCAGGTAGCGCGCGGTGGTCAGGTTGAGCGGGTCGACCCGGTCGAGCGCGCTGGCCAGGATCGGGAACATCACGCCCCAGCCGAGCACGGCGACCAGTGGGTACGCGGTGGCGCGGGATCGCATCGGCAACTCCAATGTTCGAGTATCGTCGAACCAACGACACCGACCATAGGGCGTCGTTCGATAGTTGTCGAACAAGGGTTACACTGGTCACATGGAGCCGCACGAGCCCGACCTGACCGCCGTACCGGTCACCAGCGTGCTGGCCGCACTCGCCGACGACGTGCGGCTACAGATCGTCCGGGCGCTCGCCGAGGGCGGCGAGTCCGCCTGCGGCAGTTTCGACTTCGGCGTCTCCAAGGCGACCCGTAGCCACCACCTCAAGGTGCTGCGCGAGGCGGGGCTGACCCGGACCCGGGCCGCCGGCACCAGCCGACTGGTCCGGCTCCGCCGGGACGAGCTGGACAAGCTCTACCCCGGCCTGCTGGACGCGGTCCTCACCCAGCGCCCGCCGGCCTGACCCCGCCTCACCCCCGCTCCACGGCCGCAGTCCGCGTGGCGGCACCAGCCGGTCTGCCGGCGGCACGTCATCCTCGGCTGGGACCTGCCACCGACGCTCGCTTTGGAGCTGAATCGTCTACGACATCAGCGAAGAGGTAACGCCGCGACCGGGAGTGGCGACCGGGAGTGGGCCCGGGCGCATCGGCCGGCCCTGACCGGACGCGCCGCCGAAGCCGCCTCGTCGAGGCTTCGACGGCGCGTGGTTCGGGTGTGGTCAGACGGACACCGCGTCGGGCTCGGCCGCCGAAGCCGATGCCGATGGAGTGTCGGTGCGACGCCGGGCGCGCAGCGTGTCGAGTGCCCAGGCACCCGGGCCGAGAGCCGCGACCAGCAGGAACGCCCAGCAGAAGAGCGCCGCCCGCTCGCCTCCGTTGTGCAGCGGCAGCAGAGCATTCGGCTGGTGCACCACGAAGTAGGCGTACGCCATCGAGCCGGAGGCGAGCAGCGCGGCGGGTCGGGCGAAGAGCCCGACCAGCACCAGTACGCCGCAGACCAGTTGGATCAGGGCGGCCCACCAGCCCGGCCAGGTGCCGAGGGGTACCGCCTTGCCGGTCATCGGGTTGCCGCCGAACAACCCGAATACCGAGGACAGGCCGTGCAACGTGAACAGCAGGCCGATCACGATGCGGAACAGGGACAGGGTCGGCCCGCCGAGCCGAGAGACGTTCATGGCACCTCCATCGAGGAGTATGAATTGGTCTCGTCGATCCTGAGGCATGCATGCATCGAAAGTCATAAGTTCCTTGCTGGTGGGATAATCCCTCGTGAAAACGGTGTGAACGAGGACGCCCGCGCCCTCCCCCGGTGATGTCGCAAACGATTCAGCTCGAAAGGCGCACCAGGAGACGTCCCCCCACCAGCTCGCGTGGCAGCGCAGGAAGAGCCGGCGAGGCCGGGGCCGGGCGTCGACGTGCTGCGCAAGTGGGCGAGGATCAACGGATGATCTCCCGCGACACCGCAGCACTGCGACGCATCACCGCGACGGTCGCGATGACTTCCGTGCTCGGCGGCTGCACTCTCGACCATCGCGGCCAGTCCGGAGATCCGAGCCAGCCACCCCCCGGTTCGAGGGCGCAAGCAGGCCCGACCGCCAGCACCGAGACGCCGGACGAGTGCCCGACGAGCGGCGTTCGGATCCGGTCGACCGGCGGGGACGCCGCGATGGGTCTGCGCGCCCTCGGCCTGGAGCTGGTCAACTGCGGCGAGCACCCCTACCAGCTCAACGGGTACCCGGTGCTGCACGTGTTCGACGAAGCGCGCGAGCCGATCATGCTGCGGGTGGTCAACGGCGCCAAGGAGATCACCTCAGGCTTCGACCAGCCACCCCGGCAGGTCATCCTCGCCGCCGGGGAGCGGGCCACCGCAGTGGTGCTCTGGCGCAACCTGGTCACCGACTCGACAGTGGTGGCCACCAACGGCGAGTTCCTGACGGTGGCACCCGCCGCCGGGCAGCCGGCCGACGAGGTCGACCCGGACGGGCCGATCGATCTCGGCAACACCGGCCGGATCGGCGTCAGCGCCTGGAAGAAGGCCGACCCGTCCACGCCGGTGCCGACCCGGCCGGCCCCACCGCCGGCGCCGAGCGCGGTGCCGTCGTCGGTGAGCCCGCCCGACAGCCGGCTGTGAGCCGACCCGCTACGACGTGATGTCCTTGCGGGTGAAGCGCCAGAACGCCAACCCCCAGAACAGCGTCGCGTAGCTGATCGCCGAGATGCAGCCGCGCACCACATCGTCGGTCTGCACCGGAGTCGACAGCAGACCCAGCCAGGCGGTGCTGAAGTGGGTGGGCAGGAAGTCGCGCAGCGCTCCCAGGGCGGTGATCTGGTCCAGGATGCTGGACAGGATCCAGAGCAGAACCGCACCACCCACAGCGCCCAGCGCGGCGTCCGTGATCACCGACAGCAGGAACGCCAGGCCCGCCACCACCAGCAGTACGACCGCCAGGTAGCCCAGCACGGCCAGCAACCGGAGCAACCCCTCGGTGGGTTCCAGCTCGGCGGCGACAGTGCTGCGCAGCGGCGACCAGCCATAGCGCAGGGTGCCGGCCAGCAACGCGGTGCCGGCCAACAGCAGCAGGGCCAGTCCCGAGTACGCGAGCGCGACCACCAGCTTCACCGTCAACAACCGCGCCCGGGGCACCGGGATCGCCAGCAGATACCGCAGGCTGCCCCAGCTCGCCTCACTGGCCACCGTGTCACCGCAGAACAGCGCGACGACCACCACCAGCAGGAACGACGCCGACACGAAGATCGAGAACAGGGTGAAGTTGAGCCCGCCCGAGGTGGCCAGCTCGACCAGGCTGGCGAACTCGTTGCGACCGTTGTCGTCGTCGCCGCCCGAGTCGAACTGGAACGCGATCAGGATGATCAGCGGCAGCAACACCATGAACCCGAGCGCCAACTGGGTCCGCCGCCGGGACGCCTGCCGACGGAACTCCGCCACGAACGGCATGGTGGCCGACGGCCGGTAGCCACGGGCCTCACCCGCGTCAGTAACAACCATCACCGGTCACCGCTTCCCCGAGAGTTCTCGCCCACCAGGGCGAGGAACGCGTCCTCCAGGCGCCGCCGAGGCACCACCCGGTCCACCCCGATGCCGGCGCGCACCAGCTCCGCCACCACCTCGCTGCGGGCCGTGCCGTTGGTGTCGACCACCAGTTGGCCGTCACTCTCCGGCAACACGCGGACCCCGTGCAGCCGGTCCAGCACCGCCCGCGCCGCCGCCGGGTCGGTGACGTCGAAGAGCACGCTCGGCGACTCGCCCACGATCTCCTCCACCGGCCCGGACGCCACGATCCGGCCCTTGTTCACCACCACCGCGTGCGTGCACGTCTGCTCCACCTCGGCCAGCAGGTGACTGGAGACCAACACCGCCCGGCCGTCCGTGGCGTACCGCTGGAGCACCCGGCGCATCTCGGCGATCTGCGGCGGGTCCAGCCCGTCGGTCGGCTCGTCCAACACCAGCAGTTCGGGGAGACCGAGCATGGCCTGGGCGATGGCGAGCCGCTGGCGCATCCCGTGGCTGTAGTTCTTGATCCTCCGGTGCACCGAGTCGCCCAACCCGGCGATCTCCAGCGCCGCGTCGAACTGTGCGTCCTCCCACGGCCGCCCGGTGGCCCGCCAGTACGCCTTCAGGTTGTCCAGACCCGACAGGTGCGGCAGGAAGCCCGGCCCCTCCACCAGCGCCCCGATCCGGGACAGCACCGGCGAGCCGGGCACCAGCCGGCGACCGAAGACGTAGATCTCCCCGGCGGTCGGCTGGGTCAGCCCCATCAGCACCCGCAGGGTGGTGGTCTTGCCGGCACCGTTCGGCCCGAGCAGACCCACGACCTGACCGGGGTGCACCTCGAAGTCCACGTTCGACACGGCGACGAAGCCGTCCGCGTACTCCTTGCGCAGTGCGCGCACTGCCAGCGGGGTGTCCGCGTACTCCGGGTGCACCGACCGGTCCTGGCGGCGGTGCCGGCGGCGGACCAGGGCGACGACCACGACGAGCCCGATCACGATGGCGGCGAGCAGGCCGGCGAGCACCCAGCGCCAGATCGTCGCCGCGGTGGGGATCGGCTCACCGCTGACCGTGGGCAGGCTGACCGCACCGTCCGCGGCCACCGTGTAGACGGTCGGCGCGGCCGGCGTGGTGTACGCCTGGTCGGAGGTGGCCACCACCAGCCGCAGCCGGTGCCCGGCCTCGACCCGACGGACGATCCCGGGCAGCGTCACGGTGACCGGGCGGGCGTCCTGCACCTGCTGCGGTAGGCCGGTGAGCCGGATCGGGGCGACCAGGCCGTTCGGCAGGGTGGCCGCCCCGTCCGGGTCGACGTCGTAGAGCTTGACGAAGAGCACGGCCTCCCCGGTCGGCGACGCTGCCCGGACTGTGACGGTGGGCGCACCGGCCACGTCCACGGCCTCGGTCAGCGGGGTGGACTCGAACTGGGCGTGCTGGCCGGGCACGTCACCGGCCACGCCGTCCAGCAGCGAGGCGAGCCCGCCGGCGAACGGGATCGAGGAGATGGCGGCCGGGTTGCCGTTCGGCGGGTTCGCGATCGGCTGCGCGGGGCCGGCGACCGCCACCTCCCGGCGGGCGTTGCCGGTGAGGCCGGGGTAGTCGGCGCGGCGGAAACCCGTGGCGACGAGACCCCGGTCGAGCGCGTCGAAGCCGGCGATCCGCGACCAGGTGAAGTCGTCGCCGGGCGCGTCGCCCTCGCCCTTGACGTAGTGGTCGAGCCACTGGACGGTCAGGAACTTCACCCGGTCGGAGTCCGAACGGGGTCCACTGCCACCGTCGTGCCCGCCGGTGAACCAGGCGACCCGTACCGGGGTGCCGGTGGCGGCGATGCCGCGCGCGTTCGCGTCCGCCTCACCGAGCGGGAAGAGGGTGTCCGCCTCTCCCTGAACCAACAGGGTGGGGGCCTTGATCCGGTCCAGCACACCGGCTGGGCTGGAGCGGCGCAGCAGGTCCACGGCGGCCTCGTCGGCGCGGCCGGTGGTGGCGATCCGGAGGTACGCGGCGCAGACGTCGGCGGCGAACCGGCCGCAGGACGGGTCGGCGGCACCGGCCGGAGCGCCACCGGGACCGGTGCCGGGGCCGGCACCCGGCCCGGGGCTGGGCGGGCCGGCCGACGCCGGTGCGCCCTGCGGCTGGGCGGCCGTCGCGCCGGAGAGCCCGGCCGGGCCGGAGCCCACGTTGCCGCCCCCGCCGAAGAAGAGGCCGGCCCAGCCCTTCTTGAACACACCCTCGGTGGGCGCCCCGCCGGTGCTCTCCGGCAGGAACGCGCGGGACAGGTCGTTCCACGTGATCATGGGCACGATCGCGTCAACCCGACGGTCCTGGGCGGCCAGCAGCAACGCCAACCCACCGCCGTACGAGCCGCCGACCACACCGACCTTCGGGTCGCCGGCGGCGTCGGTGCGCACCTCCGGCCGGGCGGCCAGCCAGTCCAGCAGCCGCTCGGCGTCGCGTACCTCGTAGTCCGGGTTGTCCAGGTGGATCTCACCGCCGCTGCGGCCGAAGCCCCGCGCGGTCCAGGTGAGCACCGCGTAGCCGCGCCCGGCGAACTCCTCCGCGTCGGAGCGCACCGACTCCTTCGTGCCGCCGAACCCGTGCGCCAGCAGCACCGCCGGCACCTTCCGACCGGACGAGGCGTCGTCCGGCAGGTAGAGGGTGGTGTCCAGGTTCACCGGTTGGTTACCGGACGGTCCGGAGCGGACGGTGAGCATCGCGCTCTCGGTGCGTACGCCCGGTCCCTGTGGCCACACCGCCCAGGTCACGGCGGCGGCCAACAGCACGACGACCACCGCGGCGGCGATCGCCCGGCGGCGGGTGGGAAGGGCACGCCGGAACCACGCGGCCGGCGACGGCGATGTCATGCGGCACACGGTACGGCCCGCAGCCTGAGCGTTGGCTGAGATCCGCCGTACGTCCGTCCGGTTGCCCCGATCGGTGCGCAGTGGGGTGCGAGCGCGCACCGATCGACGCGGCACAGTGAGTTGAGTTCGGATCCCGTGAATTCCGATCTTCCGCGGATATCCACCTCGATCCCTCCATGTCACACCCACAGCTGACACAGAGCGTGCCGGTAACGCGGACAAATGGTGACATGGCTCGAAGTGACGCGAACCTGACTAACCGAGTTGGGTCTGCCCAGGCGGGGGTTCGATTAGTTTTCCGGTCCGGTGCACGGGACTTGTCGGCCAGCCCGACGCCGCGCCGATCAGCGCCCCACGCCGGAGGAGACACACATGACAGTCCCCGCGCCGCGGGCCCGTCGACGGCCGTCCACGCTGGGCCGGCTACTGCCCCTGCTGCTCATCGGAGCACTGCTGGCACCGTTGGGCCTGCTCGTCACGTCGAACTGGCGGCAGGTCACCGACGATCGGGACCTCGCCGCCCGGGAACGGCTCGGCGTGCAGTACCTCACCGCACTGGCGGCGGTCACCGACGCCCTCGTGGAGGCCCAGTCCAACGCGGTCAACGGTCGCCCCGTCGCCCGGGAGGCGTTGAACGGGGCGGTCGAGAAGGCCGCCGAGGTGGACGCCCGCATCGGCGGGGAACTGCTCAGCCAGGAACGCTGGGCCGGCGTACGGGCCAAGCTGGAGGCGCTGCGCGGGCGAAGCGCATCCGACCCCGAGGCCGCCTACACCGCTTACGGCGAGGTCTCCGACCTGCTGCTGGCCCTGCACCGGAAGGTCCGGGAGAGCTCCGGGCTGGTCCGCGACCCCGAGGCCGACTCCTTTTTCCTCCAGGACAGCGCCGGCCAGGAACTGCCCGAGGCGGTGGTGGCCGCCGGCCGGCTGGCCGACCTCGCCACGCTGGTATCCCGCCGGCCGGCCGCCGACCAACCGCGCGGCCTGCTGGAGCTGACCGGCCTGCGGGTGTCCGCCCTGGCCCCCGCCGCCGATCTCGTCGACAACCTTCGCTCGGCCGTGGACGGTTCGGAGAGCACCGACCTCGGTGCCAACGTGCTGACCCCGCTGGACACCTACCAGCGTTCGGTGGAGGCGCTTGCCGCGTACTCCGTGCCGGGCAAGGAAACCGGCGTGGTCAACCCGGGCCAGTTGAGTGCCGCAGCGCTCAACTCGCACCGCTCGGCCCGCCAACTTCAGCCGGTCATCCTCACCGAACTGGACGCGGTGCTGGCCGAGCGCATCGACCGGCTCAACCGGGACCGCTGGCTGACCGCCGGGGCGGGTGTCGTCGCCGTCCTGTTGCTGAGTTGGCTCGCCGCGTTGCTGGTCGCCGCAGCTCGCCGGGCCCAGCGTCGGGCCGCCCTGGCCGCGACCCACACGGAGACTCCCGACACCCCGCCACACCGCGACCCGTGGCAGCCGCCAGCTGACGAGCCGCGTGCGCTGCAACCGGTCGGCGCGGCCCGTGACCCGGAGACCGCACAGTGGGGGGCGTTCGATGCTGCTCGGTAGGCTCCGGATCCGCGGCAAGCTCGCGCTGCTCGTGGTGATTCCGCTGCTCAGCATGGTCGGCCTGGCCGTGCCGGTGATGCTCGACCGGGTCGCCGCGGCACAGCGGGCCGGCGACACCGCCGAACGGGTCCGGCTCGCCAGCCGGGTCGGCAGCCTGGTCCAGGACCTCCAGCAGGAACGCATCCTCTCCGTCGGTTTCCTGCTCGGCCGGGTCGAACGCAGTGAGCTGGTCCGTAAGTCCGCCGACGTGGACGACCGGGTGGCCGACCTCCGGGCGGCGCGGAGCGACGCGCTGACCGACCAGGTCGACAGCGCCCTCGACGGCGTGTCCGGCCTCATCGACCTGCGCACTGCCGTCCTGGCCCGGGCCGCCAACCCGGGTCAGGTGATGGACGCGTTCGGCCCGGTCAACAAGGGGATCATCGAGTCGCTGCGGCTGGTGGTCGGCGTGGACACCGACACGTTGCCGGGCCGTCAGGTGCTCGCCCTCGACGGGCTGCTCCGCGCCGACGAGGGCCTGGGCACCTGCGCCACCCTGAGCCTGCTGGTCAAGGCGATCGGCACCCCGGACACCACCGCCGGGTACGTGGCGTGCATCGCCGCGCTCATGGTCGACAACTCGCGCTTCCGCAGCCTGATCACGCCCGAGCAGCTCACTGTGGCCCAGCTCAACGACGCCGCCGTGGCCGCGCGTACCAGCCCGGACTTCCTGGTCAGGAGCGCCCGGGATCCGGCCGCCGCAGTCCGCGACGTGCCGCTGGAGGCGCTCTTCCCGGCCGTCCGCACGATGATCCGGCTCGGTCAGTTCGTCGAGAAGAAGCTTGTCGCCGACGTGCTCGCCGAGGTGACGGCCGAGCAGCGGCGCGCGCTGACCGCCGCGTACCTGGTCGGCGCCGCGGCGGCGTTGATCCTGACGCTGGTGGTGCTGCTCAGCGTGGCGGTGGCGCGGACGGTGGCCCGACCGCTGACCCGACTCACCCGCTCAGCCGACCGGGTCGCCCGGGTCGCGGAGGCGGAGCTGGTCCGGGTCACCGACGACGAGGCGGAGAGACCTCAAGCGGTCCGGCTGGAGCCGGTGGACATCCGCGCCAACGACGAGATCGGCGACCTGGCGCGGGCCTTCGACCGGGTGCAGAACACCGCGGCGCAACTGGTCGAGCGGCAGGTCGCCGGCCGACGCAACGTGGCGCAGATGTTCGGCCACGTCGGACGACGTACCCAGAACCTGGTGGGTCGGCAGATCGCGTTGATCGACCGGCTGGAGCAGCAGGAGGCCGACCCGGGCCGCCTGGAGCACCTGTACCGACTCGACCACATCTCCAGCCGGTTGCGGCGCAACGCCGGCAGCCTTGTGGTGCTCTCCGGCTCGGCCGGGGCCGACGCGCACACCGCGCCGGTGCCGCTGGCCGACGTGGTCCGGTTGGCACTCGGTGAGATCGAGGACTACACCCGGGTGGAGGTGCAGGTGCCGGCGGGCGTCTCGGCCGCGCCGGCGGTGGTCGGTGACCTCGTCCTGGCGCTGGCCGAGCTGATGGAGAACGCCACAGTCTTCTCCCCGCCGCACACCCGGGTGCTGGTGGCCGCCGAGACGTCCGGCCTCGGCGCGCGGATCACCGTGGTGGACCACGGCATCGGCATGAGCGAGCAACGCCTGGCTGAGGAGAACGCCCGGCTCACCCGCCGGGAACGGCTCGACCTGGCCCCGACCGAGGTGCTCGGTCTCTTCGTGGTGGGCCGGTTGGCCCGTCGGCACGGCTGGCAGGTCGCCCTGGCCGCCACCGGCGGCGGAGGGGTGACCGCACAGCTGGAGATCCCGTCGACGTCGCTGGTGCTGCGCCGCGCCGACCGCGCCGGGGCCACCGTTGCCCGCGCCGCGGTGCCGGATCGGGACCGGCGTACGACGGCCACGCCCAACCCCGAGCGGGAAGCGCGGCCCAGCGCGGTGGCCGTCGCCGTGCCGGCCCGCTTCGACTCGGACCTGCTGAGCCGGGCCACCCTCAGCCTGGACGCCGGCCCGTCATGGAACGCGTTCGGTCGGGGCCAGCCGGAGGAGACCGTTCCCGAACCCCAGAGTCCCGAACCGGTGGGCAAGCCGGGCGGGCCACGGGTACGGCAGCGGGTTCCCGGGGCCACGCTGCACGCCACCGCCCCGACGACCCGGCCGGTGGACGCCACCGGCGCAGACCCCGCCGCTGCCCGCGCGCTGGTGGAGGCCTTCCAAGCCGGTGTACGCCGCGCCGAGCTGCACGTGGCGCCGGGCCTCGACGGCGCGTCGACGCGGACGGCCAGCGACCCGACGGCCAGCGCCGGGGCGGCCGTGGTGGACTTGGGCACGACCGTCGACCTGCCCAGCACCCCGGGAGGCGCCGGCCCCACGGTGCCGCGTGGTGGTGGCTCGACCGATGCCGCACCGGAGCGGCCCCGGTTGAGCCGACGGGTGCCGGGAGCGAACCTCACCGCCATCCCGGTCTGCCAACCGCCCAGCACCCACCTCGGTGACCCGGCCGAGGTCCGCGACCTCATCAGCGAGTTCGAGGCGGGCGTCGCCCGCGCTCTCCGCGAAGTCAGCCCCGACCACCGGAACGAAGAAGGATCATCACGGTGACCAGCCCCTTCCTGCACGACAATGTCGACCAGAGTCAGCCCAGCGCCAATGGGGATCTCAGCCCGGAGGCCCGTACGTTCAACTGGCTGCTGGACTCGTTCACCTCCAGCACCGCCGGGGTCCTGGAGGCGATCGCGGTCTCCTCGGACGGTCTGCTGATGGCCATGTCGGCGATCAAGGATCGGTCCAACGCGGAGCGGTTGGCCGCCGTCGTGTCCGGAATGACCAGCCTCGCCGGTGGGGCCGCCAGTTGGTACGCCCTCGGCGGCCTGAACCGGGTGATCGTCGACATGGCCGACGGCTACCTGCTGATCAGCGCGATCAGCAGCGGTTCCGTGCTCGGGGTGGTCGCCGACCGTTCGGCGAACCTGGGCACCGTCGCGTACGAGATGACGCTCTTCGCCGGACGGGCCGGTGGCGCCCTGACCCCGCGACTGATCGTCGAGTTGAAGAACGCCGTTCAGCAGTGACCCCCGACGTCGCCGGCGAGGATCCGGATCCGGACCCGAGGGTTCGGATCCGCCCGTACCTGCGCACGTCACCCCCGACCGGGGTGGGCGCGGCGGCGACACCGGCGCTGTCCGAGCCGGATCCGGACGGGGACCAACCGGCCGGTCCCCGTCCGTTCGTGCTCACCTCCGGGCGGGTTTCGGGTGCCGACCCGGCGATCGGTCTGGAGACCCAGGTGACCGTCCGCGTGGACAGCGGCTGGTGGGCCGGCCCACCCGGCGCCCTGCTGGCACCGGAACTTCAGACGATCATCGCGCTCTGCGCCGAGCCGATCTCGGTGGCCGAGATCTCGGCACGCGCCCGACTGCACTTCGGCGTGACGCGGGTCCTGGTCGGCGACCTACGCGCCGCCGGGCACCTGGACGTGCACGTGACCGACACCGACGACGCTGTCGACCCCGATCTCATCCTGCGAGTGATTGATGGACTCCGTGCGATCTCCTGAATGGCCGGTCGCCCCGCTCGGCGGGGTCGCCGCGAACAGCGCCGCCGCCCGTTACGGCATGTCCCCGGGCACCGGGCCGATAGTCGGGCGGGCGAGCCCGCCCGCGACCGCACCGCCTCCGTACCGGCCCTCGTCCGATGCGGGGTCGATCCCTCCGACCGGTAAGCCGGCCGCACCGCCGATCCCGGTCAAGATCCTGGTGGCCGGTGGGTTCGGGGTGGGCAAGACCACCACAGTGGGTGCGATCTCCGAGATCGCGCCCCTGACCACCGAGGCCGAGATGACCACCGCCGGGATCGGCGTGGACGACCCGGGTGCCCGGTCCACCAAGACCACCACCACTGTGGCGATGGATTTCGGCTGCGTGACGATCGACCGCAGCCTGAAGCTCTACCTGTTCGGCACGCCGGGGCAGACCCGGTTCGGCTTCATGTGGGACGACCTGGCCCGGGGAGCGCTCGGCGCGCTGGTGGTGGTGGACAGCGCCCGGCTGGACGACTGCTTCCCGGCCATCGACTTCTTCGAGCGGGCCGGGCTGCCGTTCGTCGTCGGGGTCAACGCCTTCGACGGGCGACTGGCCCTGGAACTCGGCGAGATCCGCTGGGCACTGGCAATCGGTGATCATGTACCCCTGGTGCAGTTCGATGCCCGCGACCGGCTCTCGGTGCGGGACGCGCTACTGGTCGTCCTGGACCGCGCGCTGGACCGCGCCACCCGGGACAGGAGGGCCTGAGCCGACCAGCTCCGGCCATGGCGGGAAGAGGTGATCTGGTGAGGGGCGACCTGGACGAGACGCTGGCCCGGCTGGCCCGACGTGAGGAGGCGTCGCGCCGTCGGGCCGCCGACCGTGACGACACCACAGCACCGTCGAGCCCGCCCGGCCTCGGCGGTGACACCCGCAACGCCCGGTCGGGCCGCCACGCGGGGGTGGAGGCCCCGAGCGAGGTGGCCGGATGGGGGCCGGTCGAGGAGGTGGCCGAGGCGATCCGCCAGGTCGTCGGGGCGTACCCCGGGCTGGCGGTGACCGTGCAGGTGGAACACGCCGGGCGGACGTACCCGATGCGGGTCTCCTGGAACGGGCCTGCCGTCACGGTCGGACCGGTTCCCCCGCCGACGCCGGTGGAACCCCCGCCAGCCTGGCCGCTCTCCGGCCGGACGGTGCCCGCCTGGGCACCCGGTCCGGACGGGTTGGCCCCGGACCCGGCGGCCCGGTTGGCCGAGCTGATCCGACGCGACCCGACGCTGTTGGACGAGCTGGATCCGCGGCGCTGACCGGCGGGGCTGGCTGCCGGCGGCTACGGTCGGGCAGTGGCGCAACCCGACCTGACCTTGACGGCGAGCCTGCGGCCGGCGGCGCTGGACGCCCGACGGGGCATCGTGCGCCTGCACCCGGAGGCACTGACAGCGCTGGGGCTGCGCCCCGGCGACCCGGTCCGCCTTGTCGGCCGCCGGGAGACGGCCGGGATCGCGGTGGCGGCCGGGCCGGGCGCGAGCAGCGCCCTGCTGTACGCCGACGACCTGACGTTGGGCAACCTGGGTCTGCGCGACGGCGGTCAGGTGCGGGTGAGCCCGGTGCCGTTGGTCTCGGCGAGCCGGGTCGTCCTGGCCGGGCCGGTGGGGGTCGTCGCGGCGGTCAGCCCGGAGATGCTCCGGCTCGCCCTGCTGGGCAAGGTGCTCACCGCCGGGGACGACGTGTCGCTGCTGCCGCAGGACGTGCTGCCGGACGCCTCGGTCCGCAGCCTGGTCGAGGCGGCGCGACGCAGCCTCGCCAACACCGTCGGCTTCGCCTGGACCAGCACGCTGCTCAGCGTGGTCACTGTCGAGCCGGCGGCCGGCGCGCTGGTCACCATGGGCACATCGGTCGCCTGGGAGCACGGTGCGACGACCCACGGCGGGCCCGCCCCGGTCGGTGCCGCGTCGACCCGACCGGGTACGAGCGCCGACGCCGTTGCGGCTGAGGACGCGCCCGACGTGGACGAGCTGCCCGGGCTGCGGGCCCAGGCCGAGGAGCTGACCGAGCTGCTGGACCTCGGCTTCCACCACCGGGAGGTGCTGGGCCGGCTCGGCACCACCATCTCGTTGGGGGTGTTGCTCGTCGGTCCGGCGGGATCCGGGAAGTCGGCGCTGGTCCGGGCCGTGGCCGCCCGGGTCGGTGCCCGCGTCCACCCGCTCTGGGCGCCGGAGGTGGCCGCGTTGGCCAGTCAGGCCGCCGCCGAGCGGTTGCGCGTCGCGGCATCGGCGGCTCGGGCCGAAGGGCCGGCGGTACTGCTGGTCACCGACGTCGAGGCGCTCGCCCCCGCGGACGATCCCCCTCCGGTGGCGACGGTGTTCCGTCAGGTCCTCGCGGAGAGCATCCGCGCCGGCGTCGCCGTGGTCTGCACCACCGGCCGGCCGGAGGCGGTCGACCCGGCACTGCGCGCCCCCGACCTGCTGTCGCTGCGGATCAGCGTCCCGCTCCCGGATCAGGCGCTGCGCCGCGAACAGCTCACAGTGCTGACCCGGCAGGTGCCGCTGGCCGACGACGTCCGGCTGGACGAGGTGGCCGCGCGTACCCCCGGGTTCGTCGCGGCGGACCTGGCCGCGCTGGTCCGGGAGGCCGGGGTACGCGCGGCGCTGCGGCAGAAGTCCGCCGAGACGCCGACGGTGTCGATGGCCGACTTCACCGCCGCCCGGGAGGTGGTCCGGCCCACCACGATGGCGGCGTCCACCCTGGATCTGGCCTCGGTGACCCTTGACGACGTGGGCGGCCTGGACGAGGTCAAGCAGACGCTGACCGAGTCGGTGCTGTGGCCGCTGACCTACCCGGACACCTTCGCCCGCCTCGGCGTGCAGCCGCCGCGCGGCGTGCTGCTCTACGGGCCGCCGGGCTGCGGCAAGACCTACCTGGTCACCGCACTGGCCGGCTCGGGGCGGGCCAACGTGCTGTCGGTCAAGGGGGCCGAACTGCTCTCCAAGTGGGTCGGTGAGAGCGAACGCGCGGTCCGCGAGCTGTTCCGTCGGGCCCGGGAGGCGGCCCCCACGCTGATCTTCCTGGACGAGGTGGACGCGCTGGCACCGGTCCGCGGCCAGGCCACCGACGGGGGCACCACGGACCGGGTGGTCGCCGCCCTGCTCACCGAGCTGGACGGGGTGGAGACGCTGCGCAACGTGGTGGTGGTCGGTGCGACGAACCGGCCGGACCTGGTCGACCCGGCGCTGCTTCGGCCGGGCCGGTTGGAACGGCTGGTCTACGTGCCGCCGCCGGACGGTCCCGCCCGCGCGGAGATCCTGCGGGCCGCGTCCCGGCAGGTGCCGCTGGCACCGGACGTCGACCTGCCGGCCCTCGGCGACGAGCTGACCGGCTTCTCCGCCGCGGACTGCGCGGCGCTGATCCGCGAGGCGGCGCTGGCCGCGATGCGGGAGTCGCTCGCCGCCGCCACGGTCACCGCCGAGCACGTGTCGACCGCACGGGCCCGGGTACGACCGTCGCTGGACCCGGCCCAGGTCGCCGGCCTGGCCGCGTACGCCGCCGGCCGGGAGTGATCAGAACAGGACAACCTTTCGTCGCGCCCAGGGCGTTCCTAAGGCGTCACATTCCTCAGTGGAGTTATCCACTGCGACGTCAGGTGGTGTTCCTTGCGCAAGCTGCTCTCTCTTCTCATCGTCCCCCTCGTGGCGGCGGCGACGGTGGTCTCGGTCGGCGCACCGGCGGCGGCTCATCCGGCGAAGCCGTTCCCCGCCCGGATCGCGCTGCCGAACGGGTTCACTCCGGAAGGACTGACGATCGGTCGTGGCACCACAGTGTTCGTGGGATCCATTCTTGACGGTGCCGTGTGGCGGGGTGACTTACGCACCGGACGCGGCTCGGTGCTGATCCCCGGCACACCCGGCACCGACAAGGCGGGCCTCAAGCTCGACCCGCAGGGCCGGCTCTGGACCGCCGACTTCTCCGGCGGGGGCGCGAGCGTGTACGACGCGGAGACCGGCACCAAGCTGGCCCACTACCAGTTCACCGATGTCCCGGGCAGCTACGTCAACGACCTCGTGATCACCCAGCGAGCGGTCTACTTCACCGACTCCGCGCGGCAGGTGCTGTACGTGGTGCCCCTTGGCCCGGGTGGTCGCCTTCCGGCCCCCACCGCCTTCCGGGTGCTGCAGCTCAGCGGTCCGGCCGCCACTCCGGACGTCTACCACAACGGGATCGTGGCACTGCCGGACGGCGATCTGCTGGTCGCGCAGATGCTGACCGGTCAGCTCGTACGCGTCGACCCGCGTACCGGCGGCAGTCGCCTCGTCGACCTCGGGGGCTACTCGGTGGAACGGGCCGACGGGCTGGTGCTGCGCGGTCGCACTCTCTATGTGATCCGGAACCTGACCAACGTCATCGCGGTGGTCCGGATGAACGCCGGCTACACCGCCGGGGTGGTGCAGCGGGAGATCACCGGCCCGCAGCTGCGTTCGCCGGCCACCGGCGACCTGCTCGGCTCGGCGTTGTACGTGGTCAACGGCCGGTTCGACGTGGAGTCGACGCCGAGCACCGACTACGACATCGTTCGGCTGCCGGCCTGACCCAGGCGGTCGGCGGCGACCCCTCGTAGGGGTTGCCGCCGGCTGGCCGGTGCGGGCACGGTCAGTCGGTCGGGAGCAGCGGGCCAAGTGGGCCGAGGTCCACGTTCAGGTCCTCCGGAGCCAGGCCGAAGTGCTCGCGCAGCCCCGTCATCTGCTCCTCCAGCGCCATCAGCGTCACCCCGATGCGCTCGACCTGCTCCTCGGAGAGGTCACCAAGATCGACCCGGCGTAGGGCCTGTCGTTCCATCAGTTGCCGCAGCAGCTCGACGACGGTGAGCACCAGGCTGGCCAGGCCTCGCTCGACCGAGTCACGGTCCACCGCGATCCGACGGTCCAGCGGGGTGACCCGGGGTGGCAGCCACGACTGGGCGCCCAGTGCAGCGGCCAGCTCCGCGGCCTCGTCCCGTCCGGTCATCCGGTGTTCTCCGGCGAGGCCAGCGCGCCGACCGAGGCGACCAACGCGCGCAGCGAGATCCGGACCAGGTCGACGTCGGCGATGGACAGCGTGATGTCACCGCTGATCACCACCCCGGTGGCGAGCACCCGGTCGAGCAGGTCGACGAGGGCAACCGGCCGGTAGGCCAGCGAATCGTCCGCGCTGTTCGGCGCGAGGACGGCGGTCACCGCGACTCCCCGACGGCGCCGTCGGGATCCGGCCGATCCGCCACGAAGGAGTACGCCGGCCACGGGCCGGTCAACTCCAGCCGAACCCCCGGGTGCCGGCCACCCAGCTGTCCGAGCAGGTCGGTAAAGCGGGACAACTCCGTGACATCGACCAGGTACGCCCCGTTGAGCACCATCGGCGTGGGCGCACCCGAGAGCCTCCGGTCCTGTGGGGCGTGCCGGCGGCCCGCCACGGCAACGTCGCAGAGGGCGGCGTGCACCGCGTCCGCGGCGGCGCTCGCGACCTGCTGGTGTTCCTCCCGGGCGGTCAACTGGGCACGTCTGCGACGCAGGTACGCCGTCCCCACCCCGCCGGCGCTCGCCGCTTCGGCGTTCACGCTGGCGGCACCCGGCACCAGGTAACCCTTCACGCCCCACTCGCCGCGCCCGGTCAGCCGGTCCAGGGTGGCGACCAGTTCGGCGCGCCGGGCGGCGAGAGAGGCGGCCACCCCGTCGTCGCCGCTGTGCACTGTGGCGAGCCGGGCCGGTGCCACCGGCCCCCGGCGAGCCAACGTCTCGACCACGGCATGGTGCGCCCGAGCCGCGCGCTCCAACCAGACCAGGTCCTCCAGGTTGCGGCGCAGCGAGTCCTCGCCGTACTCGTTCAGCGGCGCGGCGCTGACCACGGCGATCAGCCCAGCGGCGGGCACCGCGCGGACCGGGCCACCGTCCATCCCGACGATCATCGCCAACGCCGCCGGCTCGATGTTCCGAACCACGCCGTGCAGCCAGGCCCCGGCAACCGGGGCAGGCCGTTGGGTGGTCACCTCAGCCGTCGAACCCATCCCACTCCTCCACTTCGGCGTCGCGACGTAGCGCCCGGGACCGTCGCTCCACCTCAACCTGCGCCGGGTCACGCGGTTCCAACTCCACCGGCGGACGGGCCCGCGAGCTGAGCCACGGGTCGTGCTCCCACCAGTCGATGCCGATCTGACGTGCGGTGTCGACCGAGGCGATGACCAGTCGCAGCTTCAACGTCAGCAGCTCGATGTCGAGCAGGCTCACCCGGATGTCCCCGGCGATCACGATGCCCCGGTCGAGCACCCGCTCCAGGATGTCGCCCAGGTTCGCCGGCTCATGGCCGGCGGGCAGGACCTGGCCGGAGTTCTGCACCACCGGCGGCGGCTGCGCAGCGGTCATCTCAATCCACCTCACTCTTCCCGCGCTGGTAGCGCCGCAGCCGCCGATAACCGAGCAGGTTCCCCTCGACGTCCAGCTCCACCTCGTACAGGCCGAGCAGGTCGATGGAGTTGGGGATCCGGCGTGCCTCCACCACCTCCACCCCGACCAGCCAGCCGTCCTCGGTGGCCTCCAGCGACGTGGTCACCGAAGGCTCGCGACCGGTCAGCTCGACGAGTTGCCGCAGCCCCGCCCGGGCAGCCTCGGCCGCCGACACCGGCTCGACGTACTCCTCGTCGGAGTAACCGTCGACGGTCGGATCACGTCGCCGGGCGCGGTCGCCGTCGGTCATGGCGCACTCCTTCCTGGCGGGCCGGGCGCTGCCGGCGCGGACGTGGCCGCTCACCGGCCTGGCCCGCACCCCCGGTGAGCCGGTCCAGCACCCGCTGCTCGGCCCGGTCGCGTTCCTCGGCACTGAGCTCACCGGCTGCCGCCGCCGCGTCCAACGCCTCCAGCTCGCGCCGGATGTTCACCGGGTTCCGCTGTCGCGCCTCCGCTTCCCGGGCCACCACCCCGACCACCGCGGTCAGCCCGCGCACCGGCGCGTACGGCAAGGTCAGCAGCGCCCAGAGCAGGTCCATCGGTCAGCCCGCCAGCTGGTGCGCGTCGACGAAGTCGTACGGGGCGAGCGGCCCGAGCAGCCGCATCCGCAGCAGGCCCCGGCGATCCTGCGCGTACTCCTCCAGCACGTCGACCAGGGCGTCCTCCTTGTTGCTGTCCACCAGAAGTGCCACGTGGGCCGCGTCCATCTCGTGGTTGGGCGGGCGCAGCTGCGTAGAGACGACGTACTCGGCCGTCGTGTCGAGCAGCCGTCGGTTCTCCGCCTCGCGGCGCAGCTCCACCGCCTGGCTGATCAGCTCCCCGAGCCGGATCCGGGGCTCGCGGCTGGCCGCCTCGGTCCGGCCACGCACCTGCTCGGCGAGCCGGGCGGCGGCCGGGTTCTCGTCGAGGATGGCGCGCAGCAACGCCGGCTCCTCGAAACGGCCCTGCACGACGTACTGCACAGTGCCCTCCAACTCGGCGAGCGCGGCGGCGAACCGGTCGTGGTGTGGTC
The DNA here is from genome assembly GCF_003264475.1 of Micromonospora noduli. Taxonomy (NCBI): domain Bacteria; kingdom Bacillati; phylum Actinomycetota; class Actinomycetes; order Micromonosporales; family Micromonosporaceae; genus Micromonospora; species Micromonospora noduli. Next base: position 263,571 of record NZ_PYAC01000002.1, on the reverse strand, counting down.
GCAGCAGGTCGAGCACCGCGTCCGGGCCGGTGACCACGGTGCCGAACCGCACCGGCAGGACCGGCGCAACGACCGCTGTCCCGTCGAGCAGTTCCTGGTACGCCCGAAGGTCGGCCGACCGGCCCAGCGGCGTGTCCAACGGCACCTCGCTGACCAGGGCCCCGAGGTCGCCGTGCCGGACCACAGTCACCTCGCCGGGCGGCTCGCCGACCCCGTCGGCGTCGGGCGTCGCCTCCACGTCCGCCGGCACCAGCCCGTAGAGGAAGAGTCCCGTCTCCCCTGCCATGTCAACCCCTCCCGAGGTCCCGCACGTTGCCGGTGGCGTCGCCGACCGCGCCGGTGACGTCTCGGACCGACCCGGTGACGTCCCGGACCGCGCCGGTCACACCACCGACGAGACCGGCCAGCCCCTCGCCCTCGGCCGGGGCGAGGTCCAGACGGTCAACTGCCTCGGCGAACCGTAGGTACGTCTCGATGCTCGCCACCACCACCCGGGCGTTGATCTCCACCAGGGGGATGCCGACGACCCCGACCGTCACCTGCGCGTCGATCACCACACCCTTGTCGAGCACCGTCTCCACCACGTCGGCGAGCCCGCCGGCGGAGCCCACGCGTTCCAGGGCTCCGCCGGCGGCGGCATCGCCGGCGGCCAGCGTCACTCGTCCTCCTCGCGGCGGCGGCGCACCACGGGCCGGCGCGGCGGCTCGGGTCCACGTCGGACAGGCGGACGAGGTCGTTGCGGCTCCTCCCGGGGCTGAGGCCGGCGGGCCCGCTCCGGCGCACGACGTCGGGGCGGCGGCGGAGGCTCCTCGTCGGGTTCGTCCGCGTACCCCTCGTCGTAGCCGTCCTCGGATGCCTCGTACTCCTCCTCGTACTCCGGCTCGACCGGTCGCCGTCGCGGACGCTGGCGCAGTCGCCCGCCGGGCCGGCGGCGCGGTTCCTCCTCGGCCGGCTCGTCCTCGGCGAACTCGTCGTCCTCGGTGCCGGCCGGCGCCCCGCCTCGCTGCTCCTGTCCCCGCTCGCGTTGCTCCCGCTCCTCGCGCAGGCCGGTCTCGTGGTCCTTGACCACCTGGGAGTCACGGATCTCGCCGCGCCAGCCCTCGACCTGGTCCGGGTCGAGCACCACCTCGGTCATGACATGCCGGACGAAGTGCTTCAACTCCAGCCGCACCCGCCGACCCTGGGCGCGCCACAGGTTGCCGGTGTGCTCGAAGAGCCCCTGCGGGTGGTACTCCAGCACCACCAGGATGCGGGTCAGGTCCGGGGTGACCTCGTGGAAGCTGACGGTGCCGTCGACCGAGCCCTTCTCGCCCTTCGACCGCCAGTGGATGAGCTTGTCCGGCACCTGACGGACGATTGTCGACTCCCACGTCCGATGCGACCAGAAGACCTGCGCCTTCCAGGTCAGCTTCTCGTCCGAGTCGGTGTCGACGTTCTCGACCTTCTTCATGAAGCTCGGGAAGTCGCCGAACTGCGTCCACTGGTTGTACGCGGCCCGTACCGGCACACCGACCTCGATCGTCTCGACGATGTTGGTGACCTTCTTCTTCTTGCCGCCGCCCTTACCGCCGCCCGTGCGGCCGAGAGCTGACATCACCTTCTCCTTACCGCCGGCCACCCCGGCGTGCAGCATCGCTTTCACCGGCGACCCGCCCTCAGCCAACTTCTGTGCGCCGGTGGCGGCGGCGATCAGACCGGGGCCCCCGCCCTGGCGCGCGTACTCGCTGAGGCGGCCGGTCGCGCCGGTGATCCGCTCGGTCACCACGCTCACCGCACGATCGCCGATCGCTCCGGCGAGGTTGCGCACCTCGTCGGCCAACTGGCCACGGAGCTTGTCGCCTAGGCCGCCCACGTTGGTGTTCCCCGCCATGGTCACCTCCCCCGCCGCTGCCCGGCCGCCGTGCTGTCCTGGTCGTTCGTCGCGTCCTGATCGTTCGTCGCGTTCCCGTCGTTCGCCGCGTCGCGGCCCTTGTCGTCGCCGCGCTGGTCGCCGGAGCGCCGACGCAGGGCATCAGCGGAGCCGCGCAGGCGACCCGTGAGCGCGTCGACGCCGCTGCCGGCCGCCGCAGTCGCGGCCGCCCGGCCGGCGTTGACCAACGGCACACCGAGCCGGCTCAGGTTGCTCAGTTGGGGGGACGACTGAAGCGCCGCGCTGCCCCGCTTCAGCAGCCCGCCCGGGTCCCGGCTGGCCCGGCCAGCGGCAACCGCAGCGGCCAGGGTGAGCGCGGTACGCAATTTGCGGCGACGGCCCAGCAGGTAGCCGAAGCTCACCGCCAGACCAATTCGTGTTCCGTTCTTCATCAGGTCTCCTTCGCTCCCGGAGGGTCCGGACGCCTGCCCGGTCGGGACCAAAGAAGGGGTACCGGGGAATAGCGCGAACCGTGCCTTCAATCAGGCGTCCACCTCTGCGGACCCGGGCGGCAGTACCCGACGACGTCATGTCGAAACCGCTACGACAATGTTCGTCGAACGCCGCCAAAAGAGATCCGGAAATGCGGCACCGGAATACCCAGACCGGACTTTCAGTCGGTCATGAGCAGGGAGATTGCGAGGAGAGGAAAAAAGCCCAAACAGTCTTCAGAGAGCGGGCGGCGTCGAATCGAGGCAGATTTCGGCGCGCACCTTGCCGCCGTCCTCGCGCAGTTTCGCGCCACACTTCTGCAACACGGCGACCGCGCCGATATTGTCCGGTGTCGTCTCGGCCACCACGGCCCGCATGCCCGCCCGAGCGGCGGCATTCAGCAGCTCCCGCAGGGCGGCCGCGCCGATTCCCTGCCCGCGCGCCGACCGGCCGAGCCACATCCCGGCCTCCACCGTGCGCGGCTCGTCACAGCGCGTCATCCGGACCATGCCCATCACCTCGCCGCCGACGAGGATGGCGTACATCTGCGAACCGGTCGGGCCGTCCAGCCCGCCGAAGCTTGCCCGGTGGAATTCGCGGAACGCCTCGCGACGGGCGAGCGACCAGCCGGCGGGCGCCTCGACCGGGGGCATCACATCACCCGGCTCCGCCTCCGCAGCCGCTACGGAGAGCAACGGCTCCAGGTTCCGTTCGTCCACCGGCTCCAGCCGGACCGCACCCGCCACGTGCCGCAGTCTGCCGCGCTCATCGGCCGAAGTCCACCCCATTGGCCATCCACTGGCGGTCCGGACAGCGGTACCGGCCGGTCGGGCGGCCCGGGTGTTCCACATCACGCTCTGTTGTCACCCGACCGGGTGTCAGTGGACCAAAGCGCCTACCCGAACTCGCAGAACACCACCGAAGCGTCGTCGGTGGACTTGTGTCGGCGCAGCCGATCGGGATGGTCGCGCTCGGCGTCCCGCACCCGGTCGATCAACGCGCCCGGACCGTCGGCGCTCAGCAGGTCCAGCAGACCGGCCCAGTCGGTCAGCGCGAACTGCTCCACCGCGCTGGACGCGCCGTCACTGAGCAGTGCCGCCCGCCGTAGCGCCCCCGGACCGCGCCGGGGCGCGGTCCCGGTGACCGCGTGGAAGGCCGCGTCCGGGTCGGAGGCCGCCACCCAGTAGCCGTGGGTGCGGTTCATCCGCTCCCGCTGGACGCTCACCGCGTGCCGGAACCGGGTGACCGGGTCCGCAGCGCCGCCCGGCACGACGGCCACGGTCTCCCGCAGCTCCGCCATCGCCGTGTCCAGCCGGTTGTCGGTGACCACGCTGACCTGCCCGCCGGCGTCGAGGACCAGCGGGCTGTCGCAGAGCACCAGGTAGTCCACCTGATCCCCGCAGTCCCGCAGGAGGCAGACAGTGCTGGACGGGGTGCCCGGATGGTCGAGGTCGCACTGCCCGCCGTGGTCGGCGCGTACGGCGAGGATGGCCGCGGCCAGGTTGCTGGTCAGCCGGGCAGCCGGGCGTACCGCCTCGGCGACGCCGATCCGGGCCGCCAGGTGCCGGACGTACCACTCGGGCCCGTGTACGCAGCCGGTGTCGAAGCCGTCCGGCACCGTCGCGCCGTCCAGGACACCCACCAGCGGGCCGAACCGGAAGACCAGGTCCTCGTTGACCGGCCGACCGGGGGCCGGCGCGGACGCGGAGCGTACCCGCATCACCGGCGCCGGCCCCGGCACACCGATCGGGTCAGCGCTGTCGAAGGTCGTCGACGGCCGCATGCGTCTCTCCCTGCACCTGACCGGCGGCCGAACGGCCCTGGTCGCGTACCGCGGACACGCCCTGCTGGGCGCTGGAGCGGACCGACTGCGCCGCCTGCTGCGCAGGCTCCCGCAGGTTGTCCTGCATCTGATGGCCAACCTGGCTCGCCTGCTCGCGCAGCTCACCGGAGTGCTCACTCACCATGCTCCGCGCGCGTCCGGCGAGTTGCCGCTCACGTCCGCTCGGCGGGATCAGGGAGGCGGCCAGCAGGCCGACTCCGAAGGCGACCAGGCCGGCGGCCATCGGGTTGCCCTGAGCCTGCTCGCGGGATTGCTGCCCGAGCGAACGGGTCTCGTCACGAACCGAACCGGCCGCGTGCGACATCCGCTGGGTGGCCTCTTGCCCCATGTGACTCGAGCTGCCCATCACCTTCTCCTTCGCTCGGGTGAACGCCCCGCGGGCCTGCCCGACGCGGTCACCGGCGATCCGACGCGGGTTGACCCTGTCGGTCAGCGCGTCGACGTCACTGCTCAACTCGTTGCGGGTGGTCTCGATCTCCCGCCGGATTTGATCCGGATCACTGGACATGACCTGTTCCCTCCCGACTCGTTCACCGACCCCGCAGGGCGTCCGGCAGCTCCCGGGCAGTCTGCTTCGACCGGGGCAGAACCGCACGAGCCCGCTTCAGCTGGGTCCGGGCGTTGATGAAGAGACCACCGGCCACGGCGGCCCAGATGACCGCGACGATCAGCGCCGCCCACCCCTGGTCCATCGTGTTGGACAGCCCCCACCAGAGGGCGTACGACAGGAAGAGCACCGCCAGGAACCCGGCCAGCCCGGCACCGCCGAACATACCGCCAGCCTTTCCTGCCTGGCTGACCTCCTCGCGCAGCTCGGCCTTGGCCAGCTCGACCTCCTTGCGCATCAGAGTGGAGACGTCCCGGGTCACATCGCCCAGCAGTTCGCCGACCGAAGCCTGGGTCCGTTCCTTCTCCGGGGCGCTCACGGTGCCACCCCGCCGGGCAGGTCTCGCGCTTGTTCACCGGCGGGCGTGACGTTCTGCGCCCGCGCCGTCCCCACGTACGGCTGCTGACCGACGTCCGCCGGTGCGCCCTGCGCGGGTGACGGAGCACCGGAGGCACTGCCACCCTGACCGTTGCCCGAGGCCGGCGCGGTCAGGCCACGGGTGAGCCGCCCGACCAGCAGCCCGGCCAGCGCAGCGCCCGCGAGAAACGTCGTCGGATGCTGCCGCGCGTACGTGCGAACCTCGTCGAGCACCTCGCCGGGTTCGCGCTCGTCGAGCCAACCGGCTGCCTGCTGGGCGGCGTCGGCTGCCTTGCGTACCACTTGACCGGCCAGCCCGGAATCGCCGTCCCGTTCGGCCATCGAACTGAGGTTCTGACCCAGGTCGCGCAGGCCCGCTGCGGCCCGCCGCTGCTGCGTCTGCGCCTGGTCCCGCAGCTGCCCAGTCGCCTCGCCGGTCAACTGCTGGGCCTGCCGCCGCGCCTCTGCGGCCACCTGCCCGCCCTGCTCAGCTGCGGTGTGGGCGACCTGACCCCCGGCCTGCGCGGCCTGCTGGCCGACGCGCGAGGCCTCCTGGCGGGCCTGCTGACCTCTGCCGCTCTGGTTCGTTGCCGTCATACCCCGCTCCCTTCCTGGGCCCAGGGTCGCGTGCGACCCCGGAACGCCTCCCGCCTACCCGCCTGGCCAGCCGGCATGCGGCTGGGCGGGCGGTCGGCGAGCCAACGACGCCGGGGCGGTGTTCGGTCAGCGGCGGCGGTTACGGGCGCGGGACGAGCGCAACCGGCGGAGTCGACTGATCAGCACGGGGTCGGCGGCGAGGGCTGCCGGATTGTCCAGCAGGGCGTTGAGCAGCTGGTAGTACCGGGTCGACGAGATCCCGAAGGTGTCCCGGACGGCCTGCTCCTTGGCGCCGGCGTGCCGCCACCACTGCTGCTCGAAGGCGACGATGGCCCGCTCCCGCTCGGTCAGCCCCGGCGTGGGATCAGCGGGATCAGTGGGCTGCGCCGGCTCGTTGGCGGCTGGACCCGACTCGTCGGCGGTCTCGATGGGAGGCGCCGGTCGGGGATTCGGGACGGTCGGCCCGGCAGCACCCACGGCCTCACCCGGGCGAGCGTCGATGGACGGCTCGGGGGCGGCCGGGGTGGTGTCGGCGGACATGTCGTTCAGCCTAGTCAGCGGCGACCAGGGACGCAGCAGGCGGCGCGGCCGGTCCGTACCGCCGGGAACCCCGACGGCCGGGCCGGCCGCGCCGCGTCGCTTCGGTCAGGTCAGGAGATGTCGCGGCGACGCATCGCCCAGAGCGCCGCCCCGAGGACCACCACCACCCCGACCGAGAGCAGGATCGAGGACTGCTGCCAGGTGATGTCCATCGTGGCCGGCTTGCACTCCCCGTAGTAGGTCGCATTGCAGGAGTTCCAGTCCTGCAACGTGACCGTCTTCGTCATCCAGGCCAGCACGTACGTGGGCAGCAGCCAGGCCTCGGCGAACCGCACGCTCGCCATGGACAGCAGGATGCCGAGGCCGAACTGGCCGACCACCATCACCGCCACCACGCCACCGAGGGCCATCGCGGTGTGCCGACCGAGCGAGGCGAGGGCGAAGCCGATGGTGGTGAGCACCAACACCAGCACCACGCCGCGTACACCGGTCAGCATGAACGACTGCCAGACGCCCGAGGTCATCTTCTCGGTGCTGCCCCGGAAGTTGGCGACCGCCCAGAACCCGGCGAACCACAGCACCGCGGCAGGAAGCGTCACCGCCAGGATGCCGGTGAGCAGCGCGGCCAGCTTGGTGAGCAGTACGGTGAGCCGCTTCGGCCGCCAGAGCAGCAGGTTCATCATGCCGCCGGTGCTCCACTCGGCACCGACGAAGGACGCGCCGATGACGAATCCGACCAGGGCGAGGATCGCCGCGAACGGAATCAGGGTCTCGGCGAACGTCTCCTTGAAGTCGAAAGTCGAGGGCAGGAACCACTCGGCCTTGATCTCCTCGCGGGGCGGCGGGGTGATCACCGAGCAGTCGTCCGGGTAGCGGCCGTCGGTCGCCGTGCCGGCCGTCTTGGCCTGCTCACACGCGGCCCGCTCCTGCTCGCTCCAGCGCATCTGCTCCTGGTACTGCTGGTCGGCCTGACGCTCCGCCTGGGCGAGCTGGCCGGCGTCGATCTTCTGGTTGGTGAAGAACACCCCGACCACCACCGCGGCCAGCACCAGCAGGCCGAGCAGTGTCATGTAGCGGGTGAAACGCCGCTTGCTGAGCCGGCGCAGCTCGGTACGAAAGAGGCTCACGCGCCCCACCCTCCTCCGGCGGGACCGGGCTGACCCGTCCCACCGACCTTCATGGACTCGTCGACCTGCCGGTGCTGACCGGGTACCGGCGCGGTGGCGGTCAGTTCGAGGAAGACGCTCTCCAGGTCGACGGCGATCGGCGCCAACTCACTGACGTAGAGGTTCTTCTCGGCGAGCAGCCGGGTCACCGAGGCCGGCTTGTCGACGCCGGCCAGCATCAGGTGGTCCGGGTGACCGGTGACCCGGATCCCGGCCTGGGTGAGCGCCTCGGTGGCCACCGGCAGGTCGCTGACCGCCTCCAGCCGGATCCGGACCGCACCGGACGAGTGCTGCGCGAGCACCTCGTCAACCGGACCGAACGCAACCCGCCGGCCCAGCGAGATGATGGTTACCGAGTCGCAGATCAGCTGGATCTCACCGAGGATGTGGCTGGACAGCACCACTGTCATTCCGGACTCGGCGAGCGTCCGCATCAGCGTGCGCATCTCCCGGATACCGCCCGGGTCGAGGCCGTTGGCGGGCTCGTCGAGGATGAGCAGCTTCGGGTTCTTGAGCAGGGCCGAGGCCACGGCGAGCCGCTGCTTCATGCCCAACGAGTACGTCTTGACCCGCTCGCCGGACCGGTCGCGTAGCCCGACGAGTTCCAGCACCTCGTCGACCCGGACGGCCGGCACCTCGCCCGCCCCCGCGAGCAGGGACAGCGTGTCCCGGGCCGTGAAGTGCGGAAAGAACTGCGGGCTCTCCACGATCGCGCCGACCTGGCCGGCGACCGTGGGCAGCGCGTCGGGGACCTCGTGTCCGAGCAGCGCCATCCGGCCGCCGTCGGGTCGGATCAGGCCGAGCAGGGTACGCAGCGTGGTGGTCTTGCCGGACCCGTTGGGACCCAGGAAGCCATGCACCTGCCCCGCGTCGACCCGCATGTCGAAGCCGTCGAGCGCGTTGCGGGTGCCGCGTCGACGACTCTTGTACGTCTTACGTAGACCTTCGATCTCCAGGACAGCTGGCAAGCTGCACCTCCCCCGATGGGTGGGCGTGACAGCCGACACCATACGCGGTATGCAGAAGCGCGCAATACGCGGTATGCATCGACGCGCCGATCAGGCTAGTTCATCGACGGAGCGTGACCCTTCAGGCGCAGATGACCTGCACGCCGCCGGCGCGGAACGCGTCCACCACCTCCGGCGCGGCACCGGAGTCGGTCACCAGCGTCTCCACCCGCTCGACCGGGCAGATCCGGGCGAAGGCGTGACCCCCCAGCTTGGACGAGTCCGCGATGATCACCACGCGCTTGGCGCGGGCCACCATCAGGTTGTTCATCGCCGCCTCCCCCTCGTGGTGGGCGGCGGCGCCGAGCTGCGGGTCGATCGCGTCCACGCCGAGCAGGGCGACGTCCAGGGTGACCTCGCGCAGCAGCGCCCCGCCCAGCGGGCCGACCAGCTCGAACGACTTCGGGCGCACCACGCCGCCGGCCACCACGACCTTCATCCGGGATCGAACCAGCAGCTCGTTGGCGATGTTCAGCGCGTTTGTCACCACTGTGAGCTGGGCACCTTCGGCACTGGTGTTCAGATCCGGTCGCACGGCGAGCGCCCTCGCCACCTCGGTGCTGGTGGTGCCGCCGTTCAGGCCGACCACGGTGCCCGGCGTGACGAGCGCGGCGGCAGCCGCCCCGATCCGCTGCTTCTCGGCCGAGTGCTTGGCCGTCTTGTAGCGCAGAGGCAGGTCGTACGACACGCCGTTGGCGACCGCGCCGCCCCGGGTCCTCGTGATCATTTGCTGCTGCGCGAGCTGGTCGAAGTCACGCCGGATGGTGGCCTGGGAGACGTCCAGCCGCTCGGCTGCCGCCTCGACGCTGACCCGGCCGTTGTCGGTCAGCATTTCGAGCAGGGCGTTCCATCTGGCGTACCGGTCCACCGCGGGGGCCCTCCCAGCAACTGCACGGACGGTGATTGATTGCGTGCACACTAGTGCGCGAAACTAGGCTGGCGCAAAAGGCTGACCTGCGCGATCGGCCGGCCGGTTGCCATGGTCACCCGCGTTCGCGCAGAATAACGCGCGAAATGCGGGTCTAACGAGCCGTATTGCGCACCGATCGGCCCTGCGAGGAGTTTCCCATGGCGTACGTGGACGCGGAGATCGCGAGCCAACCCGACTGCTGGCGGGAGGCGGCCCGGCTGGCCGAGGTCGTACGCGGTGACCTGCCGCGCCCCGGGGAGCGGGTCGCCGTCGTCGGTTGCGGCACGTCGTGGTTCATGGCGATGGCGTACGCGGCCCGCCGCGAGCAGGCCGGCCAGGGTGAGACCGACGCGTTCCAGGCGTCCGAGTTCCCCGCCGGCCGCCGCTACGACCGGCTGATCGCGATCACCCGCTCCGGCACCACCACCGAGGTGCTGGAACTGCTCGCCGCGCTGCGCGGACGGACACCCACCACAGTCATCGTCGGTGACCCCACGTCCCCGGCGGTCGAGCTGGCCGCAGCCACCGTGGCCATGCCCTTCGCCGACGAACGGTCGGTGGTGCAGACCCGCTTCGCGACCAGCGCGCTGGCCCTGCTCCGGGCCCAGCTCGGCGACCCGGTGACCGCGCTCGCCGCCGACGCCGAGGTCGCGGTGCGATCCCCGCTGCCGATCGACCCGGCCACCATCGAGCAGGTCACCTTCCTCGGTCGGGGGTGGACGATCGGGCTGGCCCAGGAGGCGGCGCTGAAGTGCCGCGAGGCGGCCACCTTCTGGGCCGAGGCGTACCCGGCGATGGACTACCGGCACGGGCCCATCTCGGTCGCCGCGCCGGGCCGGCTGGTCTGGGCGTTCGGTGAGCTGCCCGACGGGCTGCCCGAGGACGTGGCGGCCACCGGCGCGGCCTTCGTGCACAGCCGCACGCATGGCTGGCGCACCGTGCTGGGCAGCTGGTCCGCCGGCCGTACCCCGGTCGACCCGATGGCCGACCTGATCCTGGCCCAACGCTTCGCGGTCGCGCTGGCCACCAGCCGGGGCCTCGACCCGGACGCGCCCCGCCACCTGACCCGGTCCGTGGTGTTGGCGTGAGCGCGAGGAGTGAGCCGGGGTTGCGAGCCCCGCAGTCGCGAACCGAGCTGGCGCCGTGAGCGACCGCGTGGTCGTTGCGCTGGACGTCGGCGGCACCGGCATGAAGTGCGCCCTGGTCCGACCGGACGGCGTCGTGGTGCGCACCGAACGGCACCCCACCGACGCCGCACGCGGCCCGGCCGCCGTGGTCGGCACCATCCTGGAGGTGGCCGGCGGGCTGGCCGACAAGGCCCGCGCCGACGGGCTCACCCCGATCGCGGTCGGCATCGCCGTGCCCGGGGTGGTGGACGAGGCACGCGGCGTCGCGGTCTGGTCGGCGAATGTGGGCTTCCGGGACGTACCCCTGCGGGACCTGATGGTGCAGCGGCTCGGCCTGCCGACGGCGCTCGGCCACGACGTGCGTGTCGGTGGTCTCGCCGAGGCCCGGCTCGGCGCCGGACGCGGCGCGGGGCACGTGCTGTTCGTGGCGATCGGCACCGGCATCGCCGCCGCGCACGTCGTGGACGGCACGGCCGCGGTGGGGGCCCACGGCGCAGCCGGGGAGATCGGCCACATCCTGGTCCGGCCCGACGGTCCACGCTGCGGCTGCGGCCGCCCCGGCTGCCTGGAGGCGATGGCGTCGGCCGCCGCGATCGGCCGCCGCTACGCCGAACTCGCTGGCGACACCGCGGACGCCCCGGTGACGGCGGCCGGGGTGGCCGAGCGGGCCGCGGCCGGCGAGCAGCTCGCCGGACAGGTCTGGCAGGAGGCCGTCGAGGCGCTCGCCGACGGCCTCGCCAGCGGGCAGGCGCTGTTCGACGTGGCGACGATCGTGCTCGGCGGCGGCCTGGCCCAGGCCGGAGACCTGCTGCTGACCCCGCTGCGGGCGGCGCTGCACGAACGAATGACCTTCCACCGGGAGCCGCAACTGGTCGCGGCAGCCCTCGGCGACGAGGCCGGTTGCCTCGGTGCCGCCCTGCTCGCCCTGGACGCCATGGGTGTCCGTGACCATCAGGAGAAGCGATGACCGTACGGGTGAACGGCCGAGTGGTGACCCCGACCGGAGTCGTCCGACAGGGCTGCGTCGAGTGGGACGGTGATCGGATCACAGCGGTGGCCGAGTATCCGTCGGTGCGCGACGGGCACTGGATCCTCCCCGGATTCGTGGACATGCACACGCACGGCGGTGGCGGGCACACCTTCACCACCGGGGACGCCGACGAGGCCCGCGCGGCGGCCGACTTCCACCTCGCGCACGGCACCACCACGCTGCTGGCGAGCCTGGTCAGCGCGCCCTTTCCGCTGATGCGTACGGCCACCGAGGCGTTCGCCCCGTTGGTCGACGAGGGCGTGTTGGCGGGAATCCACTTCGAGGGGCCGTACCTGTCGGCCGCCCGCTGCGGCGCACAGAACCCGGAGTACCTGCGCGACCCGTCGACCGACGAGCTGACCGAGCTGATCGAACTGGGCCGGGGCGCGATCCGGATGGTCACCCTGGCCCCGGAGCGCGACGGTGCGCTGGAGGCGATCAAGCTGCTCACCGCGCAGCGGGTGGTGACGGCGGTGGGCCACACCGACGCCACGTACGAGCAGACCCGCGCCGCGGTCGCCGCCGGCGCGAGTGTCGGCACCCACCTGTTCAACGGGATGCGGCCGGTGCATCACCGTGAGCCGGGGCCGGTGGTGGCCCTGCTCGACGCGCCCACCGTGATCTGCGAGCTGGTCGCCGACGGGGTGCACCTGCACGACGGCATGCTGACCTTCGTCACCGCGACCGCCGGCCCGGACCGCGCCGCACTGATCACCGACGCGATGGCCGCCGCCGGCATGCCCGACGGCGAGTACGAGTTGGGCGGCCAGGCCGTCACCGTCGCCGACGGTGTGGCTCGACTCGCCCGCGACGGCGCGATCGCCGGCAGCACGCTGACCATGGACGCCGCGCTGCGGCACGCCGTGAACGCCGGAATCCCGATCGCCGACGCCGCTCGGATGGTGGCCACCACCCCGGCGCGGGCCATCGGCCTCGGCGACCGGCTCGGGGCCCTCCAGGTGGGTCTCCGCGCCGACCTGGTGGTGCTCGACGACGACCTCAACGTGGTGCGGGTGCTGCGCGGAGGCTCCTGGGTGGAGTGACGGGGGCGTCCGTCCCCGCCGGCGCTCGCATCCGCCGGAGCAGGCGGAGGCCCAGCTCAGCCGATGGCGGGGACCTCGACGCCGAGGACGGCCTGCTCGTCGGGGCGGTGCACCAGCACGTCGGACAGGTACGACTGGACCGCGTGGCGCATGCCGACGTCCCGGCCGGCCTTCTCGGAGAGCAGCCACTTGTGCTCGATGATCTGGGCGAACAGCTCCTGCGGCTCCAGCTTGCGGCGCAGGTTCGCGGGGACGGCCCGGACCACCGGCTCGAAGACCTCGGTGAGCCAGCGGTGCGCGGCCTGCTGCTCGTCGATCAGGTCGCTCTCCGCGCGGTAGGCGTCCAGGTCGTTGAGCAGCTTGCGGGCCTGGTTCTCCTCGGCGTCCAGCCCGGTCAGCCGCAGCAGCCGGCGGGTGTGGTAGCCGGCGTCGACGACCTTCGGCCGAACCAGGAACCGCCCGTCGTCGATGGACGACATGGCCACCTCGGCGACGTCGAAGCCCAGCTCGTTGAGGCGGCGGATCCGGCCCTCGATGTCGTGCCGGGCCTCCCGCTCGATCGCCTGCTCATAGGTGATCTCGTGCCAGAGCCGCTCGTAGCGCTGCACGACCTCCTCGCAGACCACCTCGGGGTCGATGGACTCATGCAGCAGGCCGGCGGCCTGCAGGTCCAGCGCCTCACCGAAGATGTTCACCCGGGCGATCTCCAGGTCCTCACCGCGCTGACCGTTGGAGAGCGAGTTGTGCAGGGCACCCGTCTCCGCGTCCACAAGGTAGGCGGCGAAGGCGCCCGCGTCCCGCCGGAACAGCGTGTTCGACAGCGAGCAGTCGCCCCAGAAGAAGCCGGTCAGGTGCATCCGCACGATCAGGGCGGCGAGCGCGTCGAGCAGCCGGCTCATCGTCTCCGGCCGGAGGGTGTGCGAGAAGAGCGCCCGGTACGGCAGCGAGAACTGCAGATGCCTGGTGATCAGCACCGATTCGAGCGGCTCCCCGTCCTCGGTCTGCCGGTCGGCGACGACCGCCACCGCCTCGACCGAGGGAAAGTCGATCCGTTCCAGGGCCCGGAGCAGGTCGTACTCCCGCTCGGCGATCCGCTCGCGGGTCTCCTTGAACGCGTACACGTAGTCGCCCAACCGGACGAAACGGACGATGTGCCGGGAGATGCCCTGTGGCAGCGCCACCAGGTGTTGGGCAGGCCACTCCTCCAGCGGTGTCGACCAGGGCAGGTCGAGCAGCGCCGGGTCCACGAGGGCAGACGTGATCCGCACGGGCACAAGCATGACTGGTCGCCCCCCTCATCCGCCCCTGATCGTGGTTGGGCCCACAGCGCCGCACACCCCGGTCTCGCGCCGGGCCGGTAGCGTGGTCGCGTGCTCAAACCCACAGCGGTACGACGTGACCTGCGGCTACGGCCCGTCCGCCCGGCCGGCTGGTGGTTCGACGTGCTCCTGCTGGTCGGTCTGGTCGGGTTGACGGTGGCGCTCGCCGCCGACCAGCTCTTCGGATTGGACCGGGCGGTCGCCGACTGGGCCGACGGGCACCGGCCGGCCGCCGCGTACTGGGTGGCCCGGGTGCTGAACTTCCTCGGCCAGGGCACTCCGCTGACGTTGATCGCCGCCGGGCTGGGCGTGCTGCTGGCCGTCCGGCTGCGGTCGGTGCGGCCGATCCTGCCTCCGGTGGTCGCGTTCGTGCTGACCAACCTGACGATCGGCCCGCTCAAGATCTGGACCGCGCGGGCGGCACCGAGCGCCAGCGTCAAGGAGCCGTTCCTGACGCCCGAGCAGACCCTGCCGCTGTTCCACGACGACCTGCCGGTGCGGTTCGCCCAGTCCTACCCGTCGGGGCACGTCGCCAACGCGATCGTCTGGTACGGGGTCATCGCGATGCTGCTCGCCCCGCTGGCCCGCAGCTTCGGCCGCCAACTGCCGGCCCGGCTCGTCACCGTGATCCGCGTCGTGCCGCCGCTGGTCGTCCTCACCACCACCACCTATCTCGGCTGGCACTGGCTGACCGACTCGGTGGCCGGGCTGCTGCTGGGCCTGCTCCTGGACCGGCTGCTGCACCGGGCACCCTGGGACGGCGTGCCGCTCCCGGGCCGGTTACGCGGATGGGACCGGCCGTTCACCTCGTACCCCTAGGGTTCTGGCTCGTGAATCAACTGGCGCGGCGGCTGGGCGTACCCGATGCGGTTGTCATCGGGTTGGGCTCGATGCTGGGTGCGGGCGTCTTCGTGGTCTTCGGCCCGGCGGTGGCGGCGGCCGGCGGCGCCGGCCTGCTGCCCGCGCTGGCGCTGGCCGGCTTTGTCGCCTTCTGCAACGCGACCAGCTCGGCGCGGCTCGCGGCCCGTTACCCGGAGTCCGGCGGCACCTACGTCTACGGCCGGGAGCGCCTCGGGCCGTTCGCCGGGTTTCTGGCCGGTTGGGGCTTCGTGGTCGGCAAGACGGCGAGCTGTGCGGCGATGGCGCTGACCGTCGGGGCGTACCTCTGGCCGGGCCAGGCCCGTCTGGTCGCCGTCGGCGCGGTGCTCGCGGTGACCGCGGTGAACCTGCGTGGCATCGGCAAGACCGCCACAGTGACCAGGGCGTTGGTCGCGTTGGTGCTGGCGGTGCTGGCAGTGGTCACTGTCGTCGGCCTGGTAGGTGGGCCGGTGCATCTGGACCGGCTCGGCGAGCCCGGCGGTTCGGCGCGGGGCGTGCTCACCGCCGCCGGGTTGCTGTTCTTCGCCTTCGCCGGGTACGCCCGGATCGCCACGCTGGGCGAGGAGGTCCGCGACCCGCAGCGGACCATCCCGCGCGCGGTGCCGCTGGCGCTCGGGGTGGTGCTCGTGATCTACCTGGTGCTGGCCGTGGTCGCCCTCGGCGTGCTCGGCGCCGACCGGCTGGCCGATTCTGCCGCGCCCCTGGTCGACGTGGTGACCGCCGCCGGGCTGCCCGGCCTGGCGTGGGTGGTCCGCGCCGGTGCCACCATCGCTGTCGTCGGGGTGCTGCTGTCCCTGGTCGCCGGGGTCGGTCGGACCACCCTCGCCATGGCCCGCCGCCGTGACCTGCCCGGCGCGCTGGCCGCCGTGCACCGGGTGCACCAGGTGCCGCGCCGCGCCGAACTGGCGGTCGCCGGCGTGGTGATCGTGGTGGTGCTGCTCGGCGACGTACGCGAGGCGATCGGCTTCTCCAGCTGCACGGTGCTCGTCTACTACGCGATCACCAACGCGGCTGCGCTCACACTGGGCCGGGACCCGGACCGACGCTTGCCGGTCCGGGTGCTCGCCGGTCTGGGGCTCTTCGGTTGCCTGCTGCTGGCGGTCAACCTGCCGCTGGGCAGCGTTCTCGCCGGCTTCGGCGTGCTCGCCGTCGGTGCCGCCTTCTACGCGCTGCGGGCTCGCCGCTGACCCCGGCGGGCGGCCGGAGTCATCGGCTCAACCGCTGGTAGCGGCGCACGGCCAGCGGGGCGAACGTCGCGATCAGCAGCACCGGCCACAGCACCGCCAACAGCATCGCGTGCTCCGCCGGCCAGGAGTCGCCACCCAGGCCCGGGTTGCCGAACAGTTCTCGGATCGCCGCCACGGTGGCCGACAACGGGTTCCACTCCGAGATCGTCCCGATGACCGGAGGCATCAGCTCGGGCGACACGAAGACGTTGGAGATCGCGCTCAACGGGAACGCCGCCGGAAAGACGATCACACCGACCGTGTCCGGGTTGCGGACCAGCAACGCCAGGTAGATCCCGACCCAGGTGATCGCGATTCGCAGCAGCAGGAGGAGACCGACGGCGAGCAACGCCTTGCCGACACCCTGTCGCCACTGCCACCCGACGAGCAGCCCACACACCAGGAGGGTGGACATCTCCAGTAGGGCGCGCAGCAGGTCGGCGGCGCTGCGACCGGTCATCAGGGCCGACCGTGCCATCGGCATCGACCGGAACCGGTCGACCACACCCCGGCTGAGGTCCAGCGCCACGCCGGTCGCGGTGGCCCCCAGCCCGTAGAGCATCGTCATCACAAAGACCCCCGGCAGCAGGAACTCGCGGTAGCTGCCACCGCCCGCCACCTGCATGCCGCTGCCGAACACGTACCCGAAGACCAGCACGAACATGATCGGCAGCGAGAAGTAGAGGATCAGTTCCTCCGGAGCGCGGATCACATGGGTCATGTTCCGCCTGGTCATCGTCCAGCCGTCAGCGATCACAGTGGTCATGCCACGTCCGCCTTTCGTCCCGCCGCCACGGGCTCGCGGGCCTCGTCCGGCCGGTGCCCGGTCAGGTGCAGAAACGCCTCGTCCAACGTCGCGCGCCGCAGGCCGATGTCCTCGACCGCGATCCCGGCGTCGTCCAGCGCGCGAACCACGTCGACCAGGCCGGCGACGCGATCGACCACCGGCACGCTGAGCCGTCGGACCTCCGGGTCGAGTTCGGGCTCCGCACCGCAGATCGGCGCGACGAGGCGGGCCGCGTGGCTCAGCTCGGCCGCGTCGCGGACCACCACCTCGATACGGTCGCCGCCGGTCATCGCCTTCAGCTGGTCCGGTGAGCCCTCGGCCACCACCCGACCGGCGTCGATCACCGAGATCCGGTCGGCGAGCTGGTCGGCCTCCTCCAGGTACTGCGTGGTGAGCAGCACCGTCGTCCCGTCCGCCACGAGACCCCGCACCAGGTCCCACACCTGGTTGCGACTGCGCGGGTCCAGGCCGGTCGTCGGCTCGTCCAGGAACAGCACGCGCGGTGTGCGGATCAGGCTGGCGGCGAGGTCCAGTCGGCGACGCATCCCACCCGAGTACTCACCGGCGGACCGAGCCGCCGCCTCGTCGAGCCCGAACCGTTCCAGCAGCTCACCGGCGCGTCGGCGGGCCTCTCGTCGGCCGAGCCGGAACAGCCGGCCGAACAGCTCCAGGTTCTGCCGGCCGCTGAGGATCTCGTCAACCGCGGCGTACTGCCCGGTCAGCCCGATCCGGGCGCGCACCTCCTCCGGCCGGCGCAGCACGTCGTACCCGGCCACTGTGGCCCTTCCCGTGTCGAAGCGCAGCAGCGTGGTGAGGATCCGTACGGCAGTCGTCTTGCCCGCGCCGTTCGGTCCCAGCAGTCCGTGGACCGTGCCGGGCGGCACGGTCAGGTCGAACGTGTCGAGCGCGCGGGTCGGGCCGTACCGCTTGCCCAGACCCTCGGCGACCACCTCGAATGTCGTCATGCCCCCACGGTGCGGCGGGGCGCTGACGGATCACGCACCGCCCGCTGACGGCGGCGCACCGGCCTTCTCCGCCTCGGTGATCTCCTTCAGGACGAGAATGATCTCCGCACGGGCGGCCTCGCCGACGTACCAGCCGGTGAGCCCGCCGGTCAACGCCTCCTCGCAGAACCGCCTCGCGGCGGCCAGGTCCCCGCGCACCCGGGCCACCTGGGCGAGGCCGAGCCGGGCGCTGGCCACGAACTCGGGCGCGCCGCTGCGCTGCGCGAGGAGCAACGCACCGGCGAAGTCGTCGTGCGCCCCCGCGAGGTCACCGGCGCGCAGCCTGATCTCGCCCCGGGTACGCAGCATGTCGGCCTGGTCGACGGCCGACCCGAGCGCCTCGACCAGTCCCATGGCCTCATCCATGTGGGTGCCCGCGGTCTCCGGGTCGCCCTGCCAGGCGGCCAGTTCGCCGAGCGCACCGAGCGTGATCATGGTGCCCCACCGGTCCCCGGTGCCGCGGAAGCCGTCGAGCGCGGTGGCCAGCGCTGCCCTGGCCCGGTCCCGCTGGTCGCTCCACATCAGCGCCGAGCCGGTGCCCATCGCGCCGAGCGCGTTGATCCACGGGTCCGGGCCGACCAGCCGTCGCAGCTCCCCCATCAGCTCGTCGACGTCCTCGGCACCGCCGGACGGCGGTCCCGTCGAGATCCCCGACAGGTACAGCAGGAAGGGCTGTCGGGGCGGCCCGTCGAGGCTGCGGATCACGGACCGCTGCGTCCCGAGGGACGGCAGAGGACCGGAGCCGGCGAGCGAGGCGTTGTAGACGCAGAGGGCGAACTCCTCACCCAACCCCGGCGGCGCCTCGGTGCCGAGCAGTTCGAGGACGTCCGCGGCGAGCCGCGCCCCTTCCCCGCGCATGCCGCGCAGCCACCAGTAGAACGACAGGGCCGCGACCATTCCGGCCGCCTCGGACGCGTCACCGGCCGCGGTGGCCCGGCGCAACGCCGCGTGCAGGTTGTCCCGCTCCGCGTCGAGCCGTCGCAGCCAGTGCAGCTGCTCCGCGCAGCGAAGGTGATCGCTGGCGGTCCAGGCGAATTCCAGGAAGTACGCGGTGTGCGCGCGACGGAGCTGGTCGGCCTCGCCGGCCTCGGCGAGACGCTCGGCGCAGAAGGCCCGCACCGTTTCGAGCATCCGGTACCGACCGCCGGTCATCTCCACGAAGGACTTGTCGACGAGACCGGTGAGCGCGTCGACGAACTCGGCG
This sequence comes from Micromonospora noduli, assembly GCF_003264475.1. Classification (NCBI taxonomy): domain Bacteria; kingdom Bacillati; phylum Actinomycetota; class Actinomycetes; order Micromonosporales; family Micromonosporaceae; genus Micromonospora; species Micromonospora noduli. The sequence continues at coordinate 244,584 of NZ_PYAC01000002.1, read as the reverse complement.
GTGGGCAGGCCGCAGATTCGCTCGGCCGCCTCCAGCGTGGCTCCACCGGCGAAGACGGTCAGCCGTCGGGCCACTTCCCGTTCGGCGTTGTCGAGCAGATCCCAACTCCACTCGACAACGGCCCGCAGAGTGCGGTGTCGCGGCGACACGGCCCGGTTGCCCGTCGACAACAGCCGGAACCGGTCGTCGAGACGTGCGGCCACCTCGGCCACGGACAGCGCACGCAGCCGCGCGGCGGCCAACTCGATCGCCAGCGGCAGGCCGTCCAGGCTGCGGCAGATCCGCAGCACCATCTCGACGTTGGCCGGCGTGACGGTGAAGTCGGGCGCGACGTCGGCGGCCCGCTGGGCGAAGAGGCCGACCGCCGCGTACTCGTCGGCGTCCAGCACGGACGCGCCGAGCGGCGGCACTGTGAGCCCGGACAGCGGGCACAGCGCCTCACCGGCCAGCCCGAGCGGCTCCCGACTGGTGGCCAGGACGCGCAACGCCGGGCACGCGCTCAGCAACCGGGCTGCCAGCCGGGCCGCGTCGACGAGGACGTGTTCGCAGTTGTCGAGCACCAGCAGCAGTTGCCGCTCGGCGAGCGCCTCGACCAGCCGGTCGGTGGTCTGCCAGCCCGACTCGGCCGGGGCGCGCAGGCCCGCGTCGCGCAGGCCGAGCGCGCTCAGCACCGCCTGCGGAACGTCCGACCCGTCGGCCAGCCCGGCCAGCTCGACGAAACGGACCTCCCCGTCGACCCGGCCCGCGGCCTCGATCGCCAGGCGCGTCTTGCCCGCGCCCCCGGGGCCGGTGAGGGTGACGAGCCGGCGATCGCCGAGCAGGTCGCCGACACGCTTGAGCTCCTCCTCGCGCCCGACGAAGGTGGTGAGTTGACTCGGCAGCACCGGTTCGGCCGACCCGCGTTCCTCACCGCGCAGCACCGCCAGGTGGACCGCGGCCAACTCCGCCGATGGGTCGACGCCGAGCTGCTCGGCCAGCGTGTGCCGGGCGTCCTCGAACTCGGCCAGCGCCTCCGCCGGCCGACCCAGTGCCGCCAGGGCACGCATGAGCTGGCCCCGCGCCCGCTCCCGCAACGGATGCGCGACGACCAGCTCCCGTAACTCCGCGATCAGCGTGCCGTGTACGCCCAACGCCAGGTCCGCCTCGACCCGATCCTCGATGGCGGCCAACCGCAGCTCCTCCAGCCGGGCCGCCTGCGCGGGCGCGCCGGCTGCGCCGATGGCATCGGCCAGGGCGGGACCACGCCACAGCTCCAGCGCCTCGCGCAACACCGCCGCCGCGCGGTGCCAGTCGCCGTCGACGAGCGCGCGGCGCCCCGCCTCGGCGAGCCGTTCAAACCGGTACGCGTCGACGTCGTCGGGGTCCACCGCCAGGCGATATCCGGCCGGGTGAAACTCGACCGGGTCGTGCCCGGCGGGCAGGGCCTGGCGCAGCCGCGACACCTGGGACTGGAGCGCGTTCGCCGCGCCCCGGGGCGGATGCTCCCCGTACAGGCCGTCGATCAGGCGCTCCGCGGAGACCACCCGGCCCGCGTCGAGCAGGAGGAGCGCCAGCAGGGCGCGCAGCCGCGGACCGCCCACGGGGACCTCTCGCCCGTCGGCCAGCACCACCTGGGTCGGCCCCAGGATGCGGAAACGCATGCCATGGATTGTCGCCCACCGCGCGCCGGTTCCTGCGGCCCGAACCGTCGACCCTTCGGTTTAGGAGGGCCACTCACGCTCCGGGTGCTCGTTGTCCCACACCACGTACATCGGGGACAAGCCCGCGCGATGGGCCTGCTCGCATTGAGCGGTATTCCTCTGAGTCATATTTATGACTCAGAGGAATACCGCTCAAAAGACAGACACGTCCGGCGCGGAGCGTCTGGTCACTGCTCTTCGCTCGTTCGGGTTCGAGGATCACTACCGCTGGAAGGTGCGGGGTGACCTGCCGGTTGCCCTGTCGCGTCGGGGGCCGAGGCGGCGACCTCCCAGTCGGTCGACGCCGGCAACGACCCGGGGACCGCCGTCGATACAGGCGGCTCCTCGCCAGCGGTGGGCTCGGCCGCAACGGCGCCCGACTGGGTGGGCACGGGCCGGGGCACCGAACCCACGTGCCCCTGCGGCATGGTCACCTTTGCCGAGGCGGGCGGGGCGCACTGCCGCGTCAGCCAGTCCAACCCGCGCCGCCGGGCGACCACGGTCAGCCGGTCACCGGCGAAGATCACCTGCCGAGGGTCGAGGTCCTTCCACCAGATGGTCTTGGCGCCGCCCGCCGGGGTGCGGGCGATCAGCCGGACCTGCCCGTCCCGGTTGACCACACCCAGCGGTCGACCGTCCAGCTCAGAGCCGGCGGCGACCGGCACCTCGGCGACCGGCAACGCGTGCCGGTCGACCGGGATGGTGCTGATCACGGCGCGTTCGGTGAGCGCCCCGATGAAGGCAGGGGCGGCCAGGTAGGAGACCGAGCGGGACACGCCGAGCGCGAAGGTCTCCTCCACCCGTTCGGCGAAGTCACCGTCGAAGAGCCGAAGCACCACGCGCAGGTCGGCGCGGAGGTCGCGGGCAGCGAGCGCCGCCTCCAGGTTGGCCACGTCGTCGGTGGACGCCACCACCAGCGCCTGGCAGTCGGCCACCGACGCGGCGACCAGCGTCTCCGGCAACGCGGCGTCGCCGACGATCAGCGGCACCTCCAGTTGGCGGGCCAGTGCGGCGCCGCGCGGCTCCGGGTCCTTGTCGATCGCCACCACCTCGACGTCGTACTCGCGCAGCTGCGCCATCACCCGGGTGCCGACGTTGCCCAGGCCGATCACCACCACGTGCCCGACCCGCGCGGGTTGCAGGCGGCCGGTGTGCAGGGCCAGCCGGGCGTTGACGATGCCGTCCACCACGACGGCGGTGATCAGTGGGATCAGCGCCAACCCGGCCAGGTTGAGCACCACCTGCATGATCTGGGCGTCCGCCGCCTTGGTGGTGTCCGGGTCGGCGCCGCTGAGCGTGGTGACCAGCGTCAGGTACAGCGCCTCCAGCGGAGAGACGTCCTCAGCCCGGGAGATCAGCGCTCCCAGCACCGCGATCAGCGCGAGCACCGCCATCACCGCTATGCCGATCTTGCGGGTGGCGAAGCCACGTACCGCCCCCATCACCACCGCGACCGGACGACGCCGCCGACGTGCCTTGACCAGTCGGCGGGCGGCGACCTCGGTGCCCGCTGGCTGACCGGTCGCCTCGGCGAGCACCAGGTCGGCGCCGGCCTGCTCGGCCGGCAGCAGCTCCACCCCCTGCGTCTCACTGAGGTGCGCCAACGCGCAGACCACGTCCTGCGGTCGGACGTCGGCCCGCCGCGCCACCCGCAGCGTCTTGTCCCGATGCTGGAAGGAACTCGGGTCGACCTCGTTGAGCGCGGCGGCCACGAAGGCCGGCGCGGCCATCTCGGCGTCGGAGAGCACCTCGACCGGGGCCTTGAGCAGCTTGCGTACGCCGTCGGCGAGAGTGCCGTTGAACATCCGCAGCACCTGGCGGACCCGCTGGTCGACAGCCTGGGCGCAGAGCGCGGCGTGCAGGTTGCCCACGTCGTCCTGGTGCAACAGGGCCAGCCCCGTCGCGCCGGCCAGACCGGCGGCCTCGAAGGTGGCCACGTCCAGCCGGTCCGAACGGACCACGCGGACGCCGCGCAGCCCGGCCACGTCCGGCCCGTTGCTGCGGTAACGCTCGGGCACCACGACTGTCACCCGGGCCCCACCCGTCGGCAGCTCGGATTCGAGCATCGCCCGGGCCACGTAGTAGGCGAGCGCGTCCCTGCCACAGATCACGTAGTGCGGGCGCGGATCACCGACGGACCGCAGCCGCCAGTTCCACTCGACCGCCCGTCGCGCCCGGTCCCGCCACGGCTCCGCCATGCCCGGATCGTAATCAGCACGGCCACGGTGGGCGACCCCGTCCGGATCATCCCGGGACCAGGTATGTCCGCTCCGGCGACGGGTAGAGCAGCGCCATGCAGACGTTCCTCCCGTACCCGGGCTTTCTGGCCAGCGCCCGTACGCTGGACCAGAAGCGGCTCGGCAAGCAGCGGGTGGAGGCCATCCAGGTGCTGCGTGGACTCACCCGACCCGGGTACGGCTGGCGCAACCACCCGGCGGTGAAGATGTGGGCCGGGTACGAGGAGGCGCTCGTCCGCTACGGGCTGGACATGTGCGCGGTCTGGACCGAACCGGGGCGGGCGGACACCTGCGCCACCACGATGACCGTCGACCTCGCCGCCGCCTGCGGCGCCGGCGTGATCCGAACCCAGGACGAGCTGGCCCGAGCCGGTGAGCTGCCACCGTGGCTGGGCCGCGACGACCTGCACCTGAGTCACCGCTCGTCGCTGCTGCGCAAGGACCCGACGCACTACCGCCCGCTGTTCGGCGACGACGTGCCGGAGGATCTGGAGTACGTCTGGCCGGCCTCCGACCGTCCCCGCCGTTGCTTACCAGCCGACTGATCCAAAGTGGGGCAGACTGGGCCCATGGCGCTGTCGCAAGTGGTAGGTCGGCTGATCGGCGTACGGCAGCACCAGGTGGACCCGGGCGGCGGTGGCGCCGACCGGGTGCCGCGACCGACCACGGCGCTGGTGGTGGGTGGCGGCATCGCCGGGATGTCGGCGGCGGTGGTGCTGGCCGAGCGGGGTGTGGCGGTCACGGTGCTGGAGGCGGCACCCACCCTCGGTGGTCGACTGGGCGCCTGGCCGGAGGCGCTCGCCGACGGCAGCCAGCAGAACGAGCACGGCTTCCACGCGTTCTTCCGGCAGTACTACAACTGGCGGTCCATCCTCCGCCGGATCGACAGTGACCTCGGCTTCCTCAAGCCCATCCCGGGCTACCCGATTCTCAGCGAGCAGTGGCCGACCGAGGAGTTCGGCAGGTTGCCACCCGCGCCACCGGCGAACCTGCTGGCGCTGCTCCTGCGCAGCCCCAGCCTGCGCCTGGCCGACCTGCGACTGATGGACCGGGACGCGGCGCTGCCGCTGCTCAGCTACGACCCGGTGCGCACCTACGCCGACCTGGACGACACCACAGCCGACGAGTTGCTGGCGTCGCTGCGACTGCCGGACCGGGCGCGGGCGATGCTGTTCGAGGTCTTCTCGCACTCGTTCTTCAACCACGAGGCGGAGATGTCGGCCGCCGAGATGGTCGCCCAGTTCCACTTCTATCTGCTCGGCAACCCGGAGGGGCTGGCCTTCGACTGCCCCGACGAGGACTACGCCACGGCGATCTGGGAGCCGCTGACCCGGCACGTGGAGAAGCACGGCGGCCGGGTCCTCACCGGCTGCGCCGCCACCGGGGTGCACCGCGACGCCGAGGGCTGGCGGGTGACGACCACCGACGGCGGCAGCCATCCGGCGGGTCACGTCGTGCTCGCCGTCGACCCGCCGGCGCTCGCCGCGCTGGTGGCGGCCTCCCCGGACCTGGCCGAGCAGGCACCCGAGCTGGCGGCACGGATGCCGGCCTTCGGCACCCCCGGCCCGCCGTACGCGGTGGCGCGGTACTGGTGTGACGGGGACGTGGCCGCCGAGCGGGCGGTGTTCAGCGGCGTGTCCCGCCAGCCCACTCTGGACTCGGTGACGCTCTACCACCGGCTGGAGAACGAGCCGCGGCGCTGGGCGCAGCAGACCGGAGGGTCGGTCGTCGAGCTGCATGCGTACGCCTGCGAGCCCGGCGTGCCGGCCGAGGAGCTGGCCGAGCGGATGCGCCGCGAGCTGGTCGCGCTCTGGCCGGAGGCTGGCGACCTGCGGGTCCGCGAGCTGCGGGCCCGGGTGGAGGCGCAGGCGCCGGCGTTCACGCCGGGCAGCCACGCCTGGCGGCCGGGGGTACGAACCGACGCGAACGGCCTCTACCTGGCTGGCGACGGCATCGCCACGGGCTTCCCGAGCGCGTTGATGGAACGCTCGGCGGCGACCGGGATCATCGCCGCGAACCACATCCTGCGCGCGGAGGGTGGCGCGGCCGAGCCGGTGCGCTCGATCCGACCGCGTGGGCTGTTGGCCGGTCGCACCGGGCCAAATCGACAAAACACAACATAAGCCACCGTACGCTGCCGTACGCTCGAATGATCAACCGTCGATCGGCCGGGCGGGAGGGCAGCGGGAGATGTCACCACTGCACCGCGCCGGCGCGGAGAACGGTTCGTCGATCGACGAGATCGGCCGCGACGACGCGTACCCGCTGATGCGCGACGAGCGCGCCTGCATCGTCACCGCGCTCCGGCTGGGTTGGTGGATGGCGGACGCCTATCACCACGGGCAGCACGCCGAGCCCCGCGCCTTCGTCGAGGCCCGCCCAGCCGTACCGCCGGCCAAACTCTCCAACCTCACCGAGATGTCCGCCCACCGCCGGATGCGGATGTACCTCGACGGGGTGGACGTAGCCCTGGCCCAGATCGCCGACCTCACCCGGCACACCGGGCCGGTGCCCGACACGTCGGCCGCCCGAACCCTGCTCCCCGACCTGGGCCAGCCCGACCCCGCCGACCCGGTGCCGCTGCTGCTCGCCCTCGACGACCTCAACGTGGAGGTGCTGCGCTGGGCGATGGCCGCCAACCATCGGGTCGGGCTGGCCTACCGACTGGGCCGTTCAGTGGCCGACACCGTCCGAGCCGGTGACGTCACGCAGTTGCTGCGGCAGTTCGGCGGCCGGCAGGTCCAGATCAGCAGGTGGTTGGACGAGCTGGCCAGCGTGCTGCCGCCGTACTCGGCCGCGGTGGTGCGCCGCTCGCTGGCCGCCTGGGCGAGCGCTGTCGACCGGGCCGGCCACGGGGACCCGACCGAGCCGACGCCCGCCACCCTGAGCCGGGCGCTGCGCGGCCAGGGTGACCTCTGGCGCGACGTGCTCACCGGCGGCCTGCACCCGCGCGACCTGCTCGACGAGGAGGACTACGCGGTGATCGCCAGGAACCTGATCATCCGAGACCGGCGACTGGTGGCGCAGGCGGCCCGAGGCATTTTCTGGCCGGTGCTCGTACCCCTGCTGTTGGTGCTCTTCGCGGTCGTCGGGGTGAGTGCCGCCGCGGCCGCCGGCTCACCGACCACCCGGGCCACCGTCGCCCTGGTGGGCCTCGGCGCCGGGCTGGCCGCGATCTGGAGGTCGGTCTCCGGGCCCGCCCTCGCCGTCGCCGGGGAGGTCAACCGGCCCCTGCTGGACAGCGAACTCACCGCACGGATGGCCCTGCGGCTGAACCGGCCGCTGACCACCGCCCAGGTCTCGGCCAAAGCAGCTCCCCGCACCCGTCGCCAGCGGCGTCCCGACGAGGCTGGCCGATCGAAATACGTTGCCCGTGTCTCCCGGGTCGACCTACCGTGAGCGCGCAAGGTCAACCACCACCGCGGGAGCAGCTCATGACGACATGGCACGTCAGCACCGTGCTGTCGACGCTGCCCGGTGACGGTTACCGAGCGGAAGGTCCCTGGGCGGGCCGGCCCGACTGACGCGTATCCGTACGCGCTGAGCCGCCTCGTCCGACAGCCGGACCGGGCGGCTTCTTGCTGTCCGTCCCTCATCGCCCTGTTCGTCGTCGCCTTGTAAGTCGTCGCCTTGTTCGTCATCAGCACGGAGGGAGATCCCGGTGGACGCCGTCCTCGTCATCAACGCCGACCTCGGCCCGCTGCACCGGGTCACCGTTCAACACGCTGTCCGCATGCTCTGCCGCCGGGTGGCCGAGATCCACGAGGCCGAGCCGGACCGGGTGATCGGGGTCTTCCCGCTGCCCCGGGTGGTGCGGCTGGTCCGCTTCGTGGTCACCAGGTGGAGGTTCAACTCCGGGCCGGCCTGGTCGCGCGCCGGTGTGCTGCGCCGCGACGACCGGTGCTGCGCGTACTGCGGCGGCCCGGCCTCCACCATTGACCACGTCGTGCCCCGCTCGCGCGGCGGCCGGAACACCTGGCGGAACACCACCGCCGCCTGCTACGCCTGCAACCAGCGCAAGGGGGACCGGACGCCAGCGGAGGCGGGCATGCCGCTGCGTCGGGAGCCGGTGAACCCGGGCTGGGCGGCGCTGGCCGGGCGGTGACGGACCGGCCGGCGGGTACGGGGGGCCGCGTCCCGGGTACGTCCCGGGCGCGGCACCCGCCGGCCCCCGGTCAGACGGCGCGTTCCTTGACCTTCGACTGCATCTGCCCATTGGGGCACTGCACCCGGATCTCGCTGCGGTGCTCCGCAGAGGTCAACTCGACCACGATCTGCTTCGCCGGACCCGGGTCGTACCCCTCGACCCGGAAATCGGGCGCAAGCACCACAGTGAGCACCTCGACCGACCTTCCCACGCAGCGAGCAGTGACCGTCCCGCCACGAGCGTCGACGGGTACAGCGGCGGCAGCGGTGGGAGTCGGCGCGGTCGGGGTTGGGTCAGAAGTGGGGCTCGTCGGGCCCGGGACCAGTGTCCCGCCCGGAGCGGCCGGGGGGCTGATCCGGGTAGCGGGCGCGGTGTTCCTGGTCGGCGGCACCGCGGTCGGTCCGGCATCGGCAGCGTCGGTCGACTCCTCGGTGCGGGGCATCCCCACCGTGGTGGTGCCCGGGCCGCTGCCGGTCGGCGCTTCGATCTGTCCCTGTCGACGATTGCTGAAGTCCCCGAGCGACCCGGCGAGCGCCACTGCGGCGATCACGGCTCCGCCGACCGTCAGAATGGCTCGCCGCCGACGCCACGGCCCGCGCCTCATCCGCGCCGCCGAATCCCGGGTCGGCCCAGCCCCTGTCTGCCCGGTGCCGGTCGGTCCGGCCCTGGCCGGCTCGGTGCCGGTTGACCCGGTGCCGGTTGGTGCGGCCGTGGTTGTGGCGCCGGTCGACCCGGGGCCGGTCGACTCTGCGACGTTTGCCGCCGAGGCAGCGGCAGCCGCCTCGGGGGCGGCGCCGCTGGCGGCGGCGAGCAGTATGCGGGCCGCGTCGGCGGCCGACGGCCGGTCGGCGGGGTCGCCGGCCAGGCACCAGCGGTAGAGCCGGTGCACCTCGGGCGGTACGCCGTCGATCGGGGGCAGCGGGTCCGGCTCGACGAGCGTGTGCACGCGGAGCATCCCGGTCTGTGTCTCAGCGGGCCACGGCAACCGGCCGGTGAGCACCCGGTACAGCAGCAGGCCGAGGGCGTACACGTCGCTGGCCGGCAGCACCTCGCCGGCCAGCAACCGCTCCGGCGCCAGGTACGCCGGCGTGCCCAGCAGCCGCCCCTCGAAGTCGATCTCCGGCGCGCCGGCGGCTGCCGCGATGCCGAAGTCGAGCACCTTCGCACCGGTTGGCGTGAGCATCACGTTGCCCGGCTTGATGTCGCGGTGCACCAACCCCTGCTCATGCGCGGCGGTGAGGGCCGAGGCCACCTCGGCGCACACCCGCAGACCGGGGCGCGGCGGCAACGGCCCGACCACCAGCCGGTGTTCGAGTGTGTGACCGCCGAGCAACTCCATCACCACGAACGGGACCTGGGCACCGTCCAGCACCGATTCGCCGTAGTCGTAGACGCCCGTCACGTGGGGATGCGACAGCCGGGCCGCGGCCTTGGCCTCGCCTCGGATCCGCTGTCGGGCGTTGGTGTCCGAGGCGACCAACACCTTCACCGCCACGTCCCGTTCGAGCACCTCGTCGTACGCCCGATGCACCGCCGACATGCCGCCACTGCCAAGGCGCTCCAGGAGCCGGTAGCGGCCCGCAAGCAACTGATCACGCTGCACGACGGACAGCCTGCCGTACCGGCCTGAGAACCGGGCACCCGGGATCGAAATCCCGCGATGAGTGGGGTCGGCTTGCGGCTACTGTCCGCTCAGATCCGGGTGGTCCCGTAGGAACGCCTCGCCCCGGCGGGCGTTTCGCAGGACCGACACGGTCAGCACCGCCCAGATCACCAGCAGCAACCCGCCGATCATCGCGAAGAACGGCGCGAACCCCAGGAATGCCTGACCGACGCTCGTCATCGCCAACCCCGCGACCAGCACCACAAACCAGCGCTGCTCGACGAACTGTCGGGCGGTCTCCACCAGGAAGGCCGCGTCTTCGTCGGCCTCGGGTGTGCCGCGTCGAACCTGCCGCGCCAGCCGCCGACGGCGCGACCAGCTCAAGGCCAGCAACGGGGACTGTCGGGACGCCCGGTAGCGCCCGGTGCGTACGACCCAGACGACAGCGGCCACCTCGACGATGACTCCGAGAATCAGCAGAACGCGTCCGAGATTACTGGCCCAGCGCGGCGGATCACCGTCGAAAATGCCGGTGTTCTGGCCACCCATCGCGACACCGACCGCGAGCGCGCCGACCACGGCGGGCAGCAGCACGAACCCAAGAATCAGACGGAGTCGCCGTTGTTTCCGCCCGGCCCGGTCCGGATCCGTCGCTGTCGCGTCCATAGTGGTCCCCCGATCACCGCGTGGCGGGGAAACTACCCATCGACGATGGCAGCCAAAACGCTCGCCGGCCGCCGGTCGGGCCGAGACTGCCGAATGCTGCGGTGAGACGCGTCAGTCGTGCGACTCCTGCTCTTCCGGTTCCGGGTGGGCGCAGAGGAATGCCTTGGCCCGACTGGCATCACGGAAGGAGAACGCGACGGCACCGACGCCCAACGTCGCCATGACGGCGAAAAGACCGGTGAACAGCGGTGTGAACTTCAGCAGCACCTGACCAAAGCTCGAGATCACGAAGCCGAGAAGCACCATTGAATACCAACTTTGGTTGATCATCGTCCGCGCGGCGGCCCGGAGTAGTCCGAAGTCCGCATCGTCCTGCGGCGCGCCCCGCCTGACCTGTTGCTGCAGGCTTCGGGTGTCCGACGGGTGCAGCCGCCGCAGCAACGACTCGCGGTCGGCACGGAACCGGCCGCTGCGCACCAGCCAGACAAGCGTTGCGATCGTCAGGGCGAGCCCGCCGAGTTGCAGGACGCCGCCGAGAGCGGCCGCCCAGGCCGGCGGGTCGCCGCCGACGATGCCGGTGTCGCGACCAACCACGACCGCGCCGACGATGATGGCAGCCGCCAGAATCAACAGCGGTACCACGAGCATCAGTCGCCGACGATTGCGGCTCTGCGATGAAGTCACCATCTCCATGAAGGCCCCCGCCCCTGGTTGGTCTCGGGATACCCATCGATGGTCGTACGACAAACGCGATCAGCTGTCGGGCGCCTCGGGGCCGGCAGGTTTCAACATCGGCTCGGGTGGCTCCGTGTAGTCATGGGACCCGCAGCAGCCGAGGCGTTCAGGCGTCGGTCGGTGGCCGCCAGGCGAAGCGGGGCTGTCGGCGTTCGGCGATCGCCGCCACCCCCTCGCGGGCCTCGCCGGTCGTCGTCACCTTCCGGTGCCACCAGGCGATCCGCGCGGGCTCGGCCCGCTCCTCGATGATCTCCTTCGCGGCGGCGATGCTCAGCGGCGACCGCTGGGCGATCGTCGCGGTCAGTTCGTCCACCCGGGCGGCGAGCCGGTCGGCCGGCAGCACCTCGTCGACCAGGCCGATCCGCAGGGCGCGCTCGGCGTCGATCAGCTCGGCGGTGAACAGCAGATGCTTGGCGGCGGACGGGCCGACCAGCCGGGCCAGCCGGCGCGTCGTCGGTGCCGGATAGACCAGCCCGAGCCGGGCCGGCGGTACGCCGAAACGGGAGTCGTCCGCGGCGATCCGCAGGTCGCAGGCGACCGCGAGTTGAGCCCCGCCGCCGACGCAGGCGCCCCGGATGGCCGCGATCGTCGGCTTGGCGAACCGGGCCAGCCGTTCCTCGGCGGTCACCGCGATGCTGGCGTCACCGGCGTCCAGCAACTCGGCCAGGTCACCGAGGTCGGCGCCCGCGCAGAAGGCGTCGCCGGCGCCGGTGAGCACCAAAGCCCGTACGTCGGGGTCGGGCTCCAGCCGGTCGAGCAGCTCGGGGAGCTGACGCCACATGGCCGCTGTCATCGCGTTGCGCCGGGCCGGATTGCTGATGACAACGGTGGCGACCGGCCCGGTCACCTCGACGGTCAACTCCGCGTCCGACACGTCCGCCCCTTCCCGCGCACCCGTTCGACGACGCCGATCTGGCGAGCCGACGCCGTGCACCAGTGCGGCGACACTAACGGCGCGGCGATTGGTCAGACCACGCGGACTGCCCGAAGCAATCTTGGACTGTTTCCGTCAGCGCTGAACGGAAACTGTCCAAGATTGCCGGCACCGCACCGGCGAGCCCAGCGACCACTGTGCGGGTCGCTGGGCTCGTGGTCAGGTCAGGAGACGGTGACCGCGGTGTCGTCGACCACGAAGGACGTCTGGAGCGAGGAGTCCTCGGTGCCGGTGAACTTCAGGCTGACGGTCTGGCCGGCGTACGCGGCCAGGGAGAAGGACTTCTGGCTGTAGCCGGTGGCCTTGTTCAGGTTCGAGTAGGTCGCCAGGGTGGCCAGAACGGTTCCGCTCGAGTTGAGCACCTGCACGTTGAGCTTGTCGTAGGCGACGCTGCTGGTGGTCTCGGCGGAGTCGATGTGCAACCAGAAGCTGAGGGCGTACGACGCGCAGCCGGCCGGCAGGCTCACCGACTGGGCGAGCGTCTCGGTGCGGGTGCTGCCGTACCCGTTCAGCCATGCCTTGTACGACCCGGTGCGGGCTGCCTGGCTGCTGGAGTTGGTGATGACGCCGGAGCTTGCCGTCCAGCCGGTCGCGCCGGATTCGAAGCCCGGGTTGGCCAGCTTCTGACCCGGCGCGGTGCAACCGCCACCGGCGCCGTTCACGGTCAGCCGGTAGGTGGCGCTGCGGGTGACCGCGCCGGCACCGTTGACGGTGATCGAGTACGTGCCGGCCGGGGTGCTCGCCGAGGTGCTGATGGTGAGGGTGGACGAGCCGCCCGAGGTCACCGAGGCGGGGCTGAACGCGGCGCTCGCCCCGCTGGGCAGGCCGGACGCGGAGAACGTCACCGTCTGCGCCGAGCCACTGGTGGTGGCGGTCGACACTGTGGTGGCGGCGGAGCTGCCCGGGTTCACCGAGCCGGCGGTCGGCGAGAGCGCCACGGAGAAGTCGTTGCCGGTCGAGCAGGGCGCGTCGTTGCCGGCGACGTTCACCGCGGTCCAGGCGGCCTGCACGGCCTTGTACTCGGTGGAGCAGCTTCCGTGCAGGTCGGTGGCCGCCCGCAGACTGTAGGCGCGGGCGGTGTTCGCCGGGTTGCTGGTGCTGACGTACGCCGTGTTGGAGGTGAAGTAGACGTCAAGTGCCCGGAACCAGATCTTCTCGGCCTTGGCCCGGCCGATGCCGGTCACCGCGGGGGCGGCACCACAGACCGGGGAGGTGCCGTACGAGGTGGCGCCGGTGCCCTCGGCCAGGTTGAAGAAGAAGTGGTTGGCCACGCCGGAGGAGTAGTGCACGTCCTTGTTCTTGGTGCTGGTGGACCAGCAGCTGTCCGACGAGCCGTCCAGCGACGGGTTGTACATGTAGCGCAGCGGTGTGCCGTTGTTGTTGATGTTGATCTTCTCGCCGACCTGGTAGTCGCCCGGGTCGCTCGGCGCGGCGGCGTAGAACTCCACCATGTTGCCGAAGATGTCACTGGTGGCCTCGTTGAGGCCGCCGGATTCGCCGGAGTAGACCAGGCCGGCCAGCGCTTCGGTGACACCGTGGCTCATCTCGTGCCCAGCCACGTCCAGCGAGACGAGGGGGCGGGAGTTGCCGGAGCCGTCACCGTAGGTCATCTGGGCGCCGTCCCAGAAGGCGTTGACGTAGTTGTTGCCGTAGTGCACCCGGCTCGGCACGCCGGCGCCGTTGCCGAAGATGCCGTTGCGGGCGTGCACGTTCTTGAAGTAGTCGAACGTCTTCGCCGCGCCGAAGTGCGCGTCCACGCCGGCGGACTGCCGGTTGGAGTTTGCCCCGGTGCCCCACGCGTTGTCCGCGTCGGTGAAGGTGGTGCAGGTCGACGTGCCGTTGTTCATGTCGCAGGTACGGCCGTTGCCGTGCGACGGATCGATCATCTGGTACGTGCTGCCGGAGAGCGTCGTGTCGATGCTGACCGTGCCGGTGTAGATGCCCTGGCCGCTGCCGACCACCGACTCGATCTCGTCGTACGACCCGACTGTCGCGCCGGTGGCGGCGTCGGTGATCACGTGCAGCCGGGACGGGGTCTGCCCGTCGGGCTGCCACCCGCTGACCACGGTCTCCCACGCCAGCCGGCCCGTGCCGGAGCTTGCGTCGACGAACAGTTCCGGTGTGCCCACCGCCTCGGCCTTACCGGCGAACCGGGCACTGGCGGCCTTCTTCGCGGCCGCCGCGGTGGTCCCGGCCGAGGTGGCGAGGGTCAGCGGCGCGGCCAAACCGACCGAACTGCCAGCGTACGTGCCGTTCGGCGCAGTGTGGATGACGAAGTCACCGCCGTACACCCGCAGGCCGTGGTAGGTCCGGGTGTAGCGGGTGTGCGCGGCACCGTTGGCGTCCACCTTGGTGCTGTGCACCTGGTAGGACTCGGCGCTCGAACCCTGGACGGCTCCGGGGTTCGCTCGTAGGACGGTTGCCGCTCGGGCCGCGGCGGAGGCGTCCGGCGCGGGAGAGGTGGGCGGGGCCGCATGCGCCGGGGTGACGACGCCGGTCAGCAGGCCGCTGGTGAGCAGCACTGCACTGACGGCGGCAAGAGCTCTTTTCACGTGCGCTCCTGTGAGGAGAAGGATGTGACGGAGGTAGTCACACATGTACATATAGCTATGTGTTGAAGAAAAGAGAAGGCCTGAACCGATGTCAGACATCGACATTGACCGTTCGGATGAGGGGCTTGACGAGGGAACCAACACCCGCCCCGGCACGTCCGACGGACATGAGACCCGCCTCGACAGCCGGCGTCACGTTCGCCCTACTGGTCGCACTCCTGGCCGGCTGCACCAGCACCGACGGAAGCGGCGCCGCTCGTGACCAAACGCCGACCAGCGCCGGCCCCACCCCGACCGGGTCGGCCACCGACGCCCCGCCGCCGCCAACCGCGGCCCCCGCCTCCACGTTGCCGACCGGGCTGCCGGCCACCGATATCGCGTCGACGCGGGTGATGCTGTTTCGCTCCGGCGGCTTCGCCGGCCGCGCTGACACCGTGACCGTCGAGCCGGACGGCCGGTGGATGGCCGTGGACCGTGCCGGCGGTCGGCGTACCGGCCAACTCAACCCCGCCGACCTCGGCCGGCTGCGCGGGCTGACCGCCGACTCCCGGCTGTCCGCCGAGGCCCGCCAGACGGCCGGCGCGACCAACTGCACAGACGTGTTCAGCTACCGGCTGACCGTCGGCACCACCGAGATCGGGTACGACGACTGCCCCAGCGACGACGCGCAACGGCTGCCAGCCACCCGCGCGCTGGTCGAGCTGCTGCTGCGGGCCACCGACACTCAGACCAGGTAGTCCGGGGGCAGGCCGGTGCCCCGCAGCTCCGGCGGCAGGTGGGCCACGTCGTTGACGGCGATCAGACTGGGCGGGCCGGCCGCGCTGTACCGGATGACGGTCAGCCCCGCGTTGTGTGAGTTCAAACCCAGCCACCGCCGCTCCGGCGCGTCGAGGGCGTGCCGCACCAGCCAGGCGATCAGGAAGCTGTGCGTCACGACCAGTTCACGCACCGGTTCCCCGCCGGCGGGCCCCTCGGCGACCGGGCCGGCGAAGCGCCGCACCGCGTCCGCCGTCACTCGCGGCCCGTCGACCCGCTCGGCCGCCGAGAACTGCGTCAGGAATTCGGCGTACGCGGGCGGCAGGCCAGCCGGATCCGTGTCGTGTGGGAGGTGGTCTCCGGCCAGCTCCGTCTCGTACACCGGAACGTCGGACAGCGACTTGGCGACCAGCTCGGCGGTCTGCGCGGCCCGGCGCAGCGGCCCGTGGTGGACGGCGGCGAACCGCCGGGCCCGCAGGCGTTCGCCGAGCAGGGTGGCCTGCCGCCGGCCGCGCTCCGACAGGCCGGTATCCGGTTCGCCGGCATCCGGCCCACTCGGCTCGGAGAGATCCTGCTCGGCGTGTCGGGTCAGGTACAGCAACCGGGTCACCATGGCCCCACCTCAACACACCGGGAGGTACGAGTTCGACCCCGCACCCCCCGGTCCTGCGGCCGTCGGCTCAGTCGACCCGACCGGACGCCGCCCGCGCGAAGGTGACCGACACCCACAGCCAGCCGGCCGTCACCGCCAGGCCGAACGCCACCATCACCGCCGGAGTCGGCCGGGCGATCAGCGTCACCCAGGCCGCCGCGAAGAACATCCCGGTCACCAGGCTGTACGCGGCTCGACCGCGCGCCCCCTGCCGGGCGGCCCGACGGGCGGCCACCACAGTCGCCACGATCAGCGACACGAAGGCGACCGCCGCCACCAGGAAGTGCAGGCCCCCGTGCCAACTGATCTCACCGGCGCCCCGAGGCGTACCGACCGGGAACCCGTCGGCCGGGTCGGCGCTGAAGATCGCCGCCCCGACCAGGCCCAGGCCGTACAGCGCGAGCAGTCGGGGCAGCCAGACCGATCCGCTGCCTTCGCCG
The DNA here is from genome assembly GCF_003264475.1 of Micromonospora noduli. Taxonomy (NCBI): domain Bacteria; kingdom Bacillati; phylum Actinomycetota; class Actinomycetes; order Micromonosporales; family Micromonosporaceae; genus Micromonospora; species Micromonospora noduli. The sequence goes on along the minus strand of NZ_PYAC01000002.1, from coordinate 228,183 downwards.
GTACGGCGGCGCAACGCTTGGGCGGCCAGCACGCAGAGCACCCCGGTGACCAGGAACGTGACGATCTGAATCCAACCCAGCTCTCCGGTGCTCAACACGCTGACCGGGTGGCGACGGAAGTCGAAGCCGTCGCGGGTCGCCGCCTGCACCATCGCCGAGCCGACAAAGATCGGGCCGGCGAGCACCCCGCCGAGCAACAGCAGGCGGTCCCGACCGACGGCGGTCGGTCGTACCACTGGAAACGCCGCGGCCTGGCTCATCGCCCGCCCCCCTACGCCCGCGGGAACATCTGGCCGATGCGGATCCGGTTGCCGAACGGGTCCCGGATGCCGAAGTCGATCCCGTACGGGCGCTCGGTCGGCTCGTCGGTGATCTCGACACCCTTCGCCACAAGATCCTCGTGCGTCTTGCGGGCGTCGTCAGTGGTCATGAAGAGGTACCCGCCGAGGGCGCCCTTGGTGAGCAGCTCCCGGACCTGCTCGGCGGTGGCCGGGTCCAGCGCGGGCGGGCCCGGCTTCTCCAACAGGATCTCGCGCTCCGGGTCGCCGGGCAGGTTGACAGTGAGCCACCGCATGAAGCCGAGGTCCTGGTCGGTGTTGACCTCCATGCCGAGCTTGTTGACGTAGAAGTCAAGCGCGGCGTCCTGGTCGAGGACGTAGATCTGGGAGCGGCTGATCGCGTTCATCGTCATGCCCATGACGCTAGAGGTAGACCGTGACCTGCGGCTTATCCAAAACTGCTGGGTCGGGTCCAGGCTTTGGTGAAGCACGACGGCACGTTGGCCGGCGCGACGCGTTGACGCCGGAAATCCGAGGGGGACTCCCCGACGATCTGCCGGAACGTCCGACTGAACGTGCCCAGGCTGCCGAAGCCGACGGCGTAGCAGATGTCCGTCACGTCCCGGTCGGTCTCCACCAGCAACGACATCGCCCGCTCCACCCGGCGGCGTTGCAGGTAGCGGTGCGGGGTTTCACCGAAGGTTGCCCGGAAGGTACGGATGAAGTGCGCCTGCGAGACGTGCGCGATCCGGGCCAACGCGGGAATGTCCAGAGGCTCGGCGTACGCCCGGTCCATCGCGTCCCGGGCGCGCAGCATCGCCCGGTTCGACTCCTCCACCGCCCGACTCATCTGCCCCGTTCCGCTCCGCGCTGCTCCGGCCCCAGGTTAGCGCCGGGCGCTCCGTCGTCCGGTCGGGTGGGCGCGCCACTCAACTCGGGGCATCCGCGGTGGCAGTGCCCCTCGCGGGCCCGACCGGGGCGACCGGGGTCCGCACGATTGTCTCCGATCCCCGATGATTCGCGGACACCCCGCACCTCGTCCCGCTGCGGGCGGTGCTGGCGGCTGGTGCTCGCAACCACTACCGCCAACCACACCTGTGGGACACCGTGCGCCCGGAGTGACACCGGCCCGGTGCGGCTGAACCGTTACTTACGGTAGTAGAAGTCGGCGGCCTCACCAGCGCGTGCCGGCGCGTTGATCTTCAAGGACTTCCCATGATCTTTCATGGTGGTGGTCAGCGTCAGCTTCGGGCCATCGCTGGGGCTCAGCTCCACCTTGATCGAGGTCACCCAACCCTGGTCGTCGGTCGTGATCGTGAACGGCGACAGGCGTATGCCGATCGAGACGATGCTCGGTGCGCCCACCGGGAGGAACGACGTGGCGTCCTTGCCGGTGGGGTCGAAACGGCCGGTGTAGGTATGCGGGTCGACGCGGTCCACCGAGGCGATCGACGAGGTGAACGCCTTCAGGCCGGTCGGGTCGACCCAGTCGAAGCGCAGGAAGGGATCGTCGCGCTTCACTCGCTTCAGATCGACGTGCACCCAGTCCTTGTCGTCGGACGGCCGCACGTAACTGTCGTTGCCAATCACGATCCGGCTCCCCGCCGACGGATACTTCCCTCCGGTGACCGAGATCGTGGTCTGGAAACGGCGCTTCTTCGGATCGAAGGCACCCGTGCCGTTGACGTTCTGCCCTTCGGGCAGGTTGCCGCGCACTGCGTACCGGTGGGCAGCCCCCTGCGACCGCTGCAATGCCACGACCAATTCGCTGCGGACGTCGGGCGTCGGAGACGGCACGGCAGTGGCCGTGGCGGTGGCCGTGGCCGTGGCCTGGACCAGCTTGTCGGCGCGCGTGGGCTCAGTCGTCGGAGTGCAGCCGGCAGCAACGAACAGGCCGCCGGTCAGGCCCAGCACGAGCAGAGTGGTGCTCTGTTTCATTGTGACTCCCCCGTGGACCACCGCCTGATGGCGGGACGGAGGCACGATAGCGAACTTGGTCGACGCCCGGGTGCCGCTCGGGCCGGACCGACAGGGACAGCAGTGCCGTTCGGAAAGGTCTGATGTAATTGGAGCCCCCGGCCGGGATCGAACCGGCGACATCTCGCTTACAAGGCGAGTGCTCTGGCCAGCTGAGCTACAGGGGCGCGTGCGTCGAGGTCAGCATAGCGACTGACGTCCGGTAATCCCGATCGCGTGGCCTCCCGAGAACGGGAATCGTCAACAACCCGACGCAGACTCGTTTCCCACGGCGTCGATTGATGTCTGCCCGTGCCCGAGTGACCGGAATGCGTAGCCCGCCTGGTGGGCAGGGCGGCCCCCCACCTTGGCAGCACGGGTAAACGCGTTTACGGTTCACTGACACGGACGACGACCGGGCGCCCCCGCGACCGCGCCGCCGTCCGCTGAACCGGCACGGACACGTGCCGGTTGCTCCTTCACTCGGATCGTCCGGCACGTTCCTGCCGGTGAAAGGAAGCGCTTCACCATGGCTACGGTCACCTATTCCAAGGCGTCCCGGGTCTACCCGGGCCAAGAGCGTCCCGCCGTCAACGAGCTGGACCTCGAGATCGGCGACGGGGAGTTCCTCGTCCTGGTCGGCCCCTCGGGTTGCGGTAAGTCCACCAGCCTGCGGATGCTCGCCGGTCTGGAGGACGTGGACGCCGGTTCGATCTACATCGACCAGCGTGACGTCACCCACCTTCCCCCGAAGGCCCGCGACATCGCGATGGTCTTCCAGAACTACGCCCTCTACCCGCACATGACGGTGTACGAGAACATGGCGTTCGCCCTCAAGCTGCGCAAGACCTCCAAGTCGGAGATTGACCGGCGGGTCAAGGAGGCGGCCGGGCTGCTCCAGCTGGAGGAGTACCTCAGCCGTAAGCCGAAGGCGCTCTCCGGTGGTCAGCGTCAGCGTGTCGCGATGGGCCGGGCGATCGTCCGCGAGCCGCAGGTCTTCCTCATGGACGAGCCGCTGTCGAACCTCGACGCCAAGCTCCGCGTGCAGACCCGTACCCAGATCGCGTCCCTGCAGGCCAAGCTGGGCGTCACCACGGTCTACGTCACGCACGACCAGGTCGAGGCCATGACCATGGGTCACCGGGTCGCGGTGCTGCTCGACGGTGTCCTCCAGCAGGTGGACACCCCGCGGGCGCTCTACGACACCCCGGCCAACGTGTTCGTCGCCGGCTTCATGGGCTCGCCCGCCATGAACATCAAGACCGTTCCGCTGAACGAGCGGGGCGCCGAGTTCGCCGAGCTGCAGATCCCGCTGACCCGCGAGCAGGTCGAGGCGGCCCGCGCCGAGGGTGGCGACGGCAAGGTCACCGTGGGCTTCCGCCCGGAGGACTGCGAGCTGGTCAGCCCCACCGAGGGCGGCATGCCGGTCGTGGTCGAGCTGGTCGAGGACCTCGGCTCGGACGCCAACGTCTACGGCCACGCCGCGCTGGGTGGCAACTCGGAGCGCTTCGTCGTCCGCACCGACCGGCGCAACATGCCGAACATGGGTGACACCGTGTTCGTCAAGCCGGTCGCCGGTCGCAGCCACGTCTTCCACGCCGCCACCGGTGGCCGGATCTGACGTAACGCCGTACCGACAGGGGCGGTCCGCTTCGGCGGGCCGCCCCTTCGTCGTACCCGAAGCGGCTCTTGACCTGTCAGAGCTGACACGAAGGCCCCCTCCCGCGCGCGGCGGGAGGGGGCCTTCGTTCGACGTGCGCTACTGCTCGACGGAGCGCCGGCGGGCGACCTCGGCCAGGGCGACCGCCGCCGCCACGCTGGCGTTGAGCGACTCGACCTCGGAGATCATCGGGATGCTGACGGTCAGGTCGCAGGTTTCCCCGACCAGGCGGGAAAGACCGCGCCCCTCGGAACCGACCACCACCACCAGCGGACCGACCGCGGCCTCCAGGTTGTAGAGGTCGGTGTCGCCGTCGGCATCCAGGCCGACGACCATGAAGCCGGCGTCGCGGCACGCCTTCAGCGACCGGGTCAGGTTGGTCACCTGCGCCACCGGCACCCGCGCGGCCGCGCCGGCACTGGTCCGCCAGGCGGTCGCGGTGATCCCGGCGGCACGACGCTCGGGTACGAAGACACCCTGCGCGCCGAACGCGGCAGCCGACCGGATCACGGCGCCCAGGTTGCGCGGGTCGGTGACACCGTCCAGCGCGACCAGCAGCGGGGCCTGCTGCTCCAGGGCAGCGGCGACCATGTCCTCGAACGGCTGGTACGCGAAGGGCGGCACCTGCAAGCCGACGCCCTGGTGCAGCACCCCGCCGGTCATCCGGTCCAACTCGGCGCGGCTGATCTCCAGGTTGGCGATGCCCCGGTCGGCGGCGGTCCGGATGATCTCGTTGATCCGGTCGTCCATGTCGATGCCCTGGGCCGTGTAGAGCGCCGTCGCCGGCACGTTGGCGCGCAGCGCCTCCAGCACCGGGTTACGCCCGACCAACAGCTCCGGGGTGTCCTTGGACGGGTTGGACTTGCGCCCCGGCGTGACCCGGGGGCCGGACCGCCCGGTGGGCTTGCCGCCCCGCCCGCCGGTGGCAGCACCCCGGCCGACCGGTACGCCCCGACCGCCACCCCGACCCCAGGTGGTGTCCTTGCTGCCGGGCTGGCCGATCTTGGGGGCGCGCCCCTCCTCGGCCGCCGCGCGGCGCTCCTTGTCCTGCTTCCAGGCGGTGCGCTGGGGCAGCTTCTCGGTGCCCGAATAGCCCTTGTGCCACGGCCGCTCGTCCGCGGGCAGGGTGCGACCCCGCCCGGCCAACGAGTCCTTGTTCTTGCCGCCGGTGCCCTTGGGGGCGCCTGCCTTCGACGTCAGTCGCCGGCCACGGCGCTGCGAGTTGCCGGCCATCAGTCCTGCTCTCCAATAGTCCAACGGGGGCCCTGGGGGGTGTCCTCGACCACCACGCCGGCCAGCTTGAGCTGGTCGCGCACGGCGTCCGCGGCAGCCCAGTCCTTGCGGCCCCGCGCCTGCGCACGCTGCTCCAGGGCCAGCGCGATCAGGGAGTCCACCACGGCACGAAGATCGTCCGATCGGCCGCCACCGGTCCAGGCCGGGTCGAGGGGGTCGATCCCGAGAATATCCAGCATTGCCCGCACCACGGCCAGCGTGGTGCGGACGGTCACATCGTCGCCGACGCTCAGCGCGGTGTTGCCGTCCCGAATGTGCTGTTGCAGCACGGCCAGCGCGGCGGACGTGTTGAGGTCGTCGTCCATCGCCGCGACGAAGCCGGCGGGCAGCTCACCGAGCTGCCCGGCACCGACCCGCTCGGCGGCCCGCTGCACGAAACCCTCGATCCGCCGGTACGCGGTGGCCGCGTCGCGCAGCGAATCCTCCGAGTAGTCGATCACCGAGCGGTAGTGCGCGGCGGCGTAGTAGTAGCGCAGCTCCACCGGCCGCACCCCGAGCGAGTCCACGTACGCCAGGCCCAGCGCGTTGCCGGCGGACTTGCCCATCTTGGCCCCGCCGATGCTGAGCAGCCCGTGGTGCACCCAGTAGCGGGCGAACGGCAACCCGGCCGCCTGGGACTGGGCGATCTCGTTCTCGTGGTGCGGGAACGTCAGATCCAGGCCACCGCCGTGAATGTCGAACTCCGGGCCGAGATAGCGCCAGCACATCGCCGAGCACTCGATGTGCCAGCCAGGACGGCCCAGCCCCCACGGCGAAGGCCAGTAGGCGTCCGCCGGCTCGCCCGGTTTGGCACCCTTCCACAGCGCGAAGTCGCGCGGATCCCGCTTGCCCCGATCCGGGGCGTCCCCGGCCGACTGCATGGCGTCCGGAGACTGACCCGACAGCGACCCGTACGCCGGCCAGGACGCCACGTCGAAGTAGACGTCGCCGGAGCCGTCACTCGCCGGGTACGCGTGCCCGTCGGCGATCAACTTCGTGATCAGCTCATGCATCTCGGGGATGTGCCCGGTGGCGCGCGGCTCGTAGGTGGGCGCCAGCACGTTCAACGACCGGTACGACTCGGCGAGCAGCAGCTCGTTGGCGTACGCGATCGACCAGAACGGTCGGCCCTGCTCGCCCGCCTTGACCAGGATCTTGTCGTCGATGTCGGTCAGATTGCGAACGAAGGTGACCTCGTAGCCGGCGGCCAACAACCAACGACGCAGGACGTCATAGTTGACGCCGGAGCGAAGGTGACCGATGTGCGGCGGCGCCTGGAGGGTGAGACCACACAGGTAGACCCCCACCTTGCCGGCTTCCCGCGGGACGAAGTCCCGCACCGATCGGGTGGCGGTGTCATACAGGCGTAGCGTCACCGTACAAGGGTAGCTGTCCGTGCCTGTCCGGGTCCGCCGGTGCCGGGTCGTACGCTGCCAGGCGTGGATGCGACCGCACGCTCCGGTGGCTCCGGTGACCCGCCAGCCAACCCCACCGCCCCCGCCGACCCGGCCTTCGAGCGGGCTTCCGGGCCGACGGACGCAACCTTCGGATCGTCCAGCGCAGGTGGAGGTCGGGCCGACGTGCCCTTCGGGCGCGCCTCCGGCTCAGCCGACGCGGCCTCCGAGCGGGCCTCCCGCTCGACCGACGCGGCCTCCGGGCGGGCCTCCCGCTCAGCCGGTGCGGCCTCCGGGCGGGGCTCCGGCTCAGCCGACGCGACCCTCGGGCGGGCCGATGCTGGCGCGGGGCGGGCCGACGCGGTTGCGGGGCGGGGCGGGGAGACGTCGCAGACGCTCGACCGGGGGTTGCGGCTGCTGCACCTGGTCGCCGACGCCTCTGGCGGTCTGACCGTCACCGAGGCCGCGAATCGGCTCGGCATCGGCCGGGCCGCCGTTTACCGACTGGTCAGTGCGCTGACCGGGCACGGCATGCTGCGCCGCGACGGAGACGGTCGGCTGCGCCTCGGTGCCGGGTTGCTGCACCTGGCCCGACGGGCCCAGCCGCTGCTCGCCGAGGGTGCGCTGCCCGCGCTACGCCGCCTCGCCGAGCAGGCCGGCGCGACCGCGCACCTGACCGTCGTCGAAGGTGGCGAGGGCGTCGCCCTGGCCGTGGTCGAGCCGAGCTGGACGTCGTTCCACGTCGCGTACCGGGCCGGGGCACGGCATCCACTGGACCTGGGAGCGGCCGGCCGGGCGATCCTGGCCGGTCGCGCCGGGGTGGCCGAGCCGGTGAGTAGCAGCGGAGAGTTGCAGGCCGGGGCGTACGGGGTGGCCGCACCGGTGCTCGGCGTACCCGGCCTGGAGGCCAGCGTCGGCGTGGTCGCGCTCGCCCCGCTGGACGTCGACACGATCGGCCCCGAGGTGCTGGCCGCCGCCCGAGCCATCACCACCGCCCTCAGCTGACCCCGACCGCCGCACCCCACCTCACCGTCCCCCCGCCGCGCCACCCCGCCCTGCCCCCGCGGCTTGATCGACTCGGGTTCATGGAAGTCGCGGTGTCCCGAAGCCGGTGATCGCCCGACTTTCAGAAACGCGAGTGGATCACCGCCCGTCGACGGCTCCGATGCCTGATTGGTCGGTCGTTCTGACCGCTGCCATAGCACGATCGGCAGGCGGATTCGTGGTTGTCCACAGGTCCGGCGGCATGCGCGGGCCGAGTTGTCCACAGGGGTTTCGGTGGACAGTCCGTGGTCGGCAGGCTGCTCGGCATGCCCCCACGTCCGCATCGCCCCGATGCCCTGGCCTGGCAGGTCTTCCGCGGCTCCGACGCTGTCCGGGACGGCCTGCTCACCGAACATCAGCTGCGCAACTCTGCCTGGGTGCGGTTGCGCCACGACATCTACGCCGACTCGCGGCTGGACCGTGATCACGCCCTCGCGTGTCGCGCCGCCCTCCTGCGGCTACCGCCCGGCGTGGTGGTCGGCGGCCCGTCGGCCGCCTACCTGCACGGCGTCCAACACGCCGCGAGCTTTACCGACGATGTGCACGTCCTCGTGCCCCGACCGCTGCGGATAGGCCCACAGCGTGGCCTCCGCGTGCACGTCAACGCCATCACCCCGCTCACGGCGAGCGAGACCGTCGAGCTGGCCGCGCCATCCGCACGACGACCATCAGGCCAGCCATCGGACGCGAGCCGTCCGCCGACGCCAGGACATCGGTCAGCCGCAATCCGACCGCCGGACGCAGGACGACCCCCAGACGCAGGACGACCCCCAGGTGCAGGACGAATGCCGGACGCAGGACGACCGCCCGACGCGGGACGACCGCCGGACGCAGGACGACCGCCGGACGCAGGACGACCGCCGGACGCAGGACGACCGCCCGACGCAGGACGAATGCCGGACGCGGGACGACCGCCGAGCGTTGGAAGTCCACGTGATCCAGCGCGACCTACGGGGGTGGGCCGCCCACCTACCGGCGGAATGTCACAACGCCCAGCACGGCGCCTGTCCCGTCCGGCCGCGGTGTCCGTCGGAGCAGGGAGCATGGTGGTGGCTGGTCGAGGCGATGGGTGGGCGGCGGCCAGCCCGCCCAGGCCCAGGGGACAAGACCTCCCAATTCCCCGATCCGATCCCGGGCGGGCCGCCTGGGAGACGGCTGTCTGGCTCGACCCGGTGCGGGCGGTCACCATCGTCGATTCGCTGCTCGGGCAGGGGCTGGTCGGTCGCGAGACCCTGGCCGCCATGGCTGCTCGCAATGCTGACCGGCCGGGTGCGCGACGAGCACGCTGGGTGTTCGACCTGGCCGACGGCGGAGCCGAGTCTCCGCCGGAGTCACAACTACGCGTGCGGTTGGTGCTGAGTGGGCTGCCGCGCCCAGCGGTTCAACATCCGGTACGCCTGCCCAGCGGCAATGTTCTGCACCCCGATCTGGCCTGGCCGCAATATCGGGTAGCGGTGGAGTACGACGGGAAGTGGCACTCCGACGTGGAGCAGCTACACCGCGACCGCCGTCGGCTGAATCAACTGGTCGCCGCGGGTTGGCTGGTCCTGCACGTGACCAGCCGCCGGCTGCACGGCGAGTTCCCGTCGGTGCTCCGAGAGGTGCGCGACGCGCTGGTCAGCCGCGGCTGGCGACAGGGATCGTCCAGATGACCAGGATCAACTCGGGTTCCTGGAAACCGCGCCATCCTTCAGGCGCCAACACCGCGCCTTCCAGGAAACCGAGTCGATCATGACTGGCGCCCGGCGGTGGCCGGTGACAACGTGCCTGGACGAGCCGGGGCCCGGTCGACGAGGTGTCGACCGGGCCCCGGAGGACGGCGGCGGTTGGGCCACCGCAGTGCGATGTGCGCTACGGGCGGGCGCTCGGCTTGAGCGGGGTCTTCACCGCCGCGTAGGCGTCGACGATCCCGTAGCCGTAGAAGCCGTTGAAGTTGACCCCACCGGCGCAGTACGCGTCGTAGGTCTCGTCCCGGCCCTCGTTGCGGTACTGCTGGAGGCGCGGCTCCGGGCACGCGTGCTCGGCCGCCGTGCGGTAGAGGTGCTGCTCGACCAGGTCCGGCGACATGCCGAAGCCAGTCCGACCCTGCGCCTTGCCGTACCGGCTGACGATCAGCGCGGCGACACCGGCGGCGTGCGGGGAGGCCATCGAGGTGCCCTGCAGGTACGTGTAGTACCCGCACTCGCCGTTGGCCTTGCACTGCTTGAACACGCTCGTGGCGACGCGCGGATCGATGTTGCCGTCCGCGTCCACCTTGGGGTCCGGGATGGTGACGGAGATGGGCTCCTCCTGGAGCACCTTCAGCGGGTAGCTGGAGAGGATCCGGTTACCGGGGGTGTTGTACGTCGGAGTCCCGAAGCCGTCCCGCGCGAATCCACCGGGCGCGGCAACCGAGATCTGCTCGGTGCCGTAGTTGGAGAAGTCCGACTTCTTGCCGGACGGGCCAACCGACGACACGCCGATCACGTGCGGGCCCTCGGTGGGGAGGTCCCAGCAGCTCTCGTTGTCGATCGGGCGGTCATACGGGTCGGCGCCGTAGTCGGGGCTCGTGACGTCGGTGCGCGGCGCGCCCAGGTCCTCGTTGTTGTTGCCGAGCGCACCGACGAGGGTGACGCCCTTGTTGTGCGCGAAGACCAGCGCCCGCTTCATCGCCTTGATGATGGCCCGCTGCTCGGCCTGGTCCTCGGGCGAGTCGGCCGGGTTGGCGGTGCAGTTGTAGAGCCACGGGTCGACATAGAACGACATGTTGACCACGTCGATCCCGGACCGGCCGGCGTAGACCAGGGCGTTGACGACCGGGTCGAGGAAGAAGTAGCCGGAGTCCTGACCACCCTTGAGCTCGACCAGCGAGACGTTCGGGGCGACGCCGGAGAGACCGAAGCCGTTGGCCGCGGCGCCGATGGTGCCGGCCACGTGGGTGCCGTGCCCGCCGTCGTCGGTGCCGACCGGGTCGAGGCAGCTCGGCACCTCGCAGGGGCCGTCCACATCGGTCAGGTCAGGCGCGAAGTTACGCGACAGCGACCAGTTGAAGTTCGGCGCGATGTCCGGGTTGCTGGCGTCGACGCCGGTGTCCAGTACGCCGACGGTCACCCGACGGTCGCCCGGCTCGATCTTGCGGGCCTTGTCGGCCCGGATCATCTCCAGGCCCCACAGCTTGTCATCGAGCGGATCGAGCTTGGCGCCCTTCTTGGCAGCACCGGCAGCACCGGCACGAGCACCGGCAGCGGCCGGCAGGTGCTCCTGCTCGACCCGGTCCAGCTTCGGCTTGCGGCCGATGGCCTTCTGCTCGGCGGCGCCGATCAGCGTCGGCGCGGCGGTCGCCCTGGCCGCGAAGTCGGCCCGGTCGCTGCTGACCTGGAACATGCCGACCTCATCGGACCGGGACACCACAGTGCCGCCAGCTGCCCGGATCGCGGCGACGGCCGTGTCGGTGGCGACGCCATCCTCGGCGACGACGGTGAAGGTCCTGGAGTTGCTCGGCGCGGCGTTGGCCGGCACACCCAACCCCGTAGCCGTAAGTGCCAGCACAGCCGCGGTCGCGACCGTACGGGCGGTGAAGCGCTTGCTCACCACATCGGATCCTCTCGTTGAGGGACGTGGCAGCCATCACACAACAACGATCCAGATTACGCCAGTTGAGCGCCCGTTATGGCCGTGAATCCCGCCAGTTCGAGCCGCACCCCGACCGCACAGGCACAGGCCGCACCGGCACACGCCGCGGAGGCACAGGCCGCAGAGACACCCGCACCGTCCTCCTCGACCTACACACCTACCGCGTCGACACCGAGATTCGCCAGCGCGGCGGGCAGGTCAGCCATGCTGGAAACTTCGGCGTCGGGTGGGCAGCCAAGGGGGCGAGGCAGGCCGAGCCGGTTCAGCCACACCGATCGCAGGCCGGCCCGCCGAGGCGCCACCACGTCGTGCTCCCACGAGTCGCCGACGTACACGATCTGCCCGGCCGGCACGCCGGCCGCCGCGACCACCCCGGCATAAAACTCCGGGGCCGGCTTCTTGGGCAGGCCGTTCTCGTGCGCGTACAGCTCGAAGGCGAACTCGCCGGCGAGCCCGCACCGTTCGGCGCGGCTGTTGCCGTTTGTGGCGAAACCAAGCGTGTACCGGCTGCGCAGCGTGGCCAGCGCCGGTGGCACGTCCGGAAACGGTCGGGTGAGGGCGAAGCGCTGGGCGAAGAAGAGGTCCGCGATCTCGTCCAGGTGGTGGACCAGCGCGGCGCGGGCCAGCGACCGGGCCAGTGCGGCGCGCCGGATCTCCGCCACCGGGGCGGCGCTCAACTCGCCGAAGACCGCGCCCCAGTCCGACTCCAGTTCGGCGAGCGTCACCCCGGCCGCCGCAGTTGTGCGTCGCCGCATCTCGTCGAGGACGGCCACCAGCCCGCCGGTGACGGCCAGACGCAGGTCCAACAGCGTCTCGTCAGCGTCGAACACCACAGTGGTCAGCACAACGCCCACCCTCTCACCGCCCGCGGAACCCACCGACCGCTGAGGTCACCGCCCGCCGGCAATCGCCCGATCATCAGGAGCACCCGACCGCCAAACCTCACCGACCGTCAAGCGCCAGCTCGGGCTCGGGCGTGGGCTGCCCGGGCGTCGCGGGCGACCCGCGCAGCTCGTCGAGGCGTACCAGGGCGACGCCGGCGACGATCAGCGCACCGCCGAACAACTGCCAGCCGGTGGGCAGCTCGTTCAGGAACAGCCAGGCGATCAGCACCGCGAAGAGCACCTCGGTCAGCCCGAGGAACGACGACAGGCGGGGCCCGAGGATCCGGGTGCCGGCGATGCCGGCGAGGTACGCGATGACGGCGGCCACCAGCGACAGCCCGGCGATGGGCACCAACCAGCTGGTGGGCTGCCCGGCGAAGGTGACCTCGCCGAAGGTGGCGTGCAGCGGCAGCAGGCCGGTCAACCCGATGAGGAGCAGCATGGCGGCGCCGACGGCCATTCCGCCGCTGGCCATGGCGACCGAGGGCAGCCGGGGGTCGACCCGGCCGGCGAGCACGAAGTATCCGGCCAGGCCGAACGCCGCTCCGAGCCCCCAGAGCACGCCCACGGGGTGGAAGTCGGCGGTGCCTGCGAGGTCGAGCACGAACGCCAGCCCGACCAGCGCGGCCACCGACCCGGCGACGGTGAGTCGGCGGGGCGGCTGCCCGTGCCGCAGCCACATCCAGGCCACGACGAGGATGATGCCCAGGTATTCCAGCAGCAGCGCGACACCGACCGGTAGGTAGCGCACGGCGTTGAAGAAGCACACCTGGGCCAGCCCCACACCGAGGAGCCCGAACAGCCCGATGGCGGTGGCGTTGCTCCGCAGCACGTCCCATCTACCCCGCAGCGACAGCAGGGCGGGAATCGCCAGCACCAGGGCGGCCACGCCGACGCGGGCGATCACCGCCGACTCGGCTGACCAGCCGGCCTCAATGAGCGAACGGGCGAAGGTTCCGGAGGTGGCGAAGGTGACTGCGGCGAGCAGCGCCAACCCGATGCCGGCAGCAGATCGTGAGTGCATGTCGCGCTCCTCGGGATGGGCACCGTGTCATGAGCAAACTATCCTCGTACTGATGACGCTAGGCGGAAGCCCTGACAGGAGTCAAGTTGCTATTCGCTCATGACACCGAGTGTTCGCTGATCGCAGCCGCGGCGCTGGTCAACACCGCAGGTCGGGACGGTGAGTTGCTGCCCGATATTGCTGCGCTGGACGCGTTCTTCGTCCGCCACTCCTACAGCGGCCGGCACGAGCACACCGAGGCCGAGTTGCGCGCCGTACGGGAGCTGCGGCCCCAACTGCGCCGCATCTGGTACGCCGAACCACCCGAGATCGTCGCGGTGGTCAACGGCCTGCTGCTGGAACACAAGGCGCTGCCTCAGCTCATCGAGCACGACGACGAGCCGTACCACCTGCACGCCGTTCCCCGCGACGCACCGCTGGCCACCCGGATCGCGGTCGAAGCCGCCATGGCGATGGCCGACCTGGTCCGGACCGGCGAGCTGAGCCGATTGCGGATCTGCGAATACCCGGACTGCGACAACGTCGTCGTCGACCTGTCCCGCAACAGGTCCCGGCGGTTCTGCGAGGCCGGCTGCGGCAACCGCGCCGCGGTGACCGCCTACCGCGCCCGCCGGGCCGCCGGCCGCTCCTGACCGACGGTCGCCCACTCCTCCGCCCGCACCTCGTACTCCACCTCGCCCTGCTCGGTGCCCGGAATCGGGTCGTCCCACTGGAGGTGGAAGGTCCGCACGTAGTGCAGCCCGGCCTTCACCATCACCCGCCGGGAGCGTTCGTTGACAGTCATCGTCTCGGCCCAGACCCGACGCACCCCGACGGTGTCGAAGGCGTACCGGACCAACGCCCGCGACCCCTCGGTGGCCAGCCCGCGCCCCCACGTCGAGCGGCGCAGCCGATAGCCCAACTCGGCCTCGGTGCCGTCCGCCGACGGGTCCAACGCGAACCAACCCAGGAACTCGCCGGACTCCCGGTCGTGCGCCGCCCACCGACCCAGCCCGGGATATCTGTCGTACTGCGCCAGCAGCCTCGGCAACTGCTCGTTGCGCACGGTGGCCAGCGGGGTCGCGACGCCCCCGGTGAGGAAACGCATCACCTCGGGGTCTCTGTCCAACTCGACCAGCGCGTCCACGTCGGCCATGGTCAGCCGCCGCAACCGCAGCCGCTCGGTCCCCGCCGGCACCGCCGCGCCATCGTCACCCATGGCTCGGATCATCCGTGCCGTTTAGGACCCCGTCGAGCCGTTTATCAGGGCCAGGTGCGCGGAAAACCAGACCGCCGTCGCGGGCGAGGCGGTCGGGTCAGCGCGGGGGCGCGCCCACGAAGAGCCGCCAGGAGTACGCGTCGACAACGAGCACGGGCCCGTCCGAGTCCTTGCTGTCTCGCACGCCGACCACGTCCCCGAGATTCGTCGCGACCTCGACGCAAAAGTTGTCCTGGTTGCTGCGACTGCTCTTGCGCCAGCGAGCGTCGGTCAACTCCACGACTCGGCCACCTCGTTCATCAACTCGATCGACGCCTGCGGGGGCAGGGCTTCGCCCAAGGTAGCCTCCCAGACCCGCTGCAACCGCAACAGATCCTGCGGCTGGTCCAGCTCCTGGCCGCGAACCTGGCACTCCAGATAGGCCAGTTCCGTGCCGTCGGGCAGGGCGGCGAGCGCGAACTGCCCGCCGAGCCCCGGGTACTCCTCGGCGGATCGCGGCACCACGTGCAGCCGGACCCGAGGGTGCGCGGTGGCGATGCCGACCAGGTGCAGCGTCTGGTCGCGCATCACCTTCCGTCCACCTACCCGTCGCCGCAGCACCGCCTCGTCCAGCACCGCCACGATCTGCGGCGCACGCTCGCTGTGCAGCACGTCCTGACGCTCCATCCGGGCGGTCAGTCGCCGGTCGACCTCCTCGGGGGCGAGCAGGCCGCCCGCCTCGAAGACGGCTCGCGCATAGTCCTCCGTCTGGAAGAGCCCCGGCACGTACCGAGGCTCGTACCAGCGGACCGCGCGCGCCTGCTCGAAGATCGCCTGCCAGCCGCGTAGCCAGGGCTGCGCCCGGTCCAGGCTGACCAGTTCGGTGGACATCCGGCCGAAGAGGCCGCCGGTGTCCAGGGCGCGGTCGACGAGTTCCAGGTACTTCGCGGTGGGCGGCTGCTGACCCAGCTCGACGGCGCTGACCATCGACGCCGAGTAGTTGACCGCCTTGGCCAACTCGTCCTGACTCCAACCGCGCCGGACCCGCGCACGGCGCAGCTCCGCGATCAGGAACGCCGCCGCCGTCATCTGTCCATCGGCCATGCCGTGCCCGCCCTCCACCCCGCCGACGATCATCTCCAGCCGGCCGCCAGCGGCGGTGCCACCCAAAACAGGGCGACTATGACGACGCGGCCAAACCCTTCCGACCGTAGTCGCCTGATCACCAGACTGTGAAGCGCGGCGCCGCTCCCCGTCCCCCGGGATCTGCCGGCGCCGCACGGGACCGCCCGCTCCCCCGTGCCGGGCGGTCCCACCTCCCGGACACCCACAGCCGGACCGAGCCACGCCCGAGCGAGCCACGCCCGAGCGAGCCACGGCCGAGCGAGCCACGGCCGAGCGAGCCACGGTCGAGCGAGCCACGGTCGAGCGAGCCACCCCGCAGCGAGCCACAGCCGGACCGAGCCACAGCCGGACCGAGCCACACCGCGGGGAGCCACGGCCAGAGCGAGCCACGATCAGAGCGCACCCACCAGGACAAGCGGAGGCGATGCCACAAACGAGTCAGGTCCAAAGCATCCGCCCAAGACATCCCCGACCACGCCCACACCGGCCACCCCGGCCACCCCGGCCGACCAGGTCACCCAGGCCGACCCGGCGGACCATGCCGACCCGGCCGGCCATGCCCACCATTCCAGCCGCGCTCAGCACCCGACCACGCCCACCAACCGACCGACCACTTCGGCCACCGGACCCCACTGGCAGCCCCGACCGACCACGCAAGATCGTGCTCGATCCTGGAAAGAGTGGGGTCCTGACATGCGGAAGCCACTACATCCAGGGTCGAGCACGATCTTGGCGCAGTCCGGCCCGGGGGCGAGCCCCGGGGGCGTGGTGATGCCACAAACGATTCAGGTCGAAAGGAAGGCCGCCGCATGTCCCGGACCGCCCCGGACGGCCGCGCGACGACACCACGCCGACCGCACCTGCCGCTGCGCCCGCTCTGGCTCTGCCGGGTGTGCGCCGCGCCCTGGCCGTGCCCGGTCGCCCGACTCACCCTGCGCCATGAGTACGCGCACGACCGCATCGGGTTGAACATCTACCTGTGCATGGCCCTGCACGAGGCCGCTGCCGACCTGTACCGACTCAACCCGCACGACGGCCCCGACCCCGCCGCGCTCTTCACCCGCTTCCTCGGCTGGGCGAGACCACGGCACCTACCCTGACCGGGGCAGGCGAGCCGGGTCAGGGGTGGGTCATCCGGAGCAGGTCCAACGTCTCGTCCAACTGGGTCTCGGTGAGCTTTCCGGAGTCGACGTGGCCCCGGGAGATGACCACCTCGCGGATCGAGGTCTGCTTGGCCAGCGCCTCCTTGGCGATCGACGCGGCCTCGTCGTACCCCAGGTAGCGGTTGAGTGGGGTGACGATCGACGGTGAGCCTTCGGCGTACGCCAGACAGACCTCGGCGTCCGCGACCAGGCCGACCACCAGCCGGTCGGCGAAGAGCCGGCTCACAGCGGAGAGCAGCCGGATCGACTCCAGCAGATTGCGGCCCATCACCGGGAGCATCACGTTCAGCTCGAAGTCGCCCTGTGAGCCGGCGAACCCGACGGTCGCGTCGTTGCCGATCACCTGGGCGCAGACCTGCCGCATCGCCTCGGCGACCACCGGGTTGACCTTGCCGGGCATGATCGACGAGCCAGGCTGGAGGTCCGGGATACGCAGTTCGCGCAGACCGGCGCGGGGGCCGGAGCCCATCCAGCGGATGTCGTTGGCGATCTTGTAGAGGCCGATCGCCACGGTCCGTAGCTGCCCCGAGGTCTCCACCAACGCGTCCCGCGCGCCCTGCGCCTCGAAGTGGTTACGCGCCTCGCTCAGCGGCAACCCGGTCGACTCGCGCAGCTTGTCGATCACGGCGGCGGCGAAGCCGAGCGGGGTGTTGATCCCGGTGCCGACGGCGGTGCCGCCCAACGGCAGCTCGGCCAGTCGGGGCAGAGCGCCCTCCAGCCGTTCGATCCCGTAGCGGACCTGGGCGGCGTACCCGCCGAACTCCTGGCCGAGGGTGACCGGGGTGGCGTCCATCAGGTGGGTACGCCCGGCCTTGACCACCGTCTCGAACTCGGCGGCCTTGGCCTCCAACGCCGACGCCAGGTGCGCCAGCGACGGCAGCAGGTCTTCGACGATGAACTGGGTGGCCGCCAGGTGGATCGAGGACGGGAAGACGTCGTTGCTCGACTGGGAGGCGTTGACGTGGTCGTTCGGATGCACCGGGGAGCCCAGCTCCCGGCTGGCCAGGGTCGCAATCACCTCGTTGGTGTTCATGTTCGACGAGGTGCCGGAGCCGGTCTGGAACACGTCCACCGGGAACTGGTCGTCGTAACCACCGTCGGCCACGTGCGCGGCGGCGGCGGCGATTGCGGCGGCCACGTTGGCGTCGATCACGCCCAGCTCGCCGTTGACCTCGGCCGCCGCGCCCTTGATCTGGGCGAGGGCCTTGATCTGGGCCGGTTCGAGGCCCCGGCCGGAAATCGGGAAGTTCTGCACCGCGCGCTGGGTCTGCGCCCGCCACAGCGCCTCGGCGGGCACCTCCACCTCGCCCATCGAGTCGCGTTCGATGCGGTAACCGGTCGCCTCTGGAGTCGTCACGCGTACCATCCTGCCGCGCCCGTGGCCGACTCGCAGATGATCCGTCAGCCCAACTCGGTGAGCAGCCGTTCCACCTCGTGCTGGTCCGGCGACTCGATCTGCCGGAACAGCGCCAGCGCCCGGGTCAGGTGCGCCCGCGCCGCCGCCGGGTCGGTCGCCAGCAGACAGCGGGCGATGCCCTCCAGCGCCCGACCCTGCTCGTGTAGGGAACCCAGCCCGGTGGCGTCGACGAGTACCCGACGATGCAGGTCGAGCGCGCTGCTCACGTCCCCCTGATCCAGGATGGCTCGGGCCAGCAGATTGCGCGAGCCGCACTGGCCGATGCGATCCCCCGCCTCGGTCATCGCGACCAGCGCTGCACGGTGCAGATCAGCGGCCTCTTCCGGACGGCCGGCCTCCCGTTCCATCATCCCGATCTCGTTGAGCACCTCACCCTCACCGAAGCGGGCGCCCATCTGGCGCTTGAAGCGCAGCGCCACCCGCAGCAACCGTGCGGCCGGCGCCACGTCGCCCATCCGATGCCGGACCATCCCGAGGTGCCCGAAGGCGTTGCCGAGCCGCCGCATGTCGCCGATTTCGCGGGCGATCCCCAGGTGCCGCCGAGCGGTGTGCAGCGCCTCGTCGTGCCGTCCCCAGAGCAGTAGGGTGATCGTCAGGTTGTTGAGTTCGTTCGCCAGCGCCGTCGTGTCGCCCATCCGCGTCGCCAGCGCCCGAGCAGCGTCGTAGGACTCGCGAGCCCGGCGGAACTGGAAGTTGGCCGCGTACGCGGTGCCCAGGTTGCCCAGGGTGTTGCGGTACTCGTATTGCAGACCCAGGCGGCGGAAGATGTCGAGTGACCTCTCCATCACCCGGATCGCCGTGGGGAAATCACCCAGCCGGTAATGGGCCGAGGCGAGGTAGTTGAGCATCATCCCCACCGCCCTGTCGTCACCCAACTCCTCGGCGGCGCGCAGGCCGATGCTGTGTGTCTCAATCAGTTCATCCAGGCGACCGCCCTCGAACTGGGCGTGCCAGCAGGCTCTCGCCAACTGCCAGCAGTAGCGGAGAAAACCCTCGGTCTCCGCCAATCGGACCAGGGCTGTCCAGGCGGCCAGGTTCTCGTCGAGCCAGGCTCGACCCTGCTCGGCGACGAGCATGACCAGGTCAGGACGGAGCGGCTCCCCCACCACAATCAGGGAGCGGAGCGCGGAGAGTTCCCTCTCGCGGGCGATCGCCGTGGCGACGTGCAGGTGGTGATCGAGCAGACGCTCGATGCCGCCCCGTCGCTCGACCGTCCGCTCCGGCTCGGCCACCAGCGTCCGCGCGTACTCCCGAACCAGGTCGTGCAACCGGTACCGGCCCGGCTCGGCCTCCTCCACGAGGTGCGCGTCGACCAACTCGTCCAGCAGGTCCTGGGCCTCGGGTAGGGACAGCTCGGCCAGTACGGCGGCGACCGATTTGTCGAACCGTACTCCCGGGTGCAGGCCCAGCAACCGGAACGCGCGCTGCGCCACCGGCGACACCTGGGCGTACGACAGGGCGAAGGCCCGGCCGACGGACCGTTCGCCGGCTTCGAACTCGGCCAATGGATCCGGCCGGGTGCTCAGCCGCTCGGCCAGGTCGGCGATGCGCCAACGGGGTCGGTGTGCCAACCGGGCACCGGCCAGCCGGATGGCCAGCGGCAGGTGTCCGCAGCGCTGGACGACCTTGGTGGCCGCCTCCGGCTCCGCCGCCACCCGGTCCACGCCGACGACCCGCCCGAGCAACTCGACCGCCTCGTCACTGTCGAGCACGGGAAGCGACGACGGTCGCCCCTCATCCACCCCGACCAGCCGGCGGCGGCTGGTGATCAGGATCAGGCAGTGCGAGCCGTTGGGCAGCAGCGGCGTCACCTGGTCGGCGGTCGCCGCGTTGTCGAGCACCAGCAGGGCCCGCCGACCGGCAAGCTCGCTACGCCAGAGCGCCAACCGGTCGTCCTGGCTCGTCGGCACCCTCTCGGCGGGCACACCGAGCTGCCGCAGCAGCGTGGCCACCGCCACGGCCGGCGTCAACGGAGTGCGCTCGCTGTGCCCGTGCAGGTCGATGTAGAGCTGGGCGTCCGGGTAGTCGTCTGCGAGAGCGGTGGCGAGATGCACCGCGAGGGTGGTCTTGCCGCTGCCCGCCATGCCGTCGATGAGCTGGATCCGGGCCCCGGCCTCCACCTCCTTGACCAGGCGGGCCATCGTCTGCTGCCGGCCGGTGAAGTCGCCGATCGCCCGGGGCAGCGAGCGGACCGGAGCGGTCGGCCGCGCCTCCCGACCGGCCAGGGCCAGGTCACCGGCGAGTACCCGCTGGTGCAGCTCCTGCAACTCGACGCCCGGCTCGATGCCCAACTCGTCGGCGTAGAACCGCCGGCCCTCCCGGTAGACCGCGAGCGCGTCGGCCTGCCGCCCGACCGCGGACAGCGCCAGCATCAGTTGGCCGCGCAGCCGCTCCCGCAACGGATGCCGGTCGACGCTCTCCGCGAGCTCCTCGATGAGCTCGGCTGCCTGACCAAGGCGCAGCTCGACGTCGACGCACTCCTCCAGGGCGGTGAGGCGCTGCTCGTCGAGTGCCTGTGCACGGCGGCGGACGCTCCGGCTCGGGATTCCACCCAGCGCAGGCCCGCGCCACAACGCCAGGGCGGCGCGGAATTCGACACGGGCGTCGACCAGTCGACCGGCGGTGGCGGCGGCTCGGGCCGCCTCCACGCCCCGGGTGAAGACCTCGGCGTCCAGGTCGGTCGGTGCGGTACGCACCCCGTACCCCGCCGGGTCGGTGACGATGAGGTCCGGCGCCAGTTCGAGTTCGGTGAAGCGGCGGCGCAACCGCGACACGCAGGTCTGCAACTGCGCACGGGCGGTGGCCGGCGGGCGGTCCTCCCACACCGCGTCGACCAGCTCGTCGACCGGCACGAGCCGGCCGGCCCGCAACAAGAGCATGGCGAGCACGATCCGGTCGCGCCCGGCGGTGACAGTGGACTCGCCACCGCCCACCCGCAGGGGCCCCAGGATCCCGAACCGCATCTGCTCTCCCGCGTCAGTGGTGCAACTTCCAGCAGAGTAGTCCGGTGGTAACAGACCGCCTCGGTCAGGCGATAGTGATCTGAGAGCGGATCGACAGCGGTGCGCAGCACACTCATTCCGGGTTGTCGGTGACGGCATCCGACGGGGGCGGTGCGCCCGTCCCACCCCAGCGGGGCGGGCGTACCGATGTCGGCAGAGCACGGGCGACAGAACGGGCGCCGGGCGAGTTCGCCCGGCGCCCGTTGGCGTACCTGTCGGGTCAGCGGCGGCCGACGGTGAGCACCGGCTTGGTCACCTCGGCGAAGAAGTCGTTGCCCTTGTCGTCGACCACGATGAAGGCGGGGAAGTCCTCCACCTCGATCTTCCAGACCGCCTCCATGCCCAGCTCCGCGTATTCGAGCACCTCGACGTGCTTGATGCAGTCCTGCGCGAGGCGGGCTGCTGGGCCGCCGATCGAGCCGAGGTAGAAGCCGCCGTGCTGCTGGCAGGAGCGGGTCACCTGACCCGACCGGTTGCCCTTGGCCAGCATCACCTGGGAGCCGCCGGCGGCCTGGAACTTCTCCACGTAGGCGTCCATCCGGCCGGCGGTGGTCGGGCCGAACGAGCCGGACGCGTACCCCTCGGGGGTCTTCGCCGGGCCGGCGTAGTAGACCGCGTGGTCACGCAGGTACTGCGGCATCGGCTCCCCGGCGTCCAACCGCTCGGCGATCTTTGCGTGGGCGATGTCCCGGGCGACCACGAGCGGCCCGGAGAGCGAGAGTCGCGTCTTCACCGGGTACTTCGACAGCTCGGCGCGGATCTCGTCCATCGGCCGGTTCAGGTCGACCCGGACCACCAGCTCGGCGTCGAGCGAATCGTCGGTCACGTCGGGCAGGAACCGCGCCGGGTCGGTTTCGAGGCGCTCCAGCCACACGCCCGACGGGGTGATCTTGGCGACGGCCTGACGGTCCGCCGAGCAGGAGACAGCGATCGCCACCGGGCAGGACGCACCGTGCCGGGGCAACCGGACCACCCGTACGTCGTGGCAGAAGTACCGCCCACCGAACTGGGCGCCGATGCCGAAGTTGCGGGTCAGCTCCAGCACCTCCGCCTCCAGCTCCAGGTCACGGAAGCCGTGCGCACTCATCGAACCCGCTGTCGGCAGCGCGTCAAGATACTTGGCGCTGGCGTACTTCGCGGTCTTCAGCGCGTACTCGGCGGAGGTGCCGCCGATGACGATGGCCAGGTGGTACGGCGGGCAGGCGGCGGTGCCGATCAGCCGCAGCTTCTCCTCCAGAAACTGCATCATCCGCGTTGGATTGAGCAGCGCCTTCGTCTCCTGGTAGAGGTACGACTTGTTGGCCGAGCCACCGCCCTTGGCCATGAACAGGAACTTGTACGCGTCGGGGTGCCCGTCCGGGTCCTCGGCGTACAGGTCCACCTGGGCGGGCAGGTTGCTGCCGGTGTTCCGCTCGTCCCACATGGTCAGCGGGGCGAGCTGGGAGTAGCGCAGATTGAGCTTGGTGTACGCCTGGTAGACGCCCCGCGAGATGGCCTCCGCGTCGGCACCGTCGGTCAGCACGTGCCGACCACGTTTGCCCATCACGATGGCGGTGCCGGTGTCCTGGCACATGGGCAGGACACCGCCGGCGGCGATGTTGGCGTTGCGCAGCAGGTCCAGCGCGACGAACCGGTCGTTCGGCGAGGCGGCCGGGTCGTCGATGATCGCCCGGAGCTGCGCCAGGTGCGCGGGGCGCAGGAAGTGCGCGATGTCGTGCATCGCCTCGGCGGTCAGCGCGGTGAGCGCGGCCGGCTCCACGGTGAGGAACCGACGGCCTCCCGGGCCGTGTACGACGTCCACGCCCTCGTCGGTGACCAGGCGATAATCCGTCTGGTCCGGGCCGGTCGGCAGCAGAGGGGCGTACGAGAATGCGGCGGCACTGCTCATGAGCGGCAAGCCTAGGGCAGACCGGTCGATCACTCCCACCCGCCGGGCGGGTCCTGGGACGCCGCTCTCATCCGCCGGGCGTGCCGGGCCCCGTACGCCCGGTGGATCATCGGGCGAACCGCCCGCTCAACCGTCCTTGCCGCCGCCCGGGTCGGGGCAGAGTTCCCCCTTCGGCCCGCAGTCGCCGTTGTTCGGCCCGCCGGGGCCAGGGCCGCCCGGCCCGGGATTCCCACCGTCGCCGGGCGGTCGGGTGGGCGAGCTTCCGGACGCGCCGAAGCGGACGTACCCGATCTCCCGCCCCTCGCCGATGATCATGCCCTGTGACCCGACGGCGAGGACGTTCGCCGAGGTGCGCAGGACGGCCAACTCCCGGCCGGTGCGCGGGTCCAGTGCCGCCAGCCGGGACGGCTTCTCGTCGGCCACCACCACCGCGTACGGGGTGAGCGCGGCCCCGGCCTTGCCGCTGGCCTGTCGCGTCCAGAGCACCTTCTCGGTGCCCAACTCGCGGGCGATGACCGAGCGCTTGTCGGCGGCCCGGAACACCGCCGAACGGTCGTCCACCGCGATCAACTTCGTGCCCGGCTCACCGACCCAGAGCAGCCGGCCGTCGTACCCGTCGATGACCGCCTCGCGGCCGTCCGGGGCGACGCCGATCAGCACGTTCCGCGCACCTTGCGGGTCCTCGCGTTGCACGCAGCCGGCGGTGTCGGCGGTGCGCAGGTTGATGCCGGCCCGCTGCCAGGCCTCCTGCCCGGTCGCCGAGTCCCGGGCGGAGATGGCGAAGTAACAGGTGCCGTCCTGGGAGCGGGCGGCGATCCGCAGCAGCCGGCCGCCCACCACGGAGAGCCGCTCCTCCCGGCCGGGCTCGACGTTCTGCAACACCCGGCCGGTGGCGGTGTCGACCACGTGGACCCGACCGTCGACCGGGAAGCCGAGCAGCGGTGGCGCGGCTTCCGCCCCGGCCACGCCGTCGTCGATCCGGGTGGCGGTGAGCCGGCGGGTGCCGCGCAGACCCGGATTGTCGGCGAGCAGGCCGCTGTGCACCCCGGGCAGGAAGGCCGTCCAGAGCGGCGCGGTGCCACGCGGGTCCCAGGCGCTCAGGGTGCAGTCGGTGGCGTCCGTGCACCTGGCGTCGAGGAGCAGGTTGCGGTACGTCCAGACGGCCACCGCGTCATCGTCACGCCGCCGGGTCACCCCGGTCGTCGGGTCGAGCAGCTCGTACCCCTTGACCAGGAGCTTGCCCACGGCCACGACCGAGTCGCGGTCGCCGCCGGCGACCGCCGCCCAGTCCGCCTTGCGCTCCCAGAGTTGGGCGCCGGTGGCCAGGCTGCGAGCCTCGACCCGGGTGCGCTGCTCGACCACGACGGCGTCGCCGGCGATGGTCACGCTGCGCGGAGTGCCGCCGACCCGCTGCTGCCAGACCACGTCGGGCTCGGAGATGGGTTCGCTGCGGTCCACCCAGTCCCACAGGCCGGGGAACGGGTTCCACACGCCGGTGGCGGCGAGCGCGACGACCACGGCGAGGCCGAGCAGCAGCCCACCGCGCACGCTCCCCTTCGCCACCCGCACACCGTAGCCACGATCACGGATCTTCCGTACGCCCGCGCCGCCGTGTCGCCGCGCTTTCTGCGCTCGGAGGTGTTACAGCACCCTTCCCTCGGCCCGAACAGCGCTACGCACCAACGGCAGCGTGCGGTAGGGGATCTGCTCGGCCAGCGCGATGATCGTCGAGGCGCGGGTGATGCCGGCGGACGAGACGATCTGGTCGATGACCCGTTGCAGGTCGGTGTTGGAGCGGGCCACGATCCGGCAGAGCAGGTCGCTGGAGCCGGTGATGGTGTGCGCCTCCAGCACCTCGGGGATGGCGGCGAGGTGGGCGGTGACCGGGTCGTGGCCGTGCCGCTGACTGATCTCCAGGGTGACGAAGCTGGTCACCCCGAACCCGATCGCGGCCGGCGCGATCTCGGGGCCGAAGCCTTTGATGACCCCCCGCTCGATGAGCTTGTCCAGCCTCGCCTGCACGGTGCCCCGGGCCACGCCGAGCCGCCGGGAGCACTCCAGCACCCCGATCCGCGGCTCCTCGGCGAGCAGTTCGATCAAGCGCACGTCGAGCGCGTCGAGCTGTACATTCTGCTCACCATTCATGAGTGAAGACCATACCGAATGCGCAACCTGACCAGCATTTCTGGCAACAGTTGCCCACTCGATGCCGGGGCAGCGATCCTCGCCACAAGAACCGACCACGGCGGCCCACAAGGCCGGCCGGTACGCGAGGGAGCCCACCATGACCCAGGCGATCGACCGACCCCAGTCGACCGAGGACGTCGACGTCGACCGGCTCGTCGGCGCTGTCGACCACGACATCAGCCACGACCCGTTCCCGGTTCGGGGCCTCGACCACGTGCACTTCCTGGTCGGCAACGCCAAGCAGGCCGCCCACTACTACTCCACCGCCTTCGGCATGACCTGCGTGGCGTACCGCGGCCCCGAGCAGGGCTACCGGGACCACGCCCAGTACGTGCTGACCAGCGGCTCGGCCCGGTTCGTGCTGACCGGCGCGGTGCGCCCGGACGCCGAGGGCGCCGAGCACGTGGCCCGGCACAGCGACGGGATCAGCGACATCGCGCTGGAGGTCCCGAACGTGGACGCCGCGTACGCGCACGCCATCGCGCAGGGTGCCGCCAGCGTCGTCGAGCCGCACGAGGTGACCGACGAGCACGGCACCGTCCGGATGGCCGCCATCGCCGCGTACGGCGACACCCGGCACACGCTGGTCGACCGGTCCCGCTACACCGGCCCGTTCCTGCCCGGCTTCGTGGCCCGGGGCCCGATCGTGGACCGGCAGCCGATGATCGACGCCGGCATCCAGCCGAAGCGCTTCTTCCAGGCCGTCGACCACGTGGTCGGCAACGTGGAGCTGGGCCGGATGGACGAGTGGGTCGAGTTCTACAAGCGGGTGATGGGCTTCTCGAACATGGCGGAGTTCGTCGGTGACGACATCGCCACCGACTACTCGGCGCTGATGAGCAAGGTCGTGGCGAACGGCACCCGCAAGGTGAAGTTCCCGCTCAACGAGCCGGCGATCGCCCGCAAGAAGTCCCAGATCGACGAGTACCTGGAGTTCTACCAGGGCCCGGGCGCGCAGCACATCGCCGTCGCCACCAACGACATCCTGGCCAGCGTCGACGCGATGCGCGCGGCCGGTGTCGACTTCCTGGACACGCCGGACTCGTACTACGACGACCCGGAGCTGCGCGAGCGGATCGGCAAGGTGCGGGTGCCGATCGAGGAGCTGAAGGCCCGCAAGATCCTGGTCGACCGGGACGAGGACGGCTACCTGCTCCAGATCTTCACCAAGCCGGTGCAGGACCGTCCCACTGTCTTCTTCGAGCTGATCGAGCGGCACGGCTCGCTGGGCTTCGGCAAGGGCAACTTCAAGGCGCTCTTCCAGGCGATCGAGCGGGAGCAGGAAGCCCGCGGCAACCTGTAACACTTGCGAGCGTGACGCAACCTCCGTCGTACCCGACGCCGCCGGCCGGTGGGCCCCGACCCACCGCCGGCGGCTTCGCGCCGCAGCCCGGCCCACACCCCCACGGGTACGCCGCGCCGCCGCAGTACGCCCCACCCGGGTACGCTCCGCCGCAATGGCATGCTGGCCCACCCGGCCCGCTGCCCCCGCCGCTGAGCCCGAGTGGTCAGCCGCTGGCCAGCTTCACCGACCGGCTGCTGGCCTGGCTGATCGACACGGCACTGGCGAGCGCGGTGTCGCTTGCGTTGTTCAGCCCGTTCTTCCTCATCCTCTGGTGGCGAATGTTCACCGAGATGACGCAGACCAATCCCGACGGGACTTTCGTGGAACCCGAGCCGGGCACCTTCTTCGTCGGCTTCTTCCTGCCGATCCTGCTGCTCCAGCTTGGGCTCCTCGTCCTGATGCTCGGGTTCTACTGGCTTTACCACGTGGAGTACCTCAAGCGCGGCGGTCAGACGCTCGGCAAGAAGGTGATGAAGCTGCGCGTTGTACCGATCGACCCGGCCCACACCCTGGACCGGCGGATGGCTGGCCGGCGATGGCTCGTGCAGTACCTGGCGGCTTCACTGGTCCCCGGGATCAGCTACCTCGACGGGTTCTGGCAGCTCTGGGACAAGCCGTGGCAGCAGTGCCTCCATGACAAGTTCGCCGCGACGGTCGTCGTTAAGGTGTCTTCGTGAGCGTTCAACCTGGCTGGTATGTCGACCCCGCCGATACCGAGACCCGGCGTTACTGGGACGGCGAGGGCTGGCTCGGTGCGCCCATTCCCGTCGACGCGACCCCGCCGGACGGCCCGCCGCCGGCCGAGCCACCGCCCGCGCCGGTCACCCCGGCCGCGCCCGCGGCGTCGACGACTCCTGAGTCGGCGACCGGCGCGCCGGGCTGGTCACCGCAGCAGCAGGGCCCACCCCCGGGGTACGGCCCGCAACCGGGCCACGGCCCGGGCTGGGGACCACAGGCGGGCCCTCCCGGCTGGGGTCCGCAGGGCGGTCCGCCTGGCTGGACCCCACCGGGTGTCCCTCCCGGCTGGGCGCCTCCGGCCGGTCATCCCGGCTGGCCCGGACGACCGCCCGAGCCGCGACCGCACGGCCTCAGGCTGGCCGGCTACGGCCGTAGGTTGGTCGCCCGGCTGATCGACTTCGGTCTCGTCTTCGCACTGAACGTGGTTGTCAACGGCTGGTTCGTCTGGCGCTGGGCGCAGGAGTGGGCCCCGTACTGGCAGGAGGTCTTCCGGCGCGCGTCGCGCGGCGACACGTCCGCCGACGGCCTGCCGATCCCCAGCGAGCAGGCCAATTCCCTGCTGGTGGCGATCCTGCTGATCGCCACCGCGCTCTGGCTGGCGTACGAGGTGCCGACAATGGCCTCCGGCGGGCAGACCGTCGGCAAGCGGGTGATGCGGATCCGGGCGGTGCCGATGGCCGCCGACCAGCCGCTGGGCGTCCGCCGGGCGCTGAGCCGGTGGAGCACGCTGGGCCTGCCGACTCTGCTCTGGTACTGCGCCGGGCTCGGCCTGGTGCTGCAACTGGTCGACGCTCTCTCCCCCCTCTTCGACCACCCCCTGCGCCAGGCGCTGCACGACAAGCGCGCGCAGACGGTGGTCGTCGAAGTCCCCCCACACACCGATACCGCCCCCTCGAACGACCGTAACCAGCCCCCGGGAGACACCCCATGACCGACTCCGGACGTCACCAGCCGGCGCTGCGGCTGACCCGCGTCGACCTGGACGCGCTGCCCAGCTACGTGCCGGGGCGCAGCCCCGCCGACCTGGCCCGGGAGTTGGGCCTGCCGGAGGCCATCAAGCTGGCCAGCAACGAGGTGCCGTACGGGCCGCTGCCCGGCGTGGTGGAGGCGGTCACCGAGGCGATCACCACCTCGCACCGCTACCCGGACATGGGCGTGGTCGCGCTGCGGGACGCGCTTGCCCAGCGGTACGGGGTGGACGCCGATCGGATCGCCACCGGCTGCGGTTCGGTGGCGCTGGCCGAGCACCTGGTGCGTGCCACCTGCCTGCCCGGCGACGAGGTGCTCTACTCGTGGCGGTCCTTCGAGGCGTACCCGATCATCGTGGCGACCAGCGGCGCGACCAGCGTGCGGGTGCCCAACGACGCCGGGCACGGGCACGACCTGGCGGCGATGGCCGCGGCGGTGACCGACCGGACCCGGGTGATTTTCGTCTGCAACCCGAACAACCCCACGGGTACGGCGCTGCGCCGGGCCGAGCTGGACCGGTTCCTCGACGCGGTGCCGGACGACGTGCTGGTGGTCATCGACGAGGCGTACCGGGAGTTCGTCACCGACGCGGAGGTGCCGGACGGTCTCGACTACCTGGAACGGCCGAACGTCGCGGTGTTGCGCACGCTGTCGAAGGCGTGGGGGCTCGCCGGGCTGCGAATGGGCTGGCTGGTTGCCCAGCCGGTGGTGGCGGCCGCCATCCGCAAGGTGGCGACCCCGTTCTCCAGCAGCACGGCAGCCCAGGCCGGGGCGCTCGCCGCGCTGACCCAGGTGGCGGAGATGGAGCGTCGCTGCGCCCTGGTCGTCGCCGAGCGGGACCGGGTCACCGAGGCGTTGCGCAAGTTCGTGCCCGAGGTGCCGACGAGCCAGGCCAACTTCGTCTGGCTGCCGTTGGGCGAGCGGGCCGTGGCGTTCGGCAAGGCGTGCGAGGCGCGCGGGGTGATCGTGCGGCCGTTCGCCGGAGACGGGGTCCGGGTAACCATCGGCACCCCGGCCGAGAACGACGCGTTCCTGGCGGCGGCCGAGGCCGCCCTGGCCTGAGCGACAGCTCGCCGTCGCGGCGGGCGCACCGGCAGGGAGCGAACGACATGGCGGGCGGGGAAGCCAGCTGCTCCGCCCGCCCTGTGCCCAGCTAGGGCGCTCCGTCGACCACGGCCAGTCGCCACTGCGCCTCACCCTCGACCCGGACGGCAAGATCGGTCGAGACGCCCTTGTCGACGAAGACTTGCGACAGGTTGGGCACCCCGTCGCAGGGATACCGCAGCGGCGCGGCGGCCTTCACGTCCAGCGCCATCCGGCCTCCCCCGGTGCAGACGAAATACACAGTGAAGCTGGCCCCGCTGGGCACAACCTCGGTGATGGTCGCTTCCTTCTGCTCTGCCAGGGGGCCGGCCAGCAGCACCCGGCCGGTGGGGAACCATCCTGTCGGCGCTTCCGGGGTGGAGGTGGGCTGGCTGGGCCCGGTGGGCGGGGGTTCGGACGGCGCAGCCGATCGTGTCGTCGTGTCGCTGGTGCAGCCGCCGACCACCAGCAAGGGGACGACCATGCCGATGGCCAGGCATACGGCGGGACGACCAACACGCATCTCGTGTCTCCAATCCAGGTCGGCCGAGTCTGATGACCGTCACCTCGACCGTCAAGCGCCCTCCAATTCGTGAACCGAAGCCTTTTGTCCATTTTTGCGTGGTTTCTACCCTATGTTCCGAAGTGGCCGCACGTGTCGAGGACCGCGGCGGCTCACTTCGAGAACGGGGTAAACCACAGTGCGTACTGCCAAGATCTGTCTGGCCGGGGCGGCCGCCGCGGCGATGGTGGGCTTCCTCGCCGCGCCGGCTGCCGCCGCGCCCACCGACACCACCGACACCACCTTCGAGGTGCTCGTCGGCACTCTCGACATCGTCGCGCCGACCGCCGCCGACCTCGGTGACGGTGCCCCCGGTGGCGTCATCACCGGCCAGCTCGGCGTGGTGACGGTGACCGACTCCCGAGGCGCCGCCGACGCCTCCTGGGTCGCCTCGGTGACCGCGAGCGTCTTCCAGACCGGCGGCGGCTCACCGCCCGAGACGGTCCTCCCCGAGGAGATCGACTACTGGTCCGGCCCGACAACGGCCTTCACCGGCGACGGCACCTTCACGCCGGGGCAGGCCACCGCCGCCAACGCCCTGCCGCTGTCCAGCGTCACCCCGCTCACCGCGTTCACCCACGGTGGCGGCAGCGGGGGCAACACCGCCAGCTGGAACCCCACCCTGGAAGTCAACGTTCCGCTGGACAGCATCGCGGGCGTCTACAGCGGCACGGTGACACATTCGGTGGCGTAGCCGCCGGGGGCGGTCGACCATCGCGGTCGCCCTCACCCTGTTCTGCCTCGCCGGTCCGGGTCTGTCGACCCGGGCCGGCGCGGTCGAGCCGGAAGCGGGATCGGACGACGGCACCATCGGTATCCGGTTGCTGGAAGCCCCGACCGAGCGCCGCACCGACCCCCGGGCGCTGCGCTACATCGTCGACCACCTATCGCCGGGCACCACCGTCAAGCGGCAACTGCTGATCGTCAACCGCACCGACCAGACCCGTCGGGTCGACGTGTATCCGGCGGCCGCGACAGTGAAGGATGCGGCGTTCCGCTTCGGCGAGGGTCGCGCCGAGAACGAGTTGACCTCCTGGGTCACACTCGACGAACGCTCGGTCGAGCTCGGACCGTGGGGCGAGACCCGGGTCCGAGCGACCATCACGGTGCCGCCGACCGCCTCCCGGGGCGAGCGGTACGGGGTGGTCTGGGCATCCACCGCCTCAACGCCCCGGTCCGGCGGCGAGATCATGCAGGTCCACCGGGTCGGAGTCCGGATGTACCTCGACATCGGGCCCGGTGGCGAACCCGCCTCCGACTTCTCGATCGGCGAGGTACGCCCCGCCCGCAGCCCCGAGGGCGAGCCGTCGATGACCGTTCAGGTCACCAACACCGGAGGCCGAGCCCTCGACCTGACCGGCGCGGTCCTCCTGAGCGATGGCCCGGCCGGCAGTCGGGCCGGCCCGTTTCCGGTCGGGCAGGGCGTCACGCTGGCACCGGGCGCCTCCGGGCACGTCATCGCCCGACTCCCGACCACGTTGCCGAACGGCCCCTGGAAGGCGGAGGTGAACCTGGAGAGCGGCCTGGTGAAGCGGAGCATCACCGCGCAGGTCACGTTCCCCGACGCTGGTCAGGTCGGCAAACGGGGCAGTGTCGTCTCCCGGATCTTCTCCGGGTGGACCGTGGCGGCGGCCGTCGTGGGCCTGCTGCTGGCCGTCGGCCTCGCCATGCTGGCCCGCCGTTCCCGCCGGTCCGGTCGGCCTCCCACTCGCCGCCCGAGGGAGCGCACCCCGGCCCGGCTTTGATCGCGCGGGGCAGCCCGACCACCGGCTCCGGCCGGGCCCGTCAGCTCGGCCGGCTCCGGCGGGCGGCGAACCACCCGGCGACGATCAGGGCTGCGCCCAGCACGGCGAGGAGCAGCGCCGACCCACCCGACCCGGTGACCGGCAACTCACCGCCGTGGCTCGGTGTGGGCTGGGGTGGTGCCGTCGGTGTGGACGTGGGCGGTGGCTGAGTCGGGGGCGGGGTCGGCGACGCCGGCAGGATCTCGAAGGTGACGCCCGTGCCCGCCGACGGCTCGGCCCGGACGACGCCGAACCCCCGCGCCGAGGCGGGGTCGGCGGCCAGCACCGGCGACACCGCCAACGCCAGGCTCGCGGTGGCGGCGAGCGCGCCACCCGCGAGGTAGTTGGCTGCTGTCCTGGCCATGCGCCGACCCCTTCCACTGGAAAACCTGAACCATGAAAAAAGTACCCTTTTGCGACAAAGGGAATGGAACGGTTCGGTGTTCCGTGGTCGAAGACGCCACGATCAGGTGGCGGCCAGGATCACCGCCTCGCCGGTGTAGTAGTAGCGCCGGTCGTCGCCAGTCGGGTCGACCGGCTTGCGGAGCCGCTCGATCGCGACGAACCCGTCCTCGGCCGTCACCGCCCCGGGTGCCCAGCCGGTCCCGTCCGAGCCGACGTTGAGCACGAAGCGGGACAACTGCCTGCCGGTCACCGGATCCAGCGTCACCAGATCGTTCGCCTCGGTCAGCAGATGCACGCGGCCAGGCTGCCCGGCCAGCACCCCGGCCCCGCTCAGGCCCGCGGACCGCCACAGCTCGGTGCCCGTACGCGCCGATCGGCCCACGACGACCCCGTCGAGCACGGCGACGGACTGCTCACCGACCAGCGCGGCGCCGGCCGGGTCCAGCGCGGGGGCGGCGACCGGCGAACCGGCAGCCAACAACCAACCCCGACCGCCCTCGTCACCCGGCCCGGCGGTCCGCAACCCCAGACAGTCCGACCCGCCGGTACGACAGCCGAGCGGCGTCACCACAAACCTGTCCGGGCCGCCCGGCGGTCGCCAACGCTCACGCACCTCGCCCGTCGCCGCGTCCCGGAACTCGACAGTGGCCGCTCCGGCGCAGGTGTCCAGGCCGATCAGCTGCCCGGTGGCGGTGGTGCCGACATCGCTACGACACCTGCCGGGCAGCTCGACCCGCCACAGCTCCCGGCCGCCGCTCAGCTCGACCCCACGCGCCTGGGCATCCCCGGTCACCACCAGCACGATCCGCCCGTCGGGAAGGTCGGTGAGCTGCAGCCCGGGCGCATCCCAGACGACCGCCGCCCAGGTACGACGCACCGGTGCCGTGCTCTCGACGGGCTCCGGGCCGTCGGCTCGCCAGAGCACCCCGCCGGTCCGGGCGTCGAGTGCGACGAGTTCCCCGTCGGACCAGCGGCTGACCACCGTGCTGCCGCTGGCCACCACCCCGGTCAGCTCCGCCGGCCACCGCCGGTACGACCAGTACGGGCTGGTCCGGTACCGCCCGTCGACCGGCCGGTCGGCGTAGACCTGGCGGTGTGCGGCGTACACCCGCAGTCTCCCGTCGACGATCAACGGGGCGACCGGCAACCGACCGATCACTCCGGCAGCCGGTCGGGCCGGGGCCGGATAGTCGGCGCGCGCCACAGTGCTCACCTCTGCCGGTGCGAGGACCCGGTGGACGATGACCACGACGGCCGCCGTCGCGAGCAGCGCCGCGACCGCGATCGCGAGCCGTCGCCGGCCTCTCGGGAACCTCATGCCGCACCTCCGCCCGGCACCCTACCCAGCGGAGGGGGCCGGACCCCGTTCAGGTCACGGCGAGGGCTGAGCGACTGGCGCTCAGGCGGCTTCGACGGAGCCGGTGGCACCGGCCGCGACGGCGAGGTCGGCGAGATCACGCCAGAGCGCCGCCTCGACCGCCCGCGCGGCCAGCCCACCGAGCAGCAGCGCCACCACCCGACCGTACGGAGCGGTCGGCACCGCCTCGTGGGTGACGGTGATCGCGGTGCAACCCCGACGGCGGCGGCGGACCGGCCGCAAGCTCCAGGTGATGCGGTAGTCGGCGCCGGTGCCGGAGGAACAGAGCACCAGTCGCTGCGGTGCGAGCGCCTCGACCACCAGGAACTCCTCGGTCAGCGTGCCGCCGCCCGGCTGGACCCGCTCCTCGCGCCAGGAGGTGCCCGGGCCGAACGAACCCGGAGTGAGCACCTCGATCGGGCCGGCTGCGGTCAACCGGGCCGCGCGGCCGGGCAGGTCGGTCAGCAGACGCCAGACGTCGACAGCGTGCGCCTCGATGATCCCGGTAATCGCCACCGTCGACATGCCACCCTCCCGTGTCCCCGACGGTACGCGGAGTGAGGGCCGGACGGGGCCCCCGGAGCGGAATTTTCACCGTCCGGGGGCCACGCTGTCCGATTCGGCGGTCGCTTCGGCTCCGGTCGTCGTCGACCGGTGCCGAAGCGCCGGTCAGCGCTCGAAGTGGCCGGCCCGAATCGCGCCGATGAACGCTGTCCACCCCGGCGGGCTGACCGCGAGTGTGGGACCGGCCTGGTCCTTGGAGTCGCGGACCCCGACCAGACCATGGACATCGACCAGGTTGTCCGCCACTTCCACGCAGAGCCCCTGGTCGTTTGAGCGGCTGCTGGTACGCCAGACCGCGCCCGCAAGATCGTGCATCGTCGTTACCTCCGTGTGCGTCGGGATGCCCCACCGCTGACGGCCGGGCAGAGCCCGACTCGGATTGCGCGGTGTAGCAACGGAATCCGGACGATCAACGGATCAACCAGGGCCGGTGATCGCACAGCCGGTGCGATCACGGGTCCCATGCACGAGACGGATGGCGGGTGCCCGCTCAGCGGGCCGGACGAACCGTGCCGGATACCTCACCGAGGGCGATGGTGGTGCCGTCCGGGCCGGGGGCGGTGGCCGTGATGGTCACCGTGTCGCCGTCGTCGAGGAAGGTACGGCTCTCGCCGCCCACCTTGACCGGCTCGGCCCCGCCCCAGGTCAGTTCCAGGAAGGAGCCGACCTGTCCTCGGTCCGGGCCGGAGACGGTGCCGGAGGCGTACAGGTCACCGGTGCGCAGCGAAGCGCCGTTGACGGTGAGGTGCGCCAACTGCTGGGCGGGGGTCCAGTACATGGTGGCGAACGGGGGCTCGCTGACCTGGTCGCCGTTCCACTCGACCGCCAGGCGCAGGTCCAGGCCCAGGTGCGGCACGTCCCGCAGGTAGTCCACCACCGGCGGGTCCTGGTCGGGGGCTGGCACGAAGGCGTCGGCGAGGGCGTCCAGCGGCGTCACCCAGGCCGAGACCGAGGTGGCGAACGACTTGCCCAGGAAGGGGCCGAGCGGCTGGTACTCCCAGGCCTGGATGTCCCGGGCCGACCAGTCGTTGACCAGCACCACCCCGAAGACGTGCTCGGCGAAGTCGTCCACGGAAACCCGATCGCCCAACGCGCTGGGTACGCCCACCACGAAGCCCACCTCGGCCTCGATGTCGAGGCGTACCGATGGGCCGGTGACCGGGCCCTCGGCGGAGCCCCGCTGCCCGGTCGGCCGGGTCACCGGCGTGCCGGAGACGACCACCGTGCCGGCCCGCCCGTGGTAGCCGATCGGCAGGTGCTTCCAGTTGGGCAGCAGCGGCGGCTGGCCGGGGCGGAAGATCTGCCCGACGTTCGACGCGTGGTGAACGGATGAGTAGAAGTCGACGTAGTCGGCCACCTCGATGGGGAGCAGCAGCTCCACGTCGTCGAGGGGCACCAGCAGTGGCTCCACAGCGTCCCGGTGCGCCGGGTCGGTCAGCAGCTCGGTGAGCCGCTGCCGTACCGCCGTCCACTGCGGACGACCCAGGGCCATGAAGTCGTTGAGCACGGGCCGGCACAGCGTGCCGGCGGCCAGCACCAGCTCGGCGGCCTCGGCCGCCGCGAGGTCGAAGACCCAGGACCCGATCCGTACGCCGATCCGCGCAGGACCCCCGTTCTGCCGGAACACCCCGTACGGCAGGTTCGTCACCCCGTACGGCGAACCGTCGGCGCCGGTTACCCAGGTCATGCGTCGTAGCCCCCGTTCACCAGCCCAAGCCGGATCAGATCGGTCAGTGGTTCCAGGATGCTGCACGAGCCGAAGCCCACCCACAGAGGGCGAGGCCCGTCCAGCCGTGCCGTCGTGCGCTCCACCAGGGGGCGCGGGTCGACAACGGTCAGCAGCTCGGCGACCGAGCGCACACCGTCACCGTCGGCGGCGGCCAGGGTCGCGGCCAGCACGTTGGCGTAGCCGTGGTGGGTGAACCCGGTCTCCGGGTCCAGGTGTCTGATCGCCTGGTGCAGCCCGGCGGTCAGCTTGAACGGCAGGCCCCGGTCCCGGCAGGCGCAGATCACCGCGGCCAGCTCGGTCGGGGTGGGGAAGAGTTCGGCGGCCAGGCCGCCGGTGCGGAACTTGGCCGCGATCGGCGCCCCGTCGGCCCGCGCCGCGACGAGCGCGTCCAGTGCGCCCATCAGCCCGAAGGTCAGCGGCAGCTCTGCGTAGACGGCTTCCACGCCCGGCAGCTCGTCGGTCAGCCGCAGCAACTCGGCGATGCCGGGCAGCGGGTCCTCGCCGCGCTTGGCGACCGCCACCTCGACCTGACGCGCGGTGACGCCGTCCGGGGCGAGAAACGGCAGCGCGAACGGCAGGTTCGCGATCCCGGTGTCACCGATCACGCCGACCACCAGGCCCTCGCCCGGGTCGACGACACCGCTCAGCTCACCGGCGGCCACGTCCGACGCAGGGATCAGCAGGGGGCCGACCAGGTCGGCGTACCAGGCGGCGCGGTGTTGACGGTGGGCAGCCAGGGCGTCGTGCAGCGCGGCGCTGCCCGGTGGGAAGACGGCGGCGTCGTCCACCAGGCCGTGGAGGAGTGCTGGCACCTGCGTTGACACGGAACAAGAATGTACGGGACGCTACGAGGAACGGACAACAGCGTCCGATTATCGGACGCCTTCGGCCGGTGAACGGGAAATATCGGGAGGCGAGATGCCGTATTACCGCAGCGTCGGCGAGGTGCCGCGCAAGCGCCACACCCAGTTCCGGCAGCCCGACGGCAGCCTCTACGCCGAGGAGCTGATGGGCCAGGAGGGCTTCTCCTCCGACTCGTCCCTGCTCTACCACCGGCACGCGCCCACAGCGATCCTGGCCGCCGACGAGTTCACCCCGCCCGCGTTCACCCGGGCGCCGAACCTGCCGCTCAAGCCCCGCCACCTGCGCACCCACAAACTGGACACCGGCGGCTCCGACCCCATCCTCGGCCGGCAGTACCTGCTCGCCAACGACGACGTACGGATCGGGTACGTCCTCGCCGACCGACCCTCACCGCTGTTCCGCGACGCCACCGGCGACCACTGCCTCTACGTCGAGTCGGGCACCCTGCGGGTCGAGTCCCCGTTCGGGGTGCTGGACGCGGTCGCCGGTGACTACGTCGTCATCCCCACCTCGACCATCCACCGGCTGGTGCCCACCGGCGACCAGCCCGTCCGGCTGCTCGCCGTGGAGGCGTCCGGGCACATCGGCCCGCCCAAGCGCTACCTCTCCGTACGCGGCCAGTTCCTGGAGCACTCGCCGTACTGCGAGCGGGACGTCCGCGGCCCCGACGCCCCGCTGCTCGTCGACGGCGAGGAGGTCGAGGTGCTGGTCCGGCACCGTCGCGGTTGGACCCGCTACGTCTACGCGAACCACCCGTTCGACGTGGTCGGCTGGGACGGGCACCTCTACCCGTGGGCGTTCTCCATCCACGACTTCGAGCCGATCACCGGCCGCATCCACCAGCCCCCACCTGTGCACCAGACCTTCCAGGGGCCCAACTTCGTCATCTGCTCGTTCGTGCCGCGCAAGGTCGACTACCACCCGCAGTCGATCCCGGTGCCGTACAACCACCACAACGTCGACTCCGACGAGATGCTGTTCTACACCGGGGGCAACTACGAGGCGCGGCGCGGCTCCGGCATCGAACAGGGCTCGATCTCCCTGCACCCGTCCGGTTTCACCCACGGCCCCCAGCCGGGTGCCGCCGAGCGTTCCATCGGCGCGGACTACTTCGACGAGCTGGCCGTCATGGTCGACACCTTCCGCCCGCTGGATCTCTGCGACGCCGCCAGCTCCTGCGAAGACGAGGGGTACGCCTGGACCTGGGCGCGTTCTGTCTAGCGGATGGCGGTTCTGGTGAATACGGCGAACTCGGCTACCGCCGTGGTGGCGATGGCCAGCACCAGGGGCCACGGGGAGCCGACCATGGCGTACACCAGCAGCAGCAGCGGCGCGGCGGCCACGGCGTAGATGGCCAGGGCCATCGCCCGGTCCGAGTGCAGCAGGGCGGGCAGGACGGTCCGGGTCAGCCCGGGCAGCCGAGCCGCGAGCTGCCAGACGATGATCCCGCCGGTCAGGGCGGCGAGCACCGCCAGGACGCGGGAGAACCCGTCGCTCGCCGACGCCGCGAACGCGACCAGCACCGCCGCCGCCAGCGACCAGCCCGCGCCGTAGAGCACCAGGCGGTGCAGCCCGTACGCGAGGGTTCGTGGCGAGTCGATCCGGCTCGGGCTGACCGTCACCGCCTCGGCGACGTGCTCCAACGCCTCCGACCAGCGGCGCTGCTCCAGCCGCATGACACCCACGTCGTGGCCGGCCTCGCCGATCCGCGGGTCGAGCCGCAGCGCCTCCCGGTAGGCCCGCTCGGCCAGGTCGAACAGGTCCAGGCGGGCGGCGACCAGGCTGAGCACCAGGTGCGCCTGCGGCTCCTGCGGGGCCAACTCGACACCGCGCCAGGCCGCGTTCAGCGCCGGCTGACCGTTGCGGGCGCCGGCCAGGATCGCCGCGGCGCTCCGCTGGGCATACGCGTCGGCCGGGCCGAGGGTGAGGATCCGATCGGCGGTGGCCGCCGACTCGCTGTAGCGCTCCAGGTCGGCCAGGGCCATGCCCCTGGCGACCAATGGCGGCAGGGCCTCCGGTGCGGCGGCCACGGCCGTGTCGGCGGCCGTGAGCGCCTCGGCCGGGCGGCCGGCGGCCAGGTGCACCCGGGCCAGCATGGTGAGCGCGTCGACGTCATCCGGCTGGAGGGCCAACCCGTACGCCAGCTCCCCGGCCGCCTCGTCGTAGCGGCCGAGTTCGGCCAGGAGTTGGGCCCGCTGGACGTAGCCGTCGGCGGCGAACTGGTCGGGGGCGGGGTCGCTGGACATCGCGGCGAGCCTAGGCGGCCGGCGCGTCGTACACCAGGGCCACCGCGACCCCGGCCAACCCT
Organism: Micromonospora noduli; assembly: GCF_003264475.1. Lineage (NCBI taxonomy): Bacteria > Bacillati > Actinomycetota > Actinomycetes > Micromonosporales > Micromonosporaceae > Micromonospora > Micromonospora noduli. The sequence goes on along the minus strand of NZ_PYAC01000002.1, from coordinate 189,392 downwards.
TCCTCGCGGCCGGCGAAGCCGAGCCCGTCCGTGGTCGCCGCCGAGACGGTGACCGGAGCGCCGACCGCAGCGGAGAGGACCTCCTGCGCCTCTGCGCGGCGCCGGCCGATCTTGGGGCGATTGCCGATGACCTGCACGGACACGTTGCCGATCTCCAGGCCGGCGACGCGCACCCGACGGGCCGTCTCGGTCAGCAGAGCCACCCCGGACGCGCCGGCCCACTCCGGCTGGCCCACCCCGAAGGCGGAACCGAGATCACCGAGACCGGCGGCGGAGAGCAGCGCGTTGCAGGCGGCGTGCGCGGCGACGTCGGCGTCCGAGTGCCCGGCGAGGCCGTCCTGATCGGGCCAGAGCAGCCCGGCCACCCAGCAGGGCCGGCCCGGCTCGAACGCGTGCACGTCGGTGCCGATGGCCACCCGGGGAACGATCATGATCAGAGGGTACGCGTCAACCGGCAGCGGCAAGCAGATGCTCGGCCAGAGCCAGGTCGAACGGTCGGGTGATTTTCACCGCGTACTCCGAGCCGGGCACGCAGCTCACCGCGACGCCCTGCTTCTCGACCAGCCCGGCGTCGTCGGTGAGGGAGTCACCGGCGGCGGCGTGGGCGGCGCTGAGCACGGCCCGACGGAAACCCTGCGGGGTCTGCACCGCGCGCAGGGCGGAACGGTCGACGGTGCCGAGCACGACCTCGTCGGCACCGACTTCCTTGATCGTGTCGACGACCGGTAGGACCGGGATCACCGCGTCACGCCCGCCACGCACCGCCGCCGCGACAGATTCGACCAGATCAGGTGGGGTGAGCGCCCGGGCGGCATCGTGCACCAGGACGATCGTCGGGCCGGCGGGGACAGCGGCCAGCGCGGCGGCCACCGACGCCTGCCGTTCGGCACCGCCGGGCACCACGATCACCGGGGCGACCGGGGCCAACAGCTCGCGGACGGCCTGCACCTCGGCGGCCGGCGCGGCCACCACGATGGTGTGCACCGACGGAGCGGCGGCCAGTCGACGCACGGCGTGCACCAACAGCGGTTCACCGGCGAGCAGGCGCAGCGCCTTGGGTCGGCCGGGGCCGAGCCGTACGCCGGCACCCGCCGCAGGCACGAGGACCGCGACGTCACCGCGCGGATTGAGCTGCGCGGTCACGTCGCGGTCCTCGGTGGTTTCTTCACTACGAAGTGGGTACGACGATGCTGTGCGGACTAGGCCTCGGTGAGGACCTTGTCGAGCAGCGTCTCCGCCTCGTCCTTGGTGCTCTTCTCGGCCAGCGCGACCTCGCCGACGAGAATGTCGCGGGCCTTGGCGAGCATCCGCTTCTCGCCCGCAGAGAGGCCCCGCTCCCGCTCCCGGCGCCACAGGTCACGCACGACCTCGGCGACCTTCAGCGGGTTGCCGGAAGCCAGCTTTTCCAGATTGGCCTTGTAACGCCGTGACCAGTTGGTCGGCTCCTCGGTGTGCGGAGCCCGCAGAACGTCGAAGACCTTCCCGAGGCCCTCTTCGCCGACCACCTCGCGGACGCCCACGATCTCGGCGTTCTCGGCCGGCACCCGGACCGTCAGGTCACCCTGCGCGACCCTCAGGACGAGGTATTGCTTAGGCTCGCCCTTGATGACCCGAGTCTCGATTGCCTCGATGAGTGCGGCCCCGTGGTGGGGGTAAACAACGGTCTCGCCGACACTGAAAACCATAGGTTCGAAACCCCTTTCGCTGTGTCTAGGGTAACACGCTCAGGCACCGATGTCTCACCGATGTCCTGACCGTTGGCGCAGCTCAGGGGCCCTGTGAGAGGTCTTGCTTCAGCTTGACAGGCGGTCAAACCGATGGTTCGAACACACTCCGTAACGCGGAAATGACTGCCCGGTACGGGTGAACAGAACGTCGAGATCAAGGGCTATGCGCTCCTCCCATGGTAGCCCGGCCAGCAGGACCGCGCCCAGATGTAGCGGGAGGAGCCCCTGGTGCGCGACCCTGGAGACCGAGCCGCACTCCGCTCTCGAGACGCTTCCAGGAGGTCCGATGGGCAAGCCGGACGCAGAGGGTCACGGGCCAGCCGACGGCCTGCCCGGCCTACCGCCCGAATGGGGCCGCGTGGTGGTTCCCGACGACGCCTCCGCGCTGGCCGTCGAGGCCGCTCAGGTTCGCCGTGAGCTGCGCCGGGCCAGTGGCCTCCCGGGCGGTCACCGGGCCCTGGGCCTGCCGCTGGTGGTCCTGCTGGTGGCGGTCCTCACCACGCTGGCCGGTCTGCTGGCGGTCACCTGGCCCCGCGCCAACCGCGGCGCCGACCGGCCGACCCCGGCCCCCTACTCGCCACCCGCGACCCTCGTCGGTCGGGCGCTGCCCGCACTGGACCTGGTCGACGCGGACGACGCACCAGTGCCACTGCGCGGCCTACTGCCCGCCATGATCATTTTGTTGGACGGCTGCCCCTGCCCGGACCGCGTCACCGACGCCCTGGCGGCCGCGCCCGCCGGCGTCTCCGTGGTCACCGTCACCGGAGGGCGGACGGCGCCAGCCAGTCCCATCATCGGGCGGCAGGCTCGCGCCCTGGCCGACCCCGCCGGAGGCCTGCGTTCGTTCCTGAGCCTGCCGGCCCGCCCCGGCGCCGCGACCGCCCTGCTGGTCGACCGGGCCGGCACTGTGACCCGGGTGCTGCCCGACCTGGGCACTGTCGATTCCTACCGGAGCGACCTGAGCGCCCTGGCCGCCTGAGCGGCCCCTGTCAGCGAGGGGGCAGGGCGACGAGCTGCGCCTGGATGTCGATGGGCCGGTCGGCGGCCGTCAGTGACACCCGGAACGGCCCGGCGCCGGGCAGCACCTCGGCATTGGCGACCGTGCCGTCGCAGTCGATGCGCGCCGGACCGTTGATCTTGGCCTCGTCGCTCGTCACCGCCAGCGTGCCCGGCCGGGTGCACCGGTACTGGAGCAGGTAGCGGGAGCCGTCGTTGCTGGCCTGCCGGGTCACATCCTGACCAGGAGCGAGCTCCCGCTCCTCCCGCCAGATCGTCATTTGAAACGAGGGCAGCTCACCCGCGGGAAAGAGCACCGCGGGATCGCCCTCGATGTCGGTGATCGAGCCCGTCGCCGGGTCGAGCACCACGTGCGAGCCGTTGCGCACCCGGAGGACCTCGCCGGTGTTCGGGTCCAACCTCACCGTCACCCGCTCATCGGGCTCCTCGGCCGCGAGGAGACGTTCCATCGGGGTGCTGACGCTCGGCCCGACCGATGGCACCGCCGCCGCCGAAGGGACAGCCGTCCCTGCCGTCGACGCGGGCGCGGCGGCACGCCACCACCAGCCGCCGACGACCAGGACGGCCGCCGCCGCGCCAAACAGGACCACCGAGCGCAGCCGGTCGTCCGAGGTCACATCCACCCCGTGAGCGTACCGGCCGGAGGCTCAGTCCTGTCGATCGAGCAGGGCGGCGTACAGGGTGAGACCGGGGCCGAAGGCCAGCATGACGATGCGCCGAGCCGCCGGTGTCGCCCGACCCAGCCGGTCCAGGATCAGCAGCACGGTCGGCGACGAGCAGTTGCCGTGCTCGTCAAGCGTCGCCCGGGACGCCGCCAGCCCCAGCGGAGGCAGCGCCAGCTCCCGCTCCACCACGTTGAGGATCCGCGGCCCGCCCGGGTGCACCGCCCAACCGTCCACCTCGGAGCTGGTGACGCCGTGCCGGGCCAACAGATCCTCGACCAGCCCGCGGACGTGCCTCGACAGCACCTGCGGCACCTTCGGCGACAACCCCATCCGGAACCCGGCATCGGTGACGTCCCAGGTCATGTGGTCGGCGGTCGAGGTGTCGGTGACGGCGGTGACCTCGCGCACCGCGTACCCCGAGCCGCCCGGCACGACCACCGCGGCGACCGCGGCGTCCGAGAAGAGCGCGTGGGAGACGATCTGCTGCGTGTCCACCCGGGCGCTGGACGGCTGGATGTGCAGGCTGGTCAGCTCCGCGCAGAGCAGCAGCGCCGGTCGCCCCCGGGCGGTGACGAAGTCACTCGCCGCGCCGAGCCCCGGCAACGCCGCGTAACAGCCCATGTGGCCGATGAACATCCGCTGGGTGTCCGCGGCCATGCCCAGGTCCCGGGCGAGCAGGATGTCCAGCCCCGGGGTGGCGTACCCGGTGCAGGAGCAGACGATGAACAGCCCGATGTCGCCGGCGCTCAGCCCGGCCGCTGTCAACGCCCGACCCACCGCCTCCTTGCCCAGCGGCAGCGCCTCCACCTGGTAGCGGCGCATCCGGCGCTCGGTCGGCCAGTCCGAGACGTCCTCCAGCAGCGGATTGACCGCGGCCTGCCGCCGGGTCACCCCCGAGTTGGCGAAGATCCGCTGGGCCAACGACCGGGTGGTGCCGGTGAAGTGCCGGGAGAAGAAGCCCTCCCACAACTCGTCCTGCGAAGCGGACGGCGGCTGCGCTGTCCCGAGCCCCGCGATCACTGGTACGAACACGATCCCCACCTCTCGTCAGATGCTGTCCTCCCCCTGGCCGTCCCACCAGCCACCTCGGCTGGTCGTTCTTCCGTGCGAGCCCGGTGCGGCGGGCTCACCAACGCGGTGCCGATCCGTCACGATCCGGGTCGCCGCCCAGTGCGGCGATGCCGAGCCAGTCGGCGCAGACATCCGACGTGGCCGGGTGCAGCGAGCCGCAGCGGGCGTCGCGGTAGAGCCGCTCCAGCGGATGTCCACGGCGGGTCGCCGAGGTGCCCGCCGCCTCCAGCACCGACGCCGCCACCTCGGCGGCCGTGGTCCCGGCGAGCAGCTTCGCCCGCCACACCCAACGGTTGGTCTCCTCGTCACCGGGCGCCTCGTCCACCCGGCGGGCCGCCTCGGCCACCACCAACTGTGCGGCGGCCGTCGCCGCGTCCGCCCGACCCAGCCGGGCCCGCACCGCCGGCAGACCGGCCAGGTTGCGGGCGTTGAGGTGCTCGGCTGCCGCGTCGATCGCCGCACGGGCGACCCCCACGTAGACGGCGGCGTAGCTGGCCACCAACCAGTGCGGCATCAACTGGGCCACCACCAGCGCAAGCCCCTCCACCCCACCGAGCAGCCGGTCGGCGGGCACCGTGACGTCCAGGTGCAGGTCGTGGGAGGAGGTGGCGCGCATGCCGAGCGAGTCCCAGGTCGGCTCCACTGTCAGCCCGTCGCCGGCCGGCACCAGGAACTGTGAGACCACCGACTGGTCGGCCGCGCTGCGCGCCGCCACCAGGTAGCCGTCCGCGTGCCCGGCGCCGGAGCAGAAGGTCTTGCTGCCCTTGAGATGCCAACCCCCGTCGGTCGGCTCGTACGCCGTGGTCAGCTGGGACAGCCGCGCGCCCGCGCCACGCTCGCTCATCGCGACCGCGTACCAGGAGCCCTGCGCCGCCGCGCTGAGCAGCCGGTCGCGGGCGGCCAGCGCCTCGTCGGGCACGCCCAGCGCCTCGGCCAACTCCTCCGTCACCGCGCCCAGCGCGCCGGTCACCGAGGCGTGCATGTTGAACACCAGGGCGGTCGCACCGTTGCCCCGGGCAAGCTCAGTGGCCACCGCGGCGTACTCGGCGAAGCTGGCGCCCAGACCGCCGAGCGCCCGGGGCACCATCAGCCCGAACAGGCCGGCCTCGCGCAGGTCGGCGAAGTCGTCCACGGGGAAGGAACCGTCCCGGTCGTGCTCGGCCGCCCGCGCGGCGAACCGCGGCGCCAACCGGCGTGCTGCCTCAAGCGCGTGCACCGTCATCTCGTTCCTCCTCGGCGTTCCATACCCCGCCACGGCCTGACTATCCTTTGCGGACCCCCCGGCCCTGGTAGAGCACGGCGGTGGAGCGGGTCGGCACGATGCGCGGCGCCCGGCCGGCGGGCACCGCACCGGCCGTTCGGCTCGCGCGAGCGCGGCGCAGCAGCCAGGCGAGCATGCCGCCGACCTGCGGACGGATGCCCCGCAGGCTCAGGTCGACACCGTGTCGGGCGCACTCGGCCACCAGCGCCCGGGCGTCCACGAACAACAGTGGGTCGTGGATGCCACGCGGCACCGTCGGCAGCCGCTCGGCGATCCGGACCGCGACGAGCCGGGCCAGCGCCGTGTCGTTGAGGGTGTCCAGCACCAGCACGCCCCCGGGGCGCAGCAGCCGACACGCCTCGGCCACCGCGCGCGGCCAGGCCGGCACGTGCTCCAGCAGCTCACCCGCCGAGACCACGTCGGCGCAGCCGTCGGGCAGCGGCACCGCTGTGGCATCACCCTGGACCACCCGCACCCCGTGCTCGGCCGCCTGGACGAGCGCCGAGCGGGTCAGATCCACCCCCACGTGGCGGTAGCCCTTGCCGGCCAGGTGCGGCGCGAGCAGGCCGGCGCCGCAACCCAGGTCGACAAGCAACGCGTCCGGACGGGTGGCCGGCGGCACCAGCGCGGCACGGGCCTCAGCCAGCCAGTGCAGCATCGCGAACGCGCCGTCCGGCCGCCACCACTCACCGGCCAGATCGTCGTACTGACGCGGATCGTTTCGCGGCAGCACCCTCGGACCGGTGGACGCCCCGGCCGCAGCCACGTCTCGCATGGAACCGAGCGTGGCACGACTGCTCGGTAACGACCAGACTTCCCTTATGTCGTCGAGGGTGTTAGGGCTGGTCAGAGCAAGCCATCCGGAACCGGCCGCGGCGGTGACCACGGTGGCCGGTCTGCTGGCCTGGGGAGTGGGCCACCGGCCAGCCGGAATCGTCTCGGTGGTGCTCGCCGTGCTGGCCAGCCAGCTCGCCGTCGGCTGGACCAACGACGCGCTGGACGCCGAGCGGGACGCCACTGTGGGGCGTACCGACAAGCCGGTCGCCAGTGGCGCGGTCGGTCGACGCGTCACGGCCTGGGCCGCCGCGGCGGCCGCGGTGGCCTGCCCGCTGCTGGCGCTGACCACGAACCCGGTGGCGGCGTTCTGGCTGACGCTCGCCCTGGTCTCCGCCCTGCTCTACGACTGGCCGCTCAAGGCCACCGCGTTCTCGGTGCTGCCCTACGCCGTGTCGTTCGGCGCGCTGCCCGCCTTCGTGGTGCTGGCGCTGCCCGGTCAGCCGACCCCGCCGGTCTGGCTGGTGGCGGCGGCAGCCTGCCTGGGTGCCGGTGCGCACTTCGCCAACGTGCTGCCCGACCTGGCCGACGACGCCCGCACCGGCGTGCGCGGCCTGCCCCACCGGCTGGGTGCCGCCGGCAGCCGGGTGGCCGCGGCGGGTCTCCTTCTCGCGGCGACCGCGACGCTGGTCCTCGGACCACCCGGGCCGCCGTCGGCGATCGGCTGGGCGGCGGTCGGCACGGCCGCCGTGGTGCCGCCGCTGAGCTGGTACGCCGGGCGCTCGGCGACCCGGGCCGGCCGGCGGCCGGTGGCGGCCTTCCGGGCGGTGATGCTGGTGGCCCTCATCGACGTGGTTCTGCTGGTGGCGAGCGGTCGGGTGGTGTGAACGCCACCCGGGCAGGTGGCATTGCCGGGTCCGCGTGCGGGCCTCGATCAGTCCCAACTACCCTGGAGCGCGGTCTGCGCGGGTATGGCCACCGTGCCCGGCGTACGGCCCGGGTGGGGATTGTGACGAGGAGGACCGACGTGACGCGCTCGATCAGGGGATCCCGGCGGGCGGCCCTGTTGCTGTCCGGGATTGCGGCGGCCAGTCTGCTGACGTCCGGCTGCGGCACCGGTCAGATCGCCGAGACCGCCACCAAGGAGGCGTCGGTCCAGGGCGTCAGCCTCACCACCAACAACGGATCCTTCTCCGTGCGTGGCCTGCTCGTGGACTACCCGGGCACCGAGGGCTACAAGACCGGCCAGGACGCGGGGCTCAGCGCCGTGATCTACAACGACTCCAAGGAGACGGTGACGGTCACCGTCACCACGGAGAGCGCCCGCGAGGTCGTGATCAGCGGCGGCTCGGCGAGCCCGTCGCCGTCCGCCTCGGAGTCCGCCTCCATGAGCCCGTCGCCGTCCGGTTCGGCCAGCCCGTCGAACTCGACGTCCGGTTCGCCGAGCCCGTCGGTGACGCCCTCCGAGACCGGATCGTCGTCGGCCACCCCGTCCGCCCCGGAGTCGGCGCGGGCGTCCGGTTCGGCCAGCCCCTCCGCCCCCGGCCAGCCGGCTCGGATCGAGCTGGCGCCGTTGAGCTACGTCCAGTTCAACTCCGAGGCCACCACGCAGCTCCGGCTGATCGGCCTGACCGAGGCGCTGCGCTCCGGCCAGAACGTCGTCGTGACCTTCGACTTCGGCAACGGCAACACCGTCACCGGGCAGGCGCCGGTCGCCGTGCCGCTCACCCCGGCGGCCCCTCCGTCGCCGATCATCGAGCGCGAGGGTGGCTACGAGGGCAACGAGGGCGGCACGACCCACGAGTGACCCGACCCGCACATCGACAAACGCCCCGGCGTGGTGACCACCACGCCGGGGTGTTTTCGTCGTACGCGAGGGCTAGCGTCCTGATGTGACCACCTCCCGATCGACCCCTCCGCGTGGCGGCACGGCCGGTGCCGCCCGTGGTCGGTCCGCCGCCCGCGATCCGCGTCCGGCCTACCAGTGCGACGCCTGCGGGCACCAGCCGCCCAAGTGGGTGGGGCGCTGCCCGGAATGCGGCGAGTGGGGGGCGGTGGTCGAGCACACGGTGACCGGCCCGACCGTCTCCGGTCGGGTGGTCAGCTCCCGGATGCCGTCCGAGCCGGCCCGACCGATCGCCACCATCAGCGCCGCTCCGGCCCGCGCCGTGCCCACCGGGGTGAGCGAGCTCGACCGGGTGCTCGGCGGCGGCCTGGTCCCCGGTGCCGTGGTGTTGCTCGCCGGCGAGCCCGGCGTGGGCAAGTCGACCCTCCTGCTGGATGTGGCGCAGCATTGGGCGATCGGCGCCGGCAGCCCCTCGCTGGTGGTCAGCGGCGAAGAATCGGTCAGTCAGGTGCGCCTGCGCGCCGAGCGGATGGGCACGCTGCACGAGCAGCTCTACCTCGCCGCGGAGAGCGACCTCGCCTCGGTGCTCGGTCACCTCGACGCGGTCAAGCCGGGCCTGTTGGTGCTCGACTCGGTGCAGACCATCTCGACCACCGGCACCGAGGGGGTGCCCGGTGGAGTGACCCAGGTCCGCGCGGTCACCGCCGCGCTGGTCTCGGTCGCCAAGGAGCGGGGCATCGCCACAGTGCTGGTCGGGCACGTCACCAAGGACGGCCAGGTGGCCGGGCCTCGGGTGCTGGAGCACCTGGTCGATGTGGTGCTGCACTTCGAGGGCGACAAGCACTCGTCGCTGCGCCTGGTGCGCGGCGTGAAGAACAGGTTCGGCGCGGCCGACGAGGTCGGCTGCTTCGAGATGCACGAGGGCGGCATCAGCAGCCTGGCCGACCCGTCCGGGCTGTTCCTGACCCGCTACGCGGAACCGGTCCCGGGCACCTGCGTGACGGTGGCCATGGAGGGGCGGCGGGCCCTGGTCACCGAGGTGCAGGCGTTGATCGGCGCGACAGTGGCGGGTTCTCCCCGACGCACCGTTTCCGGCCTCGATTCGGCGCGACTGGCGATGGTGCTCGCGGTGCTGCAACGGCGCACCGAGCGGCTGACCCTGCACGACCGGGAGGTCTTCGCTGCCACCGTGGGCGGGATCCGGGTGGTGGAGCCGGCCGCCGACCTGGCGGTGGCTCTGGCGGTCGCCTCCGGCGGGCTCAACCTGGCGATCGCGCCGCACCTGGTGGCGATCGGTGAGGTGGGGCTGACCGGCGAGGTGCGCCGGGTCGGGGCGGTGCCGCGCCGGCTGGCCGAGGCCGCCCGACTGGGGTTCAAGGTAGCCCTGGTGCCGCCCGGTTGCGGCCCGGCCAGCACCGGCGCGGGCCCCGAGCAGATGCGGGTGACCGAGGTCACCGACGTCCGTTCGGCGCTGCACCATGCTGCCCGCGCGTCCGCCGAGTGACCCACCGTGCCGACGAGGGCGGCCAAACCGGACAGCACGTCCCAAGCGGGAAACGTTGGAAAGGGCGGCATCGTGACACATCACAGTAACCACGACAGCACCCACCGCACGGCAGTCCGTAGACTGTGCCCGTGCCGATCGACCGCGATACCACCAAGCCAGCCGGCGCGCCGCCCCAGGCCCGCACCGGCGCCGTGGGCTCGCCCGCCCGCCCGATCAGCGTGAGCGTGACTGCGGGAGCCGCCGGGAGCGCCGGAGATCCGCTACGCGCCAATCTCGCCCTGATGGCCCCGGGCACCGCCCTGCGCGACGGTCTGGAGCGCATCCTGCGGGGTCGCACGGGCGCGCTCATCGTGCTCGGCTACGACAAGGTGGTCGAGGGCCTCTGCACCGGCGGCTTCCCACTGGACGTGGAGTTCTCCGCGACCCGCGTGCGCGAGTTGTGCAAGATGGACGGCGCTGTCGTGCTGTCCAGCGACGGCACCAGGATCGTCCGGGCGGCAGTGCATCTGATGCCCGACCCGTCCATCCCGACCGAAGAGTCCGGCACCCGGCACCGCACCGCCGAGCGGGTGGCCCGCCAGACCGGCTATCCGGTCATTTCGGTTAGCCAGTCCATGCGGATCATCAGCCTCTACGTCAACGGCCAACGGCACGTGCTCGACGACTCGGCGGCCATCCTCTCCCGCGCCAACCAGGCGCTCGCGACCCTGGAGCGCTACAAGCTCCGGCTGGACGAGGTCTCCGGCACGCTCTCCGCCTTGGAGATCGAGGATCTGGTCACCGTGCGGGACGCGGTGGCAGTGGTGCAGCGACTGGAGATGGTTCGCCGGATCGCCGACGAGATCGCCGGTTACGTGGTGGAGCTGGGCACTGACGGTCGCCTGCTCGCCCTGCAACTCGACGAGCTGATGGCCGGCGTGGACGCCGACCGCACGCTGGTCATCCGGGACTACCTCCCCGTCGGCCGCAAGTCGCGCACCCTGGACGAGGCTCTTGTCGAGCTGGATCTGCTCGGTGCCACCGAGCTGATCGACCTGGTGTCGGTGGCCAAGGCGATCGGCTACCCGGCCGCGTCCGACGCGCTCGACGCCGCGGTCAGCCCGCGCGGCTTCCGGCTGCTGGCCAAGGTGCCCCGGCTGCCGGTGGCGGTGGTCGATCGCCTGGTGCTGCACTTCGGCAGCCTCCAGCGTCTGCTCGGCGCGACAGTGGAGGACCTGCAAGCCGTCGAAGGGGTCGGTGACGCGCGGGCCCGCGGCGTTCGTGAAGGGCTGTCCCGGCTGGCCGAGGCATCCATCCTGGAACGCTACGTCTGACCCGGCTCAGCCGGTGACGGTGAGCTTCACCGGGTCGCTGAGCTTCGTGCCGACCCGAGCGAACACCTGGTACGCCCCGACCGGCGGGAACGGCCCGCCGGCCAACGCGCCGTCGCAGCGGCTGGTGTCCCGCCCGTTCCACGGCACCTGGTAGGAGCGCTCGATGTTCGGCGTGAAGGACACGACGTCCGAGCCCTGGACCTTGCCGCAGGTGTCCGACGACCAGATTTTCTCGGCACCGGACTTGATGAAGATCTCCTGGACGTCCGCACCCACGTTGCGACTGCAGGTCCGATCCGACGTGTTCTTGATCTTCAGTTGCAGCTGGACCACCGCGCCCCGCTGCACCGAGGTCGGGCTCGCCGACGAGACCACGCTGATCTCCTCATCGGTGCAGGTGCCGTCGTCCTCCGAACCGGCCGCCGCGCCCAGCGGCGGTGTGTTGCTGGTGATCGCCGGACTCGGGCTCGTCGCACCCGAATCAGCGGACGCGGACGACGACGGACCGCCGGTCTGAGGTGTCAGCACCGGCCCGGCGGGACCAGACGTCGCCGCGGACGTCGCCGACGGCGAACCGCCCGCCTTCGGCTCCTTGTCGCCGGAACGACCCGAACCGGTGCAGGAGTAGAGCAGGACAATCAGGAACAGGAACCCCGCTCCGAGTACGACGGCGCGACGCCGCCAGTACACGGCGGGTGGCAGGGGGCCGACCGTCAGACGCATGATGCCCTCCACCGTAGCCGCGCCGTACCCGGCAGTGCGGCGCGACGCGCCGGAGCCGCTCCGGGGCGCTCACACCACCCTCCATTGAGGACGGTCCGGCACCCGATCACAGGTAGACCTTGCGCTGATAGACCGCGTGCGCGCCGGCCACCCGGTCCAGGAAGAGTAGCCCCGCGCAGTGGTCGATCTCGTGCTGCAACGCCCGAGCCTCGAAGCCGTCGGTCACCAGCCGCACCGGCTCGCCGCTGCCCGGCAGGTCACCCTCCACCACCAGCCGGCTGGCCCGCTTCACGTCCCCGGTCAGGTCCGGCACCGACATGCAGCCCTCCCGGCCCGGCTTCCACCGCGTCGCCTCGACCACGCGCGCGTTGCACAACACGAAGGTGCCGTGCACCGTCACCGCCTTCGGGTGCCCGGTCACGTCGACGGCGAACACCCGCGCACCCACCCCGACCTGCGGCGCGGCCAGCCCGACGCAGCCCGGCGACACCTTCATAGTGGCTATCAGGTCGGCCGCGAGTTGGACCGTCTCCTTCGCCGTGGGGTCGACCTCGTCCGCGGCCCGACTCAGCACCGGATGCGGGGCGGACACCACCGCCCGTACCTCGCCCGGCACGTCCAGCGACTCCGGTGTCCAGTCCCCCAGGCCGACCTCCGGCCCGCGCTCCACGCCGCTCACAACAGATCCGGATCCGCTGGCCGGAGGGTGACCTCCACGCCCAGCTCGGCAGCCGTCCGGTGCAGCCGGTCGAGCACAGCGTCCGCCACACCGGCAGGCAACTCGACCTCCGCCAGGACCACGTAGAGCGCACCGGTCAACCGGGTACTCAGGTCGGTGACATTCCCCCCGGCATCCACCAGCACCCGCGTCATCGCCGCGACGATCCCCATCCGGTCCGAACCATGCACCGCCATCACGTACGGCTCACCCACCGGAGGCACATCGCCGTCCGGGGTGACGGCGCGTACCGTCGCCAGCAGCTGACCCTCGGCGGCCAGCGACGCCAGCGCGGCCTCGACCTCGGCGGCCGCCGGGCCGGTGCAGATGAGGGTCATCGCGAAATGCCCCCGCAGCCGCGTCATCGTGCTGTCGGTGAGGTTTGCGCCCAGTCGGGCCAGCACCTCCGCGACGTCGGCCACGATGCCCGGCCGGTCCCGACCGATGACGGTGATCGCGAGCTCGTTCATCCGCGCATTCTCCCCCGTCCGCCGAACGAGGACGTGGCACCCCGCCCGAGCCGCCCACCCAACGGGAACGCCGGGCGTGACATCATCGACGACGCCATGACTCAACCCGACTTCGCCTCCCTGGTCAGCCGGTGGTTCCAGCAGCACGCCCGTGACCTGCCATGGCGCGAGCCCGGCGTCACCCCGTGGGCCATCCTGGTCAGCGAGGTCATGCTCCAGCAGACACCCGTGATCCGGGTGGTGCCGGCCTGGCAGGCATGGCTGGCCCGCTGGCCGGAGCCGGCCGCGTTGGCGGCGGACACCCCAGCCGAGGCGATCCGGATGTGGGGACGCCTCGGCTACCCCCGTCGGGCGGTCCGGCTACGCGAATGCGCCGTCGCGATCGTCGACCGGCACGGCGGCCAGGTGCCGGACCGGCTGGAGCAACTGCTCGCACTGCCCGGCGTCGGCACGTACACCGCCCGGGCGGTGGCCGCCTTCGCGTACGGGCAGCGGCACCCGGTCGTCGACACCAACGTACGCCGGGTCGTGTGCCGGGCGGTGGCCGGCGAACCGGACGCCGGGCCCGTCACCCGACCAGCGGACCTCGTCGCCACCGAAGAACTGCTTCCGACCGAACCGGCCGCAGCAGCACTGGCCAGCGCAGCGTTCATGGAACTCGGCGCGGTGATCTGCACAGCTCGGTCACCGCGCTGCACCGCCTGCCCCGTCGAGTCGGTCTGCGCCTGGCGGGCGTCCGGCCAGGAGGCGCCGGCCGGGCCGACCCGCCGACCCCAGCGGTACGCGGGCACCGACCGACAGGTCCGCGGTCTGTTGCTCGGAGTGCTCAGGGACAGCACCGGGCCGGTCCCGCACCAGCGCTTGGACCAGGTCTGGACCGACGATGTGCAACGCGCCCGCGCCCTCGCCGGGCTGGTGCAGGACGGGCTGGTCGAACCCGCCGGCACCGACTCCTTCCGCCTGGTCGGTGACGGCCCGTCCCTGCCAACCGTGGACCTCACCACCTGACCCGCCCACCCTCCGCGCCGGCCCCAAAGGCCGGCATCCGCACGCCCGCACGCTGCTACGTCCGCGCGCCCTCCGCACGCCCACACGCTGCTACGTCCGCGCGCCCACAGGCCGCCCTCCGCACGCCCGCGCAGCCGCCGCACGCCCGCGCAGCCGCCGCACGTCTGCGCGCCGCGCACCGGACCCACGCCGAACGCCCGAACGCGGCGCGCGAAGGCCGGCAATCGGCGCCTTCCACCCTCAAGATCGTGCTCGATCCTGGATGTAGTGGTGTCGGGCGGGCCGGATGCCACCACATCCAGGATGTTGCGCGATTTGCGGCCGAGGCCTCCACGGGGAGCGAGGCCGCCGGCAAGCTCACCACCCTGCCCCACAACATCAGGGAAAGTGCTGTCTCCGGACGCCGCGAGGCAGCACTTTCCCTGATGTTGTGGGGATCTTGCCGCGCACGCAGCGTGAGAGCGCCCGCATGCGGGTGGGGTGCGTCGGGCAAGTGCGACGCAGGGGCTGGCCGGGAGGGCACGAGCCGGGGCGGCGGCGGGGTGATGTGAGGGGGACGCAGAAAGACGGGGCCCCGGTGGCTTGCGCCACCGGGGCCCCGCCCCTTGCTGGTTGTGTTACTCGTCCACGCCTGCGGCGGCGGTGCCAGCGGCAGTGCCACCAAGATCGGCCGGGACGGCGTCCGGAACTTCGACCGGCTTGTCCGAGCCCCGGAAGACGAGCTTGGACTTGTCGATGTCGTCCGGGTCGCCCTCGCAGTCCACCACGACGATCTGACCCGGGGTCAGCTCGTTGAACAGGATCCGCTCGGAGAGGTTGTCCTCGATGTCGCGCTGGATCGTGCGACGAAGCGGACGGGCACCGAGCACCGGGTCGAAGCCCTTCGCGGCCAGGTACTTCTTGGCGTTGTCGGTCAGCTCCAGACCCATGTCCTTGTTCCGCAGCTGGCCCTCGATCCGCTGGATCATGATGTCCACGATCGAGAGGATCTCGGTCTGGCGCAGCTGGTGGAAGACGATGGTGTCGTCGATCCGGTTGAGGAACTCAGGCCGGAAGTGCTGCTTGAGCTCGTCGTTGACCTTCTGCTTCATCCGGTCGTAGTTGGACTCGGAGTCCTCCGACTGCTGGAAGCCCAGCGACACCGCCTTGGCGACATCACGGGTGCCCAGGTTGGTGGTCAGGATGATGACCGTGTTCTTGAAGTCCACGATCCGACCCTGACCGTCGGTGAGCCGACCGTCTTCGAGGATCTGCAGGAGCGTGTTGAACACGTCCGGGTGGGCCTTCTCGATCTCGTCGAAGAGGACCACCGAGAACGGCCGACGCCGCACCTTCTCGGTCAGCTGCCCGCCCTCGTCGTAGCCGACGTAGCCGGGAGGGGCACCCACGAGCCGGGAGACCGTGTAACGGTCGTGGAACTCGGACATGTCCAGCTGGATGAGGGCGTCCTCGCTGCCGAAGAGGAACTCGGCGAGCGCCTTGGACAGCTCGGTCTTACCGACACCGGACGGGCCGGCGAAGATGAACGAGCCCGACGGACGCTTCGGGTCCTTCAGGCCGGCCCGGGTACGCCGGATCGCCTTCGAGACCGCCTTGACCGCGTCCTCCTGGCCGATGACGCGCTTGTGCAGCTCGTCCTCCATGCGCAGCAGGCGCGAGGTCTCCTCCTCGGTCAGCTTGTAGACCGGGATGCCGGTCCAGTTGCCGAGCACCTCGGCGATCTGCTCGTCGTCAACCTCGCTGACGACGTCCAGGTCACCGGCCTTCCACTCCTTCTCCCGCTGAGCCTTCTGGCCGAGGAGCTGCTTCTCCTTGTCGCGCAGCTGGGCGGCGCGCTCAAAGTCCTGCGCGTCGATCGCCGACTCCTTGTCGCGACGCACCTGGGCGATGCGCTCGTCGAAGTCACGCAGGTCTGGCGGCGCGGTCATCCGACGGATCCGCATCCGGGCACCGGCCTCGTCGATCAGGTCGATCGCCTTGTCCGGGAGGAAGCGGTCGGAGATGTACCGGTCGGCCAGGGTCGCGGCAGCCACGAGAGCTGCGTCGGTGATGCTCACGCGGTGGTGAGCCTCGTAGCGGTCCCGCAGGCCCTTGAGGATCTCGATGGTGTGGGCCAGCGACGGCTCACCCACCTGGATCGGCTGGAAGCGGCGCTCAAGAGCGGCGTCCTTCTCCAGGTGCTTGCGGTACTCGTCGAGCGTGGTGGCACCGATGGTCTGCAGCTCACCACGGGCCAGCATCGGCTTGAGGATGCTCGCGGCGTCGATCGCGCCCTCGGCGGCACCCGCACCCACCAGGGTGTGGATCTCGTCGATGAACAGGATGATGTCGCCGCGGGTGCGGATCTCCTTGAGCACCTTCTTGAGGCGCTCCTCGAAGTCACCGCGGTAGCGGGAACCGGCGACGAGCGCGCCCAGGTCGAGCGTGTAGAGCTGCTTGTCCTTGAGGGTCTCGGGCACCTCGCCCTTGATGATCTTCTGGGACAGGCCCTCCACCACGGCGGTCTTGCCGACGCCGGGCTCACCGATCAGGACCGGGTTGTTCTTGGTACGGCGGGAGAGCACCTGCATGACCCGCTCGATTTCCTTCTCGCGCCCGATGACCGGGTCGAGCTTGCCCTCGCGGGCGGCCTGAGTCAGGTTGCGGCCGAACTGGTCCAGCACCAGGCTGGTCGACGGCGCGGCCTCACCCGGCGCGGCGCCCGCCGCGGCAGGCTCCTTGCCCTGGTAGCCGGAGAGCAGCTGGATCACCTGCTGGCGGACCCGGTTGAGGTCGGCGCCGAGCTTGACCAGCACCTGGGCGGCGACGCCCTCGCCCTCACGGATCAGCCCGAGCAGGATGTGCTCAGTGCCGATGTAGTTGTGGCCGAGCTGCAGCGCCTCGCGCAGCGACAGCTCCAGCACCTTCTTGGCCCGCGGCGTGAACGGGATGTGCCCGCTCGGCGCCTGCTGGCCCTGGCCGATGATCTCCTCGACCTGCTGACGGACGCCCTCCAGGGAGATGCCGAGGCTCTCCAGGGCCTTTGCCGCGACGCCTTCACCTTCGTGGATCAGGCCCAGCAGGATGTGTTCCGTACCGATGTAGTTGTGGTTGAGCATCCGGGCCTCTTCTTGGGCCAGGACGACAACCCGTCGCGCTCGGTCGGTGAACCGCTCGAACATGCCCTCGTGCTCCTCACGTGCCGTGCGCCTTGATGGTCAAGATCTTGGCGGGGCCGGTGCACGAACGTCCAGGACGGGCGTCCGTGCCTCCTTACTCTATCGTCGCTGACCGACTCAGCTGAGGTCGTGTGTCTCTGCTCTGGGTCGGTTGCACGTCGTTTTGAACAACCGTCCGCGCTCAGGAGGTGTTCCGGTAGCCCTGTCGCTACGCGCAGAGCGAAATCCGACTGGCTCGACGGAAGCCCGATCCGGGGTCCGGAAGCGCTCCGGGAGGCCCTGGAGGGCGGACCGGCGGTCGCGACGAGTGCCGCGCCGGGCCCCTGGGGGAGGTTGTCCACAGGCTGTGGATAGCTGTTCCACTGGTTGTGGACAACGCCGGTGGGCCCGGAATGCTTCCCGGCCCCGAAGGGGCACGACGACGCCGCCCGAACGGGGCACGGCGAGGCCTCCCGGATACGGCGACGCCGGCCCGGAGAACTCCTCCGGCCCGGCGTCGGTGTCGCCTGCGGTGGCGGCTGGCCACCAAGCTGCTGACGGATCAGCGCTTCGCGTGGAACTCGTCCACGATCTCCTGCGGGATTCGACCCCGGTCCGAGATGTCCTTGCCGGCCTTCTTGGCCCACTCCCGGATCGCCTTGTTCTGTTCCCGATCGGCGGTCGCGCCACCCCGACCGCGGGCAGCCCGCCCACCGATCACGACACCGCCCCGGCCGACCTTGGTGCCGGCACCCACGTACGACGCAAATGCATCGCGCAATTTCGCGGCGTTGGCGCTCGACAGGTCGATCTCGTACTGAACGCCGTCGAGGGCGAACTTGACGGTCTCGTCCGCGTCCCCGCCGTCCAGGTCATCGACCAGCTTGTGAATGATCTGCTTGGCCACGTCCCACATTCCTTTCGAGCAGGGTGCTCCTGCTAACGAGAGCACAATAACCCGCGCGCCGCTCGTCGCGTCAATAGGATCCGGTTACGGCTCGGCGTACGCCCGGAGGGGACTACTCCTGGCGGACCAACGGGAAGAGGATCGTTTCCCGAATTCCGAGGCCGGTCAGGGCCATCAAGAGCCGGTCGATTCCCATTCCCATACCGCCGGCCGGCGGCATTCCATACTCCATCGCCCGAAGAAAGTCCTCGTCGAGACGCATCGCCTCGTCGTCGCCACGGGCGGCCAACTGCGCCTGGGCGACCAGCCGTTCCCGCTGCACGATCGGGTCGACCAGCTCGGAGTACGCCGTGCCCAGCTCGAAGCCGAGCACGTAGAGGTCCCACTTCTCGGCCAGCCCCGGCTCGCTGCGGTGGGCCCGGGTGAGCGGGCTGGTCTCCTCCGGGTAGTCCCGTACGAAGGTGGGTGCCTCCAGGCCGGGAACGACCAGTTCCTCGAACAACTCCTCGGCCAGCTTGCCCGGGCCCCACTTCGGGTCCACTGCCAATCCGACCTTGTCCGCGTACTCCACCAGGCGGGTGCGTTCGGTGCGGACCGTGACCTCCTCGCCCAGCGCTTCGGAAAGCACACCGAACAACGTCACGGACCGCCACTCGCCGCCCAGGTCGAACTCGCGCCCGTCGGCGTGGGTCACCACCGGCGAGCCGCTCACCGCGATCGCCGCCTGTTGCACGAGATTGCGGGTCAACTCGGCCATCGTGTCGTAGTCGCCGTACGCCTGGTACGTCTCCAGCATCGCGAACTCCGGCGAGTGCGAAGAGTCGACACCCTCATTACGGAAGTTGCGGTTGATCTCGAAGACGCGGTCGACGCCGCCGACCACAGCGCGCTTGAGAAACAGTTCCGGAGCGATTCGCAGATACAGATCGGTGTTCAACGCATTGCTGTGGGTCACGAACGGTCGAGCCGCCGCGCCGCCATGCAGCAGTTGCAACATCGGCGTTTCCACCTCGATGAAGCCCTGCCCGTGCAGTGAATCCCGCAGACTGCGTACCGCGGCGGCCCGGGTGCGCACCATCTCCCGTGCCTGTGGCCGGACAATCAGGTCGACGTAACGCTGCCGGACGCGCGCCTCCTCGGAGAGGGGCTTGTGGGCCACCGGCAACGGTCGCAGCGCCTTGGCGGTCATCTCCCATTGCTGGGCCAGCACCGACAGCTCACCCCGACGGCTGGTGATCACCTCACCGGTGACGCCGACGTGGTCGCCGAGGTCGACGAGGCGCTTCCACGCCTCCAGCCGCTCCGGCCCGACCCGGTCCAGGGAGAGCATCGCCTGCAACTCGGTGCCGTCGCCGTCCCGCAGGGTCGCGAAGCAGAGCTTGCCCGTGTTGCGTACGAAGATCACCCGGCCGGTGACCGCGACCTGGTCGCCGGTCGCGGTGTCGGTGGGCAGGTCGGCGTAGGCCGCCCGGACCTGCGCCAGGGTGGTGGTGCGGGGAAAGCCGACCGGGTAGGGCTCGACGCCCTCGGCGAGCATCCGGTCCCGCTTCTCCCGGCGGACCTTCATCTGCTCGGGAAGGTCATCGGCGGGGTCCACTGGCACGGGGTTCTGCTCGGTCACGGCACGCTTCCTCGTCACGGAGATACAGGGGGTCAGGCCCGAGCGTACTCAAGCGGTCCGGAGGGCGTTACGGGATAACCTGCCCGTCATGGTCGATCACACTCACGCCCTGTCTTTCGGTGCCGCTGCGAGTGATTACGACCGGTTTCGACCACGTTATCCCGAGGCTGCGGTCCTCTGGGCACTCGACGGGCTGAGCGAAGCCGGGGTGGTCGATCTCGCGGCGGGTACCGGCATCCTGACCCGTGCCGTACTGGCTCTGGGCCACGAGGTCGTACCGGTCGAGCCCGATCCGGGGATGCGGGCGCAACTCGCTGCCAGCACCCCGGACACGACGGCACTGGCGGGCAGCGCCGAGTCCATGCCGCTGCCCGACTCGGCGGTGGACGCGGTGCTGGTCGGGACGGCGTACCACTGGTTCGACCGGGAGCCCGCGCACGCCGAGATCGCCCGGGTGCTCCGCCCCGGCGGCACCTTCGCCCCCATCTGGAACATCCGGGACGGCAGCGTCGACTGGGTGGCCGAGCTGGGTCGCATCGCCCACTTCGGTGACAAGTCGACCAGCCAGGTCTTCGGCGAGCGCCCCGACTTCGGCCCCGCGTTCGACGCCGTCGAGAAGCGCGAGTTCACGCACCGCACCACGCTCACGCCGGACGAGCTGCTCGGCATGGTCCGCACCCGCTCGTACTGGCTGACCGCCTCCACCGACGATCAGCGACGGGTCGAGCGGGAACTGACCGAACTCCTGAACACCCACCCCGCCCTGACTGGTCGGGACACCATCGAGCTGCCGTACCGAACGCTGGTGCTGCGCGCCCGGCGGCGCTGACGCCCGCACGGGGCCGGCGCCCGACGGCGGCCGGGGTCACAGGTTGCGGTCGTACACCATCCGCAGGCCGATCAGCGTGATCATCGGCTCGTGGTGGGTGATGCTGCGACACTCGTTGATCACCAGGGAGGCGAGGCCGCCGGTGGCGATCACCGCCCGCACCTCGCCCAACTCCTCGGTCATCCGCTCCACGATCCGGTCCACCTGCCCGGCGAAGCCGAAGTACAGGCCGGCCTGGAGGCACTCCACGGTGTTCTTGCCGATCACCGAGCGGGGCTTGGTGGCCTCGACCTTGCGCAGCTGCGCGGCCCGGGCGGCCAGCGCGTCGAAGGAGATCTCGATGCCCGGGGCGAACGCGCCGCCGAGGAACTCACCGCGTTCGCTGATCACGTCGAAGTTGGTGGTGGTGCCGAAGTCCACGACGATCGACGGACCGCCGTAGAGGGTGTACGCGGCCAGGGTGTTCACCACCCGGTCGGCGCCGACCTCCTTCGGGTTGTCGATCGCCAACTGCACCCCGGTCCGCACGCCCGGCTCGACCACGACGCTCGGCAGGTCGGCGTAGTAACGGCTGAGCATGGTGCGCAGCGACCGCAGCGCGGCCGGCACCGTGGAGCAGGCGGCCACACCGGTGATCTCGACGTTGTCCCCGGCGAGCAGACCCCGGAACATCAGGCCCAGCTCGTCCGCCGTCGAGCGGGCATCGGTCTTGATCCGCCAGGAGTGCACCAGCTTGTCGCCGTCGAAGGTCGCCAGCACGGTGTTGGTGTTTCCGATGTCGATGCAGAGCAGCACGCACGCAGCCTAGACAACTAGTCGGCGCGCAGGTCCAGCGCGATGTCCAGGATCGGCGACGAGTGCGTCAGCGCGCCCACCGAGAGGAAGTCCACGCCGGTGGCCGCGTACCGGCCGGCCACCTCCAGGGTCAGCCCGCCGGTCGCCTCCAGCTCCGCCCGGTCACCCACCGCGGCCACCGCCTCGGCCAGCACCTCCGGCGACATGTTGTCGCAGAGCAGGAAGTCCGCCCCGGCCTCCACCGCCTCCACCGCCTCGTCGACTCCTGTCACCTCGACCTGCACCGGCACCTCCGGGAACGCCTCCCGGACCCGCCGATAGGCCGCAGTGATGCTCCCGGCCGCCAGCTTGTGGTTGTCCTTGATCATGGCCACGTCGTAGAGGCCCATCCGCTTGTTGGTGCCGCCGCCGACCCGCACCGCGTACTTCTCCAGCGCCCGCAGGCCCGGCGTCGTCTTGCGGGTGTCCAGCACCATCGCCTTCGAGCCGGCCAGCGCGTCCGCCCAGGCGCGGGTGTGGGTGGCCACCCCGGACATCCGGCAGAGCAGGTTGAGTGCCGTCCGCTCGGCCGTCAGCAGCAGCCGGGTCGGGCCGGTCACCGTCGCCAGCACGTCGCCCCGGGCCACCCGCTCGCCGTCGCGGGCCAGCACCGACACCTCGACGGTACGACCGAAGCCAGTCACCTCGCCCACCAGCTCGAACACGGCGGCAGCCACCGCCATCCCGGCCAACACCCCGTCTGCGCGGGCCACCAGGTCGGCGGTGTCGGTCTGTTCCGCCGGAATGGTGGCCACGCTTGTGACGTCAAGGAAATCCGGGCCCAGATCCTCGACCAGCGCGCCCTCGATCACCTGCCGTACGTGCGCCGGCTCCAATCCAGCCGCCCGCAACGCCGTCTCCGTCGACTCGATCACGAGTTCCCCTCCCACTGTTGCGTCACCCGGCCCTGCGCCCCGACGGCCCCGACCAGATGGCCCAGCCACCGTTCGTCGGCCGTCGGGAAGTCCTCCCGCCAGTGGCAGCCCCGGGTCTCACCACGGGCGTACGCGGCGGCAACCAGCGTCGATGCCACGGTGAGCAGATTCGTCGCCTCCCAGTCGGCGGTCCGCGGCCGGCCCCGGGCAACGCCCAGCTCGGTCAACGTCCCGGCCGTCCCGGCCAGCGTCGCCGCGGATCGGAGCACCCCGGCCCCGCGGGTCATCGCCCGTTGCAGGGTCGGCGTCACCTCCGCGGGCAGCACCCAGCCCGTCCCGCCACGCCAGGCGCCGGTCTCCGCCGGCTGGGCCTGCTCGGGCAGGCCGGCCGCGATGTCCTCGGCGATCCGCCGGGAGAAGACCAGACCCTCCAGCAGCGAGTTGCTGGCCAGCCGGTTCGCGCCGTGCACGCCCGTGCAGGCCACCTCGCCGCAGGCGTACAGGCCGGGGATGGAGGTGCGGCCGCGCAGATCGGTGCGGACCCCGCCGGAGGCGTAGTGGGCGGCCGGCGCCACCGGGATCAGATCGGTCGCCGGGTCCACGCCGATCGCCAGACAGGACGCCACGATGGTGGGGAACCGACCGGCCAGGAAATCGCCGCCCAGGTGCCGTGCGTCGAGGAAGACGTGGTCCGCGCCGGTGGCCAGCAGCACCCGGTGGATGCCCTTGGCCACCACGTCCCGGGGTGCCAGCTCGGCCAACTCGTGCTGGCCCACCATGAACCTCTTGCCGTCCGCGTCCACCAGGTACGCGCCCTCGCCCCGCAACGCCTCCGAGACCAGCGGCTGCTGCGCGTGCCCCGCCCCCGGCACCCCCGCGCCGGCCGGGGTGATCAGTGCGGTCGGGTGGAACTGGACGAACTCCACGTCGGTCACGGCCGCGCCGGCCCGCAGCGCCAGCGCCACCCCGTCCCCGGTGGAGACCGCCGGGTTGGTGGTGGCCGAGAAGATCTGCCCCATGCCGCCGGTGGCGAGTACCACGGCACGGGCCAGCAGCGCGCCGACGCCGTCCTCGCTGCCCTCACCCAACACGTGCAGTGTGATCCCGCAGGCCGCCCCGAGCCCGTCCGGGCCGTCGCCGGGCGCGCGCAGGAGATCCAGCACGAGGGCGTGCTCGACCAGCCGGATCCACGGGTCGCGCTGCACCGCGGCGTGCAGGGCCCGCTGCACCTCCGCGCCGGTGGCGTCGCCGCCAGCGTGCACGATCCGGTCCGCCCGGTGCCCGCCCTCGCGGGTCAGCATCAGCGAGCCGTCCGGGTGACGATCGAACTCGGCGCCGATCCGGATCAGCTCACGGAGCCGGGTCGGGCCCTCCTCGACCAGCACCCGGACCGCCGCCGGGTCGCACAGCCCGACCCCGGCGACCTCGGTGTCCCGGGCATGCGCCGCCGGGGTGTCGGCCGGGTCGAGCACGGCGGCGATGCCGCCCTGCGCCCACCGGGTCGATCCGTCGTCAATGTTGACCTTGGTGACCACCGTGACGTGCAGACCGGCCTCACGCAGGTGCAGCGCCGCGGTCAACCCGGCCACGCCGGAACCCACGACGATCACGTCGGTGGTCTCCACCCAGCCGGGCGCGGGCGCGGCCAGCAGCGCGGGCAGGGTAGGCAGGTCGACGGTCGGGAGGTCCATCCCCCCAGTCAACCCGAACCATCCTCGCCCGGGGCGGCGGGGGCGCGACGAGTGTTTTGGGCGACCCCGTCCGGCGCGCGCCGCGCCGCGTCGACCGTCGGGCCGTGGTCACTTCGTCCGGACCGGTAGACCGGCCTGGCCCGCGCCCTTCAGCGAGGCGGTCACCGTACGGTCGCTGACCCACAGATAGCAGCGGACGCCCCGATCACCGACCTTCCAGCGCCCCGCCCCCGGCGGGCGGACCACCACACCGCTGCGGAAGCGCAGCTTGGCATCGTCCGGTACGCCCGCGTACCGGGCCAGGACGCTGCGACAACCCGTGTAGAGCGGCAACCAGTCGGCGTCCCGGGTCGGGTACGCCAGGTCCGGTGCGCGCCACACCCCGACGAACTCGGCGTCGTGCTGTTTGCCGCACTCCACCGGGATCAGCGTCTGCACACCCCGGCCGGCGCCACCGCGAGTCTGCTGGCAACCGAGGCGCAGCCCGGTGGGCCCCTTCAACGCGTCCCGCAGACTGCCCGACCGGACCACCACTGTGGCCGCCGCCTCGACAGTGTTCAGCTCGGTGAGGTCGCAGCGGAACCACCGGGAACCCGCCGCCCACCCCGGCCCGTTGGGCAGCGCCACGGACAGCCGCAGCCGGCCGGACCGCCAGTCGTCACCCACGTAGCCGGTCGCCCGGGTGTCGCACTCGGCGAACGCGCCACGCAGCTCGGCCGAACCACCCGCCGGAGCAGCCGTCCGCTCGGCCGGAAAGGCCCCGACGTGCACGGTCTCCAGGCGGTGCGGCCCGGCGCAGTCCACCGGCTCATAGCTGGCCAGGCTGACCAGATCGGTGAAGTCGGCGGCGTGACACACACCGGCGGCCGGGGTGAACGCCGACGGCGCCGGCAACGCCGCCCAGTCGTCGGTCAGATCACCGTCCAGGCCGCCGGACCCGGCACAGCCCACCAGCAGCACTGCCGTCACGGCAGCGGCGAACAGGGTCGTCATGGCACGGCTCATCGCGGCCTCCCCCAGCCACCGACCGGCTTCCGCCAGCGTGCCCAGGGTAACCGGAAATGACCTTCTGGTGACAGACCGGAATCGCGGTACGCGGGATCAGACTCCGGACACGGCCAACGGGCTGGGCACCGGGTTCCCGGCAGTGCCGGGTGCCGCCGCAGCCGGGTCGGCACCCAACTCGATCACCCGGTTGTCGGCGTCGACGTGCACGACCCGTGGCCGGTACGACCGTGCCTCGGCGTCGTCCATCTGCCCGTACGAGATCAGGATGACCAGATCACCGGGGTGCACCAGGTGCGCGGCGGCGCCGTTGATGCCGATCACGCCGCTGCCCCGCTCGCCCGGGATCACGTACGTCTCCAGCCGGGCGCCATTGGTGATGTCCACGATCGCCACCTGCTCGCCGGGGAGCAGGTCGGCGGCGTCGAGCAGATCCTCGTCCACCGTCACCGAACCGACGTAGTGCAGGTCGGCCTGGGTCACCGTGGCTCGGTGGATCTTCGACTTGAGCATGGTCCGCAACATCGGAGTGGCCTTTCGCGGTATCGGTGGAGGGTGGTACGGCCGGGTCAGGGACGCGGGGCGAGGTGGATCGCCGCGTTGTCGATCAACCGGGTGGCGCCCACCCAGGCGGCGATCACCAGCCGAGCCGGCCCGGCCACCGGCCCCGGTTCCAACTCGGGATCGGTGAGCACCAGGTAGTCGAGGCGGGCACCGGGCGTACCGGCGCCGAACGCGGCGTGCGCGGCGGTCAGCACCGCCCCCGCGTCCAGGCCGTCGTCGGCGGCTTGCGCGCCGGCTCGCAGCGCGGCGGACAGACTCAGCGCGGCGGCGCGCTCCGGCTCGCTCAGGTAACGGTTGCGGCTGGAGAGGGCCAGCCCGTCCGGCTCCCGGACGGTCGGCACGCCGACCACCTCGACCGGCACGTCCAGGTCGCGGGTCATCCGCCGGACCAGGGTGAGCTGCTGGTAGTCCTTCTCGCCGAAGAACGCCAGGTCCGGCTGGGTGAGCTGGAGCAGCTTCAGCACCACGGTGAGTACGCCGTGGAAGAAGCCGGGGCGGCTCGCCCCCTCCAGCTCGGCGCCGAGCGGGCCCGGATCGAGGCGTACGCGAGGCTGACCGTCCGGGTACATGTCCGCCACCGACGGGGCGAAGACCAGATCGGCGCCCGCCCGCCGGCACACCTCCAGGTCGGCGTCGAGGGTGCGCGGGTAGCGGTCGAAGTCCTCGTTCGGCCCGAACTGCAACGGGTTCACGAAGACCGTAACCAGCACGTGGTCGGCCTGTTCCCGGGCCGCGCGCAACAGCGTCTCGTGCCCGGAGTGCAGCGCGCCCATGGTCATCACCACCCCGACCGTGCCCTTCAGCCCGGCCCGGGCCTCCGCCAACTCGGCGCGCGTGTGCACCACCCGGGTCATGCGGCCACCTCCCGACCGCTGTCGGCCAGTACGCCGAGCAGCGACTGTGCGTCCACCGGCCGCAGTCGGCCGGCCGCGATCGCCCGGTCGGCGGTACGACGGGCCAGCGCCAGGTACGCGGGGACGGACTCCGGTGCGGTGGCCGCCAACCGGGCCAGGTGCCGCTGCACGGTGCCCGCGTCACCGCGGGAGACCGGGCCGGTCAACGCGTCGTCGCCGAGCCGCAGCGCGTTCTCCAGGGCGGCCCGCAGCAGCGGGGCGAGGACCTTCTCCGGCCGGGACACCCCGGCGTCCCGCAACCGGTCGGTCGCCTCGTTGACCAGGGTCACCAGGTGGTTCGCGCCGTGGGCCAGCGCGGCGTGGTAGAGCGGACGATCCGACTCGGCCACCCACTCGGGCACGCCACCCAGGTCGGCGACCAGCCGGGCAGCCAGCGGGCGCAACTCCGCCGGGGCGGTCACCCCGTACGAGATGCCGTCCAGCCGGGCCAGGTCGTCCGGCGTACCGGTGAAGGTCATCGCGGGGTGCAGTGCGAGCGGCCGGGCGCCGACCGCGACGGCCGGCTCCAGCACGGCCAGGCCGTGGGCTCCCGAGGTGTGCGCGACGATCTGGCCCGGATGCAGCGCGCCCTGCTCGGCGAGGTCGGTCACCACACCGGCCAGCCTGTCGTCCGGTGCCGCGATCAGCAGCAGGTCGGCGGCGGCGTGGGCCACGGCGGCGACCGGGCGGCGGGGCACCTCGGGCAACAGCAGGGCGAGGCGGGCGCGGCTGGCTCCGGAGCTGCCGGAGACGGCGACCACCCGGTGCCCGGCGGCGGCGAGCGCGGCGCCCAGCACGGCACCGACCCGACCGGCGCCAACGACACCGACGGTGAGCAGACGGGAGGTGGCGCGGGCGCCGGGAACGGCGCTATCCCACGAGGCGGCGGGCCCGGATGGGCCGGCCGGACGCGGGCGCAACGGTGCGCTCATGACGACGATCCAGTCCTCGAGAAGGGGTACCGGTCGATCGCAAGTATGCGCCGGGGCTACCGAACCCGGACAAGCATGTGTGAAAACCTTCACCACCGATGAGACGGCACGTCCGAGTCGCCTGCGGGTCAGGGCGTTGGGGCCGACGTGATGGCGCGCAACTCGGCGGCCACCTCCGCGATCAGGTCGCTGAGCGGGGCGTCGCTGTCGGGCGCGACCCAGCGGGCGTACGCGACCCGGAAGACTGTGGCACCCGACTCGGTGGCCAGGGCGGCCGTGGTCTCGTCGAGGCCCCTGGCCCGCAGGGCGGCGGTGACCGCGGCCGCCAGTGAGCCAGTCTTGCGCAGCTCGCGCTCCTGTAGTTCCGGGCTGCTCTCGATGATGGACTGCCGCGCCCGGACCAGTTCGAGACGGTCTGCGAAGAGCTCCTCCGCCACCCGGCGGAAGGCGGCGACGACCGCCTCGAAGGGGCCGGCGTCAGATTCGGTCACCGCCCGGACCAGGACCTCCTCCACGCGCCCACTGCCGCTGAAGAGCGCCTCCCGCTTGTCCCCGAAGAGCCGGTAGAAGGTGCGTTTGTCGAGGCCGGCACGGGCGGCGATGTCGGCGACGGTGGTCTGTTCGAAGCCGCGCTCGCGGAACAGCTCGAAGGCGGCCGCCTCCAGGCGGCCGCGCGCGTCCGGTTGCCAGCGGGCCATGCGGCGATGGTAGCCGACGTCACACTGCGACATTAATTCCGCGAGCATGTCGCGGTGTGACATCACGCGAGGTACGGTGATGTCGCAAGGTGACATCGGTACTCACGAAGGAACCACAATGCGCGTATTCGTCACAGGCGCCTCCGGTCATCTCGGCTCCGCGGTCGTCCCGGAACTGCTCTCCGCCGGACACGAGGTCATCGGCCTCGCCCGTTCCGACACGTCCGCCACCGCCATCGAGAAGCTCGGCGCTCAGGCACACCGCGGGGACCTGTCCGACCTCGACGTGCTCCGGGAAGAGGCGGCCGCCTCCGACGGGGTGATCCACCTGGCGTTCCGCCACGACCTCATGGTCGACGGCGACCTGGCCGGCGCCGCCAAGGCCGACCTGGACGCCCTCACGGCACTCGCCGACGGCCTGGCCGGCTCCGGCAAGCCCCTGGTCGGCACCGGCGGGACGGCAATGCTCGTGATGGGTGGCATCGTCGGCCGCCCCGGCACCGAACACGACACCTTCCCCGGCGGCGGTTACCGGATCGACGCGGAGAACTTCGTGGCCGGCCTCGCCTCCCGCGGTGTGCGCTCCTCCATCGTCCGGCTCGCGCCCACCGTGCACAGCTCACTCGACCACTACGGCTTCATCACCGCCATCATCGCCGCGGCCCGCCGGAAGGGGCACGCCGCCTACGTCGGCGAGGGCACCAACCGGTGGCCTGCCGTCCACACGCTCGACGCGGCCGTGCTCTACCGACTCGCCCTCGAGAAGGCCCCCGCCGGTACGCGTCTGCACGGAGCTGCCGACGAAGGCGTCCCCTTCCAGCAGATCGCGTCAGCCATCGGCCACAACCTCGGCATCCCGGTTCGGAGCATCAGCCCCGCCGAGGCCGACGACCACTTCGGCTTTCTCGGCTCGTTCGCACAGATGGACAACCCGACGTCGTCCGCCATCACCCGCGAACTGCTGGGCTGGACCCCCACCCACCCCGGCCTGATCGCCGACCTGCACGAAGGGCACTACTTCCAGGCCTGATCCACGAACGGCGGTCCTGACCGTAGGGTCGGCACGGTGAACCACGCTCAACTCGGAGTGGACTGATGTCGATCCTGTGGCGGGACGCGATGAGCCGGGCGCTCTACGGGCCGGGCGGCTTCTTCGTCGCCGGCACCGGGCCGGCCGACCACTTCCGCACCAGCGTGCACGCCTCCCCGGCCTTCGCCACCGCCCTGCTGCGCCTTGTCACGGAGGTGGACGCAGCCCTCGGCCACCCCTCGCGACTTGACGTGGTCGACGTGGGCGCCGGGCGTGGGGAGCTGCTGCACGCTCTGCTGGCGTCCGTCGGGGTTGCGGTGGGGGTTTCCGGGGAGCCCACCCGCTCCGGGCGGTCAGGCTTGATCCCTCCGCGGGCGGGCTCCCCGGAAACCCTGACTTCCACGGCCTCCGTCCGTTCCTTGCGGGATGAGCCGTCGTCCGGCACGGTCCGACCGTCGCTCGCGGAACGGGTGCGCTTCACAGCCGTCGAGTACGCCGACCGCCCCGAGAACCTGCCCGAAGAGATCAACTGGACAGCCGCGATCCCCGACGAGATCACCGGAGTGCTGCTGGCCACCGAGTGGCTGGACAACGTCCCGCTGGACGTGGCGGTGCACACCGAAGACGGCTGGCGATACCTGCTGGTCGACCCCGACAGCGGTGCCGAATCAGTCGGTGAGCCGGTCAGCCCCGATGATCACGACTGGCTCACCACCTGGTGGCCCAGCCCCGAAACCCCCCACAGCGACCACAGAAGAGCCGAAATCGGACGGACCAGGGACGAAGCCTGGGCCAACGCGGTGCAAAAGATCGAGCAGGGCATGGCGGTCGCTGTCGACTACGGGCACCTGCGGGAGAGCAGGCCGGCCGACGGGACGTTGAACGGGTACCGGGGTGGGCGGCAGGTGCCTCCGGTGCCCGACGGGTCGAGTGATGTCACAGCACACGTGGCCATGGACTCCGTCGCCTCCGCTGGCGCGGCGGTCGCCCGGTGCGCGTACTCCCTGGTCTTGCAGCGGGAGGCGCTGCGGGCGCTCGGGGCCGACGGCGGGCGACCACCGCTCAGCCTGGCCGGCACCGACCCGGTCGGCTATGTGCGGGCGCTGGCCGCCGCGTCGGCGGTGGCCGAGCTGACCGACCCGGCCGGCCTCGGCGGGCACTGGTGGTTGCGCCAGCCGGTCGGCATCCCGCTCGGGACGGTCGTGGCACGATGACGGGCATGACCACCGACGCCGGGGACCTCCGTGAACTGACCGTCGGCACCGGGGCCGGGCTGATCGCTGGCACCGGTGATCAGCAACTCGGCACCGACATGGTGCTGAACATCGGCCCGCAGCACCCCTCCACCCATGGTGTGCTGCGGTTGAAGCTGGTGCTCGACGGCGAGCGGGTGGTCGCCTGCGAACCGATCGTCGGTTACATGCACCGGGGCGCGGAGAAGCTCTTCGAGGTGCGCGACTACCGGCAGATCATCGTGCTGGCCAACCGGCACGACTGGCTCTCGGCGTTCTCCAACGAGCTGGGCGTGGTGCTCGCTGTGGAACGCCTCATGGGCATGGAGGTGCCGGAGCGGGCCACCTGGCTGCGGATGGCCCTGGCGGAGCTGAACCGGGTGCTCAACCACCTGATGTTCCTCGGCTCGTACCCGTTGGAGATCGGGGCGATCACGCCGATCTTCTACGCCTTCCGGGAACGCGAGACCATCCAGGCGGTGATGGAGGAGGTCTCCGGCGGCCGGATCCACTACATGTTCAACCGGGTGGGTGGCCTCAAGGAGGAGGTGCCGTACGGGTGGACCGGGCGGGCCCGCGCGGCGATCGGCGAGGTACGCCGCCGGTTGCCCGACCTGGACCACCTGATCCGGCGTAACGAGATCTTCCTGGCCCGCACCGTCGGCGTGGGCGTGCTGTCCGCCGCGGACGCCGCCGCGTTCGGCGCGTCCGGCCCGGTGGCCCGGGCCTCGGGGCTCGACCTGGACCTGCGCCGCGACGACCCCTACCTGGCCTACGACGAGCTGGACGTTCCGGTGGTCACCAAGACCGCCGGCGACTGCCACGCCCGTTTCGAGGTGCTGCTCGACCAGGTGTACGCGTCACTGGACCTTGCCGAGCAGTGCCTCGACCGGGTGGACCAGCTGACCGGGCCGATCAACACCCGGCTGCCGAAGGTGCTTAAGGCGCCGGAGGGGCACACGTACGCCTGGACGGAGAACCCGCTCGGCATCAACGGCTACTACCTGGTGTCCCGGGGCGAGAAGACGCCGTGGCGGTTGAAGTTGCGCACCGCCTCGTACGCGAACGTGCAGGCGTTGGCCACCCTGCTCCCCGGCTGCCTGGTCCCTGATCTGATCGCGATCCTCGGCTCGATGTTCTTCGTGGTCGGCGACATCGACAAGTGACCCGAGCCGCCTGACCGGTCACCGCCAGCGGTCGGTGGGTGGCGCGCCGCCGGCACGCGGCACGTCGTCCTGCGGCGGGTAGCCGTAGCGCTCGTCGACCCGTCGCCGCCCGGTCCGTTCCGGCGCGGGTTCCGCCTGGTGCCCGCGTTGGCGCGGTGGGCGCCACTCGTCCGGTACCGGCACACCGCCCACCGGCAGCGCGGGCCTTCCCGGCTCGGCCCGCCGACCACCGTCGTGACGGCGCGGTTCTTCATACCGGCCGGCGTCCTCGTAGCGGCCAGCGTCCTCGTGACGGCGCGGCTCCTCGTAGCGGGCGGCGTCCTCGTGACGGCGCGGCTCCTCGTAGCGGACGGCGTCCTCGTGACGGCGCGGCTCCTCGTGGCGGACGGCGGCCCAGCGGTCGGCCACCCGGTACTCGGTGCCGGTAGCGTCGGCGTGCACCTCGGCCCGACGTTCGCCGACCCGCAACTCGCGACCGTTTTCGTCGTCGCGGACGGCGGCCCACCGGTCACCGGCCCGCAGCTGCGACCAGTACTCGCCGGTGTCGTCGGCCCGCAGCGGCGGCCCGGGCTGCGGTGCCGGGGCGCCCGCCCGGTCGCGCTGCTCCGACCAGCCCCGATCGTCCGGGCTGTCCCAGGATTCCGCCGCCGGCCTCTCCGGGGTGCGGTGTGACCGGGCCGCCGGAGGGGGCTCGTCGGGCTGGGCGTACGCGTCGCGCCGATCCGTCCACTCCGGTTCGTCGCGGCGGCCCGTCCAGCCCGGCTCGTCGCCGTACCCGGCTCTGGGGTGCTGCTCCGGCTCGCTCCTCGCCCGGCCGGACGGGCGAGAGGGCTGATCGGCGTCGCCGCCCCGGGTCCACTCCTGCGCGGGTGGGGTCCACTGACCGGCGTACCCACCGCCGTAGCGCCCCGCCGGCTCGGCCGGGCCGCCGTCCACCACTGTGTGCCGGGTGGTGACGTGCACGGTCTCGGTGTGTCGGACCACGCCACCCGGCCGGTGCGCCGCCTCGGGGCGGTCGTGCTCCCGGGGGCGAGCTGAGCCGTACGCGGTGGCGGCCGGCCGTTCCCCGCCGTACATCCCGGCGGTGGCCTGCGGCTCGGGGGCCTCCCGGGCGTACGCCGGCTCGTCGTCGTCCGGGTGCTCGGGGCGCCCCCACCGGGGCGCGTCGTCGGGGCCGGACACCCGGGCACGGCCGGCCGGCGCGTCGCCCCGGTTACGGGCCACCGGCGTGTCGTCCACCGGCGGCTCGACGGCCACCCGCGCCCGTCCGGCGCCTGCCGGTTCGACGGCGGGGGCGGCACCGGCAAGGGCGGCACCGCTGGCGTCGAGACGGCGGCGCACCGCGGCGATCCCCTCCTGGGCCCGTTGCGCCTGGTCGAGCGCCTGGTTGCCGCGCTGGGCGGCGGCCACGATCTCGCTGCGCAGCTCCCGGCGCAGCTCCTCGATCTCGTTCAGCAACTCGTCGGCGCGCACCGAGTCGCCCTCGCCGTCGGGCCGCAACGCGATGGAGAGGCCGATCAGCACCACCGCGAGGATGGCGAGCACCGCGGCGAAACGCAGCGGGCCGTTGCCGTCAGCCACCAGCAGGATCAGCGCCGCCACCGGCGCGAGAGCGACGCCCGCCCAGAAGAGCATGGTCAGCAACGATGGTTGACGCCGGGCTTCAGAGATGGCCGGGGCTGGCATGGATGTGCAGCCTACCCACGTTGACCATTGGAGGGAACGGGGTCCCCGGGACGCACGGACGCCCCCGCCCGGTCGGGGCGAGGGCGTCCTCAGCTCGTGCGGAAATGGCTCAGCTGGTGGCGAAGGCGCCATCCGACGAGAAGATCAGACCCACGCTGATCGAACCGTCGCGCAGACCGCTCTTGGTCAGCGGCCCGCCCTGGTCCAGCGACGAGAACTTGCCGAACGACAGCCCGTACGTCTTCTCCAGGCCCGGCTTGCAGAACGGACGCTGCTCGCACTCCGGCGGGCCACCCAGCACTGTCGCGCTGCCGGAGCACTTCGCCGCCAGCTCGGAGAGGGTCCGCACGCCGTACTTGTCGGCGAAGGCCTGGGTCACCGCGAAGGCGTTCTGGTCCTGTGCGGCGGCCGGGGTGCCGAAGGTGATGCCGACCTTGTCGCCCTCGGCCTTGAGCGCGGTCACCGTCGTGTTGATGTCCGGCGAGGAGATCGGCGGCGGAGTGCCGCCCTTGGCCTTGGTGTTGAGGAACTCGGCCATGGTCGCCGCGTACTCCGGGACGACCTGGATCTCACCCTTCTCCAGAGCCGGCTCGTACAACTCGCGGTTGCCGATCTGCTGCACCTTGACCTGGTAGCCGGCGGCGGAGAGCGCGATCCGGTACAGCTCACCCAGGATCTGACTCTCGGCGAAGTTGCCGGCACCCACCGTGATGTCACCGCCCGGGCCCTTGGCGATGCCCGCGGTGAGGTTGTTCGCGCTGGCGAACTCCTCGGCCGCCACCTTGGGGGTCTTGCGGTCCTCGTTGACGGCCTTGTTGAGCTGGATCAGCTTCGGGGTGTCGAGCGCGGCGGAGACCTTGTCCAGTGCGGCGATCAGCTGCGGGTTGGCCGCCTTGCTGTTGACCGCGGGAATGACGTTGTCGGAGTTCTGGAGCTTCTTGTCGTCCTGCAGAGCGATGAGCTGCTGGCCGGCGACCGGGGCGCACCCGGCGCCGGAGGCGCTGGTCTGGGGTGCGTCGGTGCCGGACGAGCCGGCGTCACCGCAGCCGGTGAGGAGTGCCGCCCCGGCGACGGCGCTGACCGCCCCGATCGCCAGACGTGTACGTGCGCGCATGTGCCCGCCTTCCGTGTCCCGGCGCGACCCGTCCCGGGCCGGCCGCGTGTCCGACGGGCGATCCTGACTGTCGGCCGCCCGCGAATGTCCACCCAACATGCTCCGGAACCGACCGACAACTTGGGATGGACTTCGTCACCCCATCGTCACCGATTTGACGGGCGTGGGTCGCCAGCTCGACGCGAGCTCACCCGGACGGGTCAGGCGCTCCCGGTCGCGTCGGCGGCCCGGGGCCGCCCGAGGCGCTGCCGCCCGCGCCGCAGCGGCTTGGGGGTGACCAGCCGTTCGACGCCGCCGAGGACCACCTCAGCCAACAGCGCGAGCCCGGCCACCAGCACACCGCCGGCGACGATCTGCCCTCCGCCGGCCGCGATACCGATACCGAAGCCGGTCCGGATGATCTGGCCCAGACCGCCGCCGTTGACGAAGGACGCCAGCGCCGCGGTCGCGATCACCTGGACCGCCGCGGTGCGGAAGCCGGCCGCCAGATAGGGCACCGCCAGCGGCAACTCCACCCGGCGCAGCAGCTGCGCGCTGGACAGGCCCATCCCCCGGGCCGCATCGCGGGCCTCCGGGTCCACCTGCCGAACCCCGGTGTACGCGTTGGCCAGCAGCGGCGGTACGGCGAAGACAGCAAGTGCCACCACGACCGGTGTCTTCCCGAAGCCGCTGGCGAAGACGACCGGCAGGATGGTCAGCAGCGCCAGGGTCGGGATGGCCAGGGTGGCGTTGGAGATCAGCACCACGAGGCCGCCACCTCGACCGAGGTGACCCAACCAGAGCCCGAGCGGCCAGGCCACCAGACAGCCGAGCGCCACCGCCAGGGCGGAGATCGTCAGGTGCTCGCCGAGCCGGTCCAGCATGCCGCCGGGGTTGGTCCAGTTCAGTGGGTCGTTGATCCAGGTGATCGCCTGCCCGATCGGGTTCGCCGCGACGGTCACCGTGCCCTCCGGGTGGACCAGGGAGTCACCAGTCGGGCGACCAGGATGAGCAACAGGTCGAGCACGACCGCGAGCGCCACGCAGAGCAGTGCTGCCGTCATGATCTCGGCCTTGTAGAGGTTGTTCTGGAAGCCCGCGAAGATCAACTGCCCGAGCCCGCCGTGCCCGACCAGCACCCCGACCGTGACCAACGCCACCGTCGAGACCGTCGCCAGCCGTACGCCGGTCACGATGCCCGGCAGCGCCAGCGGCAGGTCGATCCGGAACAGCCGCCTCCACCGGCCGTAACCCATGCCCTCGGCGGCCTCGCGAACCTCCGGGGGCACCTGGTTGAGACCGGCCACCACGTTGCGCACGATCAGCAGCAGCGCGTAAAGGACCAGCCCGACCAGCACCGTGGTCGCCCCGGTGCCCAGGTAGGGGGCGATGAACGCGAAGAGCGCCAACGACGGGATGGTGTAGACCACCCCGCTGACGGCGAGGATCGGACCGGCGAGCGGACGCACCCAGTACGCCAGCACGGACAAGGGCAGGGCGATCAGCACCGCGATCAACACCGCTCGGCCGGTGAGGGAGGCGTGTTCACGCACCGCGGCGAGGATCGTGTCAGAGTTGTCCCGCACGTACTGCCAGGAGAACCAGGGGTTACCCGGGTCGGCCCGGTAGCTCAGGCGGAAGGACATACGTGGACGTTACCCCGGAGGCTGCCAGCGTGGCCCAGTCCCCTCGCGCGGCGCCGATCGCGCTGCACGGCATCCAGAAGCGCTACCCGAACGGCACCGAAGCCGTCCGGGACCTCAGCCTGGACGTCCGGGCCGGCGAGCTGGTGGTGCTGATCGGCCCGTCCGGCTGCGGCAAGTCGACAGTGCTGCGGATGATCAATCGCCTGATCGAACCGACCGCCGGTCGCATCACGCTCGGCGACGAGGACGTCACGAACGTCGACCCGGTGCGACTGCGCCGTCGAATCGGGTACGTGATCCAGAACGTTGGTCTCTTTCCACACCAGACCGTGCGGGCCAACGTGGCCACCGTGCCGGGCCTGCTCCGCTGGCCCAAGGGCCAGACCCAGGCCCGGGTCGACGAACTGCTCGACCTGGTCGGGTTGGACCCGGCGGAGTTCGGCGGTCGATACCCGCACGAGCTGTCGGGTGGCCAGCGGCAGCGGGTCGGGGTGGCCCGGGCGCTCGCCGCCGACCCGGTGGTGCTGTTGATGGATGAGCCGTTCTCGGCCGTCGACCCGATCGTCCGGGCCCGCCTCCAAGAGGAGTTCCTGCGCCTCCAGGCCGAAGTGCGCAAGACGATCGTGCTGGTCACCCACGACCTCGACGAGGCCGTCCGACTCGGTGACCGGATCGCGGTCCTCTCCGAGGGCGGTCACCTGGAGCAGTACGACACCCCGGCCGCACTGCTCGGCGCACCCGCCACCGCGTTCGTACGCGAGTTCGTCGGCGCCGACCGGGGCATTCGCCGGTTGGCGGTCACCCCGCTCGACCGGGAGGCGCTGGAGCCGGTGCCCGAGGACGCCGCACCGGACCTGCCCACCGTCGCTGTGGACGGCTCGGCGTACGACGCGTTGGCGGTCCTGCTCACATCGGGCCGGGACCGGCTCCTCGTGACCGACGCCGGTCGGCCGGTGGGCGCGCTCAGCCGACAGCGCCTCCTCGACCTCGGCCGCCCGAGCAGCTGAACCCCTGGCCGGGGCAGGCACGACCGCCGTGCCTGACCGCGCCTCGGCCGGGTCAGGCGCGACCGCCGAGACTGGCGATGCCGATGATCCACCCGGTGAGGAAGCCGTAACCGGCACCGGTGCTGGCGTCCTGCAGGGCCCCCAGCAGTGACGGTGCCGGGCCGAGCAGCGCCGCCAGCACGGCGGCCAGCCCGCCGGCGAGCACGTACGCGGCCCAGCCGGAGAAGAACTGACTGACCGGGCCGGGCACCCGGGCGACCTGCGCGGCGGGCAACAGGTAGAGCAGCGCCACCGCGAGGACCACCAGCAGCACAGCTCGCAGGTCGGCGGCGAACAACCCGCCGGCCTGCCCGTCCGCGTCGAGCCGCCAGGCCGGCCAGGCGAGCAGGCGCGCGTAGAACGCGCCGCCCGACTCCGGGTCGGTCAGGGTGGCGGCCCAGCCGGTGTACGCCGGACTGCCGCAGATCCCGACCAGCAGCAACACGGCGAGCGCGCCGGTGCCGGCGGCCGTGCCGTAGCGGCTGACCGGGCCGGAACGGTGGACGAGCGACGCGATCCGCCCAGGCCCCGAACCGGTGGCTCGGGCGGACCTGGGCTGCCCCGAGCGGCTCAGTGCTTCATCAGGTAGTCGATGAAGGCGGCGCGCAGCAGCGGCGCCGACTCCTCGTAGCCGTGACCGGTCAGCTCCCGCCACAGCGCGTTGGCCTCGTCGATCGTCGGGCCGATCGAGTTCGGGGCGCCGTCCAGCACCGTGGCCTCGTCCGCGTTCGGCAGGTGGCGCAGCACCGACCAGAAGAAGCCCACGTCCCGATGCTCCCGGGCCCGGGCGAACGCCCGCTCCCGCAGCTCCTCGGTGGACAGCGCGTCAAGCTCCTCGAACGAGGTTCCGCCCGGGGTGGCGGCAGGTGAGTCGGTCATGTCGCCGAGCCTAACGGTCGAGATCAGCTCCGGCTCGGCGGACGCGACGCGGCTCACCGCTCGTCGGTGTCCCACCGTCGCGGCCCGTCCTCCCACCGCGGATCCCGCCACGGGTCCATCGGTTGCGGCGCGGCCTGAGTCGGCAGCGTGGGAGGCCAGTTGTCGACGGACTGCGGCTGCGGCGTGGCCCAGCCCGAGCTGATCGTGCCGTCGCTGACCGGCTCGGGCCGGTCGGGGCTGCCCGGTCGGGGTCGTCCTAGCGTCTCCACCAGCCGGGTGGCCAGCAACCCGACGCCGAGCGCCGCTCCGCCGACCACCCAGTTGCTCAACGTCCATCCCCGCTCCGGCGCGTACACCTGGAAGACAGTGACCAGGCCGACCGCCAGCAGCGTGCCGAACACACCGCCCCGGCGGCCGTACGCGCTGGTGCCGGCGAGCAGGGCCACGCCGATGGCCAGCACCGTCCAGTCCAGCCCCGAGGTGGGCGTCACCGGCCCGGGGTCGTTGGCGGCGAGCAGCATGCCGGCCAGAGCGGCCAGCACCGTGGAGACGACCAACGCGACGGCGGTCACCACGGCGGCCACCACGCCCCGCCGACGGGCCGGGTCGGTGATCGGCCGGTACCGGCCGACGAGCCGGCGGATCGCCCGGATCGCGCCGAACAGGCCACCCAGGACGGCCACCGCGGCGAAGCCGGCGAAGAGGTAACCGGCGCTGCTGGTGGGGTCGTAGTCGCCCTGCACCAGCACGGGCGCCGAACGGCGTTCGATGTACACCACCACGGCGGCGGCGCCGGCCAGGCTGGCGGCCCAGCCCGGCACGTGCAGCACCACCACGGCCAGCGCCAGCGCCAGCCCGCCCACCGCGGCGACCGCCATGGCCGAGCCGAGCGACGCCGGCAGGCCCCGGTCACCCTGCTCGGCGTAGTGCAGGGCGGCCGCCACCGCGATCGGGCCGACGGCCAGGTTCGGCGCGGCCGTCCGCAGGCTCAGCCCGGCGGCCAGCGCGAGCAACCCCAGCCCGACCGCGTCGATCAGCAGCGTGCGCAGGTTGCCGTCGCGCACCGCGGCCGGATCCTCCCGCCAGAGCAGCCAGCTCACGGCGGCCAGCCCGGCCAGCAGCAGCAGCTCCCACCACAGGTGCACGCCGATCCGATCACGGCCGGGCTCACCGTGGGTGGGGTCGTCGAAGACGCTCTCCAGTACGGCGGCCGGCACCCCAGACGCGGGTTCGGCCGACCGGTCCCGGCCCGCTTCTTCGTACCCCATGACGCCGCCTCCCCAGTGGCCGACCGTCCCAGTCCGGCGCACGGACGGACCCTGGGCGGCCCTTGCTCTCCGATCGCAGGCACCGTACCCGCGCCCGCAGCCGGGCGTAACCCCCTGCTCAGCGCTGGCCGGGGCGGCTCTCCCGAGAGTCCTGCTCGCGCTCGTCGTCCGGGCGTTCCGGCACCCGGCAGGAGCGCTCCAACCAGAGCGCGGCGCCGACCAGTGCCAGCGAGGCGAGCAGGCCTCCGCTGGCGGCCGGTCGATCGTCCAGGGCCGCGCGGGTGGTTTCCACGAAGAGCCAGCCGGTGAGCCCCGCGTAGAAGCCCGCAAAGATCGCGGCGGCCAGTGCCGACGCCTTGGCCAGCACCACGAAGCGGGCGGCCAACAGCGGGTTGACCGGGTCTCGACCCGGCTTGCGCTCGATCCGGCCCCGGGTGTTGATCGCGGCGTACGCCTCCAGCACGGCGAGCCCGGCCAGCGTCACCACCGGCAGCCAGGGCAGCCGGGGAATGCCGCTGTAGTAAAGGGTGCTGATCAGCAGCCAGGCCACCGCCGCCGCACCCAGGCCGGCCACGACCAGGGTCGAAATCCGGGTGGGGCCCATCCGAGACCCGTCCGGGCCCGACCCGCCGGGTGAGGGCTTCGCCTGCGTCATGCCGGCCCGTTCCGCTCGGTCATGCCGTCGACTCTAACGCCAACTCCGGCCGGGGACGCAGTTCCAACGCCTCGTCGGCCGCGGGGCCGGTGGTCAGCAGGTCGGTCAGCCAGCCGTGACCGGGCAGCCGACCGTACGGCTGGATGTCGATCCACGGACGCAGCACGAAGGCGCGCAGGTGCGCCCGGGGGTGCGGCAGGGTCAGCTCCTCCTCGTCGCTGAGCACCGGCTCGTCGTCGTCGCCCCAGACCGCGATCACGTCCACGTCGAGGGTGCGCGGCCCGAACCGCCGCTGCGGGTCACGGACCCGGCCGGCCGCGCGCTCCGCCTCGCGGGCCCGCTCCAGCCAGTCGCGCGGAGTCGCGCTCTCGTCCTGCACGAGCACCACCGCGTTGAGGTACGCGGGCTGATCGGTGTCGCCCCACGGTGGAGTCTCGTACACCCCGGAGAGTACGAGCACCGCGTCGCCGAGGGTGGCGACGGCCGTGCGCAGGTGCTCCAGGCGGTCGCCCAGGTTGCTGCCGAGCGAGAGGACCGCCCGGGTCATCGCGTACGCGCCCGGGTCATGGTGACGGCCACGTCGGTGAAGGTGTGCGGCACCGGAGCCTCCGGCTTGTGCACGGTGATCGTCGCGGCGTCGACCCGATCGTCGGCCAGGCAGACCGCGAGGAGCCGGTCCGCCAGGGTCTCGATCAGGTTGACCGGCTCGCCGGTCACCACCGCGACCAGGCGCTCGGCCAGCTCGCCGTAGTGCACGGTGGCGGTGACGTCGTCGCTGGCCGCGGCCGGGCCGAGGTCCAGCTCCAGGACGGCGTCGACCACGAAGTCCTGCCCCTGTTCGCGTTCGAAGTCGTACACCCCGTGCCGGCCGCGCGCCCGCAGGCCGGTCAGCTGGATCCGGTCCGTCGTCATCGCCGTACCCCATGCTCGTGATCGTCTTGCGTTCGCTTCCCGGCGTGCGGCGGCACGGCCAGGCGAGGGCTGCCGGTCGCCGCCCAGACGGCGAGCGCGTCGGCGGTGGCCTGCACGTCGTGCACGCGTACGCCCCAGGCGCCCGCGGCGACCGCCAGCACGCTGGTGGCCACGGTGGCCGCCTCCCGCTGGGCGGTCGGTCGTGGCGTGCCGTCCGCACCGGCCAGCAACCCACCGAGGTACGACTTGCGGCTCGCCCCGAAGAGCAGCGGGTAGCCGAGATCCAGCAACTCCGGCAGGCGGGCGCTGAGCTCCCAGTTGTGCGCGGCCGTCTTGGCGAAGCCGAGCCCGGGGTCGACGATGAGGCGGTCGGCTGCCACCCCGGCTGCCAGCGCCGTGTCGATCCGTTGAGCCAGCTCGGCCCGGACGTCGGCCACCACGTCGGTGTAGGTGGCCAGCTCGCGCATGGCACGGGAGTGCCCACGCCAGTGCATCAGCACCCAGGGGCAGTGCGCGTCGCGGACCACCCGGGCCATGTCCGGGTCGGCCAGGCCACCGGAGACGTCGTTGACCACCGCCGCGCCGGCGACCAGGGCAGCCTCCGCGACCCGCGCGCGGCTGGTGTCGACGCTGACCGCCACACCGGCGGCGGTCAGTTCGCGGATGACCGGCAACACCCGCTCGGCCTCGGTCGCGGCGTCGATCCGCTCGGCGCCCGGACGGGTCGACTCGCCACCGATGTCGACCAGGTGCGCGCCGGCATCGCGTAGACGGACGCCGTGTCCGACGGCGGCGTCCAGGTCGGCGTACCGTCCGCCGTCGGAGAAGGAGTCCGGTGTGACGTTGAGGACGCCCATCACCACCGGGCCCGAAGCCCGCACCAGATCGGTCACGACTAGACGGTACCGGTCGCGGCGGCGGCGCCCAGCGACCCGGGTGGGCCGCGCATCACTGCCCCTGACGTGCCGATTGGAACAGGTGTACGATCGGTCATCTGGGCAGTATCGGGCAGCCCCTTCGCGGCTTGTCGCAATCCGGGGCGGCCCGTACGCTTTGGAATTGGCCAGCATCGAGATGGCGAAGCTTGGAGGGAGGGCCGAAGCGGGGAAAATCCGCCCAAACCTCGCCACCCTCCGTGGTGAGTAACGAACACAGGGTCAAGAACGCCATGCCCTGTGGGGCACTTTTCCCGTCCGGCTTGCCTATTGCACCGCCGCGGCACCGCCGGCCGCGCTATGGGGAGGTTCCAGTGATCGCCTTCGAGCTCATGGAGACGGCGTCGTCCGGCGTCGCCCACGCGCTCTCCACCCTGGCGTCGGCTCCACTCGCGGAGCCGGCACCGAAGGGAATCGACACCAACAGTGTCGTCACCTTCTTCGCCAGCAAGATCGCGCCGATCCTGCTCGCCGTCCTGGGCGTCATCTTCATCGGCCGTGCCAGCCGAGGCGAGATCTCCAAGGTGCTGACCAGCTCCGCGATCGCCATCGTCGGGCTCGCCTTCATAGCGGGCGCGGCAACACTCTTCTTCGTCGGCGATTACCTGATCGACCTGATCTTCGAATAGGCGCGTTCACCAGATGCGGCTGCGCACCGACGACGACATCTACCGGGCCCGCCTGGTCTACCTCGGGCCGCCCGGTTACACCCTTCCGGTCCACCTGCCCTACGCCCAGTACGGGCTCTTCATGCTGCTGGTCCCCCTCTACATGTTCATCCACTGGCTGTTCACGTTGACGGTCGAGCTCTTCCCAGCCTGGGAGATCGCGCTCGCCATCGTGACCACGTCGTTCATCTTCCGGCACGTCGACCCCGATCGGCCGGCGCGGGTGGTCATCCGCACCGCGCTGACCGACTGGCGACGCACCCGGGAGCCGGCGGTCGAGCAGCGCGATCCGCGCCTGGTCGGCAGCCGGATCAGGATTAGGGAGGAGCTGGCATGACCGGACGTACGTCGAACGGTCCGTCGCAGGACGCGGGCATGGGTCTGCCGACAGTCGCCGAGGCGATCGCATGAGCCGCTCCTCCACGCCGGGCTCCCCGGCCGGCCGCCCGGGCGCACCAGCCGGTCACCGTGCGCACTCATTCGACTACACCGAGGATGAGGACGAGGTTGCCCTCGACCCCGCGTTGGTGACGTCGCCCGGCCACGGTGCCGTCGGCGTGTTCCAGGCACCCCGGCCGATTCCCCGCCGGACGCCACCGGCCGAGCCCACCGCCGTGTCGGCCGGCGAGAACGCCGACATCGACTCTCCCTTCCTGGACCTCTTCGGCGGCGGGGGACGACCCGCCTCGCCACGAGCCGTCACCGCCGGTCCGAGCACCCGCGAGCAGCCGGCGATCCCGCATCAGCCGCCACCCGCCGCCAGCCCGGCACCGGCCCGCGCGGTTCCCGAGCTCGAGCCACCGTGGACGCCGGCCGATCCGCCGGGCAACGGTGGCCGACCCGTCGAGCCACGACACGGAGGCGGCCACCCGGCCAGCGAGTCCCGGGTGCCGCACCAGGCCGGCGATCGACGGCCGATGCTGCGTCCGCCGGACGAGCCCGACCCGTCCACCGGCGGCGGGTCGCAGGCGACCGCGAGCCCCGTCCGCCGACCCGCCAGCACCGCGCCGGGCGGCCACCCCGCAGCGACGTCGCCGGCCCGACCGGCAGCTCAAGCGCCCCAGCCGACGGCCACGGCCGGCCGGTCCACGGCCACCTCGGAGCAGCCGGCCATGATCACGGCTGCGGATCGGCCAGCTCTCGAACGCGCGCCGCGCCGGGCCA
Source organism: Micromonospora noduli (assembly GCF_003264475.1). Lineage (NCBI taxonomy): Bacteria > Bacillati > Actinomycetota > Actinomycetes > Micromonosporales > Micromonosporaceae > Micromonospora > Micromonospora noduli. Next base: position 145,927 of record NZ_PYAC01000002.1, on the reverse strand, counting down.
CCGACTCGGATCGGCCCAGGAGCACCGGCAAGGAGATCGCCGCACCCCGACAGCGCACGGCGAGCCGTCCGGACCGACCGATCAAGCCGACCAGGGTTCGCGCTCCAAAGATCAAATTCGGGGATCGGGATCCGTCTGTCGAACTGGCCATCACCGAGATCGCCGGCCACCTCACCTTCACTCCGAACACCGTCACCGCCTGGTACTGGCTGCCCGAGGTTCGCTGGGCGTTCCGGCCGGACGCCGAACGCGAGGCGCTGCTGTCGGCGATCTCCGAGCAGTACGCCGGCCTGGCCGGCTTCCGACTGCACCTGCGCCGCACCACCCGGCCGTTCCCCGCCGACGAGTGGGCGCGCACCATCGACACGCACACCTCGGCGCCGCTGCCCGACGTCCCCGGCACCACCGGCTGGGCCGACCACCTGGTCGCCGCCCAACGCCACCTGATGGCGGTCAACCACGCCGAGGGCCAGACCTACCTGGGTGTCACCTTCGCCCGGCGGTCCCTCGGCGACTCGCTCACCGAGCGGCTGCTGCGCACCTTCGGCCGGGGCACCGCCGATGGGGAACGCCGCAAGCTGGGTCGCACCGTGGAACAGTTCGACGAGGTGCTCGGGGCGTTCGGCATGCGCGGCCGGCGGGTCACCGCCCAGGAGCTGGAATGGCTGCTCTACCGCTCGGTGGCGCTCTGTATGTCGCCGCCGAGCACCCTCTCCCCCGTCACCGACGGGCGCTGGGAGCGCGGCGACCTGCTCGCCATGACCGAGCAGGTCGAGCGCTACCGCACCCCGTACGGCTCGACAGTCAAGCTGGTCAACCGGATGACCGGCGAGGAGCGGCACGTGGCAGTGCTCGCGGTCGGCCGGATGGAGCCGCTGGAGATCCCGGAACGACACGAACCCTGGCTGCACTTCCACGAGCGGCTGCCCTGGCCGATGGAAATCTCGACCCGCGTCGACATCCTCGGCTCCGGCGACTCCTTCCGCAATCTCGAACACCGGCTGCGGATGATCCGCTCGCAACAGCTCGACTACGCCGAACACGGCATCGACGCTCCCCCGGAGCTGGAGCGACTGGCCAAGCGCGCCCTGGTGATCGGCGACGAGATGACCACCGGCCTGCCGGTGGACTCGGCCCGTGCGCACGGCTGGCACCGGATCGCGGTCGGCGGCCGGACCAGGGAGGAATGCCTGGAGCGGGCCCGCCGGCTCATCCAGCTCTACTCCCGGGAGCTACGCATCTCGCTGCAGCACCCGAAGAACCAGGACTGGCTGGCCCGCGAGTTCATCCCCGGCGAGCCGATCGCCAACACCGGCTACGTGCGTCGCATGCCGGTGCCGTTGCTCGCCGCCGCGCTCCCCCAGGCCGCATCCAACGTGGGCGACCGGCGGGGCGACCTGATCGGCCGGACCGCCGGCACCTGCCGCCGCCCGGTCTTCCTCGACCTGCACTTCCCCATGGAGGTCCGGGAACGCTCCGGGCTCGCGGTCTTCGTCGCCGAACCGGGCGGTGGCAAGTCGACCCTGCTCGGCGCCCTGGGCTACCTGGCCGCCCGCCGAGGTGTCCAGGTGACCCTGCTCGACCCATCCGGCCCGCTGGCCCGCCTCTGCGCGATGCCCGAGCTTCGGCCGTACTCCCGGGTGTTGAACCTGACCGGCTCGGAGCACGGCACCCTGGCGCCCTACTCGCTCATCCCGACGCCGCTGCGCTCCGAGTTCGGCACCGGGGCCGCCGGTGACCGGGAGTTCGAGATCGCCGTCTCCAACGCCCGAGCCGAGCGGCGGATGCTCGTCCAGGACATCTGCATGATGCTCGTCCCGCCGCAGGTGGCCAGGGAGGCGTCGACCGCCACCCTCTTCCGGCACGCCGTCCGCCAGGTCCCCGCCGAGGAGACCTCCACCCTGGACGACGTGGTGAGCTGCCTCGGGCGGCTCGACGACGACGCCGGCAAGGAACTGGCCAACCTCCTGCTGGACACCGCCGAGATGCCACTGGCCATGCTCTTCTTCGGCCGACCGCCGGAAGGGCTGCTGGGTGCCGACGCGGCACTCACCGTGATCACCATGGCCGGGCTACGGTTGCCCGACCTCAAGATCGAACGGGAGTACTGGTCAGCCGAGGAAGCACTGGCCCTGCCGATGCTGCACACCGCGCACCGGCTCGCCGTCCGGCGCTGCTACGGCGGCTCCATGTCATCCCGCAAACTCGTCGGCCTCGACGAGGCGCACTTCATGGAAGGCTGGCGGTCCGGGCGCTCCTTCCTGGTCCGACTCGCCCGCGACTCCCGCAAGTGGAACCTGGCCGCACTGGTCGCCTCCCAGAACCCCCGCGACATCCTCGGCCTCGACGTGCAGAACCTCGTCTCCACCGTCTTCGTCGGCCGCATCGCCGAGGACGCCGAGATCGCCTCCGAAGCGCTCCGGCTGCTCCGGGTGCCGGTCAACGACGGGTACGAGGCCACCCTCGCCTCACTCTCCGCCGCCGACACCAGCTCGTCCAGCCGGCTCGGCTTCCGCGAGTTCGTGATGCGCGACGTCGACGGCCGGGTGCAGAAGGTCCGAGTCGACGTCTCGTACGTCGAGGGGCTGCTGGACCACCTCGACACGACGCCCGCCGCGATCGCCGCAGCGGCCGGAGTCCTGCCGAGTATCCCCCTGCCGGATCTGGAGGCGTGACATGGCTAGGGCCTGGGCAAGGACTGCGTCGTTCCTGCTCGCCCTTGGCGTACTGGCCGGGGCCACCCTCACCTGGCCGTTGATCGGCGCGGAGGCCGCAGCCGCCGCACCGCCCACCGCCCAGGCCCGCGCCGACCTCTGCACGACCGCCCAATGGCAAGCCGACTTCCGCGCCTGCGTGGCGAAACTCAAGCAGGTAGGTCAGGGAGAGATCGAGTGTCGGAAGCCGCCCGTACCGTCCGCGCCGGACTCGGGCCTTGCTGGCTGGTTCGCCTCCCGCCCCGACTCGTCCAAGCTGCCCGGACCAAAGGGCATCTACAGCGACTACGGCTACGGCGGTTACAGCTTCAACACTTATAAGCTGGATGGTGGTTGTGCCTCCGCCGTCCTCCATCCGGACTACAAGTTCACCACCACCGTCGCCAACGGCGAACTCATGATCGCCACGGCGGTCATAGGCGCCTCGAACGCCCTGCGCGAACGAGCCTGGGATCCTCGCTCGATGTGGGATTGGGCCGACCCGCTGGTCGAGAAGGCCACCAAAGCCGTCTACCAAAAGGTATTCAGCGTCTTCGGGATTGTCACGCTCTGCGTGGTGGGTCTCTACCTGCTCTGGCGCTCCCGCCAGTCGGACATGAGCAATGCCATGACGACGGCAGGGTGGGCGTTACTGGTGATGGTGGCGGTCACCGCGCTGGCGGCCTGGCCAGTCAAGTCGGCGAACATCGCCGACGGCACCCTGATCACCTCACTCGGCGTCGTGCACGATGCTTTAGGTCCGGCGTCAAAAGATGTTCCGACCGACAAGTGTGTACTTCCGAACCCGGACGCCTGCGTCGACAAGCGGCCACCGGCCGTCAGGGCCAGTGATACCGCTACCGAGTCGATGCTCTACCGCAACTGGCTGCGCGGCGTGCTTGGCTCAGCCGACAGCGAGACCGCCAAGAAATACGGCCGGGCACTCTACGACGCCAAATCGCTGAGCTGGGGTGAGGCGGAATCAGTCCGTTCCAATCCCAGCACTCGTGGTGTAGTGATCGAGCGCAAGCAGCAGCAGTGGATGACAATTGCCGAGCAGATCAAGGCCGAGGACCCGGAGGCGTACGAGTTTCTAACGGGAACTCGCGACATGGACCGAATTGGCTCCGGGTTCATCGCGGTGCTTGCGGCCGTGCTCTTCGCAATGTTCGATCTCACCGCGTCAGTGCTCGTGCTGCTCGGCTTTCTGATCTTCCGCTGGGCGGTGATCGCTGCCCCGATTCTCGGCACGATCGGCCTACTCCGACCGGCCAGCGCCGGGCTACGCCGGTTGGCTAACGCGGTCGTTGCCGCAGTGTTCAACATTGCCATCTTCGGCACCGGCGCCGCGATCTACCTCTTCGCGGTTGATTTGATCATGAGCACACCGACCCTGCCGGGTTGGCTTCAGGTGGTGCTGGTGTGGCTCTGTGGAGTGGTCGGATGGCTTCTGCTGCGGCCGTACCGGCGGATCACGCAACTCGGCGGCAAGGACAGCAGCGAAGCGGTCAGTTCGGCCGGGTCCTGGCACCGCCGGTTTTTCCGAGACATGCGGACCGCCGCTCGGCTGGACGTGGCCGAGCCGGGTGGCACCGCCGAGCCGGTGGGCGGACGTCGACGGTCGCCCGACGCAACGCAGACCCGGCTACGCCCGGAGGCCCGGCGGGAGGACCCGGCTCCGGTGCCGACAGCTGCGGCCGAGGGCCGACGCGCAGAGGCGGTACGCCCCGATGGTCGAGAGCGGCCCGCCGAGGCGCCGGCGGAGGAGGGCAGAGGTCGGAGCCGCCCAACCGCCCCGCAGCCCCGACGCCGACAGGCGGCGACCTGGACCGAGCCGGATGTTCCGGCTGAGAACCCGTCGTTCGTGGTCTACCGCCCGGGCTCCACCGAGCGTGTACCGGATCGCACCGGACCTCGGGTGCGCTCAGAGGCGAGGTGACGGTCATGCGACGGGCGTTGGAATTCCTCTTCACTCGGGCGCTGCGGTCCCGCTTGGGCGTTGCGCTCGTGATCGGAGTGGTGGTCGTCAGCGTGCTCGGGGCGACCCGGCTGATATCCAACCCGGCCGATTCAGCGGATGGGTTGAGTAGCCGTCCGGATGGACCGATCATCACCGTGGACCCGACGGCCGGCGACGACGGTCTACTCAACAGCGCGGCCCCGCCGTCACCCGTCACGTCGCCCGGCGCCCGCACGCCCGAACAGACCGCCGAACGCTTCGCCAAGGCCTGGCTGGGCCGTCCCGGGATGACCGCCGAAGAGTGGCAGGCTGGTCTGCGGCCACTTTCCACGCCGGCGCTGAGGGAGAAGTTGACCGGCGCCGAGCCCGAGAGCGTGCCCGCCGAGAAGGTCATCGGTCCCCCAAGCATGCGAGAGCGGAACGAGACGTTCGTCGAGTTGCTGCTCCCTCTTGATGCCGGCGGGCTCCGGTTGGAGCTGGTCACCGCCGACGGTGGTTGGCTGGTCGACGTTCTGGACTGGGAGCGGCCATGAACGACGTTGGTAACGCCGGAACTCGGCGCGGGCCCCTCCGGCTCGGTGTGGTCGCCGCGATGCTCACCGGGATGCTGCTCCTGCTCTGCTGTACCGGCGGCACCGCGGCGTTCTTCCTCACCGGGCTCGGCGGCGACGACGCCGAGGGCGTGGATGCCTTGGCGGGCATGGAGTGCGGGCCGGTCCGAGCGGTGAACGTCGCGGGCAAGCTGCCGCGGTTCACCGAGTACGGCGACACCCAGGTCCGCAATGCCGCGGTCATCATCAAGGTCGGCCAGGACATGGGCGTGCCCTCGCGAGGTTGGGTGGTCGCCCTCGCCACCGCGATGCAGGAGTCCGCCCTACGCAACCTGGCGAACAGCGGCGTACCCGAGTCCCTGGCCCTGCCGCACGAGGGTGTTGGCGCGGACCACGACTCGCTGGGCCTGTTCCAGCAGCGGCCGGGGTGGGGCACTGTCGCCCAGCGGTTGAACCCCGCGTACGCGGCTCGCAAGTTCTACGAGAAGCTCGTCAAGGTGGAGAGTTGGCAACGCCGACCGCTCACCGCGGTCGCGCAGCGGGTGCAGGTCAGCGCATACCCGGACGCGTACGCCAAACACGAAGAGCTAGCCAGCCGGATCGTGGACGCCCTGGCTGGCGGCGCGGCCCGCACCGTCGAGATCAACGGCAAGGCGGTGTGCAACGCAGCCGAACGCGGTCAGATCGCCGCTTCCGGCTGGACCGCGCCGATCCCCGGCGGAGTCGGCTCCGGTTTCCGCACCGCCAGCCGACCCAGCCACAACGGAGTCGACATCGGCGCGGCCAAGGGCACCGAGATCCGCGCGGCGGCGACCGGTCGAGTGTTGGTCTCAACCTGCGACGAGGACCACCGCGGTCGACAGGACTGCAACGTGGACGGCTTTCCCGGCAAGGGGGGCTGCGGCTGGTTCGTCGACCTGCTGCACGCCGGTGGCTACATCACCCGGTACTGCCACATGGTGGTCCAGCCCTTCGTCAAGAAGGATCAAATCGTGACGGCCGGTCAGGTGATCGGCAAGGTCGGCAGCAGTGGCAACTCCTCCGGCCCGCATCTGCATTTCGAGGTGCACCTGCGTAACAACCGCCACGCGTCTGGCGCGGTGAACCCGGTCCCGTTCATGCGCGAGCGGGGTGCCCCGCTGCGCGCCGCTGAGTGAGGCCATTGCGGTCATGACCGGACCATTGCCCGACCCGTTCGCCGACCAGCCCGACTGGGCACCGCAACCGCCGAGACCGCTGGCCATCGTCCCCGCGACGGAGCGGGTCGAGCTACGCGGACGGCGGGTGCTGGTCGGGCTGCCCGGGATGGGTTGGCGCGGGGACCTGCGCGCGGACGACCGGGTGGTGCAGAGCGCCCGGACCTACGTGCCGGTGATCCCCGAGCACGAGTGGTACCGGGCGGAAGCCGACCAGGTCGAGGTGTTCGCGCCGTTGGTGCCGGTGGAACGGGTCTGGGTGGAGACCGTCGGCAGCCAACCGGAGGTGGACGGCGCACGTGACAGCGGTATCCGGTTGGTCTCGCTGGACGGCCCGGCCCACCGCACCCCCACACCGGTCTTCGAAGCGGACGCGGTCACTGGTCGGCGGGTGGTGCACGTCGAGGGCGGCCTGGAGCACCGCGACCTTCGAGCGGTCACCGAGACCTACTCGGGTGCCGAGGGGGACATCTGCGTGCGAGTCACACCCGAGGTGGAGTGGTACCGCTGGGCCTGGCGCGGTCAGTCACCCACGACCCTGGAGGTCCCGGTTCACCTGCTTTGGATCGAGTAGGTCTGCTCAAGACTGTTCGGCCTCACATACCCGCCAGCCGTCTTCGTGTCGTGTCTCAAATCGCCAACGCTGGCGATCGCTTTGCGATATCCCGTCCACAAAGGCCGAAAAAATCAGGTCGACCTCCACGTTGGCGGAATCGCCTTGCCGCTGAATAGAGAAACTCTCCCAACTCGTTGAGATCTTCGTGCCGAACCGGAGTTCACGCGCTACCAGATCCTCCCGAAGTTGCCGCAGACCGTCGATATTCACACCGCCTTGACAGACAAACTCGCTTGCTCTCGTGTCGTCCCGGTCTGCCAGAAATGACTGAACGTAATTGGCCACAACCGCGTCCGGCGTGCTGCGGTCGGGCGTTGAGGCGCGGGTGTACCACACGTAGGCCGTAGCGACTCCGCCGAGGCAGAGCAGGGCGAGCACGCCGGCGACGACAGTGAGCACCGTCCGCATCCGGCGGCGTGGCGGCTGCGGTGCCGGCGGTGCCGGGGCGGGCGGCAGCTGCTCCGACGGTGTCCGCTGGGCCGGTACGCGGGAGACCTGGGAACCGGCGGGGGGCTGCACTGATTCCACCTCCTGAAGTTATCGGCTGGACGCCCCGGAGCCAATGCCTCAGATCCAGCGGATCGTGACGGACCCCTCCCCACCGGTGAGATCCGCGACAACACCGGCGCAGCGCCGAGGCACCTCCCGGAGGAGCACCGTCGGCTGGGATACCGTCTCTGCTTGGGGAGGGGTTGCCAACCTCGGGTAGAGGGGGTGGACGCGGTGGCCGGTCCGAAGGCTCGCACGAACCGCGCCGCAGCCCTGCACCGTCGGGCGGCGGCCGTCGCGACCGCGGCCGCCGGAATCCTGGACGAGACGCGGCCGGCTCCGGCCGATCAGCGTCGCCAGTACGAGGTGGCCGATCGGCTACGGACGGCTGCGGCCCTGCTGGCGCCGGGCTGGTCGGGCGCGGCACTGGACTCGCTCACCGTGGACTCGCCGGCCGGTGATGGTCCGCCGCCGTTCGTTCGGGTCGGTACCGCGGCGCCGTTGGACGACGCTCGTTTCCCCGCGTTGGTTCCGCTTGTCGGCACCGGTCACCTCAGCGTGGACGCTGACGCGCGGGAGCCGCGGGTTGCGGGGTTGCTCCGGGCCGTACTTCTGCGGTTGTTGGGTGCGGCACCGGCGGGTGCCCTGCTGATTCGCGCGGTGGATGCCACCGGAGCGGTGCTGACGCCGTTCGGGGCACTCGCGGATGCTGGCCTGTTACCGCCGCCAGCGGTGGACGTGGCGGGTCTACGCGCGGTACTGACCGAGGCGGAGCAGTGGGTGACGCCGGGGGCGAGTGGGCGACGCCGTCACGATCGGACGCTGTTGCTGGTGGTGGCCGCGCTGCCGGAGTCGACCGGCCCGACCGATCTGGCGCGCATCGAGACGTTGGCCGAGCAGGGCCCGGCCGCTGGGCTGCACCTGGTGGTGGCGGGTTGGCCGCCCGCCGGCCCGTACTCGGCCCGGGCGCCGCTGCCGCACACCACTTCGCTGGTGCTGCGGAATGCGTACGCGCTGCTCGGCGATCCGCCGGGGGCGTCGTTCGCCGGGCCGGGCGCCGATCCGCCGGGTGGTCTGAACTCGCCGGTCTTCGTCGAGTCGGACCCGCCGGCCGAGCTGGTCGACGCGGTCTGTCGGCGGCTCGCCGAGCAGGTGGAGGCGGGTTCCCGGTTGGCGTTGGGTGCTCTGCTGCCGCCGACGGGTGAGCGACTGTGGGAATCGGACTCGGCCGAGGGGCTGACCACGACCGTCGGCGATGCCGGGGGCCGGTCGGTGCCGCTGGGCTTCACCGAGTTGACCCCGCACTGGCTGGTGAGTGGCCGGTCCGCAGCGGGCCGGGCGGCGTTCCTGACCACCGCGCTGCTCGGCCTGGCTGCCCGGTACGGCCCGGACGACCTGGCGTTCTACCTGGCGGATCTGGGCGACGGCGAGTCCTTCGTGGAGTTTTTGCAGACCGAGCGGGATCGGTCGTGGGTTCCGCAGGTGCGCGCGGCCGCGATGGCCGCCGACCGGGAGTACGTCCGGGATCTGCTGGACGAGTTGACGGCCGAGGTCCAGCGCCGCACGGAGGCGGGCGCTCGGGCCGGGGGGCAACGCTTCGCGGAGCTGCGTCAGCACCAGCCGCTGCCGCGGATCGTCTGTGTGGTGGACAATGTGCCGCTGCTCTTCGCCGAGCGGGACCGCCTGGCCGCCGAGGTGGCCGCCCAGTTGGACGGGCTGGCCCGGGCGGGTCGGGCGTACGGCGTGCACCTGGTCCTGGCGGGCGCGGGCGAGTTGGGGCTGAGTGCGCGCGCGGATGCTGGTCATCGGGATTCGGTGCTCGGGCAGTTTCCGGTACGGGTGGCGTTGCCGGGTGGCAGTCCGGTGTTGGAGCCGACGAACGACTCGGCGGCCGGTCTGCCGGTGGGCAGCGCGGTGGTGAACACGGCCGGCGGGCTCGGCGGCCCACGGGGTGCCATCCGGGGTCACGAACGGTTGATCCGTCATCCGGACCCGCAGGATCATCCGGAGGCCGTGGAGGAGCTGCGGCACGAGTTGTGGGCGGCCCGTCCGGCCGGGTCGGTGCCGCCGGTGGTCTTCGCGGGTTACGCCCGGCCGCTGCTGGGCAACGATCCGCGTCACCGGGCGGCCCTGGCGGGACAGGCACACGGACCGGCGGCTCTGCTGGGCCGGGCGGTGGACGTGGCCCGCTCGACGGTCGCGGTGCCGCTGGGTCCGGCGGCCGGGCGCAACCTCGCGGTGTTGGGCTCGGGCACCGCGGCGGGCGGCCTGTTGGCGACGGCGGCGCGGAGCACGTCGGCTCACCACGCACCGGGCAGTGCCCGCTTCCTGGTGGCGGCACCGGATCCGGGCGCCCGGGCCCTGGCGGAGGCGTTGACCGCCGATCTGGCGACCCGGCATTCGGCCCAGTTGGTGGATCTGCCAACGCTGCTCGCGGACGCGGCCGACGACCTGCCGACGTACCTGGTGGTCTTCGGGCTGGACCGGCCGGGTCCTCGGGAGCTGCCGGTGGAGCGGCTGCGGTCGCTCCTACGGGACGGGCCGCCGGCGGGACGGCATCTGCTGGGCTGGTGGCGTGCGGTGCCGCCGTTCGCCGCGTTGTTCGAGCCGGCGGGCGAGGTCGACAAGCTGGCGGCGGTGGCCGTGCTGGATGTGCCGGTCGCGCAGCTCACAGCGGTCTTCGGTCGGCCGGTCGAGTGGCAGGTGCGCCCCGACCGGGCGGTGCTCTGGGACGGCCCGGACGAGCGGGGCACCGTCCTGGTGCCGTTCGCCGACGAGGCCGGCTGATCAGGTGGCGCGCGTGGAGGGTGTCGAGGTGGATCCGATCGCGACGGTGACCGGGCCGGGGCGGCAGCGGGCAGCTGCGGCAACCGGGGACGCCACGCCGCGGGCGGTCGACCCCAGCACGGCCTGGACGGAGTATCTTGCTGCCGCCCGCCAGCTGGACGGGGTACGCCGGGGCGCGGCTGCCGCCGCCGGTGAGCAGGCCCGGTCGGCGGAGGCCGCCCGGGAGGAGTTGACTGTGGTCCGTACCGGGCTGGCGAGTCAGCAGGAACGGCTGCGCGAGTTGGGCGTACCGGCGATTTCCCTGGTGCCGTCACCGCCGGAGCTGACCGAGGCGGCGCGGTCGATGGCGGGTGGCCCGGCGGCCGTCTTGGCGGCCCTGCGGGCCGCGCGTGGCTGGGCGGAGGCGGCGGACGCGGCGCTGGCCGCGCGCCGCCGGTTCCGGCCGGGGTCCTGGCCCGCGCGGGCGCGCAACCTCCTGGTTTACGGGCCGTTCGCGCTGCTGGTGCCGCTGATCCAGGTGGTGGTTCTGGCGGCGACGGGGGTGGGACCGGCCACCGTGGCGGCGTTGATCTGCGGGCTGCCGATGCCGGCGGTCGCGTTTGTCGCCGGTTGGATCGGCATTGGGCGGTTGTTCCGGGCCAGCCCCACCGAGCGGCTGGACCGTACTGTGCGTTTCGGCGTGTTGGTGTGCCTGGTGCCGGCGGTGCTGGCCACGGTCGGCCTGCTGTTGGCGCTGCTCGCTGGCTGACCCGCCGGGCCGGAAAGCCGCCCGGCCGCAACACAGCCGGGTAGGTGGGAAACGCATCGGCCGGCCGTCCCTGATGGGTGTCGGCCGGCCGTGGTGCGTCAGGGTGTCAGCGGGGGATGATCAGCGCCATCGCCTCGGCCCGCGACTTGGAGTCCGTCTGCAGGATGCCGCGTACGGCCGACGTGATGGTCTTGGCACCGGATTTCTGGATGCCGCGCATCGCCATGCACATGTGTTCGCATTCGAGCACGACGACGACGCCGCGTGGTGCGAGTTTGCTCATCAGCAGGTCGGCGACCTGCGACGTGAGCCGTTCCTGCACCTGCGGACGACGGGCGAAGACCTCGACGAGTCGGGCCAGCTTGGACAGGCCGGTGATCCGCCCATCGGGGCCCGGGATGTAGCCGATGTGCGCACTGCCCCGGAAGGGCAGCAGGTGGTGCTCACAGAGGCTCATCACGTCGATGTCCCGGACGATGACCAGCTCTTCGTGGTTGGCCTCGAAGGTGGTGCTGAGCACCTGGGCCGGGTCGACCCGCAGGCCGGCGAAGAGTTCGGCGTACGCACGGGCGACCCGGGCCGGGGTCTGCTGGAGTCCGTCGCGGTCCGGGTCCTCGCCGACCGCGATCAGGATCTCGCGGACTGCCTTCTCGATCCGGCCCAGGTCGACGGCGTCCTCGACGGGGCGGCCGGTCAGCTTGCCGCTGATCAGCCGCGCGGCCACGTAGTCCAGCTCGTCGTCGCCGTCGGGTCGTTGCTCAGTGCGTGCCGTCCGAGTTGTTGGACGACGCCCCGCCACCGACGGACGCCTGCGCGCCGTCAGCCTCGGCCTGCGCCTTGAGCTTGTCCTTCTCCGCGGGGGTGAGCACGGGCGGCTCGGTGGACGGCTGGCGCTTGCCGAAGCCGTTGTACGGCGCCAGCGGTGGGCGCTTGACCACCCGGGAGCAGATCCGCGCCATGTCGGCCGTGGAGAGGGTCTCCTTCTCCATCAGCTCGAGCACGATGTTGTCCAGGACGTCCCGGTATTCCACCAGGATCTCCCAGGCCTCGTCGTGCGCCAGCTCGACCAGTGCCCGCATCTCGCCGTCGATCTCGGCGGCGACCGAGTCCGAGTAGTCCCGCTCGTGGCCCATGTTGCGGCCGAGGAACGGCTCGTCCCCGCTGGTGCCGTACTTGATCGCGCCGAGCTTGGAGCTCATGCCGTACTGGGTGATCATCGCGCGGGCCAGTTGAGTGGCCTTCTCGATGTCGTTGCCGGCGCCGGTGGTCGGCTCGTGGAAGACCAGTTCCTCGGCGGCGCGACCGCCCAGCGCGTACGCCAGGGTGTCGATCATCTCGGCGCGGGTCTGGGTGTACTTGTCTTCGGTCGGGAGCACCAGGGTGTGGCCCAGCGAGCGGCCACGGGACAGGATCGTCACCTTGTGCACCGGCGCGGCGTGCGGCAGCGCCCAGGCGACCAGCGCGTGCCCACCCTCGTGGTACGCGGTGATCTTCTTTTCGTTGTCGCTCATCACGCGGGTCCGTCGCTGCGGACCGGCGACCACCCGGTCGATCGACTCTTCCAGCGAGTCGTTGGAGATCGCCCGCTGCTCCTTACGAGCGGTGAGCAGGGCCGACTCGTTGATCACGTTGGCCAGGTCGGCGCCGCTGAAGCCCGGCGTACGACGGGCCACCGCGTCGAGGTCGACGTCCGGCGTGAACGGCTTGCCCTTGGCGTGCACCCGCAGGATGGCCTTACGGCCCTCCATGTCGGGGGCGTCCACCGGGATCTGCCGGTCGAACCGGCCCGGGCGCAGCAGCGCCGGGTCGAGGATGTCCGGCCGGTTGGTGGCCGCGATCAGGATGACCCCGCCCTTGGTGTCGAAGCCGTCCATCTCGACGAGCAGCTGGTTGAGCGTCTGCTCCCGCTCGTCGTGGCCGCCGCCCATGCCGGCGCCACGGTGCCGGCCGACGGCGTCGATCTCGTCGACGAAGACGATCGCCGGGGCGTTCGTCTTGGCCTGCTCGAACAGGTCACGGACCCGGCTGGCGCCGACGCCGACGAACATCTCCACGAAGTCGGAGCCGGAGATGGAGTAGAAGGGCACCCCGGCCTCGCCGGCGACCGCGCGGGCCAGCAGCGTCTTGCCGGTGCCGGGCGGGCCGAACAACAGCACGCCCTTCGGGATCTTGGCACCCAGGGCCTGGTACTTGGCCGGGTTCTGCAGGAAGTCCTTGATCTCGTACAGCTCTTCGACCGCCTCCTCGGCACCCGCGACGTCCGCGAAGGTCGTCTTCGGAGTGTCCTTGGTGATCATCTTGGCCTTGGACTTGCCGAAGTTGAGCACCCGGGAGCCGCCGCCCTGCATCTGCGACATGAAGAACAGCAGCAGGAGCACGAGCAGCGCGATCGGCAGCAGGTTGACCAGCAGGCTCACCCAGATGCTGTCCGAGGAGACCTTGGCGTCGGCCGGGCCGGTGACCCGGTTGTTCGCCTTGGCGTCCAGCACCTCGTTCCAGATCTGGTCGCCAGCCTGGTACGGGAACTGGGCCTCGATCTTGTTGGTCTCGGTCTTGCCGAACTTGGTCTTCTGAGCCAGGTCCAGCTGGAGCGTCTGCTCCTTGTCCTGGAAGACCACCTTGTTGATCTTGGCGGTGTGCAGTTGATCGAGCGCAACGGAAGTGTCCACGCGGTGGTAGCTGGGACCACTGGTGAACAGCTGACTGAGCACAACGGCGCCGAGGATGACCAGGATGATCCAGACCACCGGTCGGCGGAAGAAACGCGTACGTTCCATACTGTTGTCGAGCGCCGGGGCGCCCGCATCCTCCTGATCGACGTCCTGACCGTCTGATGGTGTCGCCGCGTTGAGCGGCGGCCGGAGCCGCCGTGCGGGCCGGCCTCGACCCCGAGGCGCGAAAACTACCGCGCCGCGGTCATTCGACGGTACACCGTGTACGCGAGGAGTGAGCTTGCGAGCCCCGCAGTCGTGCACCATCAAAAGACCGTGTACGCCAGCAGCGAACCTGCGAGCCTTTGCACCCTGCGCGCCTTCGACATCGACGACACGCACCGTGGGCAGGCCCACCAGCCCCGCAGCCAACGTACGGCGAGTCCGGGTGGAAGCCGGCGTGGCGGGGAGTCCGGCTCGGCCACCCGAGCGCCCGGTCACGCGATCGAGAGGGTCGAGCGCGGAGAAACCTCCGGGCCACCGTGCTACACGGTAACCGCATCAGCTGAGAGCGCGCTGAACGTCGGCTTGATGGATGCCGATGCAATTCGGGCTCATGTCGACCGGCGGGCCGTCGCGATGGGTCGGGCCCGGCGTCAGGAGCGGGCGTAGACCTCGGGCTTGAGCACCCCGACGTACGGCAGTTCCCGGTAGCGCTCAGCGAAGTCGAGACCGTACCCGACCACGAACTCGGTGGGGATGTCGAAGCCGACGTACTTCACCGGGACCGGCACCTTCACCGCGTCCGGCTTGCGGAACAGGGCGACCACCTCGACGCTCGCCGCCGAGCGCGACTCGAGGTAGCGCAGCAGCCAGGAGAGCGTGAGCCCGGAGTCGACGATGTCCTCGACGACGACCACGTGCCGACCGGCGATGTCCCGGTCCAGATCCTTGAGGATGCGGACCACCCCGGAGGAGGTGGTGCCCTGGCCGTAGGACGAGATGGCCATGAAGTCGAGCTCCGCCGGCGGGCCGTTGCGGCCCAGCGCCCGGGCGAAGTCCGCCATGAACATCACCGCGCCCTTGAGTACGCACACCAGCAGCAGCCCGTCGCCCACGTGGGCGTAGTCGGCGGAGACCTGCTTGGCCAGCTCCGCCGTCTTCTCGCGGATCTGCGCCTCGGAGATGATCACGTGGTCGATGTCGGCGTCGTACCAGGAGCCGTCAGCCATGACTCCTAGCCTGCCGTACGTCGGATGGCCTCCGTCGGCGGGGCCGCACCTTTTGGCGCGGTCCCGCCGGGGATTTTCTGCGCAAATAACGCTAATCACATCAGTTGGTACGTGACCGCCAGCGGCGGCCATCGTCGCTCGGCTTCCAGTCGGCCGAATCGTGGCTGTCGGCGGTGAGGCCGGCCGCCGAGGCGGCAGCGAGGAGGACGAGGAACAGGAGGATGAACAGGAACTCCATGGCGGCGCTCGCTTTCGCATGATTGCTGTGGGTTTCGCCGCCGGTGCGCACCGGACTGAGACCAGTCTGCGACCTCACGAAGCGACCGGACAGTGGCAGGAATGCCATTGGTCATCGATTTACTGCCACCTGTCGGGTTACCCTCGTCACATGCTGCGGTCCGTTGCCGTCCTCGCCCTCGACCAGGTCGCTCCCTTCGAGCTCGGCGTGCTCGCCGAGGTGTTCGGCACCGACCGGACAGCCGACGGTTTCCCCGCCTACCGCTTCCAGGTGTGCAGCCCGGACGGCGCTCCCGTGCGTACCTCGTCCGGCTTCCATCTCACCCCGCACGCCGACCTCGGCCCGGTCGACGAGGCCGACCTGGTGGCCATCCCCGCGCACAGCCAGGGCACCGCCGTCCCCGGCCCGGTGCTCGACGCGCTCCGCCGGGCCGACGCCCGCGGAGCGCACCTGTTCAGCGTCTGCTCCGGAGCCTTCCTGCTCGGCGAGGCCGGGCTGCTGGACGACCGCGAGTGCACTACCCACTGGCGGTACGTGGACGAGCTGCAACGCCGGCACCCGCGCGCCCGGGTGCGGTGCAACTCGCTCTACGTCCAGGACGGCCGGCTGCTCACCAGCGCCGGCACGGCGGCCGGCATCGACGCGTGCCTGCACCTGATCCGCCAGGAGCACGGCTCGGCCACCGCGACCCGGCTGGCCCGGCGGATGGTGGTCCCGCCGCACCGCGACGGCGGTCAGTCCCAGTACGTCGAGGCGCCCATCCCGAAGGCGCCCGAGGCACCCACCCTCGAACCGGTGCTGGAGTGGCTGATGGGCCACCTGGACCGGACGATCACCGTGGAGGAGCTGGCCGCCCGCGCCGGCATGGCGCCCCGCACGTTCGCCCGCCGGTTCCGCGCCGAGACCGGCACCACCCCGCACGACTGGCTCACCAACCAGCGGGTGCTGCTCGCCCGGCGGCTGCTGGAGGAGACCCCGTTGAGCGTGGAGGCGGTGGCCGACCAGTCCGGCTTCGGCGACGCGGCCGCGTTGCGTCACCACTTCAGTCGCCGGGTCGGTGCCACCCCACACAGCTACCGGACCACATTCCGGGACCGGGCGCACAGCGGCTGAGACCGGCCGCAGGTCAGGCGGGGCGCACCGATGCCAGCCGGCCGTCGCGGCGGAGCACCCGGACACCGCCGGGCAGATCGGCCGGACCCTGACCGTGCCAATCGGTCACCAGGGCCTCCAGGGCGGCGACGTGCCGGTGCGACAGGGCACCGGGCAGCGCGCCCAACTCGCGGGCCCAGGAGTGCAGCACCCGGCTGCGGACGGCGGGAACCAGGCCGAGCAGCGCCGGCACGGACAGCCCTCCGTCGGGGCACCGGGCCGCCGCCAGCGCCGTCCCCGCCAACTCGTCGAGCGCGGCGTTGTCGGCGGCCACCAGCCGGGCGGTCCGCGCCAGGTTGTCCACCACGCCCGGCCCGAGCGCCCGCACCAGCGCCGGCAGCAGGTCGCCCCGCACCCTCGACCGGGCGTACGACGGGTCGCTGTTGTGCGGATCCTGCCATGGGCTCAGCCCGAGAACGGCGCAGGCGGCGCGCGTCTGCTCCCGACCGATCTCGAGCAGCGGACGCAGCAGTGGCACCCCGCCCAGATCGCGTCGGGCGGGCATCCCGGCCAGCCCTCGTGGGCCGGCGCCCCGGGCGAGCGCGAGCAGCACCGTCTCCGCCTGGTCGTCACGGGTGTGCCCGGTGAGCACGGCGACGGCGTTCTGCTGCCGGGCCGCCTCGGTCAGCGCCTGGTAGCGGGCCTCGCGGGCGGCCGCCTCCGGCCCGCCGGGACGCCCGGCCACTTCCACCCGGACCACCGTCGCCGACGCGAAACCGACCCCTCGCCCCCAGGTGGCCACCGATTCGGCGCGCTCCGCGGAGCCGTCCTGCAAGCCGTGGTCGACGGTGACGAGCGTCGCGGCGCGGCCCAGCCGCGGCGCCACGAAGACGGTGGCCTCCGCGAGCGCGAGCGAGTCGGCACCACCGGAGCAGGCGACCAGCACCGGACCGCCGGACGGCAGACCGGTCAGGGCGCGGCGGACCGCCACCCGGATCGCGGCCACCGGCGGAGCGAGCGCGGCCACCGGCGGGTGGTCAGCCAGCGGCCGGGATGGTGCCGGCCGGGCCGTGCACCCGGGCGACCCAGGCGTCCGGGTCACCCAACTCCGACAGTCGAGGCAGGGTCAGCGGCGAGTTGAAGATCGAGTTGAACCCGTCCATGCCGACGCGTTCCACCACTCCGTGCACGAACTTGCGCCCCTCGGCGTACTGGCGCATCTTGACGTCCACCCCGAGCAGCCGGCGGATCGCCTTCTCCAGCGGGTTGCCCGCCTCCCGGCGTCGGTTGAACGACGCCCGGATCCGCTCCACGCTCGGGATCACCTGCGGGCCGACGCCGTCCATCACGAACTCGGCGTGCCCCTCCAGCAGGGTCATCAACGCGGTGAGCCGGTCCAGTACGGCCCGCTGTGCCGGGGTCTGCACGATGTCAAGCACGCTGGTGCGGCTCTCCGGATCACGGACCGCGTCGGACAACGTGGCCACCCCGCGCCGCAACCGCTCGACCAGGTGCTCACTTCCGCTGGACGAGGCGTCGACGAACGCCTGCACCTCACTGAGGAAATAGGCCCGCATCCACGGCACGGCCGTGAACTGGGTGCGATGGGTGACCTCGTGCAGACACACCCAGAGCCGGAAATCCCGAGGGTCCGCGCCGAGCTTGCGCTCCACCTCGACGATGTTCGGTGCGACCAGCAGCAGCTGGCCCGGGTCGGCCGAGAAGACCTCGTACTGGCCGAGCACCCGGCCGGAGAGGTAGGCCAGCACCGTGCCGGCCTGCACCCCGGTGAGCCGGGACCCGATCGCCTCGGTCAACGCGCCCGGTTGCTTGTCGCCGGAGAGCCGACTCACCAGCGGTGTGATCACCTCGCGGAGACCGGCGATGTTGGTCGCGGCCCAGTCGCGGCGATCGACCACCCGGACCGGCGGATGCGACACCTGCGCCCGCAACCCCGTGTAGTCGGCCACGTGCCCGGCCGCCTCGTCGGTCAGCCGACGCAGGTCGCCGACCACGTCGGTGGCTTCCGCGTACGACACGCGGGGGCCAGACTTGCTCAACGCCCCCGCCGTGGCGGCGGCCAGATCCCAGTCCACGAACTGCGCCATGAACCCACCGTACCCGCGCCGCGACACCCCGGCCCGGGCTCGCGCCCTCGATCGACGCCGATGGCGACCGCGTCGCCCCCCGAACCGCCGACTGTCAGCCGCAGCCGCATCCGGCCAACGCCGCGGCGATCCGGTCCAGTGCCGGCTGGGCGGTGTCCCGGTCTCCCGGCACCTTGTCGGTGAGCACCGCGAAGGTCAACAGCCGACCATCGGCGGTGGTGACCAGGCCCGCGACGGAGTGCACACCGGTCAGGGTGCCGGTCTTGGCCCGGACGCTGCCCGCGCCCGCGGCGGTGCCCGCGGCGGTGCGGTAGCGCTCGTTGAGGGTTCCGGACCAGCCGCCCACCGGCAGACCGCCGAAGACACCGGCCAGCTCCGGATGGTCCGGACTGGCAGCCAGGCGGATCAGATCGGTCAGCAGCGACGGGCTGATCCGGTTGAGTCGGGACAGGCCGCTGCCGTCGGAGACGCTGATCTCGTCGGCGGGCAGGCCCAGCTCCGCCACCTCGGCGTCCATGGCGGCGGCGCCGCCGTCGAACGAGGCGGGCTGACCGCGGGCCAACGCGACCTGCCGGGCGAGCGCCTCGGCCACCAAATTGTCGCTCTCGCTGATCATGACGTCGACCAGCCGGATCAGTGGCGGAGACTGCACCACGCCCAGTTCGGTACCCGGTGCCGGGCTGGCACCGGCCGCCGCCTGAGGCGGGGCCGTGCCCCGCTTCACGGAGTCGGTCGGCACCCCGAGCAACCGGGCGAACGCCTTGCCGGCGGCCAGGTCCGGCTCGGTGAACCGCTGGGCGGACCCGTGCTCGGCGCCCGGGTCGGTACGCGCGCCGTCGGTCATCAACGCGGTCACCGCGCCGCCCGAACCGCCGGTGGGGATGTCGTCGTCCCAGCCAGGGCCGTAGACCGGGCCGGAGTAGACCGAACCGTCGACGGTGACACTGGTCGGGGGCGTGCCGCCGAGCGCGGTACGCACCTGGGCGGCCAGGTCGTCGAGGCGCGCCGCACCCGGGTAGTAGCCCTTCTTGTTGATCGCGAGGGTCGGGTCGCCGCCCCCGACGATCACCACCTCGCCAGCCTTCGCGCCGGCCACGGCACGAGTGGGAATCCGGTAGCCGGGCCCCCGGGCCGCCAGCACGGTCACCGCGGTCGCCAGCTTTGTCACCGAGGCGGGCACGGTGCCGTCGTCCGCCCCCTTGGCGAACAGCGTCTGACCGGTGATCACGTCGGCGACCGAGACGTTCACCCGGTCGCCCAGGGTGGCGACGCCGACCAGTGGGTCGAGCGCGGCCCGAACCCCGTCCGGGGTGGGCACCGGGGCGTTCGAGTCCGGGCCGCCCAGCACGTCCGACGGGGCGGGTTCCGGAGTCACGCCGACCGCGTTCGGCCCGGACCCGGCGTCGTCGCCCAGCCACCCGGCGACCGGGCCGGGACGGGTGATCACGACTCCGACACCGGCGAGCACCAGCAGGAGCACGGCGGCCAGCACCACCGGCAGGCGCCTCCGGCGGCGCGGCGCGGCGGGCGCGGGCGCGGGCGCGGCGTCGGCGGGTGCCGGCAACGCGGAGATCGGCGGGCCCACCGGGGGAACCCCTCCGGGGCCGGTCGGCCCGGGACCGAACGACGGGCTGACCGGCGCAGGGCTCACCGGGACCGTGGCACTGCCGCGTGGCGGGCCGCTCACCGGTTGCTCACCGCCGGCTACCGGGAAGTGACCCGCGTTCGGAGCGGGCGACGTCGGCCCGGCCGGCGGGCGCCAGGGCAGCGGCGGGGGCCGCTCGGGCACCGTCTCCGGTGCCGGGGTCGGTGCTTCGGGAGCACGTGGGAGGTGCGCCTCCGGCACCGGGACCCGCCCCTTGGCACTGCCGGAGCCGGATCGTCCGGTACCGTGCGCGGAGCCCCCGTCCGGGCGGTAGTGTGAATCTTCCCTCCCCACGACCCCCTCCTCCCCCAGCGAAAATCGGCTTGGGTGACACTACTTCGGTCCGAAGACTATGCGGCGGCCGGAGTCGGCGGGTGGGCATTCACCTGTCCGGAGGGCCGCCATTGGTTCCGTTAGCCAGCGTGGGCAGACGAGGGAGCGTGCAGATGGATTTCGACGTGACGGTTGAGATCCCCAAAGGTCACCGGAACAAGTACGAGGTGGACCACAAGACCGGCCGGATCCGGTTGGACCGCACCCTCTTCACCTCCACCCAGTACCCGGCCGACTACGGGTTCATCGAGGGCACGCTGGGTGAGGACGGCGACCCGCTGGACGCCCTCGTGCTGGTCCCCGAGCCGACCTTCCCGGGTTGTCTGATCCGCTGCCGCACCATCGGCATGTTCCGGATGACCGACGAGAAGGGTGGGGACGACAAGGTCCTCTGCGTGCCCTACGAGGACCCCCGCCAGGAGCACCTGCGCGACATCCACCACCTGGGCGAGTTCGACCGCCTGGAGATCCAGCACTTCTTCGAGGTCTACAAGGACCTGGAGCCCGGCAAGTCGGTGGAGGGCGCGACCTGGGTCGGCCGCACCGAGGCCGAGGCCGAGATCCACGCCTCCTACCAGCGGGCCCGCGACGCCGAGGCGCGCGGCGAATCCATGCACTGATCGACCCTGACGCACCGGGCCCGGGGGCCGCTCAACCGAGCAGCCCTCGGGCCCGGTCGTACAGGTCGAGCACAGCGCAGGCGATCGGCACCACGGCGACCACCAGGGCCGTGTCCGTGAGGTCCGCGATCCTTCCGAGGTACGGCGAGACCGGCCGGCGGGCGTACCCGGTGCCGCTGGCGACCGCCACCAGGGCCAGCGCCGCCCCGCCCAGGACCAGCACCAACCGCCCGGTCTCGTCGGTCCGACCGACCAGCACGGCACCCAGCGCCGCGTAGCCGGCCAGCCCGGCGAGCACCGTCGGCACCCGGTGTCGCAGCGCCACGAACAGTCGCGACCGCAGCAGCAGCACGGCCGAGGTGACCGCCACCAGCACCCGACCGGGCGTGCCACCGGCGACCACGAGTACGACCGAGGTGGCCACCACCAGCAGCGCGTGGCCGATCAGCATCCCGGTGAGCATCTCCTCGGTGCGGATCACCGCGGCGTGCACCCGGCCCCGGTCCGGCAGGTCCCGCACCCGCTCCGGCTCCTCCGCGGGGGTGGCGGCCGGCAGGGTTATCGGCGGCAGGGGCAGCTTGCCCAGCCGGATGGCCAGCAGTGGTATCACGCCGACGGCGAAGACCAGTGCGCTGAGCAGCACCGCCGCCGTACCGGCCGTTGTCATCAGCAGCCCACCGAGCGCGGCCCCCGGGCCGATCAGGCCGACAGTGACACCGGCCACGAAGACCCGCAGCCGACTGGCCACCCCGAGGAGACCGATCAACGCCGCCAGCAGCAGCGCGACCGAGCCGGCCAGCAGTTCGGGAGCGCCCACCCAGCGGGCTGGCCCGAACGGTCCGACCGGGTCGCCGGAGCCGACGGCCAGGGCACCGGCAGTGAACGCGTAGGGCAGCGCGTAGCCGCCGAGCGTCGCCCCGGCGACGCCGTCGCCGTTGGCGCGGGAGGCGACAGTGCCGGCCACGGTGAGCAGCAGCGCCACCGCGACGGCCACCAGCCAGCCGGCCCGGTGCGTCGGGCCACCGGCGAGCAGCGCGAGCAGCCCGACCGCGAGTGGCACTGCGGCACCGGCCAGACCGGCTGCCCGGGTGGCGGTGGGCGACCAGGCACCGCCCCGGCGGCGAGCACCGTCGGCGATCGCCTCGATGACGTCGTCGTACTCCAACTCGGGCCAGTGCGCGCGGGCCGGCACGAGGTGCAGCACCTCACCGTCGCGCACCCCCTGCGGCAGCAGCGCCTGTGCGGTCACCAGCAGCGCCCCGTCGGTGCGGCGGAGCACCCAACCGCCGTGCTGCTCGCCGTCGTCGGCCAGCCCGACACCGGCGTGCCGGAGCACGTCGGGCAGCAGCTCAGCCAGGGGCACCTGCTCCGGCAGGGCGACGTCCACCCGTCGTTGCGGCGCGCTGATGGTGACGCGTGCCAGCCCGGTAGTCATCGACTGGTCTCCATATCGACTGGGATCGGAGGCTGCGCGGACGACAGGACTTTACCTACCATGAGCCAGGCTCGGGTTACCCAGCGCTGTCAGGAGGCCGAGTGTCCACCGTCGTCATCAAGCGCCCACCGCGCCGACCAGCGCCGGAGATTCCCACCGGTGAGCTGTCGGTCGACGCACCGCCGGAGATCCCCGTGGTGACCGGCGGGCGGTGGCAGCAGCTGCTCATGCTGCTGCCCATGCTCGGCGGCACCGTCGCGATGGCGATGATGTTCGGCCGGGGCGGCGGGGCCTACTCGTACGTGGTGGGCGGCATGTTCGGGCTCTCCTCGTTGGCGATGCTTGTGACGTCCTGGGGCAGCGCCTCCGGCACTCCGAAGAAGTCCGAGATGATGGCCGCCCGCAGGGAGTACCTGCGCCACCTGGCCACGCTGCGGCGGCGGGTCCGGCGGACCGCGGGCCAGCAACGGGCCGGGCTCTACTACCGGCACCCGGATCCGGGCCGGCTCTGGTCGACGGTGGACAGCCACCGGGTCTGGGAGCGGCGCCCCGCCGACCCCGATTTCGCTGTGGTGCGGGTCGCCGTCGGGCCGCAGACACTGGCCACCCCACTGGTCCCACCGGTCACCCGGCCGCTGGAGGAGCTCGAGCCGATGACCGCCGGCGCGCTACGCCGCTTCCTGGACGCGTACTCAGTGGTGCCGGACCTGCCGGTGGCCCTGTCGCTGCGCAGCTTCGCCCGGGTGCACGTACGACCCGCCGGCCGCGGCCGGACGACCACCCCGACCACCGGCGGGCCACCCACCGGCGACCCGGCGGCACAGGCGCTGGTCCGGGCCGTGCTGACCCAGCTGGCGGTCTTCCACGCCCCCGACGAGCTGCTCGTCGCGGTGTGCGCCGGGCCGGAGCGCCGCGCCTGCTGGGAGTGGGTGAAGTGGCTCCCGCACGCCCACCATCCCGGCCGCACCGACGCGCTCGGCCCGGTACGCCTGGTCACCAGCTCGGCCGCCGAGCTGGAGTCGCTGCTGGCCGACGTGCTGTCCACCCGGTCCCGGTTCAGCCCGGCCGGCCCCGCCACCGACGGCCCACACGTGGTGGTGGTCCTCGACGGCGGCGACCTGACCGGTGCCAGTGACCTGACCGGCGACGGCGGCATCGACGCGGTCACCGTGCTGGACCTGGACACCCCGCCGCCCCGACTGCTGGACCGGTACGCGCTGCTGCTGGAGTTGCACGGCCGGCGGCTGCACTCGCTGTCGACCGACGGGCACGCCGAGGTGGGCACCGCCGACCAGTTGGACCTGGCCGACGCCGAGGCGGTCGCCAGACGGTTGGCGCCGCTGCGGCTCGCCGGCGCGGCCCGCGGGCCGGACGCCCCGCTCCAGGCCGACCTGGGCCTCCCCGAGCTGCTCGGCCTCGGTGATCCGGAGAGCTTCACGGCGGAACAGGGCTGGTTGCCGCGCTCGGCACGGGACCGGTTGCGGGTGCCGATCGGGGTGGGCGCGGACGGCGGCGCCATCGAGCTGGACCTCAAGGAGTCCGCCCAGGACGGCATGGGTCCGCACGGCCTGCTCATCGGGGCGACCGGCTCCGGCAAGTCCGAGCTGCTCCGCACGCTGGTGCTGGGGCTCGCCGCCACGCACAGCTCCGAGCAGCTCAACTTCGTGCTCGTCGACTTCAAGGGTGGCGCCACCTTCACCTCGTTCGACCGGCTGCCGCACACCGCGGCCGTGATCACCAACCTGGCCGACGCGTTGCCCCTGGTCGATCGCATGGTGGACGCGATCAACGGGGAGTTGGTACGCCGCCAGGAGTTGCTGCGGCGGGCCGGGAACTTCGCCAGCGTGCGCGACTACGAGCGGGCCAGGGCGGCCGGCAGTCCCCTCGCCCCGCTGCCGTCGTTGCTGCTGATCTGCGACGAATTCTCGGAGCTGCTCTCCGCCAAGCCCGACTTCATCGACCTGTTCGTGCAGATCGGCCGGCTGGGCCGGTCGCTCGGCGTGCACCTGCTGCTCGCCAGCCAGCGCCTGGAGGAGGGTCGGCTCCGCGGGTTGGACACCCACCTCTCGTACCGGATCGGGTTGCGCACCTTCTCGGCGCTGGAGTCCCGGACGGTGCTCGGCGTGGCGGACGCGCACGAGCTGCCCCGCTCACCGGGCCACGGCTACCTGCGTGCCGGCACCGACCCGCTGGCCCGCTTCAAGGCCGCGTACGTATCCGGTGCCGTACACCGTCGGGCCGCGCCGGGCGGTGTCGCCGCCGAGGGGGGCGCGCGGCTGCTCACCTTCACCACCCATGTCGTACCGGTGCCTGAGCCGTCGGCCCCGGTCGTGCCCGTCGTGGCGGAGGAGGAGGGCAGCAGGACGCTGCTCGACCTGCTGGTGGACCGGCTCGTCGGGCAGGGCCCGCCGGCGCACCAGGTCTGGCTCCCGCCGCTCGGCCAGCCGCCGGCCCTGGACGAGCTGCTCGGTCCGGTCGAGGTGCACCCGAAACGCGGGCTGACAGTGGGCAACCCGGAGCTGCACGGGGCACTCGGCGTGCCGATGGCGGTGGTGGACAAACCACTGGAGCAGCGCCGGGACCTGCTCTGGCTGGCGCTGGACGGCGCTGCCGGGCACGTCGCGGTGGTCGGTGCGCCGCAGAGCGGCAAGTCCACCGCCCTTCGCACGCTGATCTGCGCGCTGGCGCTCACCCACACACCGGCCGAGGTGCAGGTCTACTGCCTCGACTTCGGCGGCGGTGGGTTGGCCGCGCTGCGCGACCTTCCGCACGTCGGCGGGGTGACCGGCCGCGCCGACCCGACCGCCGTACGACGTACCGTCGGCGAGATGACCACCCTGCTGGTCGACCGGGAACGCCGCTTCGCCGAGCTGGGCGTGGAGTCGATGGCCGCGTACCGGCAGCGTCGAGCGGCAGCGGGGACGGTGGGCCAGCCGGGCACCGACCCGTACGGCGACGTGTTCCTGGTGATCGACGGGTGGACCACCATCCGCGGCGAGTACGACGACCTGGAGCCACTCGTCACCGACCTGGCCACCCGGGGTCTGTCGTACGGGCTGCACGTGGTCGCCACCGGGCTGCGCTGGCTGGATTTCCGCCCGGCGATCCGGGACCTGTTCGGCTCCCGGCTGGAGCTGCGCCTCGGTGACCCGGCCGACTCGTTGGTGGCCCGGCGTGCGGCCGCCAACGTGCCGGAGCGCTCCGGCCGAGGGGTGACAGCGGAGGGCCTGCACTTCCTCACCGCGCTTCCCCAGCTCGGTACCGCCGGCGGAGACACCGCCGACCTGGTCAAGAGGGCCGCCGACGGGTGGGTGGGTGCTCCGGCGCCCCGGGTGCGGCTGCTCCCGCCGGTGCTGCCGTACGCCGATCTGGACCTCACCTCGACGACCGGGCTGCGGCTGCCGATCGGGATCGCGGAGGCGGACCTGCGCCCGGTGTTGCTCGACTTCGCCACCGAGCCGCACTTCGTGGTCTTCGGGGACTCGGAGTGCGGCAAGTCGTCGTTCCTGCGCGCGCTGGCCACGTCGATCATCACCCGGTTCACTCCTGAGCAGGCCCGGGTGATCCTCGTCGACTACCGACGCAGCCTGCTCGGTGCCATCGAGACGCCACACCTGATCGGGTACGGCACCGCGGCGGCGCACACCGCCGACCTGGTCGAGTCGGCCGCCGGTTACCTGGAGCGGCGGGCTCCCGGACCGGAGGTCACCCCGCAGCAGTTGCGGGACCGGTCCTGGTGGTCCGGGCCGGAGCTGTTCGTGCTGGTGGACGACTACGACCTGGTGGCGGCGGGGCCGGCGAACCCGTTGCGCGCACTGGAGGAGCACCTGCCGCACGCCCGGGACATCGGGCTGCACCTGGTGCTGGCCCGCCGGTCCGGTGGGGCGAGCCGGGCCCAGTACGAGCCGATCGTGCAGCGCCTGCGGGAGCTGTCCACGGCCGGCCTGGTGATGGCGGGCAGCCCCGAGGAGGGCGCACTCGTCGGGCCGGTGCGACCCGGACCGCTGCCGCCGGGGCGTGGTCGGCTGGTCACCCGGCGGGAGGGTGTACGCCTCGTTCAGTTGGCACAACTGCCTCCGCAATGACCTGACTCGCCGGTTCTTCCCGTGACGGGTGGGGAAACCGGTAATCTCCGATCGTCGTGGTTCCGTCGGGATGGATGGCTGAGGATGTGACTGGGGTGCGGTACAGCGGTCCGTCAGCGGCCCGACGAGCGACCGGCCGGGCACTGCTCGGCGTGGCCGCGGCGCTTGCCGTCGTGGCCCCGACCGCGGCAGCCGTGCCGGTCGCCGCGCCCACGAACGGTGGACAGCTCGCCGGCGCGCCGATGGCGTTCGCCCCCGGTGACGCCGTCGCCCGCACCGATCAGGTCCGCGACGAGCAGTGGCAGCTCGACGAGTTGCAGGCCGAGACGGCGTGGCGCAGCTCGACCGGCCGGGGCGTGACAGTGGCGGTGGTCGACTCCGGAGTGGACGGCAACCACCCCGACCTGGTCGGCCAGGTGCTGCCCGGCAAGGACCTGGTTGGCCCGGGTGGTGCGCCGGGCCCGGATCCGGTGGGTCACGGCACCACGGTCGCCGGCCTGATCGCCGGGCGCAACGACGACAAGCGGGGTGTGGTCGGCCTGGCACCGGACGCCCGGATCCTGCCGGTCCGTGTGCTGGACGAGGAGAACCGTTACGACGACGCGCTGATCGTCGCCCAGGGGGTCCGCTGGGCGGTCGACAACGGCGCCCGCGTGATCAACCTGTCGCTGGGCGGCAGCGGCGACAGCCCGGCCCTGGCCGCCGCCCTGGACTACGCGTTCGTGCGGGACGTGGTCGTGGTCGCCTGCACCGGCAACCTGGCCACCTCCACCAGCACAAAGGTCTGGTACCCGGCTCGTGAGCCGGGTGTGATCGCCGTGTCCGGTCTGGAACGCAGCAGCGACAACCTGTGGTCCGGCTCGATCACCGGCCGGGCGACGGTGCTCACCGCTCCCGCCAGCGGGCTGGTCGGCGCCAAGCCGCCCGGCGGGTACTGGCGGGTGCAGGGCACCAGCTTCGCCGCGCCACTGGTGGCGGCGACCGCCGCGCTGGTCCGCTCCCGCTATCCGCAGATGCCCGCGGGTGAGGTGGTCAACCGGTTGTTGGCCACCGCCCGGGACGTGGGCCCGACCGGTCGGGACGACCGCTTCGGGTACGGGGTGGTCGACCCGGTGGCTGCGTTGACCGCTCAGGTGCCGCCGGTGACCGCCAACCCGCTGGACGACCAGACGTCGCCGGGCGTGACCGGTTTCGGTCCGGCGCCCGGCTCGGCCGACGACGATCCGGTGGCCGGTGCCGGTAGCGATCCACTCGGTCTCGCCGCATCCGGTCAGCAGAGCCGCTGGACGGCTCGGGCGGCGGGCGGTCAGGACACCTCCGCGCCCGAGCAGCTGTGGACCACTGTCGTGCTCCTCGTCGCTCTGGTCGGCGGTGCGGCACTGATGGTGCGCCGACTGCGTCAGCGGACCCGTTGATCGAGACCGACCGGCAGGCCTGACCGGCTGCACGGCCGGGTAGAACGGACCCATGAGTACGCACCGGCCGCCCACCCTCGCCCCCACCGGCCAGCCGTCCTGGCGGCACCGCCGATTCGATCCCGACCATGCGTTGGGTCTGCGGCTCACTCTCGCCGCGACGGCGGCGTTCCTGGTGCTGGTGCCGTTCGCGCTGCTCACACTGCTGGTGCTCGGCGCCTGGGCACCGCTGCACCGGCTGGACACGGCGGTCACCGACGCGCTGCACGGCTACGCCCAGGATCACCCGGCCTGGGTCGTGCTGATGCGGGTCTGGACCGAGGTGTTCGCACCGATGCCACTGCGCGCCGTCGCCCTGCTCCTGGTGGTCTGGCTGCTGCGCCGGGGAGCCCGCCGGCTGGCCCTCTGGGCGGCCACCACCATGGTCGTCGGCGGGTTGATCGGTCCGCTGCTCAAGTTGCTGGTCGGCCGGGACCGGCCGGAGTTGCTGGCCCCGGTGGCCCGGGCCGCCGGCTACTCGTTCCCCTCCGGGCACGCGTTGAACGCCACCCTGGCCGCCGGGGTGCTGCTGCTGGTGCTCCTGCCGTACGCCCGACGGGGGGCGGCGCGGGCCGCGCTCTGGGTGGCGGCGGTCCTGCTCACAGTGGTGACCGGGCTGAGCAGGGTGGCGCTGGGCGTGCACTTCACCAGCGACGTGGTGGGTGGATGGTTGCTCGGTGTGGCTGTGGTCGCGGCTACCACGGCCGCGTTCACCAGTTGGCGGGCACACACCGGTCTTCGGCCGGTCCGGCCGACCCGCGACGGCGTCGCTCCCGAGGTCGAGCGGCAGCCGGGAGCGGCCTGAGGAGTGAGGACGAGGTCGGCCGGGTACTGGCCGACCCATGTCCGAGACCGTGGTCCAGATCGTCCGGCGGGTACTGCTGCCGGTGTCCCTCCTGCTCGGGCTCATGGTGCTGCTCGGGGTGCTGGTCACCCGGGTGTTCGCCAGGACCTGGCCGTTCACCGTGGAGGACGCGGTGAACCGGGAACTGGCCGCCGACCGCACCGGCGACTGGAACAACGTCTCGCTGGTGTTCAGCACGCTGGCCAGCACCCAGATGATCGTCGTGGTCACCGTGCTGGTGGCGTTGGCGCTGCGGCTCTGGCTGAAGCGCTGGCGCGAGCCGCTGTTCCTGTGCGCGGCGGTGACCGCCCAGGCACTGGTGTTCCTGCTGACCACGCTGGCGATCGACCGTCAGCGGCCGGCGGTGGAGCACATGGACGTCTCGCCACCCACGTCGAGCTTTCCGTCCGGGCACACCTCGGCGGCGGTGGCGCTCTACGTCGGCATCGCCGTGCTGCTGGCGCTGCGGGCACGGAGCACCGGCGCGAAGGTCGCCTGGTGGACGCTGCTGCTGATGGTGCCGCTGGGCGTGGCGATGACCCGGATGTACCGGGGAATGCACCACCCGAGCGACGTGGTGGCGTCCTTCCTCAACGGCGGCACGCGCGTCGCGATCATGGCCCGTGCCGTGCTGGACCGGGGGCTGCGGTGGGGCCGGGCGAAGCTACCGACCGTCGGGCGCCGCACCCTGCCGGCTCGGAGCTGAGCTGGCCCCGCGGCCACGCTCAGGTGCACTCGCCGGTGGCGACCTGCCGGTTGCGTTCGGCACCGGCCAACGCCACCGGGCGGGCCTCGGCCGCCGTGACGGCGAAGCCGGTGTTCGGGTCGTCGGACGCCGCCGCGAAGATCACGCCGAGCACCAGGCCGTTGGCGGAGAGCAGCGGACCGCCCGAGTTGCCGCTGCGCACCAGCGCCCGGATCGTGTAGATCTCCCGGGTCACCTCGCTGGACGAGTAGATGTCCGGGCCCTTGATCCGGTCGACGTCCCGGACCCGCGCCGACTGCGCGTTGTACGGGCCGTCGAGCGGGAAGCCGAGCACGATGGCGTCGGAGCCGCTGCCCGCGTTGCCGGCGGCGAACCGCAGGGACGGCCCGGGCAGCCCGGGCACGAGCAGCACCGCCAGATCCCGGTTCGGGTCGTAGACCACCACCTTGCCGTCGTACCGCTCGCCGCCCAGCTCCACGGCCACCGAGCGGGTGCCGGCCACGACGTGCGCGTTGGTCATCACCCGGTCGTCCGCGTACACGAAGCCGGAACCCTCGATCCGGCGTGAGCAGCTGGGCGCGGAACCGAGCACCTTCACGACCGACTGCTGACCGCTGACCACCACCTGCGAGCCGGCCAGTGCCGGGTCCGGCGGGTCGACCTGCCGGGCCCGGGTGGGCGCGAGGTCACCGAAGACGTCCGGGAACCCGTCGGTGTCGACGGTGTCCTCCAACGCCGTGGACAGCTGCTGGGCCTGCTCCGGCAGGACCTGGTTGACCACCGTGATCAACGCGCTGTTGCGGACTGAGGCGGCGAGCCAGGGCACCGAGGACGAGCCGAGCGGCACCGCGACCAGCCAGGCGAGCAGGAGCACCGCGAACAGCGAGACGAGCGCCCCACCGACGTCGTCGGCCCGTTTACCCACGTCGCTGGTGATCGTCTTGCGCAGGTGCGAGCCGAGCCAACCGGCGAGGGCCTGCCCGACCACCGCCAGCCCGAAGATGGCCACCAGCGAGATCAGTACACGGGTGCCGGCGTCCACGAACTGTCTGGCAAACAGCGGCCCGAGCTGGAGACCCAGCAGCAGACCCAGGAAGAAGCCGGACAACGACGTGACGCCGATGACGAAACCCTGGCGGTATCCGCTGATCGCGAACACGAGCATGAGCAGCAGCAGGACGAGATCCACGACGGACACGGGTCAAGCGTACGGGCAGTGTGCCCACCGGATGACCATCGCTTGCGGATGGTGACCGTGCGGTCAGCGCAGGGCGTTCTCGTCGGCGTCGTCGGTGCCGGCGGACGGGGCCGGTGTCGCCCCGGTCGGCGGAAGCTCCACCACCCGCCCGCGCGACCAGGGACGGGCCCAGCCGCCCATCTCGAGCAGGGTTGCGAGCACCCCGGCGGTGAAGCCCCAGACGAGCATCCCGCGCGCCGAGAACGCCGGCCCGATCCAGCCGCTCGGGTGCCGGACCCGCAGTCGGTTGGCCGGATCGACCAGCTCGCTGACTGGCAGGCGGGCGACGTGTGCCACCTCGGCCGGCTCCCGTGGGTGCACCGGGTGCGGGTCGTGCCACCAGGCCAGCACCGGCGTGACCACGAAGTCGCTGACCGGGATCCACAGTTTCGGCAGCTCGGCCAGCACTGTCACGCTGGCCGGGTCGAGGCCCACCTCCTCGTTCGCCTCGCGCAGGGCGGTGGCGCGGACGTCGGCGTCCTCCGGGTCGGCCGCACCCCCGGGAAAGGCGGGCTGGCCGGCGTGGTTGCGCAGGGTGGCGGCGCGTTGCAGGACCAGCACGTCGGGACCCGCGCCGGGCTGCTCGCCGAGCAGCACCAGCACGGCGCTCTCCCGACCGCCCTCAGCCGGCGTGGTCAGCCGGGTGAAGTCCTCGGCGCGGGCGGTGCCCAGCCGGGTCAGCAACGGCTCGATCCACTCGGGGGGCCGACGGGTCACGCCGGCACCGCCAGGCCGAGGTGCTGGCGGACCAGCTTGGCGAGCTTGGTGTCGTCGAGAGCACCGCTGGCGTCGATGTGCCGGACCTGACCGTCGGCGTCGACGAAGAGGGTCAGCGGAATGGCGTTGCGCTTCAGCTCGCGCTGTAGCGCCTCGCCCTGGTCCACCAGGATCGGGAACCGGACGCCGAAGTCCTCACCGATGGACTGGGCGCCGCCCCGGCTGTCCCGACTGTTGACCCCGACCACCTGGAGCTGACCGGCGGCCCGCTCGCTGAGGCGTTGGAAGGCGGGAAGCTCCTTGCGGCACGGCGGGCACCAGGAAGCCCACACGTTGATCACCGCCGGCCCGGCCACCTCCCGCAGCACGACGGGGGCACCGCCGGTGAAGCAGGAGAGCGTCAACTCCGGCAGCGCCGACCCGCCAGCGGCGCGGGCCGTCGGGCCATTGGGGGCCGTCGTGCCGGGCGACGCGGGGGTGTCCGTTGTGGGGGTCGCCGTGCCGGAGCCGGGCGACGTGGTCCTGGGCGCCGTGCTCAGTGTGGCGCAGTCCCGGAACGGCGAAGGTCGTTCAGCGGCGGCCGGCCGGGGGGCTGGCTCGTCGTCGGCCGTGCCGCTGGTGCAGCCGGTGACGGCCAGCAGCAGCGGCAGGACGGCAAGGGCGAGGCGGCGGCGGTTCACGGCACCTCCGCCGTGATCGCCTGCGCCGGCACCAACTCCGGGTCGACCCCGGCAGCTACCGCGAGGTCGCGCGCCCGAGGGCCCTTGAGCAGCTTGGCGGCGGCCGCCGGCTCGGTCGGGCCGGTGCCGTACGAAGGGCAGAGCTTCGCGAGCGTGCAGGCGCCGCAGGCCGGCTTGCGCGCGTGGCAAACCCGTCGCCCGTGGAAGATGATCCGGTGCGAGAGCATGGTCCAGTCGCGCTTGTCGTACAGCGCGCCGACCGCGTGCTCGATCTTGACCGGGTCGGTCTCGGTGGTCAGCCGCCACCGGTGGACCAGCCGCTGGAAGTGCGTGTCGACGGTGATGCCCGGGACGTCGAAGGCGTTGCCCAGGATCACGTTGGCGGTCTTGCGGCCGATGCCGGGGAGCGTCACCAGGTCGACGAGCCGGCCCGGGACCGTGCCGTCGTACCGGTCGAGGAGGGCCTGACCGAGCTTGAGCAGTGAGTCGGTCTTGTTGCGGTAGAAGCCGGTGGGCCGGATCAGCTCCTCCATCTCGCCCCGGTCGGCGCCGGCGTACGCGGCAGCGCTCGGGTAGCGGGCGAAGAGCTTCGGGGTGACCTCGTTGACCTTCTTGTCCGTGCACTGCGCGGACAGGATCGTGGCGACGGCCAACTCCAGAGCGTTGGAGTGGTTCAGCTCACAATGCGCGTCGGGATGCGTCTCGGCCAGCACCCGGCCGATCTTGCGGGCACGGCGTTTGCGCCCGAGATCGGTCTCGCTGGCACCGGGAGGGCTACTGGTCACGACGGTCAGCCTACGTCGCACCCCGGACGCTCCTCGTCGGGTCAGCCGCCGGTCGGCGCCGAGATCTTCCCCTGCCCGTCGAGGCGAGCGCCGCCCTTCGGGAAGTCGGCGCGACTCAACTCGGTGACCAGGCCCAGGCCCCGGTCGTCCGGGTCCATCGTCGGCTTGCCGGCGGAGTTCATGTACGTGGAGGTGAACGAGCCGCCGGCCCAACTGCCGTCCGGCTTGAGCGACACCTTCAGTACGCCGCCCCAGCCGAGGCGGCCGTCGTTGCTCAGCGAGTTGCCGCCGCCGGCAAAGTTGCCCAGGCTGTACGCGATCAGGCGCCCCTGGTAGAACTCCATCCCGCGCAGCACGTGCGGGCCGTGCCCGACGATCAGGTCGGCGCCAGCGTCGATCATGGCGTGCGAGAACTTCACCGGGTCGCCCCGGTTCTCGCCCAGGAACATCTCCGTGCCGGGCTTCACCCGGGTCTTGTCGACGCCCTCGCCACCCATGTGCACCTGCACCACGACCAGGTCGGCCATGGTGGCGGCCTTGGCGACCACCGCCTTCGCCTTGTCGATGTCGACGAGGCTGTTGGACCAGACGTACGACGAGAAGCCGGCGACGGCGACCTTGACGCCCTTGACGTCGACCACGGTGATCTCGTTCGGCGCGCCGGTGTGCTCCAGGTCGTACTTCTTCAGCGCCTTCTGGGTGTTCTCGTAGCCCTTGGGCCCGTAGTCGTAGCCATGGTTGTTGGCCTGGTTGAGCACGTCGAAGCCGGCGTCGCGCAGGTGCGCGGCGTACTCCGGCGGGGCGCGGAACTGGAAGCAGCGGGTGGAGTTCGCCCCGCACTTGCCGGTGCCGGTGTCGACAGTCAACGGCTCCTCAAGGTTGCCCATCACCAGGTCGGCCTTGAGCGCTTCGGTGACCGAGTTGAAGAAGCCCTTACCGCCGGCGGCGGGCAGCCGACTGGGCGCGTTGCCCATGATGATGTCGCCGGTGGCGGAGAGCGAGATCGCGCCACCCTGACCGGACGATGCGGGCCCGGTGGCCTTCGGGCCGGTCGTGGAGACCGGCGCGCCGGTGCCACCACCTCCCGCGCCTGGCTGCCAGACGGGTGCCTCACCACCGGGGTCGGCACAGCCGGCCACGAGGAGGGCGGCCAGCAGCGCGGCGAGGCCGAGGGCGACGCGGCGACGCGGGCGGGACGCGAGAGGGGCGGGAGCGTACATCGCCCGCGACCCTACCGGTCGTTAAACGCGCCGACGACAGCCGATCGGTTGGACTTTGCGCCCCTGAGCTGCTCGGACCACGGCACGACCGGCCGGGAACCCCCGGCGAGCACCGCCGCGTGCACCGCTCGGGCGAGCGGGGCCCCCCAGGTGGAGCGCGGCCCGCCGTACGCGGCCTCCGGCCCGTCCACCGGGCAGAGCACTGTGACCGCGTCGGTGGGCGTACCGGTCCCCGGCATCCCCAGCTCGGTGATCGCCTGGGTCTTCGCCTCGGTCGCGGTGGCCACCGCATTCACCAGTGCCGAATCGGCGAGCCGGGCCGGCACGTACACCACGATGTTGACAGTGCCGACGTGTGGGGCCAGCGCGGCCGGCGTCGGCGCGGCCGCGGGCACCGGCGTGCCGAGCCCGACCGTCGCCCAGGCCCGCACCCCGGCGTCGGTTCGCGCGACCACCTCGGTCACATCGACGCCGGTCAGCAGACCAACACCGGGCCCGTCGAGGGCCAGCTCGGCGGCGATTGAGGCCAGGTGCGCCGCGGGGTCATCCCGGTCGTACGACATCGGTACGGTCGCGTTCAACACCCA
This sequence comes from Micromonospora noduli, assembly GCF_003264475.1. Classification (NCBI taxonomy): domain Bacteria; kingdom Bacillati; phylum Actinomycetota; class Actinomycetes; order Micromonosporales; family Micromonosporaceae; genus Micromonospora; species Micromonospora noduli. The sequence continues at coordinate 111,218 of NZ_PYAC01000002.1, read as the reverse complement.
CCGCCGGACCCCGATGCCACCGCCCAGCGGGGCACTGCTGACGGCCCGTAGGGGCACGTCCGCGCGCCAGACGAGCAGCGGGACGTGGCGCCCGTCCTCGGCGCGGCTGGTCAGAGTCGGCTCGGTCAGCACGTCGGGCAGGTTACGCCCACCGATCAAGATTCCAGGGGCGACCTCTGATTCATGCTCACGTGCGCCTAGACTTGGCGGCGCGCGAGGGGATCAGCGGACGGCGGCCCCGGCCGACGGACGGCACGCGCAACCGGAGGTGCGCAATGGACGAGGTACTGGCCCGCAGCGGGATCTTCCAGGGTGTTGACCCGGAAGCTGCCGAGGCGCTTGCCAAGGAGATGGAGACGATCGAGGTCCGCAAGGGCGAGATCGTCTTCAATGAGGGCGAGCCCGGTGACAGCCTCTACATCCTGCTGTCCGGGAAGATCAAGGTTGGTCGCCGCGCAGCGGACGGCCGGCAGAACCTCATCGCGGTGATGGGGCCGTCGGACATGGTCGGTGAGCTGTCGCTCTTCGACCCGGGTCCGCGTACGGCGACCGCCACCGCGGTGACCGACACCAGGCTGGTGCGGCTGCGTAAGCAGGCGCTGCGGCCGTGGCTCAACAACCGCCCGGAGATCGCCGAGCAGCTGCTCCGGGTGCTCGCCCGGCGGCTGCGCCGGACCAACGACTCGCTCGCCGACCTGATCTTCACGGACGTGCCGGGCCGGGTCGCCAAGAACCTGCTCCAGATGGCGGGCCGCTTCGGCACCCGCGACGGCGGCGTTCTGCGGGTGACCCACGACCTCACCCAGGAGGAGATCGCCCAGCTCGTCGGCGCCTCGCGGGAGACCGTCAACAAGGCGCTCGCCGACTTCGCCTCGCGCGGCTGGCTGCGGTTGGACGGCAAGAGCATCATCATCCTGGACCCGGAGCGCCTGGCCCGTCGCGCCCGCGTCTGAGCAGCACCCGACGTCCCCGCCTGCCGTCACCGACGGTAGGCGGGGACGTTTGCCGTCTGCCTGACGCAGAATCGCTGGCCCGGAGGCGATGCCCGCGGTGAGGGTGGGGCCATGGTGAACCGAGTTGCGGTGCTCTCCGACATCCATGGTGTCCTGCCGGCGCTGGAGGCCGTACTGGCCGAGCCGGACGTCGCCGCCGCCGATCTGATCGTGCTCACCGGCGACATCGCCGCCGGCCCGCAACCGGTCGAGGTGCTGGACGTGCTCGCCGGCCTGGGCGACCGGGTGTGCTGGGTCGGCGGCAATGCCGACCGCGAGCTGGTCGAGGCCCGGGCCGGCCGCCCGGCGTCGATCGAGGTGTCGAACTGGGCCGCCGGGCAGCTGCGCGCCGACCAGGTGGCCCGGCTCGGCGCGCTGCCGGCGACGGCGACGTTGGAGATCGACGGCCTCGGGCCGACGCTGTTCTGCCACGCCACGCCCCGCGATGACGAGGAGGTCGTGCTCGTCGACTCCCGGATGGCGCGCTGGGCGGAGGTGTTCGACGGTCTGTCCGCCGAGATCACCACGGTGGTCTGCGGCCACACGCACATGCCCTTCACCCGGCTGGTCGACCGGCGTCTGGTGGTCAACCCGGGCAGCATCGGCATGCCGTACGGGGGCGCGGGCGCGTGGTGGGCGCTGCTCGGGCCGGGCATCCAGCTGCGCCGCACCGCCTTCGACGTGGACCTGGCCTGCGCCCGCGTGGCGGCGGAGTCGACCTTCCCCGACGCCGCCGCCTGGGCGGACGAGTACCTGCGCTCCCAGCACAGCGACGCCGACGCGCTGACCGCCTTCGGCCCCCGCGACGGCCGTTGAGCCAGCACTGAGCCGGCAGCCGGACGGCAGGCGGCGGGCAGGCGGCAGGCAGGCGGGCAGGCGGCAGGCAGGCGGGCAGGCGCACGGGCGGGCGGCGGGCGGGCGGGCGGCGGGCGGGCGGCGGGCGCATGGCGGGCGGGCGGCGGCGGGATACCGGTCAGCGAGCCTTTGGAGCTGAATCGTTTGCGGCATCAGCCGTAGATGATCGGTAGGCCGATCCTCGAACGAGCTCGACGGGCGCGGTTACGAGCGCCGTTACGGGCGCGGTCGACCGGCTTGGTCGACGGCGATTCGTTTGTGACATCAGCTCCATAGCGAGACCAACCACCCAGGCTCACCTCCCGCGCCGCCCCACCGCAGAGCCCACCCGGGTGTCGCGCGCGAGCTCAGAAAAAGTCAGTCTTGACTGTTTGTTTCGTAGGCACCAGGCTGTCTCCGTGCCCACCGCATCGACGCGTGTACCTCAGCAGGAACGCAGCCGCGCCACCCAGGCCCGGCTGCTGGAGGCGACCGTCGACTGCCTGATCGAGCACGGCTGGTCCGGCACCACGACCACAGTGGTCGCGGCGCGGGCCGGTGTTTCGCGTGGGGCTCAGCTGCACCACTACCCGACGAAGGCGGCGCTGGTGACGGCCGCCGTGGCCCATCTGGCCGAGCGCCGGGCCGACGAGCTGCGCACCGAGGCCGAGGCGCTGCCGGCTGGCCCGCAGCGGTTGGACCGGGTCGTCGACCTGCTCGCCGTGGCGTTTACCGGGCCGCTGTTCGTGGCCGCGCTTGAGCTCTGGGTCGCCGCTCGCACCGATCGGGAGCTGCGCGACGCCCTGGTGCCGCTGGAGGCGACGGTCGGGCGGGAGATGCACCGGCTCACCGTCGCCCTGCTCGGTGTCGACGAGCGTCGACCCGGTGTCCGCGAAGCGGTGCAGGCCACGCTCGACCTGCTCCGTGGGCTCGGGGTGGCCAACCTCCTCAGCGACGACTCCGCCCGCCGGGCCGCCCTGTTGACCACCTGGAAGCGCCAGCTCGCCACCCTGCTCACGCCCTGACCGCCGGCCGCACCGGCCACCACCGACCGGAGGCACCATGGTCGACCTCAGCGACCTGCTCACGGACCTGGCCGACGAGTCCGCCCAACTGGACGCCCTGGTGGCTCCCCTGCCCGTGGCCGAGTGGGCGAGGCCGACCCCCGCGCCGGGCTGGAGCATCGGGCATCAGATCGCCCACCTCGCCTGGACCGACCACGTCGCGCTGTTGGCCGCGACCGATCCCGAGGCGTTCTACGCAACGGTCACCGTCGCGCCGGACGTGACCCGACTCGTCGACGTCGGTGCCGAGGAATTCCTCGCCCCGCCGGCCGAACTGCTCGCCCGCTGGCGGGCCGGGCGCACAGCGCTCGTCGACGCACTGGCCGCCGTTCCGGCCGGCGGCAAACTGCCCTGGTACGGCACCCGGATGTCGGCCAGCTCGATGGCCACCGCCCGGATGATGGAGACCTGGGCGCACGGCGCGGACGTGGCCGACGCCCTCGACGTGGTCCGACCCGACAGCGACCGACTCCGGCACGTTGCGCACCTGGGCGTGCGTACCCTCGGGCACGGCTTCGCCGCGCACGGCCGGGAGGCACCGACGGCACCGGTCCGGGTCGAGCTGGTCGGGCCCGGCGGGGAGACCTGGAGCTGGGGTCCGGCGGACGCCGCCGACCGCGTCACCGGCCCGGCTCGGGACTTCTGCCTGCTGGTCACCCAGCGCCGACACCGCGCGGACCTCGCTCTGGTCGCCACCGGGCCGGTCGCCGACGAGTGGCTCGACGTGGCGCAGGCCTTCGCCGGGCCGCCGGGTGACGGCCGGCAGCCGGCCGGCGGGATCGGGGTACGGGCATGATCCGCATCGGCAACGCCTCCGGCTTCTACGGCGACCGGTTCACCGCCTGGCGGGAGATGCTCGACGGCGGTGAGCTGGATGTGCTGACCGGCGACTACCTCGCTGAGTTGACCATGCTGATCCTTGCCCGGGATCGCCTGCGCGACCCCGACCTGGGCTACGCGAAGACGTTCCTGCGGCAACTGGAGACCTGCCTCGGCACCGCACTCGACCGAGGGGTGCGGATCGTGACCAACGCCGGCGGGTTGAACCCGGCCGGCCTGGCCGCCGCCATCGAGAAGCTCGCATACCGACTCGGCCTGCCGACGCAGGTCGGGTACGTCGAGGGCGACACGATCCAGCGACCGGACGCGTTGAGCGCGAACGCCTACCTCGGCGCGTTCGGGATCGCCGCCTGCCTCGACGCCGGCGCGCACGTGGTGGTCACCGGCCGGGTCACCGACGCGTCGCTCGTGGTCGGCCCGGCCATCGCCAGGTACGGGTGGGGCCGCGACGACCTCGACGAGCTGGCCGGGGCCACCGTGGCGGGGCACCTCGTCGAGTGCGGTGCGCAGGTCACCGGCGGCAACTTCAGCTTCTTCACCGAGCTGCCCGACGGCGGTCACCGGCCCGGGTTCCCGATCGTCGAGGTGCACCCCGACGGCTCCTCGGTGGTCACCAAGCATCCGGGTACCGGCGGCGCGGTCACTGTGGAGACGGTCACCGCCCAACTGCTCTACGAGATCGGCGGGCCGGCGTACCTCGGGCCGGACGTGGTCACCCGACTGGACACGGTGACGCTGCACCCCGACGGGCCGGACCGGGTCCGGGTCTCCGGTGTGCGGGGCACGCCACCACCGTCCACGCTCAAGGTGGGCGTCAACAACCTCGGCGGCTTCCGCAACTCGATGACGTTCGTCCTCTGCGGGCTGGACATCGTGGCGAAGGCAGCACTCGTCCGGGGGCAGGTCGAGGAGGCGGTGGGCAAGGACGGGCTGGAGTTCACGCTGGCCCGGACCGACCACCCGGACGCCGCCGACACCGAGGCGGCCAGCGCCCTGCTGCACGTACACCTGCGCGACGGCGACAAGGCCCGGGCCGGGCGGGCGTTCTCGGCCGCCGCGGTGGAGTTGGCCCTGGCCTCGTACCCGGGATGCACGCTGACCACAGTGCCCGGTGACGCGACACCGTACGGCGTCTTCACCGCCGACGCGGTGCCGCAGGACGCGGTGGCGCACGTCGCGGTGCTACCCGGCGGCGAGCGGGTGCCGATCGCCCCGCCGATCCGCACCGTCCCCATCTCACAGGACGAGTCGGCCCCGGGTGGCGGCGCGGCGGTCGACGGCCCGACCCGGCGCGGGGCGCTCGGCGAGGTGGTCGGCGCACGCTCCGGGGACAAGGGCGGCGACGCCAACCTCGGTGTCTGGGCGCGGTCCGACGCCGGGTACGCCTGGTTGCGGACCTGGTTGACAGTCGAACGGCTGGCCGAGCTGGTGCCGGAGACCGCGCCGCTGTCGGTGCGGCGCTACGAGTTGTCGAACCTGCGTGCTGTCAACTTCGTGATCGAGGGCCTGCTCGGCGCCGGGGTGGCCGCGTCCACCCGGTTCGACCCGCAGGCCAAGGCGCTCGGCGAGCTGCTGCGCGCCCGGATCGTCGACCTGCCTGCCGACCTACCGACGGGGGCATCCCGATGAGCATCGTGGACACCCCGGAGCGCCGGCAACTACGCGAGCTGACCCGGGCGTTCGTGACCCGGGAGGTGTTGCCGCACCTGGACGACTGGGAGCGGACCGGCGAGGTGCCCCGAGGGCTGCACGCGACCGCCGCGAAGCTCGGCCTGCTCGGCATCGGCTTCCCGGAGTCGGTCGGTGGCAGCGGCGGTGACCTGCTGGACTCGATCATCGTGACCGAGGAGCTGATCCGCTCCGGCGGCTCGTCCGGGCTGGTGGCGGCCCTGTTCACGCACGGGATCGCGTTGCCGCACATGGTCGCGGCGGCCGGTGCCCGCACCGGTGGCTCGCTGGGCGGTCGGCTCGGTGGCGTCTCGTCCCCGGGCGACGACAGCCTGATCGAGCGGTACGTGCGGCCCACGCTGTCCGGCACGATGATCGGCGCGCTGGCCATCACCGAGCCGGACGGCGGTTCGGACGTGGCTGGCATCCGCACGACCGCCCGCCGCGACGGCGACCACTATGTGGTGAACGGGTCGAAGACGTACATCACCAGCGGGCACCGGGCCGACTTCGTGACCACGGCGGTGTGTACGGACTTCCCCGGCAGCGGTGAACTCACCCTGCTGGTCATCGACAAGGGGTCGCCCGGGTTCACAGTGGGACGCCGGTTGGAGAAGCTGGGCTGGCACTGCTCGGACACCGCCGAGCTGTCCTTCGCGGACGTGCGGGTGCCGGTCGCCAACCGGATCGGCGCGGAGAACACCGGCTTCCTGGCGATCATGCAGCACTTCGCGGCGGAACGGCTGTCGCTGGCGACCCAGGCGTACGCGACAGCGCAGCGCTGCGTCGAGTTGGCGGTGCGCTGGTGTCGGGACCGGGAGACCTTCGGGCGCCCGCTGGCCAGCCGGCAGCTGATCCGGCACCGCTTGGCCGAGATGCACACCCGGGCCGAGGCGGCCCGGTCGTACGTGCACGCAGTGGCGGGTCGGGTCGCGGCCGGCGAGCCGGTGGTGACCGAGGTGGCGATGGCGAAGAACGTGGCGGTGGCCGCCTGCGACCACGTCGTCGACCAGGCGTTGCAGCTGCACGGCGGGTTCGGCTACCTGCGCGACGCCGAGGTGGAGCGGCACTACCGCGACGCGCGGATCCTCGGCATCGGCGGCGGCACCACCGAGATCATGAACGAGATCATCGCGAAAGGCATGGGCCTATGACCACCCTGGACAGCGCGGTCGATCCGTCCGCGCCCTCGTACCTGGCGAACCGGGCGGCCTTGCTGGAGCGGTTGACCGAGTTGGACGCCGCGCTGGACCAGGCGCGGGCAGGTGGTGGCGAGAAGTACGTGACCCGGCACCACGCCCGCGGCAAGCTGCTCCCCCGGGAGCGGATCGAGCTGCTGGTGGACGCCGACAGCCCGTTCCTGGAGTTGTCGCCGGTCGCCGCGTACGGCTCGGACTTCCCGGTCGGGGCCAGCGTGGTCACCGGCATCGGGGTGGTCGAGGGCGTGGAGTGCCTGATCGTCGCCAACGACCCGACGGTACGCGGCGGCGCGGTGAACCCGTGGTCGCTGGCGAAGACCCGGCGGGCCGGCGAGATCGCCCTGGCCAACCGGCTGCCCATGGTCAATCTGGTGGAGTCGGCCGGGGCGGACCTGCCCACGCAGGCGGAGATCTTCATTCCCGGTGGTCGGGTGTTCCGTGACCTCACCCGGCTCTCGGCGGCCGGCATCCCCACTGTCAGCGTGGTCTTCGGCAACGCCACGGCCGGTGGCGCGTACGTGCCGGGGATGTCCGACCACGTGATCATGATTCGGGACCGGTCACAGGTCTACCTGGCCGGTCCGCCGCTGGTGAAGATGGCGACCGGCGAGGTCACCGACGACGAGTCGCTGGGTGGCGCGGCGATGCACGCTGGCACGTCCGGGCTCGCCGACTACCTGGCCGCCGACGAGCGGGACGGCATCCGGCTGGCCCGGCAGTGCGTCCGCCGGTTGAACTGGCGCAAGCAGGGCCCGTCGCCGCGTACGGCGGTGCCGCAGCCGCCGAAGTACGACCCGGAGGAGTTGCTCGGCATCACCAGCGCCGACCTGAAGGTGCCGTTCGACCCCCGGGAGGTGCTGGCCCGGATCCTGGACGGCAGCGACTTCGACGAGTTCAAGCCGGCGTACGGGGACGCGCTGGTCACCGGTTGGGGCGAGTTGCACGGATACCCGGTGGGGGTGCTGGCGAACGCCCGAGGGGTGCTGTTCAGCGCGGAGGCGCAGAAGGCGGCCCAGTTCATCCAGCTCGCGAACACCTCGGACACCCCGTTGATCTTCTTGCAGAACACCACCGGCTACATGGTGGGCACCGAGTACGAGCAGCGCGGCATCATCAAGCACGGCGCCCTGATGATCAACGCGGTGTCGAACTCGACGGTGCCGCACCTGACGGTGAACCTGGGCGCCTCCTACGGCGCCGGCAACTACGGCATGTGCGGCCGGGCGTACGAGCCGAGATTCCTGTTCACCTGGCCGAACGCCAAGTCGGCGGTGATGGGCCCGGCTCAGCTCGCGGGGGTGCTGTCGATCGTGGCCCGGCAGGCGGCTGCCGCGCGGGGGCGCGACTACGACGAGGACTCCGACGCGGCGATGCGTTTGATGGTCGAGCAGCAGATCGAGTCGCAGTCCGGCGCGCTCTTCCTCTCCGGCCGGCTCTACGACGACGGGGTGATCGACCCCCGGGACACCCGAACCGTCCTCGGGCTCTGCCTCTCGGCTATCCACAACGGACCGGTGAAGGGCGCCGACGGTTTCGGCGTCTTCCGGATGTAGAGGGGCCACTCATGATCAACAGACTGCTTGTGGCCAACCGGGGCGAGATTGCCCGCCGGGTCTTCGCCACCTGCCGCGCGATGGGCGTGGAGACGGTCGCCGTGCACTCGGACGCGGACGCCGACGCGCCGTTCGTGGCCGAGGCCGACCAGGCCGTACGCCTGCCGGGGAGTTCGCCGGCCGAGACGTACCTGCGGGTCGACCTGATCCTGGACGCGGCCCGGCGCAGCGGCGCGGACGCCGTCCACCCCGGCTACGGGTTCCTCGCCGAGAACGCCGAGTTCGCGGCGGCGGTGACCGACGCCGGTCTGACCTGGGTCGGCCCGCCGGCCAAGGTGATCGCCGCGATGGGCGACAAACTGGCGGCGAAGGCGCTGCTCGCCGAGGCGGGCGTACCGATGCTGCCGAGTTGGACCGACACCGACGAGATCGCGGACTTTCCGGTGCTGGTGAAGGCGTCCGCAGGCGGTGGTGGCCGGGGCATGCGGATCGTCCGGACCGCCGACGAACTGGCCGAGGCCGTCGCCTCCGCGCGCCGCGAGGCGGCCGCCGCGTTCGGCGACGGCACTGTCTTCATCGAGCGGTACGTCGAACGCGGCCGGCACGTCGAGGTGCAGATCTTCGGTGACGCCCACGGTCGAGTGGTGGCCCTCGGTGACCGGGAGTGCTCGATCCAGCGCAGGCACCAGAAGATCGTCGAGGAGGCGCCGGCGGTCGTTCCGGAGCGGGTGCGGACGGCGTTGCACGAGGCGGCGGTGGCCGCCGGACGGGCTGTCGACTATCTGGGCGCGGGCACCGTGGAGTTCCTGCTCGCCCCGGGCGGTGAGTTCTTCTTCCTGGAGATGAACACCCGCCTTCAGGTGGAGCATCCGGTCACCGAGTTGTGCACGGGACTGGACCTGGTGGGGTTGCAACTGCTCGTCGCCGAGGGTGAGCCGCTGCCGGCGGCCCTGCCGGCGAGCACCGGGCACGCGGTCGAGGTACGCCTCTGCGCCGAGGACGCGGCGGCGGGTTGGCGACCGGCCACCGGGACCCTGCACCGGTTCGGCGTCGGCGCGGTGGCGGCCGAGTTCGGTGGGCTGGCCGGGCCGGGTCTGCGGCTCGACTCCGGTGTGGTGGCCGGTTCGGTGGTCGGGGTGCACTACGACTCGATGCTCGCGAAGCTGATCGCCTGGGGTCGTACCCGCGCGGAGGCGACCCGACTGCTGGCCAGCGCGCTGGCCCGGGCCGAGTTGCACGGGGTGACCACCAACCGGGACCTGCTGGTCCGGGTGCTGCGCAGTCCCGCGTTCGCCGCCGTGGAGATCGACACGGGTTTCCTGGACCGGCACCCGGAGGTCTTCGCCCCGCTGCTCCCCGCCGACCGGCTGCCGATCACCGCCCTCGCCGCTGCACTGGCAGCGGCCGCCCAACGGCGGGCGACCGCACCGGTGCTCCCCGGGCTCCCCTCCGGTTGGCGCAACGTGCCCGCCGTTCCCCAGACCACCCGCTTCGTCGGACCGGACGGCGACGAGATCGAGATCCGCTACCGGTTGGACCGGGCCGGTCGGCTCGCCGACTGGTCCAGCACGTCGGCGGCCGAGGAGTCCGCCGAGCGGCCGACGGCACCCACAGTGGCGCTGGTAGAGGCCACCCCGAACCGGGTGGTGCTCGACGTCGACGGGGTTCGGCGCGCGTACCGCGTACACCGGGTGGGGTCGGCTGTCTTCGTGGACGGCCCGGACGGGGCGGCGAGCCTGGCTGAGCTGCCGCGTCTCCCGCTGCCCACCGCGGCGGTGGCGGCCGGGTCGCTGCTCGCGCCGCTGCCCGGCGTGGTGACCCGGGTGCACGTCCAGGTCGGCCAGCGGGTCTCGGCCGGCGATCCGCTGCTCACGCTGGAAGCGATGAAGCTGGAACATCCCGTGCTCGCCCCGATCGACGGCGTGGTCGCCGAGCTGCCGGTGCCGACCGGCGGTCAGGTGCAGACGGGCGCCGTGTTGGCCGTTGTCGACGATAAGGACCCCCGATGACCTTCGACCTCACCCCCGAGCAGGACCAGCTGCGCGACGCCGTGCGGGCGCTCGGCCGCCGGTACGGTCACTCCTACTTCGTCGAGAAGGCGAGGGCCGGTGAACACACCACCGAACTGTGGGCGGAGGCCGGACGGCTCGGCTACCTGGGGGTCAACATCCCCACCGAGTACGGCGGCGGGGGCGGTGGCATCACCGAGCTGGCCATCGTCTGCGAGGAGTTGGCGGCGGCGGGTTGTCCGCTGCTGCTGCTTGTGGTCTCCCCCGCCATCGCGGCGACGGTGCTCAGTCGGCACGGCACCGAGGAACAGCGCAAGCGGCACCTGCCGGGCCTCGCCGACGGCTCCCAGAAGATCGTTTTCGCGATCACCGAGCCCGAGGCCGGTTCCAACTTCCACCGACTCGGCACTGTGGCCCGCCGCGACGGCGACGGCTGGCTGCTGAACGGCCGCAAGTGCTACATCTCCGGAGTCGACGAGGCCGGTCACGTGCTGGTCGTGGCCCGTGTCGCCGTCGATGACGGCCCAGCCGGTTCAGCGGATGCGTCTCCGCAGAAGCTCAAGCCGGCGCTGTTCCTGGTGCCGACCGACGCGGCCGGGCTGACCCGGTCCAAGTTGGACATGGAGATCGTGTCCCCGGAGAACCAGTTCCTGCTCTACCTGGACGACGTGCGGGTGCCCGCCGACGCGCTGCTCGGTGAGTCGCTGGACGCCGGGCTGCCGGCGCTCTTCGCCGGGCTCAACCCGGAGCGGATCACGGTGGCCGCGATGGGCGCCGGCACCGGCCGGTACGCCATCGAGCGGGCCAGTGAGTACACCGCCACCCGCAAGGTCTGGGGTGGTCGGAGCATCGGCTCCCACCAGGGGGTGTCGCACCCGCTGGCACACGCGGCGGTGCAGGTGGAACTGGCCCGCCTCATGATCCAGAAGGCGGCCACCCTGTACGACGCCGGCCGCGACCTGGAGGCCGGGGTGTCCGGCAACATGGCCAAGTACGCGGCCGGGGAGGCCGCCGCGCTCGCCGTGGACACCGCCGTGCAGGTGCTCGGTGGGGCCGGCATGACCACCGAGTACGGGGTGGCGACCCTGCTCGGCGCCGTCCGGGCCGGCCGGATCGCCCCGGTCAGCCGCGAGATGATCCTGAACTTCGTGGCCCAGCACGTCCTCGGCCAGGACAAGTCCTACTGACGCCCGCAAGATCGACTCGGTTTTCTTGAACTCGCGGTGTCCAAGCATCGGTGATGCCCCGACTTCCGGAAAGCCGAGTCGATCACGCACGGGCCGACCCCGGTGGGGCCGTCAGGCTGGGGTACGGCAGGCGGCGTCGATGCGGTGGACCGGGCGGACCCGACGACCCATGCCCTCCAACAGCGAATCCTCGACGTGAAAGTCGTGAATGCGCAGTTGGTGGCGGGGCAGCTCCTCCTCGCTCGGGCAGAGCACCTGGGCGCGGACCAGACCGACCGGGACGTACCGGACGCCACCCCGTTCCTGAAGGATCACCATGTTGACGTCGTCGGTGGTGACCACGTGCCCGCGTACGTCCTCGGTGGGCCCACTCTCCGGGCCCACCGTGGTGACGGTCAGCGGCAACACCGGTGTGGTGATCACCGGCACCGCGGCCCAGATCAGGGTGGCCAGCACCGCCACCTCGGTCACCGACGCCAGCGGCCGGATCACCATGCCCGGCAGCGGCCCCGCGACGAAGAGCGCCAGCAGCGGGGGCACCACGATGAGCGCCAGCACCAGCCACTCGTCGCCCTGCCGCATCGCATCTCGCAAGCCGTACCCGGCGAGCAGCGCGACGATCAGCAGCAGCCGAGGCACCACCCGCTCGTGCAGCCGCGCCGGGCGCAGTTGGAACGCCGCCACGAACGCCGGCAACAGCAACGGCAGATAGAGCAACGGCCAGGTGATCAGGGCGAGCAGGAAGCTGGCCAGCACCACCCAGGCCGGGGTGATGTCGGCCCAGCGGGCGAAGAGCGGGCGGCGGCGGGTGCCCGGCGGAAGTCGATCCGCGCTGACGGCCAGTACCGCGCCGAGCGCGAAGACGGCGACCAGCCCGGTGGAGAGCAGCCGGGCCGCCGTGGTCAGGAAACCGGCGAGCAGGTTGACCGGCCCGACGTTGGCCACCAGCAGCAGCGTGGTCTGGAGCTCCCCGCCGGCCTCCACGCCGAGGCGGAGGACGGAGAAGATCGCCGGTACGCCCACCACTGCCGTCCAGAACGACTGGCTGGCGCGGGCGCGGCGCTCCGCCGGATCCCACCGGACCCGGCCGGGCTCAACCGCGGCGACGACCGGTTCGGCCGGTTCGGCGACCGGCACTCCGGCCGGCCAGGCAACGTCAGCTCCTGCGCCAGCCGCTGGACGATCGACGGCCGGCGGCGCTGCGGCCGTACCGTCGATCGCCGGCCCGGCGTCGCCGCCGGGCACTGACGTCCGGGGCGGCGGGACCGGCCCGTCGCCGCTGGTGGCGGTCGGTGCCGCGCTCACTTCGCGGGCGCCTTGTCGTCGAAGTCGACAAGCTTCGGGACCTCCAGCGGCTGCGGCTGGCGCTTCTCGGCCTTCAGCCAGGGGCCCAGGGTCCGGTTGTACGCGGTCTGCCAAGGGCTGGCATCTCCGTCGCGGCCCTGCTCGTAGCTCTTCTGCAGGAAGAACGCGACCAGGTCGCGCAGCGCGGGATCACCGATCGGCACGCCGATGCCCAGCAACTCGCTGGTGCCGAACGGCATGTCCACGATCTCGAACTCCTTGGGGAAGCTGGCCAGGAAACCGGCAAGGATCGACTCGTCGGAGCTGACCGCGTCGTACCGGCCTTTCCGGATGCCGTCGACGCAGTCGCCGACGTCCTTCACCACGAACGTCTTGACCTGGTGCTTCTCCAACTCGGCCTCCGTGGTGGAGCCGCCGCTGGTGCAGACCTTGTACGCCGGATCGCGCAGATCCTCGATGGTGCGGACCTTGTCCTTGAGTCGAACCGGCACCATCACCTCCTGCGTGGTGACGAAGTACGGCCCGGCGAAGCTGACCAGCTGCTTACGGTCTTCCGTCATGGAGAAGCTGGACACCACCAGGTCGACGGTGCCGCCTTGCAGCGACGGGATGCGGTCCTCGGTGGCGACCGACACGAACTCCAGCCGCTGTTCCCCCTCGTAGCCGAGGGAGGCCGCGACGTACCGGGCGATCTCGACGTCAAACCCGACGTGCTGGCCGTTTCGCAGCTCACCCATCAGCGGCTCGTTGGTGGCGACACCGATCCGCAGCTTGGACTGACCGTAGATGTGCGTCTCGCGCATCTTCTCCTGCACCGACGGCAGCTCCGGTTCCTCCCGGCTGTCGCAACCGGCCGCAGCGGCGAGCACGAGAGTGAGAGCGACCGCCAGCGTCGACGCGATCGAGCGGAGCCGGGACTGCGAACTGCCTGAGTTCATGGGCGACCTCGCTACCGGAAGGGCCTGCGGAACACCGAGAGTAGCCGTTCTTGTCCAATCCGTGTGGACGCGGTGGACCCTGTCGAGTGGACAGCTCGGATCGACGTCGATCGGCGCGGCGGTCGGCTCTGCGGTTGACAGCCGGCCTGGCCGCGACATGCTGGACGGGTGAGCCGATTGTCCAGACCTGATGCGCGCACGGTGGCGGTGCTCGCGGCGCTCGGAGCCCTTGCGCCGCTGGTCATGCTGGTGGTGTGGCGCCGACAGGACCTCCTCGGCGTGGTTCTCGCGCTACTCTGCGTGCTAATGACCATGATCGCCGGGGTTGCCGTCTCCGCCGCTCGGCAGGTCGACGATCCGGAGCCGGCGGACCGGTCGGCAGCCCTCGGGCCGCCCGAGCTGATGCCGTACGGGATCGACGCGGACACCCTCGACGCCCTGGACCCCCGGGACGCGTTGCGTGCGGTGCGTGACCGCCGCCGCGGGTCGAACGGGCTCAGCGGCCGGTGAGCGTGGGCGCGGAGAGCGCGTCCACACCGCGCCCCGCCAGACACCGGTAGGTCCGGTCGATGCTGCCGTCGACCGGAGGTAGCACCTCCAGGTGCCAACCGGTCGCCTCGGCGATCCCGGTGGTCAACCGGAACGTCCTCGCGCTGCACACCTGCCGCACCGGCTCAGCGGCGGCCACCTCGTCGTAGTCCGCGCCGACCAGCGACACCGGCAGGATGCCCTCGGCGTACGTCTCCCAGGTGTGTCGGCCGGCGCAGGACAGTCGAGCCGCCTCGGCGCGGCTGCCGCGGATCCGCATCGGGCCGAAGCACTCCAGCTCGGGCAGGCACCGGGCACCCTCGGGCAGGGCGGTGGGCGCACCGGTGCCGGTCGCACAGCCGGGCAGCGGCCCGGTCGCCGGTGCGGCGATCTGGGTGGCCGACGGGTACGGGGCGGGTGGTGGCGCCCGGTCGGCGACCCAGGCCCCGGCGGTCGCGGAGGCGGCGAGCGCGAGCACCCCGGCGCCGCCGAAGAGCCAGCGCCGCCATCGTCGACCGGCGGGGTCGGTTCGCTGAGTGTCCTCGATGGGCGGTCGGGGCACCGGCTGGCTGGCCGCGTACGGGCCGGAGAGCGTTGCGGCACCGCTGACCGGAGCGCCGCTCACCGGTGTCGCCGGCGAGCCGAGTGGGATATTGGTGAGCAGGTCGTGCAACTCGAGGGCGGAGGGACGCTCGCCCGGATCGTTTGCCATGCCGATGCGCAGCACGTCGATCAGTTCGTCCGGCACCCCGGGCAGGGCGGGGAGCGGCTGGTTGAACATCTCCAGCACGGTGACCAGGCTCGGGTTGCGCTCGGACTGCCAGCGCGGCGGCCGGCCGTGCATCACCGCGTAGAGGGTGGCGCAGAGCGCGTACACGTCGACGGCCGGTGACGGCGGGCTGTGGCTGAAC
This sequence comes from Micromonospora noduli, assembly GCF_003264475.1. Taxonomy (NCBI): domain Bacteria; kingdom Bacillati; phylum Actinomycetota; class Actinomycetes; order Micromonosporales; family Micromonosporaceae; genus Micromonospora; species Micromonospora noduli. Next base: position 96,190 of record NZ_PYAC01000002.1, on the reverse strand, counting down.
ATCTCCGGCGGTGCGTACGCCGGGGTGAGCACCTCCAGCGTGACCGAGGCGTCCCGGTGCTCGGCGAGGACGGCGAGCCCGAAGTCGGCGAGCACCGCCGAGTTGAAATGCGAGTGGAGGATGTTGGCCGGCTTCACGTCCCGGTGCAGCACCCCGGCGGCGTGCGAGTGGGCCAGCGCGTCCGCGATCTTGATGCCGAGGTCGCGGGCCTCCACCGGGCCGAGCGGCGAGGTGCGCATCCGTTCGGCGTACGAGCCGTCGCAGAGCTCCATGATCAGGTAGGGGTGCTGATCGACGGTGACCCCGACGTCGAAAAGGTCCACCACGTGCGGGTGGGACGACATCCGGCCCGCCGCCCGCGCCTCGCGCAGGAAGCGGGCCTGATCGCGCTCGCTGTCCAGCGTCCGGTTCTCCACCTTGACGGCGACCTCGCGACCCACGGAGATCTGGGTGGCCTGGTAGACGGTCGCGTACCCGCCCCGGGCAAAGACCCGCAAATCAGTCAGGCCGGGCACGATCGGCACTGGCAGGCCGCCGGTCGGGGTGTCGGTCACCGCTCGAAAATACCCAACCCGACCGATGGCTCAGCGCACCGCGTCCGCCGGAGCCGCACCGGCGGGACCGGTACCCTCCTCGGCGACCGCAGTCGTCCCGGCACCCTCGGACGATCCGACCCCGCCGGCCGGGATGCCCCGCCGGGCGTCCAGACGCAGACCGATGGCGGTGGCCACGGCGCCCAGCCCTTCCCACGCCGCCACACCGAAGAACCGGTCGGGAGCGATGTCGGCCAGCACCGCGATGGTGAACACGGTGAACGTGACCAGCCGGAAGACCACTGTGAACCGGTAGAACACCCGCCACTCGGTCACCGTGGCGAGCAGGTAGTAGACGCCCATGTTGAAGGCCGCCATCGAGGACGCCAGCAGGAACGTCCCGGTGTGGTCACCGACGGACCGCGTCGCCGGCACCTCGAACCCGAGCATGCGCAGCTGCGCCTCCGGCCAGAGCAGCCCAACCGCGCCCATCACCAGCGCCAACACGCCGAAGACCGCGATGGTCCAGCCCGCGATGGATCGCGGCAGCTTCATGAACGGCCTCCCCAGGCACGGCGACGGTCCCCAATGTGGACCCGTACGCGGTGGTGACACGCTAGCCGCTCCCCGAGACCACCACATCCCCAGAACCGGCAGAACCTGCACCCCCACCCCCAGGGTCGCGTTGATCAAGAGCTTTCGGTCACCGGTAGCCCGGATCCTGACGCGAACCTCTTGATCAACAGGGGTGGGTGAGGGCATCGACAGGGGTGGGTGTGGGCGGGGTTAGACCAGGGCGGTCAGGCGGGTGTGCAGGGCGTCGGCTGCGGCTCGTTCGCTGCGCTGCTCGGTGGCGTACGCCAGGCGGACCGCCTCCTGCGCGCAGGACACCGCCTCCGCCGGGCGACCGCAGGCGGCCAACGCCTCGGCCAGCACACTCGCCGCGATCACCTGGCTGCGCACGTCCTCGGCCGGTGCGGTGACCGCACGACGTGCCCAGTCCAACGCCTGCTCCCGCTGCCCGTGCGCGAGCAGCGCCGCAGCGTACTGAGCCATCGTCTGGCGGCGGGAGAAGAGCAGCGAGGGTGCGTTCGCGGCGGCCGTGGCCACCGGGGCGAGCAGCCCGACCGCTGTCGCCGAGTCGCCGGCGGCGAGACGGGCCGTCGCCAGCAGCACCCGGGGCGCCACCTGCGCCGGAGCCTGCGGGTTGTGCGGCTCCACGGCGGTCAGCACCGCGCGGGCCACCCGCTCGGCCGTCTCGCAGTCGCCCATGTCCAACGCGACGAAGCCGCGCAGTGTGCCGGCCATCCCGGTGAGCAGCGGATGCGAGGTGCGCTCCGCGTACGCCAGGGCGTCGGTGAGCAGGTCGGCGGCGTGCTCCGGCTCGCCCAGGCCGCGCGCCACCACCGCCCGGACCACCAGGGCGAACCCGCGCCCCCAGTCGTCGGACGCGGCGGCGAACTCCCGGTACGCCCGCCGGGCCTCCCGGTCCGCCTCGGCCAGGTCACCCAGCTCGGCCGTGGCGAACGCCGCCACCGCGCGCAACGTGCCCACCGCCCACGCCTCACCGACCCGCTCGCCGAACGGCAGGAACACCTGCGCCATCCGACACGCCTCGCGCAGTCGGCCGGCGAGCAGCCGGGCGAACGCCGTGGTGCCGCGCAGCCAGGCCCGCCCGTACGGGTCCTTCAGCTCGGCGAAGAGTCTGGCGGCCCGGCCGAGCACCGCGTCGGTCCCGGCGAAGTCACCCCGGGTGGTGGTCACCCAGGCCAGGTTCTGTAGGGACCACGCCTGCCCGCGTCGGTCCTGCGCACCGAGGCTGACCTGGTACGCGGCCGCCAACCGGCTGCTCGCCTGACTTAGCCGCCCGGCCACGAAGTCGGCCATGCCGAGCCGGCGCATCGCCGTGGCGCGCTGCGTGGGCAGCCGACCCTCGGTGGCGACCTGCAAGGCCTCCTGCCATGCGGTCACCGCCCGGCCCTGATCGCCGAGGGTCTCCTGGGCCTGCCCCGCCAACAGCAGGGCGCTGACCCGTGTGGCCTCGTCCCCCGCGTTCGCGGCGATCTTCTCGGCGTACGCCAACGCGTCGGTGACCCGGCCGATCTGGAGCAACGCCCGCGCGTGCACCACCCGATCGGCTGCCGGCACCCCGTCACGGGCCAGTTCGGTGGCGCGCTCGGCGTACTCGACCGCCATCGCCGGCTCACCGGCGGAGAGCGACCGGCGGGCGGCCCGGCCGAGCGCGGCGACGCCGAGCGGAACCACCGCCCGGGCCGGCGCGTCGGGGCGCAGCTTCACCGCGTCGGCGAGCGTGGCGGCCCGCTCGACGTGCGTCGCCACGAAGTCGTCCCGGGCCTCGTCGGTGAACCCGCCCACCATGCTGGCCGTGGTCTCGTCCGTCGGCGCCGCCCAGCGGGCCAGCGCCGCGTGCCGCTCAGCCAACTCGGCCTTGCTCACCCCTGCGTACGCGGCCTCCCGCATTAGCGGTGTGGCGAACGAGTAGCCGGCACGCGAGCGGTGCAGCATGCGGCGTTGCAGCAACTCCTCGACCGCCCGGTCGAGCTCGACGGCGACCACTGCCGACGGCCGACCGTCGCGACCGCCGCGTTGCTCCCGCATCGCCTCCAGAGCGCCGGTCGGCACCGTGTCACCGGTGACCGCGGCGTCGCGCAGCACCGACCGGGCGTCCGGCGGCAACGCGTCGATCCGCGCTGCGAGCACGGCGGCGAGGTCCCGGGAGAGCAGCCGGCTGCCCAGCGAGCCCGGTACCAGCCGCCAGCCGGTCGACCCGCTCTGCTCCCGCTCGCCGGAGGCGGACCGATCCCCCGCGGCACCCCGCGTCGAGGCGGCGCCGCGCACTGATTCGGTGGTGAGCGCACCCCGTTCGATAAGCAGGGTGACCAGCTCAGCCAGGTAGAACGGGTTGCCCTGCGCGGTGGCGAGCAACCGGTCGGTGTCGGCCTGCGGCAGCTTGCCGCCGCCGAGGTAGGTCGTGAGCAGCCGGGCCGCGTCGGCACCGCGCAGCGGCGGCAGCGAGTGCACCTCGGCGTCCGCGACCCGGGTCAGCGCGCCAGCGGTACGCACCAGCTCGGGGCGGCCGAGCAGCAGCACCAGCACCGGGCCGGTGAGCCTGGACAGGGTCAACCCGAGGGCACTGATCGTCTCGGCGGTGGCGTCGTGCAGGTCGTCCACCACGATCACCAGCGGCGCCTCCGAGGCGAGCCCACTGAGCAGGTCGGCGACCGCGTTCGGCACCACCTCGGCGTCCGCTGCCGGAGTGCCCGATCCGCCCCACTCGCCGCTGTCGCTGCCACCGTGGGCCGGGAGTTCGGCGTAGCCGAGCAGGGCCAGCAGCTGTTCCGTGGCGATCGGCGGCGTCTCCGCACCGGAGCGGGCGAGCCGCTGCCCGAGCCGGCGCAGCCGCTCCTCAACCGCCGGGCGGGTCAGCGCTGTGGACGCGTCGCTGGGCAGACCGACGGCGGCCCGCACCAGATCGGCCAGGGGTGCGAGGCGTCGCCGCTCCCCGAACGCCGCACAGCGCACCGAGAGCACCCGGGCCCCGGTGTGTGCCGCGTACCGACCAGCACCGACGTCGTACCCGGCGGCGAGGCGCTCCACCTCGGCGGCGAACCGGGACTTGCCGATGCCCGCCTCGGCGGTCATCAGCAGCACCCGTGGGTCGCCCTGGTCGATCACCTCGGCGAGCCGGCCCGCGACCCGACCGATCTCCGTCTCCCGGCCGACGTACGGCGCCTCGTCGCCGAGCCCCGAGCGGGTGCCCGGCGCGTCCAGCAGACCCAGCAGCTCGTACGCCTCGACCGGCTCACGCTTGCCCTTGAGCCGCAGTGGGCGCAGCGCCCGCCAGGAGGAGACGTGCCTGGTGGCCGCGGCGGTACGTCCACCGGCGTAGACGGCCCCGACGGCGGCGGCGTCGGCGAGCCGGGCCGCGGTGTTCACAGTGTCGCCGATGACCGTGTATTCAATCGCGGCCTGGATGCCCGCGATGACGTCGCCGGTGTTCAGCCCGACCCGCAGCCCGAGCGGCGCGCCGCCGCCCCGCTCGTCGTCGAGCACCCGGCGGACGGCCCGTTGCATGGACAGGGCGGCCCGGACGGCACGTTCGGCGTCGTCCTCGTGCGCCACCGGGGCGCCGAAGACCGCCATGATGCCGTCACCGGTCAGCTTGTCGACGTGCCCGCCGAACGTCTTCACCGCACCGGCGAGGGCGGCGAGCACCCGGTCGGTGACCGCACCGACGCGTTCCGGGTCGAGATCCTCCGACCAGGAGGTGAACTCGGAGAGGTCACCGAAGAGCACGGTGACCACCCGGCGCTCGGCCGCCGGCAACGTGGCGGCGGCCGGCAGCGCGGCGCCACAGTTGTGGCAGAACCGCGCGCCGGGAACGGCAACGGTTCCACACACGGGGCAGGTCACATGTGCTCCAACCCACTGACCCCGGGCGCGGATTCCCCGGTGTCGACGCCCAGGTACTCCAGCTGGGCCCGGACCGACCATTCGGCCGCCCACCAGAGTGAGCGGTCCACGTCCGCGTAGACCGTCGCCACCACGTCGGCGGGGGTGTGGGCGCCGGCGGCGACCGCCGCCCGGACCTGGTCGAGCCGGGCCCGGCGGTGGGCGAGGTAGAAGTCGGCGGCGGCGGCGCAGTCGGCCAGTGCCGGGCCGTGTCCAGGCAGCGCCGGAATCCCCCGGTACGCGGACAGCAGCTCCAGGCTGCTCAGGTAGTCACCGAGGTGCCCGTCGGGGTGGGCGACCACGGTGGTGCCCCGGCCGAGGATGGTGTCACCGGTGAGCACCACCCGCTCGTCGCCGTGCTCGACCAGGAAACAGACCGAGTCGGCGGTGTGGCCTGGCGTCTGCAACAGGCTGATGTGCAGACCGAAGCCGCCCAAGTGCTCGCCCGGTTCGGTCAGCGGCTCGCCGCCGATGGTGTGCGCCGGGTCGACGGCGAGCACGTGCACGCCGCCGAGCAGCTCACTCAGCCGGGCCGCGCCCTCAGTGTGGTCGGGGTGGCCGTGCGTGATCAGAATCAGCCCGACCGGGCCGTGCTCGGTGATCCGGGTCAGGTGCCCCTCGTCCGCCGGCCCCGGGTCGACCACGATGCCCGACTCGGCCGCTGGCGCGCGCAGCACCCAGGTGTTGGTGCCGTCGAGGGTCATCGGCCCCGGGTTCGGCGCACGCAGCAGTGAAACCCAGCGGGGCAACTCGTCGGCAAGCGCCGCCACCGCCCCCGTCACGTGCCCGCTCATGGCTGCGATCGTACGACCCCGCTCGCCACACCCCACGATCCTGCACTTGCGGCCCCTGATTCATCCCGGTTCAGGGCTTTCGTCCGAGCAGGAAGTGCAAGATCGCGGGGCGATGGGACGCGTCAGGCGACCTCGACGATCAGCTCGACCTCCACCGGGGCGTCCAGGGGCAACTCGGCCACACCCACCGCGCTGCGCGCGTGCCGGCCAGCCTCCCCGAAGACGGTGCCGAAGAGATCCGAGGCACCGTTGATCACGGCGGGCTGACCGGTGAAGCCGGGCGCGGAGGCCACGAACCCGGTCACCTTGACCACCTTCACCACGTTCTCCAAGCCGACCAGCGAGTCGACGGCGGCCAGCGCGTTGAGCCCGCACCGCTGGGCCAGATCCTTCGCCTGCTCGGCGGAGATCCCGGCGCCGACCTTGCCGGTAGCCAGCAACTTGCCCTCGGCCATCGGCAACTGGCCGGAAACGTACACGTGCTGCCCGGACTGCACGGCCGGGACGTAACTGGCCACCGGCGGCACGACCTCGGGCAGTTCGAGACCCAGCTCGGCGAGCTTCGCGTGCGGACCGTTGCTCACGCCTTGGGCCGCTTCAGGTAGGCGACCAGCTGGTCCGGATTCGGGCCCGGGACCACGGCGACGAGCTCCCACCCGTCCTCGCCCCAGTTGTCGAGGATCTGCTTGGTCGCGTGGACCAGCAGCGGGACCGTGGAGTATTCCCACTTCTGCATCGCTGAAGGGCTCCCTCTCGGTGCGGAATTGTTCGAGGGACAGCCTACGGTCCGCTGGCCGGACGAGGTACGGGACGCTGCTCCGGCGCGGCCGGCAGCTCCCCGCAGCGCCCCTCGTGCTCGTACCCCTGGGGGCAGCGGGACCGGTCGGGCAGCAGTAGGTCACAGAAAACCCGGTGCCGGTTGTTCTGATCGTCGGCGTTGGAGACGGTGGTCTCGCCGGCGTCCAACTCGGGCAGGAAGCCCAGGGACACCGCGACCCGACCGGCCAGCACGGTCGCCGCCGCCAGATTCGGCACCCGGATCGGCAGGTGGATGACGAAGCCCGGCTCGTCGTCCTCGCGGGTCCGCTCGGCGGGCTGGCTCGGCATCCGGGCCGTCTCCGCCGGCTCCGGCGTCCGGCGGTACGACCGTTCGTTGATCGGCTGGTTGGTGACCTGCCCGCCGGCGTCGACCACGGACCCGAGCCGGCGGGGCCGGTCGTTCGTCGGGAACTGGGTGCGAGGGATGTTGTCCGCGTCGCGCATGCACTGCCTCCGGTCGTACCTCTCGGACCATGCTTCCGGCCCGGACCCATTCGTCCGTTCCGGCCCCCGCACCGGGACGAAGGTAGGTCTGTCGCCGCGGTCCCGCCAACAGGACGCGCACAAGAAGCCACCAACAGTCACATATGCGACACACCGCAGGTCGGGGGCCCGACACCGAAACCGACGCGGGTACCGCTCACCGGATCGCTGGGCCGCTCGACAGGCAGGGGCGACACCGATCCGGTCATCGACCGCTACCCTTCCGGTCGGACGGTCGCGCAGCGCCCGGCCGCCCGCTCGATCACGCTCGGCGCCAGGGGTGGCGGCGGGCGCCGCACCCCTGGGGGAACGACATGACCCACCCGCCCAGCGGCGACCAGGCCGGTACACCCGCTCAGCCACCGGCACACCCGGATCCCGCCGGTCAGCCCGGTGCGCCGATCATCCCCAGCCAGCCGACCCCCGCTGCACCGCCCGGGCAGCTCGCTCTCCCCGCCTCCCCCGCCCAGCCGGCACTCTCCGCCGCCCCCACCTCACCGGCTTTCCCGGGGCAGCCCGGCGGCCCCAGCCAGCCGGCCTTCCCGGGGCAGCTCGGCGGCGCCGGGCAGCCGGAAGGGCCTGGTGGCCCCACCTCGGCCACCGCACCGACGCAGCCGGGTAGCCCGAACCCCTCGTCGATCCCCGCGGCACCGCCGGCCTATCCGCCCTATCCGGGCACGGCCGAGCCGAAGAAGAAGCGTGGTCTGCTGATCGCGGCGATCGCCCTGGTCGTGATCATGGTGCTCTGCGTGGGGGGCGGCGTGGTGGCCTTCCTGACCCTGCGCGATGCCGAGACCGGCGAGGGCGCCAAGGAGCCGGCGGTCGCCGTCGACGAGTTCCTCACCGCTGTCTACAAGGATCGCGACGCGACAAAGGCGGCCGGTCGCGTCTGCGCCGCTTCCCGCGACGACGACAAGATCGCTGCGAAGGTTGCCGAGGTGGAGAAGTACGCCTCCACCTACCAGAACCCGCGCTTCCGGTGGACCACCCCGAAGGTGGACAACCAGACCGGGGAACGGGCCACCGTCTCCACCCGGCTCACCATGACCACCGCCGACGAGAAGGTGGCCGACCAGGAGTTGCGCTTCACTGTGGTGCAGAAGACGGGTTGGTGGGTCTGCGAGGTCGCCTGACCGGCCAGCCTGGATAGGCTCGACGGGTGTGTGCAGCTGAGCGTCCGATCGACCCGGCCGGTACCGGGTGGCCCGCCCGTCTCCACGTGGTGACCGGCAAGGGCGGCACCGGTAAGACCAGCGTGGCGGCGGCGCTGGCCCTCGCGCTCGCCGCCGGCGGCCGGCGCACCCTGCTGGTCGAGGTCGAGGGGCGGCAGGGCATCGCCCAACTGTTCGGCATCGAGCCGCTGCCCTACGAGGAGCGGCACCTCGCCGATGCGCCGGACGGCGGTGAGGTGCGCGCGCTCGCGGTGGACGCCGAGGAGGCGCTGCTCGAGTACCTGGACATGTTCTACAAACTGGGCGCGGCGGGCCGGGCACTGCGCAAGCTCGGCGCCATCGACTTCGCCACCACCATCGCGCCCGGCCTGCGGGACGTCCTCCTCACCGGCAAGGTGAAGGAGGCCACCACCCGCACCACCGGGCAGCGGCGCGCGTACGACGCGGTGGTGCTGGACGCCCCGCCGACCGGGCGGATCGGCCGGTTCCTCAACGTGACGGCGGAGACCGCCCGGCTGGCCAAGGTGGGCCCGATCAAGACCCAGAGCGAGGGGGTCGCCGCGTTGCTGCGGTCCCCGATGACCGCGGTGCACGTGGTCACGCTGCTGGAGGAGATGCCGATCCAGGAGACGGTCGACGCGATCGCCGACCTGACCGCCCTCGGCTTCGGCGTCGGGAAGGTGCTCGTCAACGGAGTCCGGCCGCCGCTGCCCGCCGGAGCGGCGGTCACCGCCGCGGAGTTGAAGCGCGGGCTGGTCGCCGCCGGGCTGCCGGCCGATCGGGACATTGTGGCCGGATTGCACGATGAGGCACGTGATCAGCTCATCCGGCGTGAACTGGAAGATTCGCTCCGCGCCGACCTGGTGGAGTTGGGGCTGCCGATGATCGAGCTGCCGTTGCTGCCCGACGGGGTTGATCGGGCGGGGCTCGCGACCCTGGCCCAGACCCTCGTCCGCGCCGAATGACTCACACCTGAGCGCAGCACGGGCGCGCGGACCCACCGGCCCGATACGCTCGATTGGTGCCTTCCGAAGACGCGGCGCCGCAGCTGGACGTCGACCAGATCCTCGCCGACCCAGGCGTGCGGATCGTCGTGTGCTGCGGTGCCGGCGGAGTGGGAAAGACGACCACGGCCGCGGCGCTGGCGCTGCGGGCCGCCGAGCACCACGGCCGGCGCACTGTGGTGCTCACCATCGACCCGGCCCGCCGGCTGGCCCAGTCGCTGGGCCTGACCGAGCTGGACAACACCCCCCGCCAGGTCAAGGGGATCGACGTCGAGAGCAGCGGCGGCGAGTTGCACGCCATGATGCTCGACATGAAGCGCACCTTCGACGACGTGGTGTTGCAGCACACCGACCCGACGAAGGCCGCGGAGATCTTCGCGAACCCGTTCTACCAGGCGATGAGCTCGACCTTCGCCGGCACGCAGGAATACATGGCGATGGAGAAGCTGGGCCAGTTGCACGCCCGGGGCGAATGGGACCTGATCGTGGTGGACACTCCACCGTCCCGCTCGGCACTGGACTTCCTGGACGCGCCGGCTCGGCTCTCCCGTTTCCTTGACGGCCGGATGCTGCGGCTGCTGCTGGCCCCGGCGCGCAGCGGCGGTCGGAGCATGTTCAGCCTGGTCACGGCCTCGTTCGGGATGTTCTCGAAGGTGGTGCAGAAGGTGCTCGGCGCGCAGCTGCTCACCGACCTGTCCGGCTTCGTGGCGGCACTGGATTCGATGTTCGGTGGTTTCCGGCAGCGCGCCGAGCAGACGTACCGCATCCTGCAGGCGCGGGAGACGGCCTTTCTGCTGGTCGCGACGCCGGAGCCGGACGCGGTCCGGGAGGCCGCCTATTTCGCGGGCCGGCTGCGGGACGAGCGGATGCCGCTGGCCGGCCTGGTGCTCAACCGGGTACACCGCCCGGCGGTCCCGGAGCTGGACGCCGAGCAGAGCCGGGTCGCCGCCGAGCGGCTGACCCAGCTGGGTGGGCATGAGGCCACCGCCGACGTGCTGCGGGCGCACGCGGCGTTGGCTCGCCAGGCGGTACGCGAGCAGCAGGTCGCCGCGCGCTTCACCGAGGCGTTCCCTGCCGTGCCGGCGGTTTCGGTCACGGCGCAGCCCGCCGACGTGCACGACGTCGACGGGCTACGGACGATCGGCGCGGCGATCAGCCGGCCGTGACCGGCGTCAGTTGGCCGCGCTGACGAGAATCTTGTCCTTGCCGGCCTTGTCCTTGCTGTTCTTCTTCATCGCGGCCTCGAACATCTTGCGCCAGCTCGTCACCTGCGGGTGACGACGCAGTAGCGCCCGCCGTTCGCGTTCGGTCATGCCGCCCCACACACCGAACTCGATCCGGTTGTCCAGCGCGTCGGCCAGGCACTCGTACCGAACTGGGCAGCTCCGGCAGATCCGCTTCGCCACGTTCTGTTCGGCGCCCTGTACGAACAACGCGTCCGGGTCCCCGTTCTGACATGCCGCCAGCGACGGCCAGTCAGTGATCATGCCCATGTGTACACGTCCCCCCTTGCAGTACCTACCGACCTCGTCGATGCACGCCAGCCGGCAATTCCCCCCGATCGCCCGGCCTGCCTTCCCCAAGGCGGCGCGGACGACATGTGGCGCTGTCGCCGCCCCCATCATGCTCTGTAGTCGACTGATTACGCAACGTTGTCGACGAAATCCATCATTCCGGACACTCCCGGCTTCCCGGGCGTTCGACCGCCGGTTACCCCGCCGAGGTCAGCGATAACGCTGCGCCGCCTCACTGAATCGGAGGAGACTCACGCCAGGTCACACGCAACCAAGCACCGGGGGTCGTGCGTTTAGCACAACGAGGGCAGCGCACGCAGGAAATGGGGAAAGAACGCCCCAGCGCCCCTCGTTCCCTACTCGCGTACCCTGTCGAGGTGACCTGGATGCGGAAACGTGACCACAATGTGCTGACCAACGCCGCATCGCTAGCCGTGTGTGGCCTGCTGGCCGGCGTGGTGGTCGCTGCGGCGGCCTTCCCCGCGGTAGCGATGTCCGGCTTGGCCGCAAAGGCCGGCGCCGAGACATTCGGTGCCCTGCCCACGGAGCTGACGGTGGCCCGCGCGCCACAGATCAGCTACCTGCTGGCATCGGACGGCAAGACACCGCTCGCGACGATGTACGACGAGAACCGGCGTGACGTGAAGCTCGCCGACATCTCGCCGTTCATGCAGAAGGCCATCATCGCGGCCGAGGACCATGACTTCTACAAGCACAACGGCGTCGACATCAACGGTGTCGCCCGCGCGTTCGTCAACAACCAGAGCGAAGGCTCCGGCCGGCAGGGCGCGTCGACGCTGACCATGCAGTACGTCCGACTGGCCATCGCCTACTCGGCCACCCACCCGGCGGACGTCGTCGCGGCGACCGAGGACACCAGCGCCCGCAAGCTGCGCGAGATGCGGCTGGCCCTCCAGGTCGACAAGGAGTTCTCCAAGGACGAGATCCTCACCCGCTACCTCAACCTGGCCTCGTTCGGCAACGGCGCGTACGGCATCTACGCCGCCAGCCAGGTCTACTTCGGTAAGTCGCCGAGCAAGCTGAAGATCGAGGAAGCGGCGTTGCTGGCCGGCATGGTCAAGGCGCCGACGACGAACGACCCGACCACCGAGGCGGGTTACCCGCTCGCACTGGATCGTCGCAACTACGTCATCCAGAACATGGTCGACATCAAAGCCATCACCCAGCAGGAGGCGGACGCCGCCAAGGCGACCAAGCTGGTGGTGAAGGACAAGCGCACCCCGAACGGCTGCGTCGCCGCCAACGTCAACGAGTGGGGCTTCTTCTGCGACTACTTCTACCGCTGGTGGATGGAGCAGGAGACGTTCGGCTCGACCACGTACGACCGGGAGCGGCGGCTGAAGAGCGGCGGCTACACCGTCGTCACCTCGATCGACGTCCAGGCGCAGCGCGGCGCGGACAAGGCGGTCCGTAAGGCCAAGAGCGTGAACAGCAAGGAAGCGGCAATGGTCGCGGTGGTCGAGCCGGGTACCGGCCGGGTGCGGGCGCTCGCGGTCAACCGGCAGTTCAAGCTCGACGACCCGAAGAACCCGAAGAACAAGCTCTCCAGCGACCCCGCGAAGAGTAAGAAGAAGATCCGGGGCAACTACCCGGCGACGGTCAACCCGCTGCTCACCGGCGGCAACGGCATCACCGGTTACCAGGCCGGCTCGACCTTCAAGATCTTCAGCATCGTCGCCGCCCTGGAGAAGGGCATTCCGCTCAGCTACACCTTCAACGCGCCGCAGCAGTTCAAGTCGGAATACATCATCGACAGCAGCAGCCCGGCGGCCTGCAAGGGCACCCACTTCTACTGCCCGACCAACTCCGGTCTCAAGCCCGGCGGCGTGCAGAACATGTGGAGCGCGTTCGCCCAGTCGGTCAACACCTACTTCGTCCCACTGCAGCAGCAGGTCGGTGCGGAGAACGTGGTCGACGCCGCCCGGCGGGCCGGCATCCAGTTCCGGGCGAGCAACGACGCCAAGTTCGCCGCGACCAAGAACGATGCCCACCAGTGGGGCGCCTTCACCCTTGGTGTCTCCTCCACCACCCCACTCGACCTGGCCAACGCGTACGCGACCCTGGCGGCCGACGGCAAGTACTGCGAGCCGATCCCGGTGCAGGAGATCCGGGACCCGGAGGGCAACAAGCTGGACATCGCCAACCCGCGCTGCGAGAAGCGGTTCAGCACCGAGGTGGCCCGGGCCGCCGTGGACGCCGCCCGTTGCCCGGTGGGCGACAACTCCAGAACCAGCAAGTGCGGTGGCAACCGTACGGCCGCCGTCGTGAAGGGCATCGTCGACGCGCCGGTGGCCGGCAAGTCCGGCACCACCGACTCGGAGAAGACGGCCGCCCTGGTCGCCATGACCAAGCAGTACTCGGTGGCCGGCATCATGGCCGACCCGGACTGGCCGCAGACGAACGTCAAGATGAAGCACTCCCAGAAGGACGGCATCAACCCGCCGGTGTACGAGACCCTGCGGGATGCCATGAAGGGCAAACCGCGGATCCAGTTCGAGCCTCCGGGCCAGAAGATCTCCGAGGGTGACCAGCGCAGCATCCCCGACGTGAAGTGCGTTTCGGTGGATCAGGCGAAGTCCCGGCTCAAGGGCGCCGGCTTCGAGCCTGTTGTCTCCAGCGCCAAGGTGCCGTCGTCCTGCAAGGCGGGCGACGCGGCCGGCACCAGCCCGGACGGACGGACGATCAAGGGTGGCGTGGTCACCATCCAGGTCAGCAGCGGCGGCGGTACGCCGGGCAACACCAACGGCACTCCGGGCGGCCAGCCCGGCAACCAACCCGGCCGACCAGGCAACGGCCGTCCGAACGGCTGAGCCGACGAGTAGGACACAACGGGCGGGCACCCTCCTCGGGTGCCCGCCCGTTTCGTCTGTCCGGACCAGCGAGCGGCGGCGCACGTCCTGAGCGCCGCTGACCCCGCTGGGTCAGAGACCGAGCTGTCGGCGTACCTCGGCGGCCACCCGGCCACCCTCGGCCTGGCCCGCCACCGCGGCCTGTGCCGCCTTCATCGCCGGGCCCATCTGGGTCTTTCCGGTAAAGCCGCCCGCGGCGAGCGCCCCCGACACCAGCTCGGTCAGCTCGGCGTCCGAGAGCTGCTTGGGCAGGTAGCGGTCCAGCACCTCACCCTCGGCGCTCTCCTTCGCTGCCTGCTCGGCGCGCCCGGCGTCGGCGAAGGCGGTGGCCGCCTCCCGACGCTTCTTGGCTTCCTTGGTCAGCACCGCGAGCACCTCGTCATCGGTGAGCTCGCGCTTGGCCTTGCCGGCGACCTCGGCGGTGCCGACGGCGGCCAGGGCCATCCGCAGCGTGGAGGTGGTCAGCTCGTCGCGCGCCTTGAGCGCGGAACGCATGTCGGCAGTGAGGCGGTCCTTCAGCGTGCTCATGGACGGTCAAACTACCCTGAACGCCATGCGAAAGCGCACACTATTCCGGCTCGCCGCCGGAACCGCCACGATCGGCGCGGCCACCCTCGCGTACGCGTCGCTCGTCGAGCGCAACATGTTCACCCTGCGGCGGTACGACGTGCCGGTGCTCCCGGCCGACGCGGAGCCGCTGCGCGTGCTGCACCTGTCGGACCTGCACATGATGCCCGACCAGGCGCGCAAGCAGCGCTGGGTGGCATCGCTGGCCGCCCTCGACCCCGACCTGGTGGTGGTCACCGGCGACAACATGGCGCACCCTGGCGCGGTGCCCGGGGTGCTGCGGGCCCTGCAACCACTGCTGGACTACCCGGGCGCGTTCGTGTTCGGCTCCAACGACTACACCGGGCCGGTGCTGAAGAACCCCTTCACCTACTTCCTGCCCGACCGGGAGTACACCGAGGGCGTCGAGCTGCCCTACGAGGAGCTGCGTCAGGTCTTCACCGGCGCCGGCTGGGCGGACCTCAACAACGCCCGGACCATGCTGAAGGCCGGTGGCCGACAGCTCGATCTGGTCGGCGTCGACGACCCGCACATCGACCGGGACGACTACCCCTCCGTGGCCGGCGCGGTGTCGTCCTCGGCGGACCTCTCCATCGCGCTGACCCACTCACCCGAACCACGGGTGCTCGACCAGATGGCGGCGGACGGCTTCGGGCTGCTGCTGGCCGGGCACACCCACGGTGGTCAGGTCTGCGTACCCGGCTTCGGGGCGCTGGTGACCAACTGTGGCCTGCCCCGCTCGATGGCGCGCGGCCTGCACCGGTGGCCGGGCTCGGACTCCTGGCTGCACGTCTCCGCCGGCCTCGGCACCCACCCGACTGCCCCGATCCGCTTCGCCTGCCCCCCGGAGGCCAGCATCCTGACCCTCATCCCCCGCTGACCGCCGGTTGGTCGCCACCCCGCCGCCACCCCGCCGCCGCTCCGCTTCAAGATTCGCTTCAAGATTCGCGAACCATCCGGGATGTTGCTGCCTCGGCGCGTCGCGAGGCGGCAACATCCCGGAAGTTGTGCGGATCTTGGCCACCCCGGGCACGGTCGGGGCGGCGGGGGTACCGAGTTTGACCATCGGGGCGGGTGGGCTACTATTTGTCGGCACGCCTCGGGGTGTGGCGCAGCTTGGTAGCGCGCTTCGTTCGGGACGAAGAGGTCGTCGGTTCGAATCCGGCCACCCCGACCAGAGGTAACAGCAGGTCAAGGCCCCTCCACGGAGGGGTCTTGATTCGTTTTCAGGGCTCATCGCTCATCCTGAGGCAGCGAGAAGGCAGCGAATGACGCGAGCACCCTGCGATCCCGGTCGCGGGTCGAGTGCGTGTAGCGGTCCAGAGTCGTGGACGTCTGCTCGTGTCCCATCACCTTCGCGACGTCATTGATCGGCACGCCATCGGAGACGAGCCAGGTCGCATACGAGTGCCGCAGGTCGTGAAACCGGAGCGCGACGGGCAGCCCGGCCCGTTGCAGCGAAGGCTTCCAGATCCGCGCCCGGAAGGTGCCGCGCTTGAGCGGTTCGCCGGTCCGGGCAACGAAGATCAGATCTTCGGCGCCGGTCTCGAAGGACTGCTGGTGGTCGGCCAGCGCCTGGACCACGAAGGGCGGCAGCGGCACAGTTCGCCGGCCAGCTCGTGACTTCGGATAGGGCTTGAGCGTGACGTGTCCTGACACCTCCTCCGCGACCCGCACCACCCGGAGCGCGCCCGCGGCCAGGTCCACGGCATCCCAGCGGAGTCCCGCGCACTCGCCCCAGCGGATGCCGGTGCCGGCCGCGACGGCGACCAGGGCGCGATACCGGTCCGGGACGGCGGGGAGAAGCCTGTCGAACAGATCCGCGCGGGAGATGACCAGTTCGTCGGTGTCCATGCGCCGCCGGGGCGGGAGACGGACGCCCTCGCAGGGGTTGAAGCCGATGAGCCGGTCACGAACCGCCGACCGAAGCACCCCTGACGTGAGCCGGTAGCACTCGCGCACCGTAGCCGGCGACAGCCGCTCCCCCAGCTTGGTCACCCACTCCTGCACGGCCGAGTGTTCGATCTTCGCCAACGGCACCGCACCCCAACGCGGCACGACGTGGTTTCGCATGATGGAGGCATCGCGGGCAGCAGTCGCCTTCTCGTCGTTGCGATTGCTCAGCCAGCGTTGCGCGTAGTCAGCGAAGCGGAGCCGGCCGGCATCGGGAGCGACGTACGTTCCGCGGTTGAGCGCCGACTCGACTTCGGCCAGGAAGGCGTTGGCCTCCTTCTTGGTGCGGAACGTCTTTGATCGCTGCTGGCCAGCCGGATCACGCCAGCACGCCCGGTGACGCCCAACGGGAGTCTTACGAACGAAGCCCATCAGGCCCACCCCTCCGATGCTCGGTTGTCCTGCTCGTCGGCCTCGTTGAGCCAGTCGTGGAATCGCTTCTTGGGGATAACCCAGCGCCCGCCGAGCTTGCGGGCGGGTATCTCTCCCTCGCGGACCAGGGCGTAGGTGCTGCCCAGGGAGAGCGAGAGCAGGCGGGCGACCTCGCGGACGGAGTAGACGGCGCGGGTGTCACTAGTGCGCAGGATCCGACCGGGCAGATCCGGACGGGTGGCGGTGGGGATGGTGGCGCGTTCCATTGCTCCTCCGGTCAGGATGTGGGGTGGTCGACGGTGGTCGGGGCGGCGGTGGCAGCGCGGTCTCTCGCGGCTAGGAGCGCGGCCTTCCATTGCGCCCGTTGCGACAGGGCACGTAGGAGCCGGTGTTGCAGGGGTGGGATGTCGGGGTCGTCGGGGCGGGCCATTTCCCAGGCGTAGGCGGTGGGTTGGTCCGGGCCGGCGGGGTCGGAGCCGTCGGCGCCGGTGGTGATGCCGAGGAGGTTGCGGACCCAGGCGCGAGCGTCGGCGCGGTGATCGGCCAAGGTCTTTCCGGACCAGTCGCGGGAAACCAGGATGCGGCGCCCACCGATGCCGAGGGTGGCACGTTGGTGGACCTTGCCTTTGCAGCGTCCCGCTTGCAGCCGTCCGTGTGCCTTCTTCGGTTGGATGCCGTAGAGCAGCCAGTTGGCGCACCGCTCGTTGCACGGCGTCACCCGCAGTTGGTGCCACAGCCGGTCAAGGTGGTCCCGCTGCCGGTCGGTGTCGGTCTTGTGGCAGTCGGCGGCGCTCTTGGTGATGTACTTCGTGATGTAGCCGATGGTGCGGTCGGCGTGCACGGTTCCGGGGGTGACGCCTTCGGCGTGGACCTGCCGCCCGAAGCGCACGACGTGGACGGGTTCGGCGTCGGGGTCGGGGTCGATCAGGTCCAGGGCGTCAGCCCAGGACGGCAGCGGCTGGGCGGTGTCAGGGTCGACCCACTCCCCGCGGTCGTTATCCCAGAGGGGCAGCCGGTCGAGGGAGTACACGGGTTCGTCAGCGGGTGGCCACCACACCTGGTGGTAGGTGGCGGCGGCGACCTGCCGCAGCACCGCGCGGGGGATGGTTCCTCGGATGGCGAAGTGCGCGTGCGGCGCCAGGCGGCGTTGGGGCTCGACGCACCCGGCATATTGGACGTTCCAGCCAGCGCACCGCCTAAGGTTCTGCCAGAACCGGTCGAGGAGCCGGGCGAAGTGCACCGCATCCCAGGCGGCCCGCCGGTAGTCGTAGCTGTCCGGGTCGACCGGTGTCCCATCGGGCCGAACTCGACCGTAGCTGTCGAGGGTGAGCGACAGCCACATCGACGGGCGGTGTTCGGTGCCGTCGGGAGCGGTGTAGACCTTGCCGAGGGTGCGTCGTTCTACCTTCTTGCGGGGTAGGTCGGGGGCGTCCTGGCGACGTTTGGTGGACCGCTTGCGCCGGGCGCCGTCAGAGTCGTCATCGTCGTGAGGTGGGGCGACTTGCCCGCGTAGCCCTTCGGCGGCGATGGCTTCCTCTACCTCCGCGATGGCGTGGTCGATGCCGGGTACCTGGTCAAACTGCGCGGCGCGTTGGGCCTCATCGCGGGCGAATTCCAGGTGTGCGCGCAGCAGGATCAGCTCCCGCTGTGCATCGGTGGCGGGGTCAGGCGCGGGGGCGGGTTCGTCGGTGCGGTGCCAACCTTCGCGGATCTGGGTCTGGCGCAGCCGACGGGCGCGTTTGGCGCACGGCTCGCACTTGTCTTCCCGGGTGGAGCCGCAGGGCAGGTCGATGACTTCGGTTTGGCCGGTGTGCAGGTCGGTGCGGCGCAGGGTGACCGGGCGCAGACAGACGCCGTACTCGGCGGCCATCTCGGTGAGCACCTGACGGGACATGGGCAGAGCGAGGCGGGCGGCACGGGACCCGCTCGCCGGCGGGACAGCCGGGGCGGGGGTGGGTTCGGTGGTGGCGTCGGGGGCGAGGCCGGGCAGGGTCGGGGCGGTCAACGGGTCACCTCCGGGAGGTCGAACAGGGCGGGTTGGGTGTCACCGATTGGAGTGGTGCGGGTCGGGCCGGCGGTGCTGGCCCAGCGGTGGGCGGCAGCGGTGTGGCGTTCGCAGGTGGTTTCGGCGCGGTAGCGGCCGGTGCCGGGTTGGCCGGCTTCGATCAGGGCGGTGGCTGGCCCACCGCAGCGGGCGCAGTAGGTGGGCCAGCCGGTAGCCATGGCGGTCAGTGGCCGCATCCGGGGCAGTGCAGGCCGGGGCAGCAGCGACCCGAGCGGCGCAGTAGCAGGGCGATGACGATCAGGACCAGGACGACGCCCGCGAGAGCGGGAAACGCAGCCCGGATCGCTTGGACGAGCTGCGCGGCGAGGTAGCCGACAGCGGCGAGGGCGCCCACGGCCGGGAGGACGACGGCTGCGGCGACTCGACCCCGGTTGACCCTGCGGGCCGGGGCGGGCGTGGGTCGGTTGGTGTCGAGGAACCGCACCGTGACCGTCACCCGGGAGTCGCCGGGGAGCAGGCGCGGTTCGCTCATCGAGAGCAGCCGGTTGGAGTCGCGGACCAGGGCGACGGTCGCGGCGACTTCGGTGGGGGTGCCGACGATCCGGCGAGCGACGACGGCGGGGCGGCGAGTTTGGACGCGGGCGAGCTGGGTGCGGGTCATCGGGTCACCTCCGAGGTGAAGACGTGGCCGTTGCGGGGCGACTGGACGACGGAGGACACCAGCGCGGGGCGCAGCACCGGCGTCGGGGTGGGCATCGGTGCGGTCGGGACCACGGCGGCCGGAGTCGGATCGGCGGGCATGTCGACCGGGGCGATGTCGGCCGGTTCCTCTGCTGCGACTGACGTGGGCCGGGTCGGAGCCGGAGCCGGGTCGGTGGGCTTGCCGCTGAGGATGAGCTTGGACAGGGCGAGGAACGCCAGCGCTGGGACCGAGGACAGCAGCCGCGACGAGAAACTGTCGTTGGCGACGGCGATCTGCGCGGCAAGGGACAGCGCCACGGCGGCGATCAGGATCGCCAGCGGGTAGAGCACGGAGGCTTGCGAGTCGTGGCGGCGACGTCGGCGGATGACCAGCAGCGCGGCGGCCGGGGTCAGTTCGGAAATGACGGCGTTGGACCAGCCGAACCAGTCCCCGGTGCCGGCGGGGGCGTGGAGCATGGTCCAGTCCTTGACGTGGGTGAACGACGCGGCGCCGGCCATCCCGCCCACGGCCAGGAGGATGAGGACCAAGGCGACGGCTTCCAACCGATCGGCGTTCAGGACGCGGCGCATTCGGTCACCTCCGACTCGGACGCGGTCGGCGGAGTAGGGCGGAGCCAGGCGAGCAGGTTGCGGATGTAGATGGCGCCGTAGGCGAAGCAGGAGACGAGGAAGCCCCACTGCTCGGTGGTGATGGAGTAGGCCAGCCACAGGAGTTGAGCGGCGAGGCCGACGGCCCAGCCGGTCCAGGAGCGCTTACCGGCGAGGTAGAGGCCGGTGACGCCGACGGCCATCAGGAGCCAGGACCACAGCTGAGGGTTCATGCGGCCCACCCCCACGCTTCGGCGTCGTCGGCGGCGATCTCGGCGTGCCGGGCGAGCGCGGCGGCGAAGATCGCGTCGGTAGCGGTGTCGGGAGCGCAGTAGGGGCACTGCTGGTCGGGGTCGGTGTGGGCGAGATCGAGGCAGGTCCGGCGGATGGGCCGGCGGTTGAGTCGACGGGTACGCATCGCGCAAGCTCCAAGCAGGGCAGGGGGTCAGCGGTGGGTGGGGGTGATGTGCACGCGGATCCACTCCGGTGGCTCACCGGTCGAGGCCACGGCTTCCGAGAGGCAGCGCCACAGCGCCCACGCCTCAGCCGGGGTGAGGTACATGCGGCGGCGGCCGGAGCCGACCGCGATGTACAGGTCGGCGTCGGGGGTGACCCGGACCGTGACCGGCACCGTGGCCTTGTCAACGTGCGGGGCGCGCAGCCGGTAGAAGCGACGCTGCTCCGGCGTCTGCTCGTCAGGTTCGTCGGCGTAAGGCATCCGCACCGGGACGTCCTCGGGCAGCTCGGTCATCGGGGGTCACCGCCGTTCGGGGTGGTGTTGAGGTCCAGGGCGTTGAGCAGCGACGGCGGCAGCAGCGGCGCGGAAGCCTGGCGGGGTGGGGTTGGCCGGTAGGTGTGCCGCCCGTTGCCGTTGGAGCGGGCCGGCTTCACCGGGGCCGGGGACTCGACGGGTTCCGGCGACATCTCAGGCGACGCGGGGAACGTCGCGGCCATGTCCCGGATCACGTCATCGGCGATGTAGGAGAACCGGACCCGGGCGGGTTCCGGCTGGCCGTCAAGCAGGACGTAGGCCACGCCCTTGGCCGAGAGCGGGATCTGATCCGCCAGTGCTCCCCGGTCCCTGGCGCCGTCACCAAGCAGGAGATCAACGTGGCCGCGTTCGGTGAGGCCGAGGGCGATGCGGGTCGGGAACAGATCGCGGACCGAGACGACTTCCTTGCGGGGGTCTTGGGTCGCGGCGACGACCAGGACGCCGAGCCCGGCACCCTGCGACAGCAGTAGCCCCAAGCTCTGGGCGATCCGGTTGCGGATGTCGCTGTCGGGCAGGTACGCCAGCAAGGCGGCGATCTCGTCAATCACGATGACGATCAGGGGCTCATCCACCGTTGGTGTGTGCACCCGAACCTTGCCCCGCAGCAGCCGTTGCCGAGCGCGCATCCGGGTCACGGCGTCGTCGAGCATGTCCGCCATGCGGGTCCAGTCGTCGTCTACGTAGCGGGAGAACAACGGCCGTCCGATGGACAGCTCCATGCCGCCCTTCGGGTCGATCGCCCACACCCTCACGAGGCCCGACCGGATGCCGGCGGCGAGCGCGCGAAGCAGGGACCAGATGACCGAGCCCTTGCCCATCCGGGTTGCCCCGCCGACCAGGACGTGGGTCGCCAGGAGTCGTAGGCAGTAGACGGCCAGGTCTTCGCGCAGCCCGAGCGGTAAGGCGGTGAAGTCCGGGCGGGCTGGCACGGGCAGCGGCGCCACGATGCGGGTCAGCGGGTCCCGGCGGATGAACACCAGCCACACGTGCCGAGGCCGATCCCGGAACCGGATCGCATCGACCCGGCGCAGCAGCCAGGCCAGGCGACCCGAGCGCACGGGCGGTGCCTGCCGGCGGCCGGAGAACACGCGGCAGTGCCGGGTGCCGAACGAGTACGCCAGGTCCCGGGCCGCCTTGTGATACGCCTCCGGGTTCTGCCCCCGAGGCATCCGCAGCACCACTTCATCCGTGGCATAGGAGCAGCGCACCGCCAGCAGGTCGGGGACCTTCTCGCCACCGTCGTACTTCTTCACCAGCCCGCACAGCGTCATCGCCTCGTGCCACTGACGCCGGTAGACCCACAGCCGCCGCCACACCGTGACCGCACGCAAAACAACCAGGCGGTGGAACGAGTCCCGACCACGCCAGAACCAGACACCGCCCGCAGCGGCGAGGACGAGCAGGACCAGAAGGTGAGGCCACCAGCCGCGCGACTGCTGAACGTCGACGGCGACCAAGACCAGGGCGACGCTCGGCCAGGCACGCCAGTGGCGCAGCGCCCAGATTCCGAGGCGCACCACCGCCACGGCGAGGCGGACCAGAAGGAACGCGATCGTGACCGTCCAGACCAAGGGCCACGGGGTAGCCACCTGGAGGCGGCGGAAGTTGACCAGCGGGGCGCGCATCACGCCACCGCCTTACGGGCGCTGTGCTGCTCGGTCCACGCCTCCGCGCAAACCTTGTGCACCGGCTTGCCCGCAGGGCTGCGGCAGATCGCCGGCTTCCCGCAGATCACACACGGGACCGGCGCGCCGGCACTACCGCCGCGAGTCCAGTCCAAGGAAATTGGCATGATGAACCTGCCCTTCCAGGCCGAGAGGGTTGAGAGGGCAGCGGGGCGGTCAGGCCGTAGGAAGCGGACCGCCCCGCGCCACGAAAGGGATCAAGCAACCTTGCCGCGCGACTCGGCCAGGGTCTTCGGCGCCGTCAGCGCGGTCGCCCGGTAGGAGTAGGCCAGCCGGCCGTTGCTGCCGACGTACGGCGTCACCATCAGGTTCTCGAACTCCACCGGCTGGAACGGACCCACCGGCGGCACCGGCTGTACATCCGCCAGAACCTTGATCGACACCTCACGCGAACGAGAACCCAACTCCGGGTCCATGTCCATCACCCGGCACTGCCACACCCGCTGACCCGTCAGCTTGTCCTTACTCGGCGTCCGCGCTCGGGTCTTCTCATCGAAGTCCTGCGCCTCCGCGATCGAGTCCGGCACCAACACACAGCCGTGCGGGAAAACCGCCTCGAACGGAACCGAGAACCGAGTACCACCCCTGAGGGCCATGTCGATCTCCTTCGCTGCTGCGACTTGACCGGCGCTCCGGTCTCTGTGATGCATCTAACCTAACAACTGATATGGATGACAGTCAACTGTTAGGTCATCAGTTCTCGCGGAGCGCAAGCGAGCAGTCAGGGCACCGCTCATCTGTTAGGCCGCTGGTAGCCTGCAAGCGGTACGCGACGCCAACCACAGGGAGCACCGCGATGACCTCTCCGCAGGGCCGCACCGAGCGGCCGGAGGCCCGGCATCAGCAGGTGGCTCGAAACATCCGCAACGAGATTGAGGCGGGTCGACTGGTGCACGGCACCGCCCTGCCGTCGACCAGGAAGCTTGCGGACGAGTGGGGCGTCAGCGTCTTCACCATCACCGAAGCCATGAAGGTGCTGGCCGATGAAGGGCTCGTCATCAACGAGTCCCGCTCGAAGCGGGTGGTACACGCGCCAGACCAGCTGCGCCGCAGCGAGGTACGCCCGGAGCGTCCGCGAGTTTTGTTGATCGGTGGCTACGCAGGTAGCGGCAAGACCGAGTTGGGCCGCATCCTGGCGCGCGAAACGGGGTGGCCGATGCTCGACAAGGACACTCTGACTCGGCCAGTAGTTGAGGCAGCGCTGGATACGCTGGGACTATCGCCGAACGATCGCGAGTCGCAGACGTACCTGACCACTATCCGCCCGCGCGAGTACGAAGCCCTGCAAGACGCGGCTAGTGAGAACGTGCAGTGCGGTAACAGCGTCGTTGTGACAGCGCCCTTCATTCGAGAGTTCGGCGATCCCGCATGGATGGCTCGCACACGTGCGTTCTACGAGGCGGCGAACGCCGCTGTCACCGTGGTCTGGGTGTACTGCGATGCCGACACGATGCTGACTTACGTACGTCGGCGCGGCGCTGCCCGCGATGGGTTCAAACTTGCCGACTGGCCGGCGTACGTGGGCTCCATCAACCTTGACTTCCGTCCGGTGGACGCTCACTTGGTGGTAGACAACTGCGCTTCGAGCCGTCCCTTGCAGGAGCAGGCCAAGGAATTGGTAAAGGGGATCCTCGCGGGCGAGGGCTTGTGACGCGGGGTGTGATCCTCTACGGACCACCAGCGGCCGGCAAGGACACCGTGACCGCTGCGTTGCGCGACCTCGACCCCCGGTACGTCCTGTTCGAGCGGCTGAAGGTGGGACCGGGCCGCACGAGGGGCTATCGCATGGCCGATGCGACGACGCTCGACCAGTTGCGCCTTGCCGGCGATGTCGTTTGGGAGAACCATCGATACGGCGCGCGGTACGTGGTCGACCGTCCGTTCCTGGCGCAGCGGCTGTCGGCCGCGGTGCCTGTCGTGCACCTTGGGCAACGCGAAGCTGTCGCGGCTGTTACGAGGGCTGTCCCCGATGCCAGCTGGTGGGTGGTCTACCTCTGGTGTCCCCGTGACGTGGCTGAGCGGAGGATCCTGGCGCGGCAGACCGGCGACGCGGACGCGCGTCTGCGGGCATGGGATGACACCGAACCTCTACCCGATGCGGATCTCATCATCGACACCGCAGAGGTGTCGCCGCATGCCGCAGCTGAGCGGATCCACCGTCACGTCCTGGCCGATGGTCGATGGACCGTGCCGAACGCCTGACGGAGCAGTTCGAGTAGACCGTGACCATCCTGGATCGTCGCGTCGGGGGTCAGTTCGGGGTCCGGTGGCTCACGGTCCGTGCGGGGCGAACGCAGCAGAATAGCGGCTTGAGCAGCAGCGCGGCGGGCGCAGGCGATGTCCCGGTGCAGGCTGTCACCGATGAACCAGCAGTCTCCGATAGGTACGCCAACGGCGTCAGCTGCCAGAAGGGCCAGCTGCGGGTTGGGTTTACGGGGGCCGGCTTCGTCGCTGTAGAACTCGGCGGTGAACAGGTCGGACAGGCCGGTGGTGGCGAGGTAGTCGCGGTGGGCGGCGCCGCACAGGGTGTTGCTGACCACGGCCAGGGGGAGCCCGGCGTCGGCAGCGGCGCGCAGTGCCTCCGGGACGCCGGGACGTACCTCCCATTCGGCCCGCCATGTCCAGGCGTATGCCAGTGCGGTGGCTTCCCGCTCGACCGCGTCTCGGGCTGACCGAGGCCAGGTGGGGGAGACAAAGTTAGCCCACACCTGCGCGTGCGGAATTTCGATCGGGTTGGCGGTCTTGCCCACCTCATCGCGCCACAGCGCGTATGCCCGTGCGCCCTGGCTCAGATCAGCGGCGATCTGCTCATCGGATACCGCGCCTTTCACGATCCGGGCGAACTGGCGAACCAGCTCGGGCGGGGCCGAAGGCTGCGGAGGGGCGTCAACCAGGACGCCGCCGAAGTCCAGCAGGAGTGCGCGAGGCGTACGAAGCATGGGGCCATCCTTCACTAGCGAAGAGAAGCGGTGAAGGAGCAGTGATCTAGGGCTTGGTGAGCCGGCAGGATCTCGATGTGAGCGGGTCGGGGCGCCGGAGCGTTGAGTGGCCTCGTCGCGGCTGTTTCAGTCGACTGCGCCGGAGCGTGGCCGGGCGGCACGTCGCGGCCGGTGGAAAGCTCGATTGGGTGAGTTGCGTCGCGCTGGCCTTGGTCGCTCGGAGTTGCCTGTGATCTGTTGCCGAATTGGCCTGTACTAGATCAAGGCGCTCCGCGCGGCGCGGGCCGGGGCGCGGTAACCGGCTCCTGACGGAGCCGCCGCCCCGGCCGCCTACGGCGCCGGGGCGGAAAGTCAGCCGGCCCGAACCCCACACCCCGCCCCGCGCGTCACCCCTGGGTCAGTGAGGTGACCCGGTGACGAGTCCGGATGGCCGTGGCCGGGGCGAACATGCCTCTACCCGTTCTCAGCGATCCGAAGGCGCACGAAGACCGGCAGGCACCTCGGGCAGCCGGAGTTGCCGAACGGCGGTCACGGCTCCGCTGAGGCCCGAGGAAGAGGGAAGGAGGTGGAGAGGGTTGGTGGATGAGGGAGTAGTGGGGTTAGGGCTGCCTCCGGCGGGGGCCAGACGACTCCGAGATGGAGTTGCCGAACGGTTCCGGTGGGTGGGTGGTTGGGGAGCTGCCATCCCGTCTACCACCGACCCAGGCAAGCCGAGCAGACCAGGGCCAGGGTGCCAAGGTCGTTCGTCCGGTAGGGCGCTCCACCTTGTCACCCTGGCCCTGGCCCGCTCCACCGAGGTGTGGGTCGGCGGCAGACGGGATGGAGCAGTAAGTCGCTCATTCTGGCGCCAGAACTAGGCACTGCAGGATGCTAGAAGTCCCAGTCCTCACGTGAAAGAAGGCGGAAGCCACTCGAACAAAAATCACGGTTGCGAGCCAGCGCATTGTAGAGGGCAACTCGCCAACTGTTCAGGCCAGCCTTGCGTCGTTCACTGACCGCCTCGACGCTAAGCATGGCGGCTAGGCCCTGTTCGCCTCCGTTGTTGGCGTATTGGTAGTGGAACATTCCGGCGCGGCCGGTCAGCTCGTCAAAAGCCTCGCTTTCAAAGCATTCCCCAAGCTTCAGCTCCTTGAAATGGTATTCCAGATTATCAATCAGCGGATCGGCAAAGCCACTCGGTCGATCGATTCGGAAAGTTACAAAGACCGACGAGTCAACAGTGACGTCCGCGACGAGTAGTTCCATTTCCGGTAATGTGTCGTAATAGGCATGAACGAACCGCCTGCCAGCCGCGTCGCCCAGCTTGTTCCCCTTCTCGTTATTGCAGTAAGGGCATACGGGCACCAGGTTGATCGACAGGGCACTGTACTCTGGATATACGGATTTAGGCAGGAAATGATCCAACGTCGCAACGTCTCGGTGCCCGCACATCGGACATTTCCTATTCCGCGCCTCAGCCATCAGCTGCGTACGCAGCGTGCGAAAAGGCCGACCCACGTCAAAGAGGTCAAAGTTTCCTTTTAATGCGTCGCTCTGCTCTTTGGTGATGCTTATTGCCGAGAGGCGAGACGGCTTCTGATACTGACGATGGTAATCGACGTAGGCGGCTTCAACTTGTGCAGAAACCCCTGACAGAACTGAACGATTCTCGGGAGCCCGGCGGGTGCACATGACCAGGAAATCCTCCCAGTCATCGCGGTTGGGAGGGGTGAGAGAATACATGGACCTACCCGATCGACCGACGGATGTTTTCTACATAAGCTCGAGCTGGAAGGCTTAGAGGGTTCCCAAACATTTCCTCAATCTCGGGCAGAGAGTGGCTGCGTGCAAGTTCCCTGAGGACGGCATGGTGATCGGTCGCGGACGTGTTCAAGTTGAACACGTTCTTGGTCAAGAACCCTACGTTCTCGCCGAATGTCTCGTCAGTTGGTTGCTCTACAATGGTTACAGAATCGAACCGGCGCAAGATTGTGACGTAACGCCGTGGGACTTCCTGAAGGACGACTGGGGAATGCGTAGCAATCACGGCGTACGAGTCATAGATGTCAAGCGCGGTATTGATACCGCGGAGCAGTGCAGCCAGCAGAGGAGGATGCAGGTGGGACTCCGGCTCATCGATGAGCACAAGAGATCGAAACCCAAGGTGGGCCACAAGCTGGACCGCGATATTCAAGACAATTTTATGACCTGTGCTAAGCCGAGCAAACACGTCCTGTACAAAGTTCACGTCATGGATCGAATTAAGGTCCACACCCAGCCGCAAGAATGAGGCTTCGCTCAGCACCTTTGCCAAAACCTCTTTTAGTGGCTCTCCGCGGGAGGGGTGCCGTGTCGCGGCAAGCGCAGCTTCGAAATCAGCAGTTATCTCTTGGATAGACTTGAGTCGGTCAGGTTCCTCACTCGCCGTATCCGATAGCTCAGCATCATCGGCGTCTGCATCAGCGAAGCTGCGTAGACCGGCGTAGACATACCCAAAGACCTCCCCTCGCCGTCCCAGCTGCTCGCGTTCCTCTTCGTGCCCACCAGGGACGTCGAAGGTGTCGAAAGCACTATACGAGACCGCGATAACCGAACTGAAGCGGAAGTCGTGCCCCTCAACGAAGGCGCCATTCTTATCAACGAAGGTTGAATCGCCCCGGGTGGTGAGCCCCGCATGGGCCACCTGCGCAAGGTTCGCAAGTAGTCGGGTCTTGCCACTCCCGTTGTAGCCGATGAGAGCATTTAGTCGACCAGGGATTTCCGGTACGTCGTTGAAGACTAGCGGAACTTGGAATTGGTTTCCACCAACTGATGTCTGAAAGCGCATCGAGACTGACTCACCCGTCAGCCTAACGCTTGCCTCGCGGAAGAGTGGAGCAGCGTCGCTGATGGCTAGAACAGAGCTTCCGAAGCGCTCAAGAGAGTCCTTGAAGCCTCGGTGAGCAAGGAATGGCTGAGCTATGCTGGGGTCGTAAACGATATCCTTGAGCCCTGCGAGAATCGCAGGGTAATATCGGTCGCCTAGTTGCTTTAAACTCTGGTAGTAGCTCAGGGATTGACCGAGAGAGCAGTACGACTCGTCCAAGTGGCTGAAGGGCGAATCCGACAAGGGAGTCGCGCCGGAAGCCTGACTGTCCTTTAGGATCTTTACCGCACCAATTTCCGCCAGCCGGTTCTGATCTAGCGCAATCAACAAGGTGTATGTCGTCTTGAAACCGTAATCGTCCCACTTATCCCAGTAGAGCAGGGCGGCGGGATACTCCAAGGCCGGAGGAGTGTCGCGATAGTCATAAATGACATAGAACTTCACGGCCGAGCACCACCCTTGGGAGGACACGTGGAGATGACACGCCGCCTCCGCTGGTTATCCTCTGGCATGGCTGTTTGCATGTGTTGCGTCCTCGAGGCCTGGGGGTCGATCGCATACATACGCAGAGGCCGAAGCGCGCCAAGGAGCTGCTTCGGCCTCTGGTGAATATATGGGGGCGCTAAAAAGCCGCCCCGGCTAGCTGCACTTTGAATCGTGCCGGCCGCCAATCGTTCGGAATGGTTAGGTGAGTCTTAGGTCGCGTCTGAGCATCCATCGTGTCGTAGAGCATTCCGATGCTTGCCGAGTCGCCGATGTTTGGATCGTCGTCGGAGGCCGCGGGTGAGGCGTCGTAATCCACCTGGCCTATTTGCATAAATACGAAGCCGTAAGGCTTTGCAGATGGCCGATGGACTGCAACGATGACCGGCGGCTGGGCTTCACTGACTATCCGCGAGAAGACCTCAGCCACTGGTTCATCGTCGTAGGCGACGACCACTGTCGTGCCCGACACGTACCCGTTTCGGACCATGTATGCCCGGAACTGTGGATCCCTTAGTCGCTGAGCAAGATCGAAGGCGGCGCTGCGCTCGTCGATGTCACGCGCTGTCATCGTCCCACCTCCGAAGGTTTTCTTCCCACTTATCTTGCATCATGGCTACCGCTTCGGCATAGCTCCTATCGACCACGTCCCAGGCTCCATCCGTAGGAATGACTTGCAGCTCGAGTTCTGCGGCTGCCTCTGACTGTGTCGATCTTGTGTACTGGCGGAGCTTTACTGCCCCGTCGTCCTGCAGGACCTGCGACACCTTTGCCCACCGGCCGTCAGCTCTAACGCTCTGTGTAACGCTGAAGTCGACGATGTGGTCTCGGTAGGTCCTGCATTCCACATGCAGCTCGTTGCCTGGCTTCGGCAGCCGAAAAGGGATCACGTATCCCTGGCAGGCCTTCGCTGGGGGAGGGCTATACCGGCGCTGTAGCGGCACTACGGACATCTCGGCTTCCCCCTCCCGATGGTGGCCCTGACTCGCCGTCACGAAGCACCTCCAAGGTAAGCCGTCCCCCCGACAGTCGTAGCTGTGAGCGTACTGACAGATGCTCTCAGTTAGAAGCACCCAGGCGCGTAAGGCCTGTTCACTGGCCCGGCCCCCTACTCAGGCCTATGTGGAGCTGGATGTCTATCAGGTACATGACAGATTCGCCATCAAGTTCGTGGGGGTAGCGCGCGGCGGCGGACCGGGGGTGAGGCGATGGCCTGAGAAGGCAGGCGATGGCACCGGAGAGCATGTTGCAGCAGCAGCTACGGGGCTGTAGCGGCCAGCATCGCGATGGCTGGCGGTCGGGTCGTGGCGCACGCGGGGGTGCTAGACGGACCGGTCGGCGCCATGGAGCCAAAGGTTATGGACACAAGTGCGCCGCCCTACCTCTGTTGCCGACGCGGGCCGACCGAACGAACCTTGTCTTCCGCTGGCATGACTCGGTAGACCAGACATCGTGGCAGAACCAGAGCTAGGGCAGACGAACTACTGGTGGGTCAACCAGGGCCAGACCTACCCCCAGGAGCGCAAGGCTGGGATCCTCTGGGCGCCGAAGGTGCAGAAGAATGGCGTCCAGCCTCTGCACTGGCAGTCGATGCTCGACGTGCGGGCAGGAGACGTGATCCTCCACTACGCGAAGGGCGTCCGTGCGCTCAGCGTGGTGGCGACCGCCGCGGTCGACGCACACAGGCCCGGTGACCTGCCAGAAGACATGTGGGACCGCGACGGACGCGTGGTTCGGACCACCTACAGCGAAGCCGCGGACGCGATTGCGTTGGACGAGTTGCTGCTTGATGAACGGCTGAGGGAGCCACAGGGTGGGCCGTTCGACCGTGCGGGCAAGGTTAAGCAGGGCTATCTCTTCCCTTTGAGCAAGACCTTCGGCAAGTCGTTTACAGCGACCTTCAGTGACAGGTTTCCAGCCCTGGGAGTTGCCGCCGGCAGCTATGTGCCGAGCGAAGCGCGGATGGAGGCAGCCGAGCTGCTCCGTGCACTCATCGGCGTGCCTCTGCTTACCGTTAAAGGTCGGACGAACAAGATCCTTGCCGTTCAACCGCCGGATGTGGTTGTTGCCACGGAGTCGTCACCTGCCGGGGCACTGGTGCAGATCGCTTGGGTCGAGGAGGCCCTGCAGCTTTTGCGGGAACATGGTTCAGTCACCATCCACCCCGACCAGGTCGGCTACCGGAGTGCCTTCATCGGAGCCGTTCTACTCCAGTTGCCCTACGCCCAGGCGACCGGCAGTCCTCCCGTCATCAGCTTCCAGGCCGGTGCCGCGATTGAGTCAGACGCCAGCCCAACGCCGCCAACAGACAAGGTCGCAGCGGATCCCTTCACAGGCAGCCTCGAGAAGCCGTTCGCGGGAACCCAGCGAGGAGAGCAACCAGCTCTGCGCCGCCGACTGCTCGGCTCGATGTCCGAAGCAGAGTGCGCTATCTGCGGCGAGACCTACCCAGCCCGCCTTTTATGGGCGGCCCACATCAAGCCGCGGTCGATCTGCACGGACGCCGAACGCCGCGACCTATCGCACGTGGGGATGCTCGCCTGTGTCTTCGGTTGCGATGCGCTGTTCGAGACGGGCTACATCAGCGTCAACGAAAACGGCCAGATCGTTACCAGCAGCTTTGGGTCAGAGCACAAAGCCATTGCTACCAAGGTGGCCGACCTCGAAGGACGGCTCGTCAGCACCCACACGAAGGCCAGCTCGGCCTACTACGCCTGGCACCACTCGAACATGTTCCGCGGCTGACGTACGTAGTGCCGAGCGGGCCGTAGTACAGCAGCGAGTACAGCAACCAACTCGCACTGCGACGGCCGCCCTATGGCAACGCGGGACTGCCTAACGGCTCGCAGGTGCCTACAAGAATGCACCGCCCGGAGCTACGGATCAGAAGGTGCGACCGGGAGGACAGCGTGGGGTAGCGCGCCAGAGGAAGATCCTGCACCCTCGATCTTGCAGGCACAACCAGCCCTCCAGGAGGTCGCCATGATCCCTCAAACCTACGAACTGTGGGTCGCGGAAACCTTCGGCGACGGCGAGTCTCCGATCGTCGGTAGGGTCATCGCCTGGCACATCCCCAAGCCCGAAGAGGATGTAGAGGGTGAACGCGGGGTGCCCATCTACGTCTACAGCTCCGCCGGCAGCCCTTCCGCTACTGCCTGGGCGAGTCCTCGACAGTGGTTCCTCGGTGCCACTGCTGACGAAGCCCGAGAGGCCGCCGAATCCCACCAGGCTCGCGACCCGAAGGAACAGCAGGCAAGGCGGGACCGCCAAAAGCGGGAGAAGGCACGTGAGTGGTTGGCTAGTTGCGATGCTGCCCGCTCCCGCGCCGCCGCCGGTGACTT
The DNA here is from genome assembly GCF_003264475.1 of Micromonospora noduli. NCBI lineage: Bacteria > Bacillati > Actinomycetota > Actinomycetes > Micromonosporales > Micromonosporaceae > Micromonospora > Micromonospora noduli. Next base: position 64,276 of record NZ_PYAC01000002.1, on the reverse strand, counting down.
CTCCGCTGCCCGGGATTTGACTGCGGAGCGAATGCGCGGCCTCCTGCCTCGGGTAGCAGATCTGCTGAGAACCGCGTCTTGGCACCGAGTTGAAGAGAACGTCGTCCAGATCAGCGTGAAGGCAACCGACGCCAGTTTGGAGTACCAGCGGAGTTGGGACCAACTGACTCACACCGTTGCGCAGGAGGTTCTCGGCGAGGCGTGGACGATCGACGTTCGGCAGGACAAGCCCGGCTTGTTTGACCGGATGCGGTAATCCAGGGGCAGCCTAGAGGCAGCGAGACGACCGGCGGTCGCTGTTCAAGGACCGCAAAGACCGGCACCGCCCTCGTGCTGAGCGGCGAAAATCCGTAACGGGCGACACCCGATGGTGCGCCATGCCCGCGTTCGGGACGAAGAGGTCGTCGGTTCGAATCCGGCCACCCCGACCAGAGGCAAAAGGCCAGGTGGGATCTTCTCTCACCTGGCCTTTTCTCTTGCCGCCGGCGATCTTCCCATCGGCCGGGGTCGCCGGCTGGTCACGGCTGGTCCTCGGTCGGCCTCGGCGGTGTGCGTAACCCATGGCCGACCCCGCTCCCTGATCGGTCCGCCGTACCGTCCCGCGTGACGTTCCCGCATGCGCCGCCGCTGTATCAACGGCTGCCTGTGACAAGCCCCCGGGGGATCTGGAGATGCGCATGTTGTCGCAACTGCGAAGGCTGAATCGTGGCGTGATGGTCTTGCTGATGGCTCTGCTCGTGATGGTGGCGTCCAGCACACCGGCGTTCGCGGCGGCCCTGCCACCACCGGCTTCGGTCGGCGCGAAACCGGTGTCTGAGACCCGGGTCGAGGTGAGCTGGCAGGCGGTGGCAGGCGCCAGCAGCTATGAAGTACGGCGTGCGACCGTGTCGGGTGGCCCGTACACGATGCTGGGAACCGCCACCGGGACGTCGTACATCGACGAAACCGTTGCCGCCGAGACCACCTACTACTACGTGGTGCGGTCCCGGTCCGGCAAGCGGGCGTCGGGCGACTCGTCCGAGGTGTCGGTGCAGACCTCGCTTCCGAAGCCCGTCGACGTACGGGCAACCGCCGCGGAGACGAGCATGACCCTACGGTGGAAGGCCGTGGCCGGCACCGTGCGCTACGAGATCGTCCGCCTGAGTAACGCGGTCCCGGTGGAGACGGTGGTCGGCACCACGACGTCGACCGAGTACCTGGACACCGGCCTCACGGTCGCCACCCGCTACGTCTACTGGATCCGGGCAGTCGCCGCGGGCGGCGCCACGGCCACGTCCGACGCCGTACGGGTCTACACCGGACCCCCCACCACGACGACGATCACGGTGTCACCGGGCTCGGTGGAGCAGGGACAGCGGATCCTGCTCATCGCGAACGTGCGGTACGCCGACGGCCGGATTCCCAGCGGCGAGGTGGCGTTCATGTCCGCGGCCGGCACTGTCGCGTTCGCCAGTGTCAACGGCACCGACGGCACGGCGATCGCCATGGTCAACGGCACTGGATGGACTCCGACCTCGGTCTATGCGCAGTTCCAGGGCTCCGACTGGCAACCGGCCGGGGCGAGCGTGTCCGGCGATGCCGTGCCCGTGGTCACCCAGCCCTACGGGTCCGTGGCCTTCAACGGGCCCTCGTGGCTGAAGCTCGGCTCCTGGGAGGAAGCGGTCGCCGCCGGAGACCTGACCGGCGATGGCCTCTCGGACGTGGTGATCACGACGACCGAGTACTCCGACGACGCGAACGACCATTCCGCTTTCCTGTTCGTGCAGGAGGCGGACAACCAGCTCGTGATGAAGCAGCAGGTAGCGATGTCGACCTCCACCGGCGGCAGTATGTACCCGGTGATCGGCGACCTGGACGGTGACGGCGCGGACGAACTGGTCGTCGCCACGGGCGACGGGGTCGACGTGTTCCGCCGTACCGGATCGGGGCTCTCGACGGCCGAGCACCTGTCGTTCGCCGACGACCTCATCGACCTCAGGCTCCGCGACCTCGATGGTGACGGCCGGACGGACATCGTCGCGGTGAGCGACAACGGCGTCCTGGTGCGGTACGGCGACGACAACGGTAGCTTCGCGCCCGCGGCTCTCGCCTCGCCGCACCGCGGCTTCGTGCTGGACGTGGTCGACATGACCGGGGACGGCCGGCCGGACCTGGTGGTGCAGCTCGGGCAGCTGATCCAGATCAGCGCCCAGGTGGAGCCTCGGTCGTTCGCCGACCCGGTGGGGTATCAGGCGCCCGCCGGACACCTGCAGACTGTCGCTTCCATGGCCGTCGGCGACGTGACGGGCGACGGCAGGAAGGACGTCGTCGTCACCGTGTCCGGCAACGCGCCGAACGCCCAGGTGCAGGTGCTCACCCACGACAGCAGCGGTGTGCTCGGACGGTGGATCCGCTACCCGGTCTACGAGATGCCGGACGCCATCGCGATCGCAGATGTCAACAACGACGGTCGGGACGACGTCGCCATCACTCACGGCGGTTGGAGCGCGGCGAGCGTCCTACTGCAGCGGCCGGACGGCTGGCTGGGCAACGAGTTCCGGGTGTCCCAGTTGCCGCCCGCCAGCTCCTTCACCCCCCGTGGGCTCGCGGTCGCCGACATCAACAACGACGGCCTGAAGGACCTGCTGATGGCCAACTACAACTACGGGCTCGTGGTGGTACCGCAACGGCCCGCAGCGGCGTCAGCGGCGACGTCGCCGAAGGTCCAGGTGGGTCGGGCCTGAGTGACGTGGGAGAGCGCCGTCCCGCCGAGGCCGCCCAGGCAGCGGTTGTGCTCGGCGGGCAGCGCTCCCTCCGGCCCGAACTCTGCTGCGAAAACGTGGGGAAGCCGCCGTCGCGGCCGATGCCTGGGCGGCACCCCGCTGACTAGCATCGACCTCGATGGAGCTGCTGGAGCGCGCGGACGCGCTCGCCACCCTGGACGGGCTGCTGGTCTCCCCCGGCGGCGCGATCGCGCTCGTCACGGGCGAGGCGGGTGCCGGCAAGTCCGCCCTGGTCGGCGCGTTCGCCGCGACGACCAGGGCAAGGGTGCTCTGGGGCAGCTGCGATCCGCTGCTGACGCCTCGGGCGCTCGGCCCGCTGCACGACGTCGCCCGTCAGGTGGGCGGGGTGCTCGCGGACCGACTGGCCGCGCTGCACGCCGCGACGGAGGCCGAACGCCGGGGTGCCGTGTTCGACGCGCTCCTCGACGAGCTGACGGGTCCCCGGCCCGGCCGCCGGACGGTGATGGTGGTGGAGGACGCGCACTGGGCGGACGGGGCCACTCTGGACCTGATCGCGTACGTGGGGAGGCGGCTGGCCCGCCACCCGGCGCTGCTCGTGCTGACCGTGCGCGACGACGAGCTCGGGGCGGAGCATCCACTGCACGCCGTGCTCGCGGGCCTGCCCCGTCCGCTGGTCCGTCGGCTCCCGCTGCCGGCGCTGTCGACCGATGCCGTCGCGGCGCTGGCCCGCACCGCCGGCCGCAGCCTGAATGGGTTGTACCAGGCCACCGGCGGCAACCCGCTGCTGGTCACCGAGGTGCTGGCCGCGACCGGCCCGGGCGTGCCGCCGACCGTACGCGATCTGGTGTTGGCCCGGCTGGCCGCGCTGCCGCCGCCGGCCCGGGAGGTCGCCGCCCTGGTCTCGGTGGTTCCGTCCCGGGCCGAGGCGTACCTGCTGGACGATCGCCCGCCTGCGGCGGTGCAGGAATGCCTCGACCGGGGCGTGCTGGTGTCGGTCGGCAACGCGGTGGCATTCCGGCACGAGCTGCTGGGTCGGGCGGTACGCGAGTCGCTGTCGCCGGTGCGTCGGGTGGCACTGCATGCTGCCGTGCTGGCTCGGCTCACGCCACGCGCCGACGTGGACGCCGCCCGGCTGGTGCACCACGCGCACCACGCCGATGATCCGGAGGCCGTGCTGCGTTGGGCGCCCGTGGCAGCCGAGCGGGCCAGTCGGGCTGGTGCCCACCTGCAGGCCGCCGACCACCTTGCCGTTGTACTGCCGCACGCCGCTGGCCTGCCCACGCCGCGCCATGCGGAGCTGTTGGAGGCGTACGCGACGGCGGCGTACCTGGCCGGGCTGGCCGCGCAGGCGCTGGCCGCCCGCCGCGAGGCGCTCGCCCTACGGGAGGCCGACGGCGACCCGCTGCGGATCGGCGAGAACCTGCGCTGGGTGTCCCGGCTGTGCTGGTGGACCGGAGACAGTCCGGCGGCCCGGGCGGCGGGCACCCGAGCCGTCCAGGTGCTGGAGTCCGCGCCTCCCGGCAGGCAGCTGGCGATGGCCTACAGCAACATGTCGCAGCTGCTCATGCTCGCCGACGAGAACCGCCGTTCCATCGACTGGGGCAACCGGGCCCGGGAGCTGGCCCGGCGGCTCGGTGACGTGGAGACCGAGGCGCACGCTCTGGTCAACGTCGGTTCGGCGCGCCTTCAGGGCGGAGACGTCGCGGGCATCATCGAGCTGGAGCGCGGGCACACCCTGGCCGCCGCACACCACCTGGACGATCACGCGGCGCGGGCGTTGGTCAACCTGGCCACCCTGACCGTGGAGTGGCACCGGGTCACGCCGGCCGCCGAGGCCCTGGACCGGGCGCTGCGGTTCACCACCAGCCGGGACCTCGACGGGTACACCCGGCACCTGCTGGGCTACCGGGCCCGGCTGCGGTTGGCCACCGGCGACTGGGCCGGAGCGCGCTCCGACGCCGAACAGGCGCTGGCCGGCGCCGCGCAGCCCGGTGGGAGCCTGGTCCCGGCCCTGGCCGCACTGGGCCGGCTCAGTGCCCGCCGGGACGAGCCGACCACACACCTGGACACGGCGGCACGCTGGGCGGCGCAGAGCCGAGAACTCCAGTTCGTGGTGCCGGTCGCGGCGGCGTTGGCAGAACGGCACTGGCTGGCCGGTGAGCCAGGGCCGGCGGTCGCCGAGCTGCGGCGTGCGTACCGGCTCGCGATCGAGGCATGCCAGCCCTGGTTCGCCGGCGAACTGGCGTACTGGCTGTGGCGAATCGGCGAGCCGGTCGGGGACATTGGCGTGCTGGCATCGCCGTACCGGCGACTGATCGAGGGCGACTGGGCCGGTGCGGCCGAAGAATGGCAGCAACTCGGCTGTCCGTACGCCCGGGCCGAGGCGCTGGCCTGCGGCGACGGCCCGGCGGCTGGCGAGGCGCTGCGCATCCTGGACGGGCTTGGCGCGGTGGCCGTGGTCCGACGGGTCCGGGCCGACCTGCGCGGACGCGGAATGGCCCGGGTGCCGAGGGGGCCACGACCGGCGACAGCCGCGCACCCGACAGGTCTGACCGCGCGGCAACGGGAGGTGCTCGTGCTGCTCGCCGACGGGCTCAGCAACGCCGAGATCGCCGCCCGGCTGTCGCTCTCCATCCGGACCGTCGACCACCACGTGTCGGCGGTGCTGGGCAAGCTCGCGGTGCCCAGCCGGGGCCAGGCGGCCGCGTCGGCCCGCCGGCAGGGCCTGGTGCCGCCCAACATAGGTGTTTCTGCCGATCCCCGGGGGCCCCGCCACGCCTAGCGTCGATGGCACGACGAACCGTCCGAGGGGGGACCATCATGACCACCGCAATCGATCTCAGCGCCGTGAAGGCACGCCAGCAGGTGACCTGGGCCAGCGGCGACTACGGCGCGGTCGCCGCGCTCATTCACCCGATCTCCGAACTGCTGGTGACCGCGGCCGACCTGTCGGCCGGTGCCCTCGTCCTGGACGTGGCGACCGGCACCGGCAACGCCGCCATCGCCGCCGCCCGCTGCGGCTGCGTCGTGACGGGCGTCGACTACGTACCCGAACTGTTGGAACGGGGGCACACGCGGGCGGCGGCGGAACGGCTCCCGGTCACGTTCGTGACCGGCGACGCGGAGCGCCTGGCGTACGCCGACGGGTCCTTCGACGCGGTGGTCTCCGTCGTCGGGGTGATGTTCGCGCCGGACCAGGAGCGGGCGGCGGCGGAGCTGGTCCGGGTCTGCCGGCCCGGCGGCACTGTGGCGCTGGCGTCGTGGACGCCGCAGGGCTTCATCGGCGACCTGTTCCGCACGGTGGGGCGGCATGTGCCGCCACCGGCAGGGCTGCGCCCGCCGGTCGAGTGGGGCGACGAGGGCCGGGTCCGCGAGCTGCTCGGCGCGGCCGTGGGTGAAGTGCGGGCGGTACGCCGGGAATTCGTCTTCCGTTTCGGCACACCGGAGGAGTTCGCCGACTTCTTCCGGGCCAACTACGGGCCGACGTTGAAGGCGTTCGAGGTGCTGCCCGAGGAGCGACGCCCGGACCTGCACGCCGATCTGGTGGAGCTGGCCCGCACCCACAACCGCGCCACCGACGCCACGGTCCGCATCCCGGCTGAGTACCTGGAGGTCGTGGCGCAGCGGACCCCCGACCCGGCCTGACACCCGTCCGCGCCACGCCGTTCGAGGTGGCGCGGGCCGGTCGGTCCTGCCGCTCGGTGCGCTCGATCTCAGTCCTGCCGCTCGGTGCGCTCGATCTCAGTCCTGCCGCTCGGTGCGCTCGATCTCGGCGAACGCGGCGGCCAGGTAGTCCTCCAACGGGACGCTGGTCGCCGCCAACAGGTCGGCCACCAGTAGTGGAGCGTGTCGGGCCAGCGCCGACGCGTCCGGCGGTGACTCGTCGCCGTCGGGGTCGTACACGCCCAGCGCGCCGGCCAACAGGACCAGCACCACGTGCGGGTCGACATCCGTTCGCCACCGCGTCGACTCCTGCACGCAACGGGTCAACACCTGGCGGATGTCGTCGCCGGTCAACCCGTCCGGGTGGCTCTCCTCCAGCAGCAACCGGACCACCGCGCCGAGCACCAAGCCGGAACGCTCGTCAGCGGCGAGACCGCCGACCGCCTCGTCGTACGCCTGACCGTCGCGTGCCTGGGCGGCGGCGACGGCCGTCGTAGCGGTCAACGCGATGGCGCGGGCGGTAGCGGGCAGATGTCGCCAGGTGCCGGTCATCGCGCCAGCATCGCAGACCCGGCGGACACCAACCGGCCTCGACCACAGCGAGTGGATCAACGTGGGATTGGTCACCCGCCGGTCCCGGTGACCGCGAGGTGTGGCCAAAACGGTTCGCGCGGCGTCAGACCCACCGAACAGAATGCCTGCATGCTGCGTCGTGCCCTGCCCCGCCGTTCGGAAGCTCGCCGGATCCTCCTCGGCACTCTGCTGTCGGCGATCGGGCGGGGTCTGACCCTGCCGTTCCTGTTCATCTACCTGACCGACGTACGCGGGCTGACCGACACCCGCGCGGGGCTCGTCATCGGCTGGTACGGCGTGGTCACCCTGGCCCTGTCGCCGCTGGGCGGGACGCTGATCGACCGGATCGGCGCCCGCCGGGTGGTGGTGCCCTGCCTGCTGATCGAGGCGATCGGCACCGGCTCGTTGGCGCTGGTCCACTCGACCGGCTCGGCCCTGCTGGTGATGACGGTCATCGCCATCGGCAGCTCGGCGATCTGGTCCGGGCAGAACACCATCCTCGCGTCGCTGACCGACGACGATGAGCGGCAACGCGTCTTCGGGTTGAACTTCGCCCTGCTCAACCTCGGCATCGGCATCGGTGGCATGACGTCCGGCGCGATCGTCGACACCGCCCGGCCCGGCACCTTCCAGGCGATCTACCTACTGGACGCGGTGACCTACCTGATGCCGGCGCTGATCCTGCTCACCCTGCCCGGAGTGGGCCACCGGCTCGGCAAACGTCGAGGCGTCGACGAGCCGTCGCCCGGTGGCTACCTGACGGTGCTCCGCGACCGCCCGTTCCGGCGGCTGGTGATCTTCGGGCTGATCCTCACCACCTGCGGCTACGCGCAGGTGGAGGTGGGCTTCGCCGCGTACGCGGTGCGGGTGGCCGAGGTGAACCCCCGGGTCGTGGCCTGGGCACTCGCCGCCAACACCGTGATGATCGTGCTCGCGCAACTGCTGGTTATCCGCCGGATCGAGGGGCGCAGCCGCACCCGGGCGTTGGCCGTGGTGGGAGCGGTGTTCGCCGCCGCCTGGCTGGTCCTCGGCGCGGCCGGCCTGGTCAGTGCTGAGAACGCCGTGCTGGCCGCCCTGTGCGTGGTGCTCTGCTCGGCGATCTTCGGTTTCGGCGAGACGATGCTGTCCCCGGTGATGCCCGCACTGACCAACGCGTTGGCCACCGACGAGCTGCGCGGCCGCTACAACGCGATGAGTTCGATGATCTTCGGAATCAGCGGTGTGATCGGCCCAGTGACCGCCGGCCCGCTCATCGGCGCCGCCAACGGCATGCTCTGGGTGGCGACGGTGGTAGGCGGCTGCCTGGTCGCCTCGCTGGTCGCGCTCTCCCTGCGCCGGCTGCTCACCACGGAGCAGGACGGCCTCGCGACGACCGCCCCGGCGTCCCCCGCCCCCGCACCCACCCCAGCCTGACCTCGAACCCCCCTCCGCGCCCCACACCCCGCACCCCGCACCCCGCACCCCGCACCCCGGCGCCCCGCACCCCGGCGCCCCGCACCCCGGCGCCCCGCGCCCGGCCCCGCGCCCCGGCGCCCCACGCCCGGCCCCACGCCCCGCACCCCACACCCCGCACCCCGCACCCCACGCCCCGCACCCGCACCCCGGCGCCCCGCACCCGCACCCGCACCCGCACCCACGCCCAAGATCCGAGCAACTTCCCGGAAGTTGGTGCCTCGGGCGCGCGGGAGACAGCAACATCCAGGAAGTTGCGCGGATCTTCCTCATTGACCTCGGCATTGATCTTGTCGAGGACCAAGATCGCGCTCAATCCTGGATGTAGTGGCATCCCCGCGCACCGATGCCACTACATCCATGTTCGAGCGCGATCTTGCCCGGAGGCGCGTGCGCGGGCCGCAACACCAGGCAGGCGCGTGCGCGGGCAGGCACGGGCGGGCAGGCAGGCACGGGCGGGCAGGCAGGCACAGGCGGGCACGGGCGGGCAGGCACGGGCGCGGGCAGGCGGTGTCGGGGACGGGTCGGGCCCCGGAGCGGGTGCTCCGGGGCCCGATGATCGCGGGGTCGGCCGTCAGGCGGCGGGGACCTCGGCGGTGGTGCGGATCCGGTCCAGCGTCGGCGCGGAGACCGGCGACTGGGCGGTCAGGTAGGCCACGAACGCGTCCAGGTCGATCTGGCCGGTGACCAGGTTCGTCCCGCCGGTGAAGGTGCTGAAACCGTCACCGCCGCCGGCCAGGAAGTTGTTCACCGTCACCCGGTAGGTGGCGGCGGTGTCGACGGCGGTGCCGCCGATGGTGAGACTGCCCCGGACCACGCGGGTGCCGGCGCACGGGTCGGCCGCGGTGGCGCTGGTGCCGTTCAGGTCGACCACGTAGCTCAGCGTGGCCGACGGGTACAACGTGCGGCCGGTGACGAACTGCTGCTCCAGGACGCAGTAGAGCTGCGCGCCGGTCAGGTCCAACGTCACCAGGTTGTTGGCGAACGGCTGCACCGTGAAGGCCTCCCCATAGGTGACCGGGCCGGCGTCCAGGGCGGCCCGCACCCCACCTGGGTTCATGAGGGCGGCAACCGCGCCCTGCTCGTCATCGGTGGCGGCGAGCTGCGCGTCGGCGATCACGTTGCCGATCGGCGACTCTCCGCACGAGTTGGGCACCTGCGGTGAGCAGGTGCCGAGCAGCTTCTCCTGCGTCGTGGGGAGGGGGGTGGCGGTCACGCCGACCTGGCGGTCGGCGACCGGGCCGAGCACCGTCTTGTACCGGTTGATCAGCGTGGTCTGCCTCCGGTCCGGGGCCACGTCGCGGGTGACCACGACGTTGTTCGCGGCGGCGGAGATCACGTCCCCGCTCCGACGGTCGATCTTGAGATCGATGTCGGTGATCAGGCGACCGAACGAGCTGGCACTGGTGACCAACTTGCCGTTGATGTCACAGTTGTACGCCTGGTGGGTGTGCCCGCTGACCACCACGTCGATCGACGGGTCCATCCGGTTGGTGATGTCCACGATGGGCCCGGTCAGGCCGACGCAGTCGTTGATGCCGCCGGTCGACGCCTGGGCGCCGCCCTCGTGCAGCAGCACGACGATCGTCTCCACGCCCTTGCGGCGCAGCTCGCGAGCGTACCGGTTGGCGGTGTCCGCCTCGTCGGCGAAGCTGAGGCCGGCGACGCCCTGCTGGCTGACGATCTGCGGGGTGCCCTCCAGGGTCATCCCGATGAAGCCGACCTTGACGCCCTGCACCTTGTGGATCGCGTACGGCGCCATCAACGGCTTACCGGTGGCGGTCGTGAAGGCGTTCGCGGACAGGTACTGGAAGCCGGCACCTCGGTACGGGGTGCCGTCGGCGCAACCGTCCACCGGGTGGCAGCCGCCGTTCTGGATCCGCAGCAGCTCGGCGGCGCCTTCGTCGAATTCGTGGTTGCCGACGCTGGCGTAGTCCAGCCCGGCCATGCTCAGCGCCTCGATGGTCGGCTCGTCGTGGAACGCGGCGGAGAGCAGCGGGGACGCGCCGATCAGGTCACCGGCGGCGACCGTGATGGTGTTCTTCTTCTTGGCTGCGGCACGCAGTTCGGCCAGGTGCGTCGCCAGGTATTCGACACCGCCCGCGGTCTGCCCGGCGATGGTGCCGCTGGACGAGGTCGGCGGTTCGAGGTTGCCGTGGAAGTCGTTGAGGGCGAGCAGGGTGACGTCGACCGGCTTCGGCCCGGCGTCGGCCTGCTCAGGGCTGGTGGCGACCGCGCCGAAAGCGGCCACCGCGAGCGCGGTCAGGCCGACAGCGGCCCGACGCATCCCGGGTATGAACATGGATCTCCTCGTGAGAATCGGCGCGTACGGTGCCTGGCCTCTGGGTCGACCGGGCCGCCGACGGACGCCGTCGAAAGGGTCGCGGATGACGGTGGTTGAGCATGGCCCCCGCCCCGACAGCCTCTCATCCGGACGCCCGCCGGTCGACCCGGGCAGCGCATCGGAGCAGCGCGTACGCCGAGGCCGCTATCGATCATCGTTAAACGCGGTCTGCCGGACAACGTCGGACCCAGGGTCTAGAAAGGACTGGACAGCCAACGAGGAGTGGGGGCGGCATCATGAGCGGAACGACACCCGTGGCGGAGCAGGTGCGATCGGTCGACGGCACACCCATCGCGTTCGAGCGGTCCGGTGCCGGGCCGGCGGTCGTCCTCGTCGGCGGCGCGTTCAGCGATCGCAACGCGACCCGCGATTTGGGCGCGGCGCTGGCGCCGGATTTCACCGCCTTCAGCTATGACCGTCGCGGTCGGGGCTACAGCGGCGACACCGCACCGTACGAGGTCGGCCGCGAGATCGACGACCTGGCCGCGCTGATCGCGGCGGCGGGTGGTTCCGCCGCCGTCTACGGCATTTCCTCCGGTGCCGTCCTGGCCGCCCTCGCCACCGCACAGGGTTTGCCGGTGACCAAGTTGGTCATGTTCGAGCCACCGTTCCAGGTCGGCTCGCACGTGGGCGTCAGCAAGGACATCACCCCGCAGCTCATCGAGCTGATCGCCGCCAACGACCGGGACGGCGCGGTGGAGACCTTCCTCAGCGCCTCGGTGGGGCTGCCGGCCGAGCAGATCAGCGGGATGCGGTCGCAACCGGTGTGGGGTGGGCTGACGGCGGTCGCGCACACGCTGGTGTACGACTCGATCGTCACCGCCGGAGGGCGACTCCCCGCCGAGCGGCTGGCAGCCATCACCGCGCCGACCCTCGCGGTGGACAGCACCGGCAGTCCACAGTGGCTGCGGGACGCGAGTCGGGCGGCGGCCGAGGCCGTTCCGGGGGGCCGGTCCGTGAGCCTCGACGGCGGTTACCACGACGTGCCGCCGACGACGCTGGCCCCCGCGCTGCGCGAGTTCCTGCTCGGTTGACCGCCCAGCGGCCGACGAGGCGCGAGCCCGCGGGTCAGCCGTCAGCCAGCGCCTTGTCGACCAGGGCAGCTACGGCGGCCGGTGGCCAGGCGCCCGCAACGCCGGGCCGGGCCGCCAGGTAGGTGGCGATCCGCTCGGCGGGCCAGCCGTGCGACTCGCGCAGCCCTCGGGCGATCATGCCGAGGTAGATCGGCGCGGGAGGTCGGCACGGCACGGCTGACGCCCTCTCGGGGGCGGTGAAGGTGAGCATCGGAACGCCGTCGCGGCTGCCCGGGCAGATCAGCGTCTCGTACCGCCCCGGGCCCAGGGTGGCCCGCCCGTTGGCGACGGCGGCGTCGATGGCCGCGCCGGTCGCCGGGATCAGCTCGGTCGTGTCGCCCGGCGGGCGGTACATCTCCTGGGCCGCGATGTCGGTGAACTGCTCCAGGGTGACCAGGTAGGCGCGGGCTGCGGCCTCACCCGGCAGGTGCGGGTCGTAGAAGGCCATGCCGCCGGTCCAGGCACCGGACTCGCCGGCGAAGTAGATGCCGCCGGGCAGCGACACCGGTGCCGACCGGCTCGGTGGACGCCGGTCGCGGCAGCCCGGGTATGTCCGCTTTCCGCCGGGTGGGCAGCCGCCACTGATGTACCAGCCCAGCCGGGCGGCGTGCATGTTCGAGCCGTACGAGACGTACCAGGCCAGCACGACGACCCCTCAGAAGCCGCAGGTCTGCCCGGCGGTGTGGCTCACCTGCACGGTGTGGGTCACGCATCCGCCGGCCTCGACCGAGTGCAGCAGGAAGGCGGTGGGCTCGTTGACCCAACCGATCTGCTCGTCGGCGCTCATGGTGAGCGTGCTCTGCTTCCAGGTGCTGGGCGCCACGGTGAGGACGGTGCCCGCGTACGCCGTGGTGACCGGGCGGTGCAGGTGGCCGGCGCCGACCCGTACCACGTGCCGGTGCCGGCCGATCACCTCGGCGAGCGCGTCACCGTCGGCGAGCCGGATGGAGTCCGCCACGGGGATGCCGACCGCGACCGGCGGGTGGTGCAGGAAGACCAGGGCGGGCACCTCGGGCCGTCCGGTGAGCACCCCGTCGAGCCAGCCGAGCTGTTCCTCGCCGAGTAGGCCGCCGTCGCTGCCGGGGACGAGCGAGTCGAGCACCACGACGGACGCCGCATCGTGGTCGACGTGGTAGTAGGCCGAGAAGCCGCCGCCGAGCCAGGGCGTGCCGCCGAACGCGTCGAGCAGGGACTCACGGTCGTCATGGTTACCGGTGGTCAGGTGCACCGGCAGCGGAAAGCGGCCGATCACCTCGCGCAGCGCCGCGTACTCGTCGGGCTGGCCGTGGTCGGCCAGGTCGCCGCTGATCACCACGCAGTCCGGTCGGGGTCGCAACGCCAGCACCCGGCCGAGCGCTCGGTGCAACCCGGCGGCCGGTTCGGCGGCGAGCAGGCCGGTGGTCAGGTGCGGGTCACTGAGCTGGGCGATGAGCATGGGCTCGCCTCCTCGGCGCCGGGAGGCTTCACGCTATCGGCAGGCGCGGCGTCCCGGGGGGCATGCGTCCACAGGCTGCGTCCACAGCCTGTGGATAGCACGTGTGTACGAAGCCCGGCCGGTCTCAGCCACCGTGAGTACGCTTGATCGAGCGGTTCGGCGTCGGCCGAGCCCCCTCCCCTACCTGGAACGACGTGCGAGTGGATCATCAGCGAGTCATCCGTGACGTCACCGTCCGCCTGCCGATGGCGTCGAGCACGCCGGAGGCGTGTCGGTGGACGGTCACCGGGCTGTCCCGCCACACCCCGGCGACCATCTCCGTGCTGCTCGCGGTCCACGACCGCCTGCGCTGCGTCGCCGCGACCGGGGCCTGGCAGGTCTTCGCCACCGTGCCGGCGCGGACCGGCATCGTCGGCCGGGTGTACGCGACCGGCGTCCCCGCCGTCGTCCCGGACGTCACCGTCGACCCGGACTACCTACCGGTCCGCCCGGATGTGACCGCCGAGCTGTGCGTACCGGTGCTGGACCCGACGGGCCGGGCGATCGGCGTCCTCGATTTGCAGTGGAGTGAGCCGACCGACCTGGAGCCGTGGCGGGAGACCGCGCAGCGGCTGGCCGACGGGCTCGGCGCGCGGATCACCGCCCTCGGTGGCCCACCTGCGGAGAGTCGCAGCGAGAAGCTGCTTCGCCACGCGGCGGCGCTCTCCTCCGCGCCGACCGAGGGCGAGGTGATGGGGGCAGCGGCCCGCGCCGCCCGGGAGGTCTCCACGCTCTCCACCGCGCTGCTGCTGATCGGCGGTCAGCTCGGCCCGTCCCCGGCGACGCCGAGCGACCTGGAGACCCGGATTCGCGCCGAGCTGGCCGCGGCGGGTCCGGCCGCCCTGGACCGGATGGTCGTACGGGCCCATCGTTACGGCGCCGGGTACACGCTGGGCGAGACCGGGCATCCCCCGACCGAGGACTACCGCCCGTTGACCCGGGCGGGGGTACGCACGCTGGTGGCCGTGCCGGTCGGGCCCACGGACGCCGGTGGGGTGCTGCTGGTCGCCGACGAACGCGCGCTGCGCCCGGACCCGACCACTGTCAGCCTGATGGAGTTGCTCGCCGGGCAGGCCTGGACGAGCGTGGACCGGCTGCGCACGCTGGCCCGGCTGCGGGAGCAGGCCAGCTCCGACCCGCTGACCGGGTTGCGGCACACCGGCCCGTTCGGGCAGCGGATCGCGGCGGCCACCCCCGGGCGTACGGCGCTGCTGGCGATCGACGTGGACGGCTTCAAGACCGTGAACGACACGTACGGCCACCAGGCCGGCGACCGGGTGCTGGTCGGGTTGGCCCGGGCGCTGGAGGGGGCGCTGCGGCACGGCGACGAGTTGTACCGGATCGGCGGTGACGAGTTCGTCGCGGTGATCGAGGTGAGCCGCCCGGAGGAGGCGGTCCGGATCGCCGAACGGCTCACCGAGGCGGCACGACGCATCGGCCGCACGATCAGTGTGGGCGTCGCACTGCCCCGCCCCGGCGAAACCCCCGACCGCACCCTGAAGAGAGCCGACCAGGCCCTCTACGCGGTGAAACGCCAAGGCCGAGACGGCGTCCTGCTCTCTGCGGCGTAACCGCCCCCAGGTCCCCGCTGATCTTGCACTTTCGGTTGCCGTTCTGTCGCCCTCGCCCCTTGTGTCGGCACAGAAACTGCAAGATCGCGGCAGCGGAGGGTCAGGGGGTGCGGAGTTCTTTGGCCAGGAGTTCGGCGATCTGGGCGGTGTTGAGGGCTGCGCCCTTGCGGAGGTTGTCGCCGGTGACGAAGAAGTCGAGGGCGCGGGGATCGTCCAGGGCGCGGCGGATCCGGCCGACCCAGGACGGGTCGGTGCCGACGGCGTCGATCGGCATCGGGAACTCCCCGGCCGCGGGGTCGTCGACCAGGATCACCCCGGGTGCGTTGCGCAGCGCCTCGCGGGCGCCCTCGGCGTCGACCTCGGTGGCGAAGACCGCGTGCACGGCGACCGAGTGGGCGGTGACCACCGGCACCCGGACGCAGGTGGCGGAGACCTTGAGGTCGGGGAGGCCGAGGATCTTCCGCGACTCGTCGCGGATCTTCATCTCTTCCGATGACCAGCCGCTGTCCGCCGGGGAGCCGGCCCAGGGGACCACGTTGAGCGCCATGGGTGCCGGGAACGGACCCAGGTCGTCGCCGACCGCCTGGCGTACGTCGCCGGTGCGCGAGCCGAGCGCCCGATCGCCGGCGACCTTGGTGAGCTGGTCGTGCAGGATGTCGACGCCGGACTGACCGGCTCCGGAGACCGCCTGGTAGGAGGCGAGCACCAGCTCCCGTAGGCCGTACTCGCGGTGCAGCGGCGCGACGGCGACGATCATCGCGAGGGTTGTGCAGTTGGCGTTGGCGATGATGCCCCGGGGCCGGTTGCGGACCTGCTCGGGGTTGATCTCCGGAACGACCAGCGGGACGTCGCGGTCCATCCGGAACGCGCCGGAGTTGTCGACAGCGATCGCGCCCCGGGCGACGGCGATCGGCGCCCACTCGGCGGAGACCTCGTCGGGCACGTCGAACATGGCCACCTGGACCCCGTCGAACGCCTCGGGGGTCAGCGCCTGGACGACGAGTTCCTCGCCCCGGCAGCGGACCCGGCGTCCGACGGAGCGCTCGGAGGCGAGCAGCCGGATCTCACCCCAGACGTTGCGTCGCCCGGTGAGCAGCTCACACATCACGGTGCCGACGGCACCTGTCGCTCCGACCACGGCGAGGGTGGGCAGCGCCGTCATCGGCGCTACCTACCTGTCCCCGCGTAGACCACGGCTTCGGTGTCGCCGCCCAGCTCGAACGCGTCGTGGATGGCGCGGACGGCGGCGTCGAGGTCGGTGTCCCGGCAGACCACGGAGACCCGGATCTCGGAGGTGGAGATCATCTCGATGTTGACCCCGGCCGCGCCGAGCGCGGCGAAGAAGCCGGCCGCCACCCCGGGGTGCGAGCGCATGCCCGCGCCGATCAGCGAGACCTTGCCGACGTGGTCGTCGTAGAGCAGGCCCTTGAACTTGACCGGCTCCTGGATCTTGCTGAGCGCCGCCATCGCGGTGGGGCCGTCGGCCTTGGGCAGGGTGAACGAGATGTCCGTCCGGCCGGTGCCCTCGGTGGAGACGTTCTGCACGATCATGTCGATGTTGATCTCGGCGCCGGCGACGGTGTCGAAGATCCGCGCGGCGGCACCCGGCTCGTCGGGCACCCCGACGATCGTGATCTTGGCCTCACTGCGGTCGTGCGCGACCCCGGTGATCAGTGCCTGCTCCACGGAAAGGTCCTCCATCGATCCGGTGACCATCGTGCCGGTGTTGGTCGAGTATGACGAACGGACGTGGATCGGCAACCCCGCCCGCCGGGCGTACTCCACGCTACGCAGGTGCAGCACCTTCGCGCCGCAGGCGGCCAGCTCCAACATCTCCTCGTAGGTGATGTGCTGGATGTGTCGGGCGTTGGGCACGATCCGCGGGTCGGCGGTGAAGATGCCGTCCACGTCGGTGTAGATCTCGCAGACGTCGGCGTGCAGGGCGGCGGCGAGCGCCACGGCGGTGGTGTCCGAACCACCCCGGCCCAGCGTGGTGACGTCCTTGGTGTCCTGCGAGACGCCCTGGAAGCCGGCCACGATGACCACCGAACCCTCGTCGAGCGCGCCCTTGAGCCGCCCGGGGGTGACGTCAATGATCCGGGCGCGGCCGTGCACCGAAGTGGTGATCACGCCGGCCTGCGAACCGGTGAACGAGCGGGCTTCGTACCCCAGGTTGTGGATGGCCATGGCCAGCAGGGCCATCGAGATCCGCTCCCCGGCGGTGAGCAGCATGTCCAGCTCGCGGCCCGGCGGCAGCGGGCTGACCTGGTTGGCCAGGTCGAGCAGCTCGTCGGTGGTGTCGCCCATCGCGGAGACCACCACCACCACGTCGTCGCCGGCCTTGCGGGCGGCGACGATGCGCTCGGCCACCCGCTTGATCCGCTCGGCGTTGGCGACGGAGGACCCGCCGTACTTCTGCACCACGAGTGCCACGACGGTGCACTCCCTCCCAGCGACCCTGAGCGTGCCGACGCCGCCGGAACCGGGGCCGGCGGCGCGTGTCAGACCCCATGAGGGTATCCGGCGGACAACGAAGCCGGGTCAGGTGATCCCACCATCCGGCCCGGCCGGGACCGGCCGGGCCGGTCCCACCAGGTCCGACGGGTACGCCGGGACGCCCCGCCCGACACGCCGGAAGGAGCCCGGTACGCGCCGGCACCCACCGACCGCCCGCACCCACCAGAATGGGCCGGTGCCCGTCCTCATCCGTTCGGCCGGCCGCGTGCTCGGGCCGCTCGTCCTCGCCCTGCCAGCCCTCCTGGTCGCCTGCACCAGTGAACAGCCTCCGACTCCGCCGCCCGTCGATCCGGGGCCGGTCGAGGTGGACGCCGCACGGGATGAGCTGGCCGCGCTGGCCGCGGCGGCTCAGGACCGTCACCTGGTGGCCCAGTACGTCTACAGCCAGGCGGGCAAGCCGGATCGCACCATCGTGTTCACCAGCGCGAACGACGGCAGCTGGCGGGTGGATGTGCCGGGGGGTGCCCTGGGTGGCACCGCCGATGTCTCGATGGCCGGCACTGCCGACGGGCTGTTCCAGTGCGCCCTGCCGTCGGCCGGTCATACCGGGTCGGCGAGTTGCGTACGTCTGGGTGATCGCGACGACGCGATCCCACGCCGGTCGGACCCCCGGGTTCAGCACCTGCTCACCGACTGGTTGAACGTACTCACCGACCGCCGCGCGCCGTTGGCGGTCGCCCCGGCCAACCCGCCCAAGGGTCTCACCGGCACCTGCTACTCGGTGGATTCCACCTCGGCCTCGCTCAACGCCCCGCTGGATGTGGGCATCTACTGCTACGACCAGGACGGCACGCCGACCGGCGTCCGGACCGGGGCCGGGACGCTGCGGCTGGCCGCTGCACCCGGCCCGGCACCGGCCACCGTGCAGCTGGCCGGCCCGGTGGTGATCGACCGGGAGCCGCTCGACACCGCAGCGCCGCCGACCCCGGACCCGTCGGAGAGCCCGAGCGCGGGAACGCCCTGATCTTCGTCCCGTTACGGGTGCTCTTGCCCACATTTATGCCCCCCATCCTGAGGGGCGAATCACCCATACAGGACGATCCGGTGTATGGCCGACCTCACCCCGCTGCTCGCCTACCGCTGGAGTCCACGAGCCTTCGACCCGAGCGCCGAGCTGACCCCGGAGGAGTCCGCCTCGCTGCTTGAGGCCGCGCGCTGGGCCCCGTCGGCGGAGAACGGGCAGCCCTGGCGGTTCGCCCTCGGCCACCGCGACGACGAGACCTGGAAACGGATCCTGATCAGCCTCCCGGTCGACGACCAGATCTGGATCCGGCACGCCGCGACCCTGGTGGTCGGCGCCCACACCGGCCTCGACACCGAGCGGGCCGCGTACGACCTGGGCCAGGCGGTCGCCCACCTGACCGTGCAGGCCACCGCGCTCGGCCTGCACGTGCACCAGCTCACCCGGTTCGACCGGGCCGGCCTCTCCACCGAACTCGACCTGCCCGGCGGCGTCCGCCCGTTGGTGGTCGCCGCCGTCGGCCGACTCGGGGACCCGTTCGCCCTTCCGGCCGAACTACGGGCCAGGGAGACCGGCCTGCGTCACCGCCGTCCGGTCGCCGACCTGCTGCTGCGCTGAGCCGACTCACCCGCCGCGGCTGGCCCGGACGAGGACCGCTGCGGCATCGGTGTTGCGATAGCGCACGTGCCGACCCTCGCGGGACCGGGACACCAGGCCGGCGCCGTGCAGCGCGGCCAGGTGCTGGGAGACGTTTCCAGCGGACATCCCGGTGAGTCGGGCCAGGTCGGTGGTGGTCAGCGCCGTCTCGAGCAGGTACAGCAGCGCGGTCCGGCCCGGCCCGATCACCCGTGCCAGTGGGTCGCCGGACGGCGGCGCGGCCGCCTCCCAGAGCGTCCCGACGGCACGAACCGGGTACGCGCCGGCCGGCAGCGAATCCTCCAGCAGGTTCCACAGCACGTGCTGCTCCGTGAACACCGTCGGGTTCAGCGCCAGCCCACGACCGCGGAGGTCGAAGTCCCGCTCGAACGTGTCGTCGCTGATCACCCGGTCGCCGTGCCAGCGCAGACTCGGGTGGAGCTGCTCGAAGAACCGACCGGCGCCGCTCTCGGCGAGCTGCGCGGCCCGGTACGCCACGTCGGCGTCGAGCAGCGCCCGCATCCGCGGCCAGTCCGGGGCGATCGCCTCGTCGTGCCAGACCCGCACCGCGTCGACGACCTGCGGCAGCAGCCCGCCGGGGTCGGCGAGCAGCGCCCGCCCGAACGGGCTCAACGGTTTCCGCCAGGTGGTCGACAGCAGGTCCTGGACCACCACGGCCGGCGGCGTCGCGGCGATCTGGTCGAGCTGCTCGGCCATCTCCACGTTCGGCCGGGCGGCCGGGGTGAGGAAGTCGGGCAGCCAGCGACCCGGCACGACCAACCCCACCAGAGGTCGGACCCGGTCGGCCACCTCGGGACGACGCAACGTCACCCGGGCCCGGTCGATCCAGGGCAGGTGCACCGCGTAGCGGATCGGGTTGGCCAGCGCCCACATGCTCATGACCGTCTCGTTGGCCGGTGACACGGCGAGCCGTACTCCCGCCACGTCGGCCAGGCTGAACCGCAACTCGGACACACGCCCCCCAGGAACAGGATTCGGTCCAGCCTAAAAGACTCGACCGGACCGATGGGGGCCCGCTTCACTCCCCGGACATGGGGACCAGAGAAACCATCCGCACCGCCGTTCGAGACGTCGTACCGCCGGCCGGGCTGACCCGCGCCCTGGCCGTGCAGGCCATGGTCTACGCCGTCGGCAGCGGCCTGTTCCACGCCGGCAGCGCCGTCTTCTTCACCCGGGCGCTCGGGCTCAGCGCCGCCCAGGTCGGGTTGGGGCTGTCCGTCGCGGCGGGGGTGTCGCTGCTGGGCACGGTGCCGCTGGGTGGGCTCACCGACCGGTACGGGCCGCAGCGGGTCTGGGTGGTGGGGCTGGTGCTCAACGCGGCGCTGTTCGCGACCTACCCGTTCGTGGGCGGCTTCGCGGGGTTCCTCGCCGTGGTGGTGGCGCTGGCCGCCGTGGACGCCGCTGTCGGCGTGGCCCGACAGGTCTACTCGATCAACGCGCTTCCGCCGGCCGAACGGGTCACGGCGATGGCGTACCAGCGCTCGTCGCTGAACGTCGGCTTCGGGCTCGGCGCGGTGATCAGCGGCCTGGTGCTGGCGGTGGACACGATCACCGCGTACCGGGGGATGGTCTGGTTCATCTCGACGGTCTTCCTCGTGACGGCCCTCTTCGTGCGGCGCCTGCCCCGGCTGCCGCAGGTGGCCCGACCGGCAGAGCCGATGAGTCGGCTCGCCGTGCTGCGGGACCGGCCGTTCATGGCGGTGTCAGTGCTGTCCGGGCTGCTCACCGCGCACGGGGTGCTCTACCTGACGGTCATGCCGCTGTGGATCCTCACCCACACCGACGCCCCGAAGACGATGATCGCCGGGCTGGTGCTGCTCAACACGATCCTGATCGTGCTGCTCCAGGTGCGTGTCAGCCGGGGTGCGGACACCGCGGCCGGCGCGGCCCGGGCATCCCGCCGGGGCGGGCTGCTGATCGCACTGTTCTGCCTGGTCCTGCCGATCTCCGGGGTCACCCGGGGCCTGCTGACCGTCGTGGTGCTGGTGGCCGCCGCCATGTTGCTGATCCTGGCCGAGCTGATCGAGTCGGCGGGCAGCTGGGGGCTCACCGCCACCCTTCCGCCGGCCGACCAGCGCGGTGCGTACGTGGGGGCGCTCGGACTCGGCGTGCAGGTCCAGTATCTGATCGCGCCGGCGGGGCTGACCGCGCTCGGGGTGACCACCGGCGGGTGGGGCTGGTTACCGACGGCAGCGATCTTCGTGCTGGTAGCGGCGGCGATCGTGCCCGCAGTGGCCTGGGCGCAACGGACGCCGAGGCTGGGTGCCGAGGCCGCAGAGCCGGCCATGACCCCGGTCCCATAGTCCGGACCTGTCTTTCCACCCCCCGTTCCATCACGTAGGGTGACCTGGACATGTGGCAGGCGCTTCTCCTCCTTAGCCGCCGCGACGAGGCCTGACCGGCCGGCACCTCGTCGCGGAGTCGCATCGCGCCGTCCAGCACATCCGAACTTCTTCTCGGCACCGCCGCGCACCGTCGCCCGGCATCTCGCCGACACCTTCCGATCTGCTGACGCCACATGTTCCAGGGAGCACTCTGAGATGGCTCAACCTGTCACCGACGCTGAGACCGATCCGATCGCCCGGCAACGCCCGAGCCGGATGCCGTACCACCGCTACCAGCCGTACCAGGAGCAGTTCCGCGTCGAACTGCCCGACCGCACCTGGCCCACCCGCGCCGTCGAGGCCGCCCCCCGCTGGTGCGCCGTGGATCTCCGCGACGGCAACCAGGCCCTGATCGACCCGATGTCGCCCGAGCGCAAGCGCCGGATGTTCCAGCTGCTGGTCCAGATGGGCTACAAGGAGATCGAGGTCGGCTTCCCCTCGGCCAGCCAGACCGACTTCGACTTCGTCCGGCAGCTCATCGAAGACGACATGATCCCGGACGACGTCACCATCCAGGTGCTCACGCAGTGCCGGGAGCACCTGATCGACCGGACGTTCGAGTCGCTGCGCGGCGCGAAGCGGGCCATCGTGCACTTCTACAACTCGACCTCCACCCTTCAGCGGCGGGTGGTCTTCGGTCTGGATCGGGACGGCATCGCCGACATCGCCACCACCGGGGCGCGGCTCTGCCAGAAGTACGCGGAGATCCACACCCCGGACACGGAGATCTTCTACGAGTACTCGCCGGAGTCGTACACGGGCACCGAGCTGGAGTACGCGCTGGAGGTCTGCTCCCGGGTGATCGACGTGATCGACCCGACCCCGGACCGGCCGCTGATCATCAACCTGCCGGCCACCGTCGAGATGGCCACCCCCAACGTGTACGCCGACTCGATCGAGTGGATGCACCGGCACCTGCCGCGCCGGGACAGCGTGGTGCTGAGCCTGCACCCGCACAACGACCGGGGCACCGGCGTGGCCGCCGCCGAGCTGGGCCTGCTCGCCGGCGCGGACCGCATCGAGGGCTGCCTGTTCGGCAACGGCGAGCGCACCGGCAACGTCGACCTGGTGACCCTGGGGCTCAACATCTTCTCCCAGGGCATCGACCCGATGATCGACTTCTCGAACATCGACGAGATCCGACGAGCCGTCGAGTACTGCAACCAGCTGCCGGTGCACGAGCGCCACCCGTACGCGGGCGACCTGGTCTACACCGCCTTCTCCGGTTCCCACCAGGACGCGATCAAGAAGGGCTTCGACGCCCTCGCCGCCGACGCGAAGGCGGCCGGCGTACCGATGGACGAGCACACCTGGGCGGTGCCGTACCTGCCGATCGACCCGAAGGATCTGGGCCGCACCTACGAGGCGGTCATCCGGGTCAACTCGCAGTCCGGCAAGGGCGGCGTCGCGTACATCATGAAGAGCGAGCACCAACTGGACCTGCCGCGCCGGCTCCAGATCGAGTTCTCCGGGGTGGTGCAGCAGGTCACCGATCACGACGGCGGCGAGGTCGACCCGGCCGCCATGTGGGAGATCTTCGCGACGCACTACCTGCTCGACCACCAGCCCGACCCGACGGTCCGGCTGACCGGCTACACGATCGGCACGGTGGACGGCAAGGTCGAGATCGAGGCCCAGGTCGGTGTGGGCGGCGAACAGCGCTCGCTCGCCGCGGTCGGCAACGGCCCGATCGACGCGTACGTCAACGCGCTCCAGTCGGTCGGGGTGGGCGTACGGGTGCTCGACTACCACGAGCACGCGCTCTCCTCCGGTGGTGACGCGCAGGCCGCCGCGTACGTGGAGTGTGAGGTGGACGGCAGGACGGTCTGGGGTGTCGGCACCGACGCCAACATCGTCACGGCGTCGATCAAGGCGGTCACCAGCGCCGTCAACCGCGCCCGCCGCTGACCTGGGCGCGACACCCCCGAAGTGGCTTCCTACTTCGGGGGTGTCGCGGCCGGCAGTGAATGGCAGGGCTGGGACGGCGGGGCTTTCCGGGGCGGTCGGTGGACCAGCACCAGGGCCAGCAGCGCGCCGGCCACGAGCAGCCCGGCACACCACTCCATCGCGCCCCGGAACGCGTCGGTCAGCTCGGCCTTCTGCTCGTAGCCGCCGCCGGAGAGCCCGACGAGCAGCGGCAGCGCCGCCACCGCGAGCAGGCCGCCGGCGCGGGACGCGGCGTTGTTGAAACCGCTGGCCACACCGGAGAACCGGTCCTGCACGGCGGCCAGCACCGACGCGGTCAGCGGTGCCACCACCAGGGTCAACCCGATGCCGAAGAGCAGCACCCCGGGCAGCACGTCCCGCCAGTACGACGCGCCCGGTCCGACGCCGCGCAGCAGCAGCAGGCCGACCGCGGCTACCACCGGTCCGATGGCCAGCGGCAGCCGTGGGCCGATCCGGGCCGACAGCGCACCGGCGCGCGCGGAGCCGACCAACAGCAGCACTGTCATCGGCAGCAACGCGATGCCGGTGCGGAAGGCCGACCAGCCGACCACGTTCTGCAGGTAGACGGCGAAGAAGAAGGTGAAGCCGCCGAGTGCTGCGTAGACGACGACGGTGAAGAGGTTCAGCACCGAGAAGAGTCGGCTGCTGAACAGCCCGGTGGGCAGCATCGCGGCGTCGCCACGCCGCCGTTCCAGCAGGACGAAGGCCACTGCGGAGAGCACCCCGACCACGGCTGCGATCAGCACCTCGGCGGAGTCGAACCCGCGGGCCGGCGCGTCGATCAGGGCGTAGGTGACGCCGGCGAGCGCGAGCGCTCCGAGCAGGGCTCCGGCGACGTCGAACCGCCGTCGGGTCCGACCCCGTCCCTCGGTGCGGGAGGCGCTCTCGTCCCGGCTCTCCGGCACCCAGCGCAGGGCGGCCAGCAGCACCAGCACGGCGATCGGCAGGTTGAGGAAGAAGATCCAGCGCCAGGAGAGCGCGTCGATCAGCCAGCCCCCGATGAACGGGCCCAGCGCTGTGGACACCCCGGACAGCCCGGCCCAGGCACCGATCGCCCGGCCCCGGTCGTCCGGATGGAAGCTCGCCTGGAGCACCGACAGCGACCCGGGTGTGAGCAGCGCGCCACCGGCGCCCTGGAGGAACCGGGCCGCGATCAGCATGCCGGTGCCCTGTGCCAGCCCGCAGAGCACGGAGGCGGCGGTGAACCAGACCACGCCGATGAGGAAGACGCGTCGTCGGCCGAAGCGGTCGCCGAGCGCGCCGCCGAGCAGCACGAACGCCGCCAGCATCAGCAGATAGCCGTTGATGGTCCACTGGAGATCGGCCACGTTCGCGCCAAGGTCCTGCCCGAGTTTCGGCAGCGCCACGTTGACGACGGTGCTGTCAAGGAAGACCATGCCAGAGGCGAGTACGGCGGCGAGCAGCGTGCCCCGGCCGGCGGTGGTGCCCATCCGGAGGGCGGTCGCCGGTACGGATGCGGTCATCCCACCAATCTGCCTTGCATCATGTGGGAGACGCCACGAAACGCCGAAACCGTGCCCGGGTACTGTGCGCAATCGCCGGGAGCCCCCAAGCTGGAGAGGTGTCGTCTGTGCGTACCAGATCAGGACCGCGAGCGGCGGTGGCCGCGCTTACCGCGGCGCTGGCGCTCGGCGTGGCCGGTTGCGTCCCGCAGGATGAGCCGACCACACCGCCGTCGAGCGACGGCGGCAACGCCGCGGAGCAGCTGAGCCAGCTCACCGTCGCTACCGCCGGCTCGATGAAGGGCTACAGCCGGGAGCGTTTCCCGCACTGGCGGGACACCGGCAAGAACTGCGATGTCCGGGACAGCATCCTCCAGCGCGACGGCAAGGACGTGAAGCTCTCCGGCTGCAACGTGGTCGGTGGGCGCTGGGAGAGCGTGTACGACGGTCGCAGCTTCTCGGATCCCTCCGACGTGGACATCGACCACATGGTGCCGTTGGCCAACGCGTGGCGCTCGGGTGCCGACGAGTGGGACAACACGAAGCGCGGCGATTTCGCCAACGACACCACCCGTCCGCAGCTTTTCGCGGTTTCCGCCTCGTCGAACCGGGCAAAGGGTGACCAGGACCCGTCGCAGTGGAAGCCGGCAAACCGGTCCTACTGGTGCAAATACGCTCAGGACTGGGTGACGGTCAAGCACTACTGGCGGCTGACGGTGACCACCGCCGAGAAGGCCGCCCTGACCGACATGTTGGAGGGCTGTTCAGTGGGGAGCGATTCGTGAACGCCGCCGGGGAGAGCGGCCCGTCCGCCGCCGGCATGACCGCGGACGGCACCGCCGAGACCCCCGCCGCCGTGCCGGGTGCCGGCATGGTCGCGGATTCGGGCGGGGCGGCCGGCCCACAGGCCCGCACCACCGACATCGTGCCCGGCCCCGGCGGCGTGATGACCGACGAGGTCGGCGTCGTCACCGGTGACCTGACGCTGCGCACCGAGTACGCCGACGGCAAGGTCACAGTGCGGGTGCAGTACAAGGACGCGGACGAGTGGTACGCGGTGACCGGCACGTCGGTCACGCTGGCCGACCCGGCCGGGCTGGACGCGGTGCACGGCGTCGCCGTGGGGCTGCTGAACCGCCCCGAGGGCTGACGAGCGCCGGCACCGCGTCCAGTCTCAGACGTACGAGCCGGGCTCGGTGGGCGCGGAGACCACGCCCGGCGCGTCCCCCTCACCCTCGGGTCGGACGATCTGCGCGCTGACCCCGTGCGGGCGCAGTTCGCCGCTGGCGATCTGCTCGGCCCAGTGGCAGGCCACCCGGCTGGCGCCAATGTCCCGCAGCACCGGTCGCTCGTCGGCGCAGCGGGTGGGCTGCGCCCACGGGCAGCGGGTGTGGAAGCGGCAGCCGGACGGCGGGTTGGCCGGCGACGGCAGGTCACCGGCGAGCAGGATCCGCTCCCGGCGGTCCTCCACGTCCGGGTCCGGCACCGGCACCGCCGACATCAGCGCCCGCGTGTACGGGTGCAGCGGCTCGGTGTAGAGCCGGTCGCTCGGCGCCTCCTCGACCAGCGCGCCCAGGTACATGACGCCGACCGTGTCGGAAATGTGCCGGACCACAGCGAGGTCGTGCGCGATCACCAGGTAGGTCAGCCCCAGGCTGTCCTGGAGTTCGTCCAGCAGGTTGACCACCTGGGCCTGGATCGACACGTCGAGCGCCGAGACCGGCTCGTCGGCGACGATCAGCTCCGGCCCGAGCACCAGCGCGCGGGCGATGCCGATGCGCTGGCGCTGCCCGCCGGAGAACTCGTGCGGGTAGCGGGACAGCGCCCAGCGCGGCAGCCCGACCGCGTCCAGGGTCTCGCCGATGATCCGTCGACGGTCGGTGCGGTCGGTGCCGATCCCGTGGGTCTGCAGGCCCTCGGTCAGGATCGACTCGACGTTCTGCCGGGGGTCGAGGCTGGACATCGGGTCCTGGAAGATCATCTGCATCCGGCGACGCATGCTGCGCAGCTTCCCGGGCGGCAGCGTCGTCAGCTCGACGCCGTCGAAGCTGACCTCACCGGCGGTCGGCGGGGTGAGCTGGAGCAGCGCCCGACCCAACGTGGACTTGCCGCAGCCGGACTCGCCCACCAGGCCGTACGTCTTGCCCCGCGCGATGCTCAGGTCGACCCCGTCGACGGCCTTCACCTGGCCGACCACCCGGTCGAAGAGCACCCCCCGTTTGATCGGGAAGTGCACCTTCAGGTCGCGCACCTCGACGAGGACGTCGTTCTCGCTCACGCTGATTCCTCCTCGCGCGGGGCGGGCACCATGCCCGGCAGCGGCTCCGGGTTGACGCACCGGTAGCTCCGTCCGTCGTGCGCGTGCACCAGCTCCGGCGGCTCACCCACGCACTCGTCGATCCGACGGGCGCAGCGCGGGGCGAAGGCACATCCGTCCGGCCAGGGCAGCAGGTCGCGGACCGAACCGGGAATCGGGTTGAGCTTCTCGCCCCGCCCGGCGTCCAGGCGTGGCACCGAGCCGAGCAGACCCACTGTGTACGGGTGACGCGGCTGGCGGAACAGCGGACGACGGCGGGCCGTCTCCACCACCCGGCCGCCGTAGAGCACGTTGACGGTGTCGCACATGCCGGCCACCACGCCCAGATCGTGCGTGATCATCAACAGTGCGGTGCCGGAGTCCCGGACCAACTCCTTGAGCAGCTCCAGGATCTGGGCCTGGATGGTGACGTCCAGCGCGGTGGTCGGCTCGTCGGCGATCAGCAGCCGAGGCTGGCAGGCCACCGCCATCGCGATGAGCGCGCGCTGGCGCATCCCACCGGAGAGCTGGTGCGGATACTCCTTGAGCCGCCGCTTCGGGTCGGGGATGCCGACCCGGTCCAGCAGCGCCGCCGCCTCCTTCGCCGCGGCCTCGCCCTTCATCCCCCGGTGCCGGGTGAGCACCTCGGTCACCTGCAACCCGATCGGGATCACCGGGTTCAGCGAGGAGAGCGGGTCCTGGAAGATCATCGCGATGTCCCGGCCCCGGATGTCCCGCCGCGACCGGTCGTCGAGTTGGAGCAGGTCGGTGCCGTCGAAGACGGCCTTGCCGCCGACCCGCAGGCCGGGCTGCTTGGGCAGCAGACCCATGATCGCGAGCGAGGTGACGCTCTTGCCGCAGCCGGACTCGCCGACCAGGCCGACCACCTCACCGGCGTCGACCGAGAAGGACACCCCGTCGACAGCGTGCACGGCCCGCTGACCGCGGCGCGCGAACGTGACGGAGAGATCTTCAACTTCGAGCAGTGCCATTGCCGGGCCTACTTCCGCAGCTTCGGGTCGAGGGCCTCACGCATCGCCTCACCCAGCAGGGTGAAGCCGAGCGCGGTGATGATGATCGCGACGGCCGGGTAGATCGCCAGTGACGGCCGGATGCCGAGGTACTGCTGCGCGTCGGCGAGCATGACCCCCCACTCCGGTACGGCGGTGTCCGGGTTGCCGAGGCCGAGGAAGGAGAGCGCCGCGGCCTCGATGATCGCGGTGGCCAGGGTCAGCGTGGCCTGCACGATCACCGGGGCGAGCGAGTTCGGCACCACGTGGGTCAGCGCGATCTTCGACTTCTTGACGCCGAGCGAGGTCGCCGCCAGCACGTAGTCGCTGTTGGCCTGGGAGATCATCGAGCCGCGCAGCAGCCGGGCGAACACCGGCACCGAGACCACACCGACCGCGATCATCACAGTGGTCAGGCTGGCCCCGAGCAGGGCGGCGATGCTCACCGCCAGCAGCAGGCTCGGCATCGCCAGCAGCATGTCGATGAAGCGCATCAGGGTGGTGTCGATCCACCGCCCCCACCGGCCACCGAGACCGGCCGCGGCACCGGAGACGCCACCGATCAACGCGCCGATCGCCAGACCGATCAGGGTGGAGACCACGCCGACCAGCAGGGTCTGCCGGGCACCCACGATCATCCGGCTGAACTCGTCGCGGCCCTGGTGGTCGTAACCGAACCAGTGGTCACCGGTCGGGCCGGGGATGACACCCGGCTTGATCAGCCCTTCCCGGATGCCGATCGTGTCCGTCGCCGCGTACGGCACGAGGAACGGTCCGACGATCGCTACCAGCACGAAGAGCGCCAGGATGACGGCGCCGACGATCGCGGCCGGGTTGCCCCGCAGCCGGCGGAACGCCTCCTGCCAGAGGCTGACGCCGCGCTCGTCGTCCCGGGCGGCCAGTTCGGAGAGCCGGTCGATCTTCTCGCGCTTCTTGCCTGGGCTGAGCGTCATCGCACCCTCACCCTCGGGTCGATGAAGCTGTAGGAGAGGTCCACCAGGAGGTTCACCAGCACGTACACCACCGCGATGATCAGAATGAAGCCCATCAGCACCGGATAGTCGCGCTGGCCGATGGCCTCGGCGACGAACGCTCCGATGCCGCTGAAGGCGAAGACGGTCTCGGTCAGCACCGCGCCGGAGAGCAGGCCGCCCGCGAGCAGACCGATCGAGGTGGCCACCGGCAGCATCGCGTTGCGCAGGACGTGCCGGCGACGGACCGTCTGCTCGGTCAGGCCCTTCGCCTCGGCGGTGCGGACGAAGTCCTCGTTGAGCACCTCCAGCACGCTCGCCCGGGTGATCCGGACGATGATCGCCAGCGGGATGCTGGCCAGCGCGATGGCGGGCAGCACGAGATGCCATAGCGCGTCGGCGGCGGCGTCCCACTCGCGGGTCATCAGGCCATCGAGGACGAAGAAGTTGGTGACCCGGGTCGCCTCAAGCGTCGGGTCCTGCCGCCCGCTGGACGGGAACCAGTGCAGGTTCTCCGAGAAGATCGCCTTGAGCACGTAGCCCAGGAAGAACACCGGGATGCAGATGCCGATCAGCGAACCGCCCACGGACGCGTGGTCCAGGAAACGGCCGCGACGGCGGGCGGCCAGGTAGCCCAGCGGGATGCCGATGCCGATCGCGATGATCATCGCGGTGATGGTCAGCTCGACGGTGCCGGGGAAGCGCTCGATGAACTCCGTGGTGACCGCCCGCTTGGTGGAGGTCGAGGTGCCCAGGTCGAGCTTGATCATCCGCCGGACGAACCGGCCGTACTGCACCAGGATGGGCTCGTCGAGCCCCATGTTGCGGCGGATGGCGGCACGCATCTCGGGCGTGCCGCGCTCGCCGAGGATGGCGGTCTCGGGGCCGCCGGGGAGCCGGCGGAGCCAGATGAAGAGCAGAAGGGAGAGCCCGAACAGCGTGGGTATCAGCTGAAGCAGGCGCCTGACGATGAACCGGAACACGGCGGCCTCGAAGGGGTGCGGAGGGTTGCGGGCGGGCGCTGTGCGACAGCGCCCGCCCGCGTTCCTTGCTGCGTCAGATCAGGACTTACTTGAACTCGGCGGTCGCGAAGCGCTCGTCGGTGAGCGGGCTCGCCTTGACGCCGGTCACGTCCTTGCCGAACACGATCGCCGGCGGCGAGTGCGAGATCGGCACACCGGGCAGGAACTCCATCACGGACTTGTTCAGGGCCTTGTACTTCTCGGTCCGGGCCGCGATGTCCGCGGTGGTGTCCGCGTCCTTGAACTGGTCGAACAGGGCCTTGTTGTTGAAGCCCCACTCGTCCTTCGGCCGGTCGAAGAAGGTGCCGATGAAGTTGTAGGCGTCGCCGTAGTCACCGGTCCAGCCCAGGAAGTGGATGTCGTGCTTGCTACCCGAGGTGGTGGCGTTCAGGTAGTCCGGGCTCCACTTCAGCGGGATCGCCTCGACGGTGATGCCAACGGCCTTCAGGTCCGCCGACAGCAACTCGAAGATGTCCTTCGGGTTCGGCATATACGGCCGGGTGACCTCGGTCGGGTAGTGGAACTTCAGCGTCAGGTTCGACGCGCCCGCCTCGGCCAGCAGCGCCTTCGCCTTGGCCGGGTCGTAGGTGTACTTCGTGACGTCACCGTTCCAGCCCTCGACGGTGTCCGGCATGAAGTTGTCGGCGACCTTGGCACCCGGCGGCAGCTTGGAGGTGACCAGCTGCTGACGGTTCAGGGCGTACGCGATGGCCTGCCGGACGCGGATGTCGGCGAGCTTCGGGTTGCCCTTCTGGTTCATGGCCAGGTAGAGCACGTTGAACGCCGGGCGCGTGAGCATGTTGAAGCCCTCGCTCTTCAGCGGCTCGACGTCGGCCGGGCCAACCAGGTCGTAGCCCTGGATGTCGCCGGAGCGCAGCGCCTGCTTGCGGGCGTTCTCGTCCGAGATCGTCTTGAAGATGAGGGTCTTCAGCTTGGCCTTGGCGCCCGAGTAGTCCTCGTTGCGCTCCAGGGTCAGCGTCTTGTTGGCGACGTCCCAGGCCTTGAACTTGAACGGGCCGGTGCCGGTCGG
This sequence comes from Micromonospora noduli, assembly GCF_003264475.1. NCBI lineage: Bacteria > Bacillati > Actinomycetota > Actinomycetes > Micromonosporales > Micromonosporaceae > Micromonospora > Micromonospora noduli. The sequence goes on along the minus strand of NZ_PYAC01000002.1, from coordinate 33,145 downwards.
GTGCGCCGTCGCGTACGCCGGGTACTTGATGTCCTCGGCGGTGCCCGCGACGTTGCTCGCGTCGAACTCCTGCAGCGCCTTCGGGCTGTGGATGGAGAACGAGGGGAGCATCAGCGCGGCCGGGATCTTGCTGGAAACCCGGGTGAACGCCAGGTCCACAGTGGTCGCGTCCTTGGCGGCGCACGACTTGAAGAGGCTCGCGGGCAGGTCTTCGCTCTCGTTCTTCGCGAAGCCACCCATGACGTCCTGCCAGTACGCGGTCACGTCCGGGCTCTGCATGAGGCCCTTGGCGTTGTACCAGCGGTTGAAGTTGACGCAGACGGCCTCGGCGTTGAAGTCGGTGCCGTCGTGGAACTTCACGCCCGAGCGGAGCTTGAAGGTCCAGGTGGTGCCGGCGGCGTCCGGGGTCCAGGACTCGGCCAGGCCGGGGGTGACCTTCGTGCCACCCTCCTCCGGTCGGACCAGGGTCTCGAAGACCTGACGCGCGACGCGCAGCGACTCACCATCGCTGGCGAAGCTCGGGTCGAGCACCTTCGGGTCTCCGGCGACGCCGAAGACGAGGGTGTCCTTCTTGCTACCACCGGATTTGTCGTCGTCGCGGTTGCTCTCGGCGCAGCCTGCTACCGCGAGGGCCGCGACCGCGATGGCCGCGATCGCGACCTTCGGCCTGGGTGCACGCATGTGTGCTTCACCTCGTCCTTGGGGGTACGGACAACGTGGTGACAGGGGTCACCGATGGCGGTGACCATAGCTCCCGATGCGTCCACCCGGAAACCGCTGAGTGGACGGTTGGTATCGGATCGTGCCTCAACCGCCGCTTGACATTCGATTCTTAGGTAAACAGCGGCAAAAACCGATCAATCAGCACCCGCGATGCCAAACTGTTACGTCGAACAGCCCCGATGAGGGCACAGGTGTCAGATCATTTCCGGGCAGAGACGCAGCGGTGGCCGGCACCCACACGGGGTGCCGGCCACCGGCCGTTCGTCAGGGGGATCAGACCGCGCGGCGCCCCTCGAAGGCCCGACCGAGGGTGATCTCGTCGGCGTACTCCAGATCGCCACCGACCGGCAGCCCGCTGGCCAGCCGGGTCACCGAGATGCCCATCGGCTTCACCATCAACGCCAGGTAGGTGGCGGTCGCCTCGCCCTCGGTGTTCGGATCCGTGGCCAGGATCAACTCCCGTACCCCGCCGCCACCGAGCCGGATCATCAGCTCCCGGATGCGTAGGTTGTCCGGGCCGATCCCCTCCAGCGGATTGATCGCGCCACCCAGCACGTGGTAGCGACCGCGGAACTCACCCGTCCGCTCGATGGCCACCACGTCCTTGGGCTCCTCGACCACGCACAGCACCTCGTCGGTGCGACGCTGGTCGCGGCAGATCCGGCACTGCTCGGACTCGGCCACGTTGTAGCAGGTCGTGCAGAACCGCACCAGCTCCTTGACCTTGCGCAGCGCGCCGGCCAGCCGGTTGACGTCGGCCGGATCCGCCGAGAGGACGTGGAACGCGATCCGCTGAGCGCTCTTCGGACCCACGCCCGGCAGCCGACCCAGCTCGTCGATCAGATCCTGGATGGCACCTTCGTACATCTGCCGGCTCAGAAACCGGGCAGGCCGAGGCCGCCCATGCCGCCGGCGACCGGGCCCATCTTGCGCTCGGTCAACTCCCGGGCCGCCTCGGCGGCGTTGTGCACGGCCGCGACGACCAGATCTTCCAGCGTCTCCACGTCGTCCGGGTCGACGGCCTTCGGGTCGATCTTGATGGCCTTCAGCTCACCGGAGCCGGAGACGGTCGCGGTGACCAGCCCGCCGCCGGCGGTGCCGGTCAGCTCGGCCTCGGCCAGCTCGGCCTGGGCGGCGGCGATCTGCTGCTGCATCTTCTGCGCCTGCTTCAGCATCTGCTGCATGTTCGGCTGTCCACCTGGGCGCACGGGATGGCTCCTTCTCGCACTCGTCTGCTCGACCGCCGCTCAGCCTATCCGCTGGGACCGACCTCGCCCCGCCCGGTGCGTCCGCCCACGCCGAGCCTTCGGGTACGGCTACCCCTACCCCGAACCGGCCATCTGCTGGTAGTGCGCCCACAGCCGTCGCACTGGTCTGCTCGTGGCATGAACCTCAACCGCACCGGCCGGGTCGGCGCACTGTGCTGGCTCGCGGCCGCGCCCATCTTCCTCGTCGCCAGCCTGATCACCGGGCTGCGGTGGCGCGAGCCCGCCTACAGCTGGGCCACCCACAACATCAGCGACCTCGGCAACGCCCACTGCGGCATCTGGGACACGACCCGCCCCCGCTACGTCTGCTCACCGTGGCACCCACTGATGAACACCGCGACACTGGCCACCGCCGTCCTGCTCGCCGCCGGGCTGCTGCTGACCTGGCGGATCCTCGGTCACGGCCCGGTGGTGCGCACGGCTCAGACACTCCTGCTGCTGGCCACCGGCGGATACGCCCTCGTGGCCCTCCACCCGGCCGACATCGACGAGAACCTGCACGTCCTCGGCGCAGTCCTGATCATGGGGATGGGCAACATCGGCCTGCTCCTCGCCGGCTTCGCACCACGCGGCACGACGCTCGGCCGGTGGCGACGACTCACTCTCACCGCCGGGCTCATCGCGCTGGCCGGAACGACACTGTTCGCCGCCCAGCAGGGCCTGGCCATCGGGGTAGGCGGCATGGAACGAGTAGCCGTCCTACCCTTCCCCCTCTGGGCCTGCGCCCTGGGTGTCCTGCTCGCCGAGGCCCCTCCCCTGCGCGATCTTGCACTTCCTGCCTCGACATAAGGGGGCATTCCACGCAAGACGACGACCGAAGCTGCAAGATCGCCGTGCCGAGCGGAGCCGCTAGCGGGCGTCGACTTCGTTGATCTTCTCGGCGCCGAAGGTTTCCCGGAGCAGCCGTACCGCCTGCTCCTCGCTGGACTCCCGTGCGGTCTTCTCGTCGATGATCTCGTCCAACGGCTCGTCGCCCGGGTCGAACCCTTCAAAGGCCGGGGCCGCGGCCGGTGCCGCGCCGCCGGGTCGGCCGGCCCGCGCGGGGCCGTCGAAGTCCGGGTCGTAGGGCGGCTCGCCGGCCCATTCGGCGTCCGCGACCGGCCGGGCTGCCGCTCCGGTACGGGCACCGCGCCCCGCCGCCGCCGCGCGAGCCGCGGCGATGGCGCTGCTCACCGGCGCACCACCGGCTGTCGCCGGCTGCCGGGCCGCCGGTGTCGGGTTACCCCGCCCGCTCGGCTTACCGCCACCGGCCGCTGACCCGGCACCGCCTGCTCCGGTGCCGTTCGCGCCACCGCCGTTGGTGCCACCACCGTTGATGCCGCTGCCGTTCGCGCCGCTCGACGCCGGTGCGGAGTGGGAGTTCGACTCGTTTCCGGCCGACGCGCCGCCAGGTCGGGCGGCCTCCGGCCAGTCCTCGTCATCCGTAGCCTCGGCGGCGAGAGCGCCGCCGCCGGGGCGGGCCGCCGCCGGCCAGTCGCCGTCGTCGTCCGTCGCCGGGGCGGAGGGCGCTGCGCCCTGCCCACCAGCACCGTGACCAGCGGAACCCGCACCGACACCGCCACGTGAAGCCGAGCCGGCAGCGCCGGTCGGGTTCGCGTCGGTAGGCGAGGCGTTCGTCGGACCGGCGGCGGTCGGGGCGTTGGGTCCCACAGTCCCCGGCCGGGCGGCGTTCGCACCTGGCGCTGCGTTCGAGCCAGGCGCGCGGTTCGTGCTCGGCCCGGCTGGCGGCGCGCTCGTCGGGCCGGGGGCAGCCGGGGTCGCGGCGTTCGTCGCAGCGGCGGGCGTGTCCGACGTGGCTGGCGGCGCGGCGGGGCGGGCCGGTGCGGTCTGCTGGGTGCGCGGTGAGCCGGACAACGACACGCCACCGCGCTCGCCGGCCACCTCGCAGCGGATCTGCCAGCGCCCGCCCAACTCCTCGTACAGCGCGTCGGTGAGCACCGCCGCGTGGTCGGCCATCATCTTGGCCAGCACTGTGGACTTCACCGTCAGCACCAGCATGTCGCCGTCGAGTTCGCGGACGACCGCGTCGCGCATCAGGGCGGCGATCCGCTTGTTGGTCCGGTTGACCTTGCCGACCACGTCGGGCCAGACGCGGCGGACCGCTACCGCGTCCAGCGCTGCGGCCGGTGCTCCGGGTCGGGGCGGCGCGGGCGTGGCCGGGTCGGGAAGCACCGCCGACGGTGGCACCACGCGACGCGGGGCCGGCCCGGCGGGCGAGACGGGTGCGGCCTGGTCAGCGGGGGCCGACCCGGTCGACGCGCCGGGGGAGGCCGGGATCGGCGAGTCGGCCGCCGAGGCGTACGTGGCCGGTGCACCGGAGGTCGGAGCGGGCGCCCGGGTGACCGAAGCAGCCGGGGCGGAAGCGCCCTGGGCCGGGGACGCCGCCTGGTCGACAGCCCACGGCGGTGCGGAGGTCGGGGCGTTCGCAGGTGCCGGGGTGGCGGCAGCCGGGACCGGGGTGGCTTGCTGTGGGCGTACCCCTGGGTGGTTGGCCGGCGCGGAACCGGCGGCGGCCGACGGCGCGTCGGTGCCGCCCACTGTGAGCCGGCGTTCCATCCGCTCCAGGCGCTGGAGCAGGCCGCCGGTGGAGTCGTCCGCGCCGGGCAGCAGCATCCGGGCGCAGATCAGCTCCAGCAGCAGGCGGGGCGCGGTGGTGCCGCGCATCTCAACCAGCCCGTTGTGCACGATGTCGGCGCAGCGGGACAGGGTGGCCGAGCCGAGCTGCGAAGCCTGGGCTGCCATCCGCTCGATCTGGTCGGCCGGGCCGTCGATGAGACCCTTCGCGGCGGCGTCCGGCACCTGCTGGATCACGATCAGGTCGCGGAGCCGCTCCAGCAGGTCGGAGGCGAACCGGCGCATGTCGTGCCCGGCCTCGGCGACCCGGTCGACGGTGGCGTACGCGGCCGCGCCGTCACCGGCGGCCAGCGCGTCGCACATCTCGTCGATCAGCGCCGAGTCGGTGACCCCGAGCAGCGCGACGGCCCGGGCGTAGCTGACCCCCTCCGCGCCGGCGCCGGCGATGAGCTGGTCGAGCACCGAGAGGCTGTCCCGCATACTGCCGCCACCGGCGCGGACCACCAGCGGAAAGACCGCCGGCTCGACGGCGACGCCCTCGGCCTGGGTGAGCTGCTCCAGGTACGGGCGGACCACCTTCGGCGGAAACAGCCGGAACGGGTAGTGGTGGGTCCGCGACCGGATCGTGCCGAGGACCTTCTCCGGCTCGGTGGTGGCGAAGATGAACTTGACGTACTCCGGGGGCTCCTCGACCAACTTGAGCAGGGCGTTGAAGCCCTGGGTCGAGACCATGTGCGCCTCGTCGATGATGTAGATCTTGAAGCGGCTGCTGGCCGGCGCGAAGAAGGCGCGCTCGCGCAGCTCGCGGGCGTCGTCGACACCGCCGTGGCTGGCCGCGTCGATCTCGATCACGTCGATCGAGCCGGCGCCGTCGGCGGCCAGCGAGCGACAGGAGTCACACTTGCCGCACGGCTCGGGAGTGGGGCCCTGCTCACAGTTGAGCGAGCGGGCCATGATCCGGGCGCTGGTGGTCTTGCCGCAGCCACGGGGGCCGGAGAAGAGGTAGGCGTGGTTGAGCCGTCCGCTGCGCAGCGCCTGCGACAGCGGCTCGGTCACGTGCTCCTGACCGATGACCTCAGCGAAGGTACGCGGCCGGTACTTGCGGTAGAGCGCCAGCGTCACTCGTCCCGCCTCCTCTCGACCGAGCCATTCTGCGCCGGTCGGGCGCGGGTGACCACCCACCACCCCGGGGCGCCTGGGCCTTCGGGCTTGATCGACTCGGCTATCGGCCTTGATCGACTCGGCTTCCTGGAAACCGCGGTGTCCGCATGGCCGGGACACCGCGACATCACGGATGCCGAGTGGATCAACCGGCCCACAGACAAAAAGGCCTCCCGTGCACCCGGCAGAGCTCGCTTATCCTTGCTGCCTTCCGGCCCTGGGGAGGTTCACGAGATACCGCCGCACGGGAGGTGACGCCCAGCCTACCCGACCGCCCGTCGATCTTCAGGGGGTGGTGGGGTGGCCCGGCCGACACGGGCCTGTATCCTGGCTCGCGGAGGATTCGCCTAGAGGCCTAGGGCGCACGCTTGGAAAGCGTGTTGGGTTTACACCCTCACGAGTTCGAATCTCGTATCCTCCGCTCGCCTGAGCAGCACGAACGACAGGGCCGGCCCTAACGGGGACCGGCCCTGAGTCGTCTGTGCGGTGGCGTCAGCCCACCACCTGGACGTGCTCCGCGCCCTGCGCCGAGAACCACCCCTCCCCGAACACCACCTTGCCGTATCACTTCGACCTCCGGAACCTAGCGTGTTCTCGCTTCGCAGCTAGCTGGCGAGGTCAGGCGCGGGCGCGGGCCCAGGAGAGGAAGCGGTCGGTCAGCCGGGCCGGGTCGACGTCGGTGAGGTGTTCGCCGGCCTCTGTTTGCAGCGCCGCCAGGTAGACGGCCAACGCGAGCCGGTCGTGCCGGTATTCGCCGAGCAGTCGCAGCTTCGCCGCCGAGCAGGGCCAGGCGATGCCGCACGCGGCACAGCGCCAGGTCGGCCGGGTCGGTAGGTGGTTCCGGTAGCGGCGGCGGGGCATGGGCGGATCTCCTTCGCGGTGGGCGGGGGCCGCCCCGCCTCCCCGTCGGGGCGACCCCGGACTGACGCCGACCGCCGGGCTCCTGCACCTCCACCGGCCACGCCGTCTTCTGTGGACCACCCTCGGGAGAGTTATGAGACAGATACACCGCGTAGCGATATGGTTGCCAGATATTTAGGACATCCAATGGAGGGGCCGTGAACGACGCGCTTCGGGTGGCGCTCAGCGACACCGGGCACACCACCGAATCCCTCGCCGAGACCGTCGGCGTCGACCCGAAGACCGTGGGGCGCTGGTTGACCGAGGACCGCATCCCGCATCCACGCCACCGGCTGGCGGCCGCGGAGGCGCTGCACAAGGACGTGTCGGACATCTGGCCGGACACTTCAAGACGTCGTGATCCCATTTGGTTTCGTCCGTGGCAGGAGATCGAGCGCGAGGCGGTGTCGCTTCGCTGGTTCGAGTCGACAGTTCTGCCGGGGTTGCTCCAGACCGAGGCGTACGCCCGCGCGGTGCTGGGCGACGCGGGCCTGATCCCTCGGGGTGAGATCGAGCGGCATCTCACGGTCCGGCTCGGCCGGCAGGGCATCCTCAAGCGGGACGACCCGCCGCAGTTCACGGCGGTCGTCGACGAGGCGGTCATCCGCCGTCCGGTGGGCGGCCGGTCGACGATGCGCGAGCAACTGCTGGCCGTGGCGTCGGCCTGCGTCGAGCCGCACATCCGGGTGCACGTCGTGCCCAGCACGGTCGGCGCCTATGCCGGCCTCAACGGACCTTTCGTGATCGCGCACAGCCACGACCACCGGGTCGCCGGCTACCTCGACAACCAACTTCAGGGACAAGTGGCTAGCGACCCCGAGGACATCGCGGCCATGATGGCGGCATGGGAGAACGTGCGCGGCGAGGCGTTGTCCCACTGGCAGTCGGTCGAACTCATCCAGGAAGTGGCGGAGTCATGGAGCTGAACGGCGCCCGGTGGCGCAAGAGCAGCCGCAGCAGCGGCAACGGCGGCGCCTGCGTCGAGGTCGCCGACAACCTGCCCGGCGTCATCGGCGTACGGGATTCAAAGGACCCCACCGGCCCGGCGCTCGCCTTCGCGCCCACGGCCTGGCGCGCGTTCGTCACCCAGCTCACCCGACGCGCCTGACCTGCGCCCGGTCACTTGCCCAACGGCAGGTAGGTCAGGAGCCGTCGCGGAGGTCGGCCAGGCGCTCTGCCCGGAACGTGATCTCGTCGAAGGTCACGCCGCACCCCTCACCCGTCGGGGACTGGCCAGCGAGGCCGATCCGGTCGCGAGACGTGTCCGGGTCGAGGAGGAAGACGCGGATCAACTGCCAGGTCTCCCCGTCGACCGAGGCGTGGTACGCGTAGACCCCGTCGATCCGGGAGACCCGCAGCCACACCGTCGCCCCTGCTCGCCGGTGCCCCGCTCGTGGGGCGAGACCCCGGTACCGTGCCAGGCACCGACGGGCCGACATGCCGTCGTACACATGTTCTATCCACAGGCTGTGGACGACCGGAGGTTCCATGGGTTACCAGCTCAGCGCGGTGGTCGCGGACATCGAACTGCTCCGCGAGCAGACCGCAGAGCTGGATCACGCGGTCCTGGGCGAGCTGCGCCAGGATTTCGGGCTGCTGCCGGTCACGCCCCAGTTGGTGGTCGAGCTGACCGGGTCGCTGCCTGATTACGCGACGGACGACCGCAGCGCCGAGCATCCGTTCGGCCTGGTGTTGTCGACGGCGCTGGTCGAGGTGCTGACCCGCTGGTCACAGTCGGGGCCGGTGGCCTATCTGGAGGCGGAGTTCGGTGGCGGAGCCGGCTACCAGTCGGCGGCGGTGTGGCTGGGCGGGGTGCCGTCCTGGGGCCCACGCTTCGACGACGAGTTGGATGGGCCGCGCGAGCGGTGGCCGATCAACGGTGCCCTGACCCAGCTGGGTGTCGAGCCCGGCACGTGGATCGACCCGTTCGCCGAACTGGGGTTGCACCTGGAGCGGAACACCGACGGTTGGCTGGCACACGGGCGGCGTCGACTCAGCGCCGACTACTGGGACGAGCTGGTCGAACAGTGGGAAAACCAGTAATCCGGCGTTCGGCAGCAACCTGAACGCTCCCGTTCCGTTGGGGGACTGGGGGATTCCATGAAATTGCGACAATTTGCATTTATCGCCACACTGCTGACGGCTGCCTCGATCGCGGGCAGCGGCGTACCACCAACCGGGTCGATCCCGAACGGCCGGCCCGCCGGCAACGTGGAAATCATTGACCTGAACGGCCTGCGCAACATCGAGTTCGGTGCCACCGAGGACGAGCTGACCCGACGCGGCATCCTGCGTACCAGCCTGGACGCCTGCGGGCCGATGCTCGCCGGCCACGACACGGTCAGCCCGGTCTTCATGGAAGACAAGCTCGTGCTGCTCTGGGTCGGCGACCCGATGCGGACACCGGAGGGCATAGCGGCAGGCTCACCCGTCGATGAGGTCTGGGACCGCTACCCGGAGGTCAGCCGGTTGCGCGCTCCACAGGGGACGCGTCGCCTCGACGGGTTGCTCGCCCGCAGCGGCGACCGCGCGTACCTGTTCCTGCACGACGGGCGCACGGTCCGAAAAACCATCGCCGGGTACGCGGACTGGGCCCGCCGCCTCTTCGACGAGGGCGTCGGCCCCTGCTGAAGCGCCGTTCAGCTGGTGCCCGACAAGCCGATTGTTGGTCATCGAGCTTCGTGAAATTATGCCTCCGCTCGCGCAGATCGCGCGACTCTAGCGGGGGAGCCAAGCGTGCGTACAACCGTGTTCGATCCAGTGTGGAGATACCTGGCGAGGTGGACGGCCGTGGCCGCCCTCAGCGCCGCCGGGGCGGGCCTGCTGGCCGGTCCTGCCACCGCCGCCCCGACCGGCGAGCAGCCAGCGCGACCGGCAGTGACAACCGAGCAGCCGCGCCCGGCCACCAAGCCGGCGCAGGCGCCGGTCATCCCGGCGGCCACCGAGACCCAGGCGAAGGTCGGCAGCACGGCGGCCACCTGCGGCGGACAGCTTCCGCTGGGCACGGTCAAGAACTGCGCGTCGATCGCCGACGCCGCAAAGCAGACGTGGACGATCACCTCGACCGTTGACCAGGACACCCTCTACATCCGGCTCCGAGCAATCTCCGGTGACGGTGTCGGGGCCGAGGTCAAGGGCCCCGATGGCACCCACGCCTGCTACGTCAGCTCATACCTGACGGACTGCGTGCTCGGCGCCGCGGGCACCTACACGGTGACGGTGGCTCTCAGCCACAACACCGGCAAGGGCGCCTACTCGCTGTCGGCAGAGTCGATGCGAACCCCCTCCACCTGCGCCAATCTGCCCGAGGGCTTCTTCTCCTTCGCCTCGACCGGACGCAGCGGCACGCTGCCCGCCGGCCTGGCCGCCCGCTGCTTCACGTTCAAGCAGCCCGCCGGCACGGTCCTGCACCTGGCCGACCCGGGCGGCGAGGAGGACATCCAGGGCGCCATCCTCAACGGGCAGTTCCAGCCGGTCTGCTCGGTGCGCTACCCCACGGACTGCACGCTCGAAGGGTCCGGGCCGTACCGGCTCTTCCTTCAGGAGACCTACGGCAACAAGGCCGCCTACACCCTCAAGATGCCGCGGCTCTCGCGGTCCGTCGGCTGCCCGGCCCTGCCCCTGACCGCATTCGGGGACCCGGGCGCGGCGATCGGGACCGGCACCGTGCCGCCGAACCAGGGCATCAGCTGTCAAGCGCTGCGGGTCACCACCCCCGGCCCGCTCGTCGTCCGCATGGAGCAGTACGCGAACCAGTACCTCAACTGGCAGGTGTACGACGAGGCCGGACGAGTGGTGTGCACGGAGTGGGACTCCTCGCGGTCCTGCGCCGCACCGACGGCCGGCAACTACACCTTCGTGGCGCAGAACTGGAACTGGGAACCGGTCACCTATCAGGTGGCGGTGGCCCGGCTCGACCAGCTCGAAGGTTGTGCCGCCCCCACCGGGCTCGGGTGGGACCAGCCGACCCTGACGGTGCACCAGACCTCGGCGGTGCAGACCAACTGCCAGCCGTTCCACGGCGAGGCCGGTGAGCGCGTCATGGTCTACCGGACCCCGGACCGGTACAACGACGTCTCCTCCTGGCTCGTCGACGAGCAGGGCGGCGTGGTGTGCACCGAAACCACGGAGGGGGAGGACGGTTGCGTCCTTCCGTCGACCGGGACCTTCCGGGTCATCTCCTACCTCTCCCGCTGGGAGTCGGAGGACACCGACCTGACCTACCGGATGCAGGTGCGCAGCCTCTCGGACGCGACCGGCTGCCCGACGGTCACGCCCGGTGCGTACAACGCCGCCCCGGCCGGCCCGCTCGGCGCCGTCCGGTGCCGCGTCCTGGACCTCCCCGCCGCGGGCGCCTACCGGGTCAAGGCGGTCGGGGAAGACAACTACCGGCAGTACGCGAACGTCTACGACAGCACCGGCCACCGGGTGTGCACGGACGAGTCGTGTCAGGTCCCCACCGCCGGCAGGTACACGCTCGTGCTCGGTGGCGGTGCTCCGGACTCCGTGATCGACGAGGGCCTGCGGTACCACCTCGCGGTGTTGCCGTGGTTGCCGTCCGACTGCCGGCCGGCGTCCGACACCGGTTGGCAGGACGCACCGGTACGAGGGCAGCTCGCCAACCCCGCGCAGTACGACTGCCTCCAGCTGAGCAGCCCTTCCGGCGCCCTCATCACCGAACTGCTCCCGGGTGACGCCACCGGAGCCGGCTCGCCCGACGTGACGGTGATCGACTCCACCGGGGCGTTCATGTGTGACTCCTCCTGGGCGCTGCGCCAGTACCACTGCGAGCTGACCGGCCAGGCGCCGTTCCTCGCCGTGCTCAACTCGCGCAACGGCGCCTCGGACGGGCCGTACTCGCTCGCGTTCGCACGTACCGACGGCCCGCCCGCCTGCCCGACGCTGCCGGCGGGTGCGACGGGTGCCACGGTGACGACGGGTGCGGACCGGTTCGGGGTCTGTTTCTCGATCCCGGCCGACGCTCGCGCCGCCACGGAGTCGTTCACGTGGAAGCGGACCGACGGTACCGGTGACGCTCGCCTGTCGGTGTTCGACTCGGAGGGGCGTCGCTACTGCGGCCCGACCGGTTACGCCGTCGAGCGGACCATTTCCTGCTCGCTACCTGACGGACCAGTCACGGTGATCCTGGAGGCGGACGGCGTCGACGCCGCGTACCAGTTGACCCACCGCGACCCCAGCAACCCCGGCGCGTGACGGGCGGCGAGCCGGCTCTCCACTCGGAGAGCCGGCTCGCCGAACACCACAGCGTCAGCGGCCGAGCGACCGCCAGAAGTCGTACTAGTGGACCGTCGCGAAATCGCTCGTTCCCGGCCGCGCCCCGGACGCGGCGACGAAACCGGCGAGCGCGATCTCCGCGGCCTGTCGCAGGTCGTCCCGGCTGACTCCGGCGGCGGCATGCACCGCCTGCCCCTCGGTGACGATCATGACGAAGCGGGCGAGCGCTACCGGATCGGCGTGCGCGGGTAGGTCGCCTTCGGCGACGGCGCGGGCGAGCCGGTCGGCGAGGGCACCTTCACCGCCCAGGCGGCTGGCGGCGAGGAACCCGGCGATGGGCGCGTTCTCGGTGGAGCAGCTGGTGCCGCCCTGGATCGACAGGCAACCGGCCGGCCGGTCGGTCCGGGTCACGGCGACCACGTTCTCGCGCAGCAGGGTGGCGACCACCTCGTACGCGGTCGGTTGGGCGAAGGCGTCCCGCGCGTACCCCATGTCCTTTTCGGCGTAGAGGGCCACGGCCTTGCGGAACAGCTCCTCCTTACTGCCGAAGGCGGCGTAGAGGCTGGGCTTGTTGATCCCCATCGCCTCGCTGAGGTCGCTCACCGAGGCGCCCTCGTACCCCTGACGCCAGAACACCTCCACAGCGCGCTCCAGCGCCTCGTCGGCGTCGAAGCCCCGTGGTCGACCTCGCTGCGGCACAGCCCACCACCCCTTCTCCGCCCATCCTACCGGCAGCAAAAACCGATCGGTACAGAAATTTGCGGACCCGGTCGGCGGTTGCTACGGTCGGATACGTACCGCTCGGTACAAAACTTGCTGGAGGTTGGTGTGACGGCTGGACTGAACGCCTCGCTGCCTGCGTTCGGGCTCTGGAGCATGGAGCTGCGTGGGGCCGCCGACCCGGCCGTCCGGGACGCGGCGGCCGAACTCGACGAGCACGGCTTCCGGGCGCTGTGGGTGCCCGGGCTGGACGGCGGCGGCGCCGTGGACGACGTCGGGCACCTGCTGGGGGCGGCACCGCACGCGACGGTCGCACTGGGAGTGCTGGCGATCTGGGGCCAGGACCCGACGGCTCTGGGCGACCGGTTGGCCGCGCTGGACGCCGCACACGGACCCCGGACGGTTCTCGGCTTCGGGGTGAGCAACGCCCACTCCGCAGCTCAGGCGGGCCAGGAGTACGGCCGACCGGTGGAGACGATGGGTCGCTGGCTGGACGCCCTCGACGCCGCGCCTCGGCCGGTCCCCGCCGGACGACGCATCCTCGGCGCGCTCGGGCCAAAGATGGCGGACCTGGCCGCCGACCGGACGGCCGGCTGGCACCCGTTCCTCGTGACGCCGGACTACACGGCGACGCAGCGCGAGCGCGTCGGGGATCAGCCGCTGATCGCGCCACACCTCGCGGTCGTCCTCGACAAGGACCCGGACCGGGCCCGCGCCGCCGCTCGGGCGGGGATCGGGATGTTCATCGGCTTCCCCACCTACCGGGCGAACCTGGCACGCCTCGGGTTTACCGACGACGACCTGGTCCCCGGCGGCAGCGACCGCCTGATCGACGCCCTCGTCGCCTGGGGTGACCTGGACGCGGTGGCCACGCGCATCCGGGAGCACCTGGACGCGGGCGCGGACCACGTCGCCCTCCACGTGCTGCGGCCCGACGGCCCCGACCGGCCGACGCTGCCCCTGCCGCAGTGGCGCGAACTGGCCACCCTCCTGCCGAGCTTCGCCGCCTCCGCAACCCATTGACCACCGGCCCCAACGGCCGGCCGCACACCGCCACACCCCAACAGAGGAGATCCATCGTGGGACAGCTCGACGGCAAGACCGCCCTCGTCACCGGGGGCACCACTGGCATCGGCCTGGCCGCCGCCCGCCGCTTCGCCGCCGAAGGCGCGTACGTCTTCGTCACCGGTCGCCGCAAGGGCCCGGTGGACGAGGCCGTCGCCAGCATCGGCGCGAACGTCACCGGCATCGCCAGCGATGTCAGCAAGCTCGACGACCTGGACCGGGTGATGCGGGCGATCGAGGAGCGGGGCGCCGGCCTGGACGTGGTGTTCGCCAACGCCGGCGGTGGCGAGTTCCGGTCGCTCGACTCGATCACTGTCGAGCACGTGGCCACCACCTTCGACACCAACATCTACGGCACCATCTTCACAGTGCAGAAGGCCCTGCCCCTGCTCAACGAGGGCGCGTCGATCGTGCTGACCGGCTCGACCGCCGCCAGCAACGGCACCCCGGCGTTCAGCGTCTACGCCGCGTCCAAGGCGGCCATCCGCTCGTTCGGCCGCACCTGGGCCGCCGAGCTGATCGGCCGGAAGATCCGGGTCAACACTCTGATCCCCGGCTCGACCGAGACCCCCGGGCTCGCGGGCCTCGCGCCCAGCCCCGCGGAAGCTCCCGGGTTGCTGAAGGCCATCGCCTCGGGCGTGCCCATGCAGCGCATGGCACACCCGGACGAGATCGCCAACGCCGCGCTCTTCCTCGCCTCCGACCAGAGCAGCTTCATGACCGGCGGCGAGTTGTTCGTCGACGGTGGCGAGCAGCAGCTCTGACGCGAAAACGCATACCTGATCGCCCTAACTCGTGCGGTCATCGCACCCCTCGACGTCCGACCAGGATTCGCGACAAGAAGTAACTCATTGTTTGGCCCCTGCCGGAGGCATAGTCGGCCCGCCCTCTAGCCGCGCTCTGTCGACAGACCACGGGGCCATGCCTCCCATGCATCCGCAAGGATCTCGCTCAGCTTGGACCTTGCTGGGGTCCAGTCCAGAATGGTGCGAGCGCGGTTGATGTCGGCGATCAGCTCCGGTGGTTCAGTCTTAGGCGGTTGACGTTGGACGGTCACGGGGTGACCGGTGATTTGTTCGGGTCCGACGAGACATCGCTCAACGGATTGGCGGCCTGCTCTGGGACGCCGAAGACCCCGGCGACTAGCAGAAGGGCGGCCTGGGCTGGCAGCGTTGGTGCTAGCCCAGGCCACCGGAGCGGTAAGGCTAGGGCCTAGCGGGACGGTGCTGGCGCCAGCGAGACCAGTGACGCTATCCGCAACGGGCCCCCACCATCGACGTTGAGCGCGCCTTGATCCCTAAGCGGCTTCAACGCTTCGATGACGTGCTCCGGTCGGTAAACGGTCTCAAACAGTGTGAAGTCGCGCAGTTCCTGCACCCGCACAGGACCGCTCTCCCGAAGTTTGTGGGCAAGCAGCCGGGTCAGTGGCCCGAGTTGGGGTTCATCAAAGGCGAACAACGTCTCGGCCTGCTCGTCCCGAGGATCGCGGAAGCCGACGCCTTGGGCACGGTCGACCTCCCAGAGGCTGTCCTTCATCTTTTTCACCCCGAGAGGGTGGCCGGTACCGAAGACGAGATAGAGAGGTTGCCCGTTCCTGGGGATGAGTTCGAAGTCCAGTAAGTACGAAAAGCCCGCCTTGTGCAGCGCTTCTCGATAACAGGTGAGGATATGCCTGCTCTTCGCTGCGGGAGCCAGGTCCATAACCGTTCGCCAGTTCGGATCACCACCGAACACCTCATCAGCCGCTTCGCCTTGGGTGCTGACGAAGCGGACGAAGTGTTGGGGGAACAGGGTGACGATGACCTCGCTTGAGACGTTCGCAGCCAGACGTCTCAGAAGCCGATACGGCACTGGGGCGTTTCCCCAGGAGTCCAGATTCGCAAAGATCGGCTGGCCCCATGCCTTCATGATGTCGAGGGTCGCCTCCAGATGGGCGGCACACGTCCCCTTGACGATCTTCAATGGCATCGCCGTGTCCGGTCGCGGACGGTCAGGGAAGACGGCCCTGAGGGTGTCCCACAACATATCGACGCAGCGCTGGTCGTCGTCGATGAAGGCGAAGCGAGCAACACCCTTGTTCGGTGGAACCTTCTCGATGAGCGCCCGCATCGCGATGACAGGCGAGCCGTCTTCGCCGCCGCTGTAGACGCCCGGGCCGGAGAAGCCCTCCGCGTAGGTGACCGACGGGTATGCGTTAGAGCCGGCGAGCAGGATGGGGAACCATCGCTCAAGATAGCGGCGGTAGATGTCGTGTTTAGCACCCGTGTGTTGCGCACATGGCCATGGAACGTCACCGCTGACCGGCATCAGCCCTCCTGACTACTCAAGGTCATGGATCAGTGTCCCATCGCAACCGCTCCGATGGAACTCCCGATTAGGGCTGCACGTCTCAGCTGCGGGCAGCCTCCATCTCCTGAACACCCCTAAAGCCAACCGCGGGCATCGCAGAGTGTTCAAACCCATCGAGACGACGGCCGCCGGCCTTCGGTGTGCGGCCACCCCACTGCTTGAAGAAGAAGGCAGTCCCGGCTGCGACGCACTGATCTCTCAGCGCTCGCACCCATGCCGCGTCCACCGGACGGCAGTTGAGCCCAGACTCGCCGCCGGCGATCAGCCAATCGATACCGTCCAGATTCAGATCGAGGAGCGGGCCTAGCAGGGGCTCAGCGGAGACGAAGCGCACGGCGGCGGGCACCTCCCGCAAGTCATCAATGCGACCCACCTCGCTGGCGTCCTCGACGCTAACGCCCATCCATACATTTGAGGGCCAGTCGAGCTGGTGGGCCACCTTCGTCAGCCTTGCGGCCCGCTTGGTGAGCAATTGGTATGTATGTCGAGGCGTCTCACGCATAACCTCGAACACCTGTTGCACGTAACTCAACGGCACCCGGGCATGGAACAAATCAGACATCGAGTTGACGAACACGAGCCGCGGGTCTCGCCACCGACGCGGGATCTCTAACGCGTCCGCATGGACCGTCACGCCAAATCCCGGCCCAGACGTTCGTGGATCGCCATCATTCTGATACTTAGCCGAGCCCATGGCCTTGAGCCGCTTGGACAGGGCGAGGGCGTAGCAGTTGTCGCAACCCGCGGAGATGCGATCACATCCGGTCGTAGGGTTCCACGTAGCTTCTGTCCACTCGATGGAACTACGATCCGCCACGTCATCACCTCCTCTGATCACACATCTTGTCGAACATCCGTTCGGAACGGAAGGGTCACCTACCGTCACGTCTCATACGGGTGTGAGATGGCTTATGTCATCCGTATAACGCCTCACGGGGCCGAGGGCAGCGCGTTCGACCGGACAAGCCGTACGGCCGGCCGAAGCAGCAGGCGGGCGGGGTCGGGCGCCGAAGGACCCAACTGAGACCACAAGCGGAACGCCCGGTCGATCCTCGCGGATCGACCGGGCGTTTCTGCATCTCAGAGCGGTGGCGGAGGGATTTGAACCCTCGGAGGGCGTTAACCCTCACACGCTTTCGAGGCGTGCTCCTTAGGCCGCTCGGACACGCCACCGCCGACGAGGGTACAGGACCGCCGGTTCCGACGCCGAACCGGTATCGCCCGGGCCGGCCTGGCAGGATCTTTGCCATGAGTACGCACATCGGCGCGAAGCCGGGCGAGATCGCCGAGCGGGTCCTGATGCCGGGTGACCCCCTGCGGGCCAAGTGGATCGCGGAGACCTACCTCGAGGGCGCCACCTGCTACTCGACGGTTCGGGGCATGCTGGGCTTCACCGGCCGCTGGAACGGCGTCGAGGTTTCCGTCCAGGGCTCCGGCATGGGCATGCCGTCGGCCTCCATCTACGCCCACGAGCTGATCAACGAGTACGGCGTGAAGACGCTGATCCGGGTCGGCTCCTGTGGTGCCCTCAGCACCGACCTGCAACTGCGGGACGTGGTGGCCGCGATCGGGTCGTCCACCGACTCGAACATGAACCGGATGCGCTTCGACGGGCTGATCGACTACGCCCCGGTGGCCGACTTCGGGCTGCTGCGTACGTCGGTCGAGGTGGCCGAGCGGCGCGGCATCACCATGCACGTGGGGCCGATCCTGGCGGCGGACGCCTTCTACACCGACCGGCCGGACCTGTACGACACCCTCGCCGACTACGGCGTGCTGGCGGTGGAGATGGAGTCGGCGGCGCTCTACACGATCGCTGCCCGGTTCAAGGCCCGTGCGCTGACCGTGTTGACAGTCAGCGACCACATCAAGACCGGTGAGAAGACCACCTCGGAGGAGCGCGAGCAGACCTTCAGTCAGATGGTCGAGATCGCCCTCGACACGATCATCGCCTGATCCATTCCGGCGGGCGCTGGCACTGCCGAGAGCGGTATGACTCAGAGGTATAAATATGCCTCAGAGTCATACCGCTCTTCCACATATGCCGGGCCCAGACCGCCACGCCGGCCCGACCGCGCCACACCGGCCCGACCGCGCCACACCGGCCCGACCGCGCCACACCGGCCCGACCGCGCCACACCGGCCCGACCGCGCCACGCCGGGCCAGACCGCCATGCCAGCCCGACCCGCCAGCCCAGTCAGGCGGCGGCCAGCGCCTCGGTCGGCGCCAGGCGGGCGGCGCGCACCGCCGGGTAGAGGCCGGCGAAGCCGCCGATGACCAGCGTCGCGCCCACCCCGCCGAGCATCGCCCAGGCCGGCACCACTGTCGGCCAGTCCTGCGACAGCGCGTAGCCCGAGGTGACCAGGATGCCCAGCACCACCCCACCGATCCCGCCGAGCGCGGAGAGCAGCAGCGATTCGGTGAGGAACTGGGCCCGTACCTGACCGCGGGTGGCGCCCAGTGACCGGCGCAGGCCGATCTCGGCTCGGCGTTCCAGCACCGAGATCACCATGGTGTTCGCCACACCGACCCCACCGACCAGCAGGGCGACCGCGCCCAGGCCCAGCAACAGGCCGGTGAACGCGTCGTCGGTCGCCTCGGCGGCGGCCAGCGCGTCCGAGGGCCTGGACACCTCGACCTCGTTCGGCGCCTCCGGATTGGTGGTCGCGCCGAGCACCGACCGGACCGCCTCGACCTGCGACTCCTGCGCCCGGGTGTAGACGGTGGTCGGGTGACCGTCGAAGCCCAGGTATTCGGCCGCCGCCGCCCAGCCGACCAACGCCGACGTGTCCAACTCCGGGGCGAGCGGTGCGGCGGCGAGGGTGCCGACCACTGTGAACGGCCGCCCACCCAGCCACACCTGCACCTGCGGGTCCGCCGAGGTGATCCCGAGCCGCTGCGCGGCGGTGGCACCGAGCACGACCGCCGGGTAACGGGCGGTCGCCTCGTTGAGCCAGGTGCCGGTGGTCACCTCGGCTCCTACGGTGCCGAGCAGGTCCAGCCGGGCCGCCCGGGTGGCGATGCCACCGGTCTCCGCCGCCGGGATCCGGTCCGAGCGGTACACCTTGGCGTCGGGCACCTGCCCGGTCGCGGACACCTCGGTCACCGGACCGATCCGCCCGATCATCGCGATCGACTCCTCGGGCAGTTGGGCGTCCGCGCCGAACAGGGTGGTGCCCGGCTCGACGGTGAGCAGGTTGGTGCCGAGCGCGTCGAGCGCCCGGTCCAGCTCGGCCCGGGACGACGAGGAGATGCCGACCACCGCGATCATCGCTGCGATGCCGATCGCGATGCCCAACGCGGAGAGGAACGCCCGCAGGGGACGGGTCCGCAGCCCCACCCCGCCGACGCGCACGACGTCCGCCGGCCGCAGTCGGGCCGGGGTCAGCGTCGCCATCAGCCGACCCCACCCGACGCGAGGGCCGAGTCGTGCCGCACCGCGCCGTCGCGCATCCGCACCTGCCGGGGCAGGCTTCCCGCGATCTCCCGATCATGGGTGATCACCACGACGGTGGTGCCGGCCCGGTGCAGATCGTGCAGCAACTCCAACACCCCGGCACCGGAGTGGGAGTCGAGGTTGCCGGTCGGCTCGTCGGCGAGCAGCACCGCCGGCTCGCCGACCACCGCGCGGGCCACGGCCACCCGCTGCCGTTCCCCGCCGGACAGCTCGTGCGGCCGGTGCCCCAACCGGTGGCCCAGGCCGACCCGGACCAACGCGGCCTCCGCCCGTTCGCGCCGCCGCCGCAGCGGTACGCCGGAGTAGAGCAACCCGTCGGCCACGTTGTCCACGACCGGGACGCCAGGAGCGAGGTGGAACTGCTGGAAGACGAAGCCGATCCGGGTGGCCCGCAGCGCGGACAGTTCCCGGTCGGTCAGCTTCGCCGCGTCGTACCCGTCGATGAGGACGCTGCCCGACGACGGCCGGTCCAGGGTGCCGATCAGGTGCAGCATGGTCGACTTGCCCGATCCGGACGGGCCGACGATCGCGACCAACTCGCCGTGACCGATCCGCAGCGACACGTCGTCCAACGCGACGACGCCACCGGTGTACCGCTTGCTGACCCGGTCGAGCACGATCACCTCGCCGCTCACGTCGGCACCACCACCGACGTGCCCTCGGTGAGGCCCGTACCGGTGACCTCCACCCGGCCGTCGGCGAACAACCCGGTGGTCACCGCGAGGACCCGGCTCGCGTCGCCCTCGGCGACCTGGACGCCGTAGCCGCCCTCGGCCAGCGCCAACAGCGCCGCCACCGGCACGGTGAGCACGTCGCGGCGCTCCGAGACGGTGAACGTCACGTCCGCGCTGGCCTGGTCGAAGCCGGTGAGGGCCTTCGGGTCGGTCACCGCGACGGTCACCTCGATCTTCGTCTCGGCGTCGCCGGCCTGCCCGTTGGCGCCGGTCGCGCCGGCCTGGACGACCGTTTCGACAGTGCTGATCGTGCCCGCCACCGTCCCGCCGTCCGGCAGCCGCACGGTGACCTTCGCGTCGCGCCTGGCCAACCGCTGGTCGTCCACGTCCAACTCGACGGTGACGACCCGGCTGGTGCCGGTGTACGTCAGCACCGCCTGGCCGGGCTGGGTGAGATCGCCGACGTCGACCTGGTGGCTCTCCACCCGGACCTCCCGGTCGGCGTACACGACCCGCCCCGGCTCGACCCGACCGGTCTCGCTCAGGCCCAGATCGTCCTGCCAGTCCCGGACGGCGTCCGCGGTGGCGCCGGTGTACTCGTCGTCGACAGTGAAGCCGGTGTAGCCCAGCGCTTCGAGGTTCCGCTCGAACTGCGCGACGTCGGGCCCCTCCACCCCGGGGGCGAGGGTCCGGTACGCGGGCAACCCGCCGTGGAGCAGCACCACCTCCTCGTTGTCGACCAGGTAGAGCGCCTTGCCCCGCCGCACCGTCGACCCGGTGGCCGCCAGCCCGGTGACGGTGCCGTTGAGCCTCGCCGTGGCGGTACGCGTCGCGCCGTACCCCAGCTCACCGTCCGCGGTCTCCGAGTCGGCGAGGGTCTGCCGGGTGACAGTGGCGGTGGCGGGTGGCGCGCCGCCGGCCTGGGCGCGGCCCCCGTCGGCGCCGCCGCCGAAGCCCACCGCGGCGACCACGCCCACGGCGGCGACCAGCAGGACGACGCCGCCGGTGACGGCGGCGCGCAACCGCGAGCGTCGGATGGGGCCGGTCACCGGCCACCTCCGAACTGCGGCGCGTGCTGCCGGCACTTCTCCAGCGCGGCCTTCATGGCCGGGTCGCCGATGTTGATCGCGTTGCCCCCCGCCCCGATACGGACCCGCCCGTCGGCGTCCGGGTCCGGGAAGTCCGGCACCCCGTTCTCCCGCATGCACTTGGCCAGCGTCCGCATCTGCTCGGCCTGCTCGGGGTTGAGCTGCGGTCCCTGCCCGCCGTTGGGCAGCTTGTCCTGGCACTTCTCCATGGCCGCCTGGACCTTCTGCTGATCCACATCCGCACCGAACCGGAAGCCGGGACGCCCGCCCGCCTCCGGGTCGGGCATGTCCACCCCGTTCTCCCGCATGCAACGGGCGAAGGCGAGTTGCCGCTCCGAGTCACTGACCGGCGTGCCGCTCGCCGTGGCCTCGGCCTTCGCCCCACCGGCGGTAGCGACCCCGCCGCCGTCGTCGCCTCCCGCGCCGCACCCGGACAGCGCCAGGGCGAGCAGGACGGGGATCGCAAGCATCTGTCGTCGCATGGTGTCCGCTTCCGCTCAGGTCCGGCGCGGTTTGCCGAACGTGACACCCAGTGCATGGCAGTGGGCGTATCCCCGGCGTTACCGTCGGCGGTTATGCCGGCGTTACCGCACCCCGAGCACCATTGAGGGGTGAGAGTGCTGGTGGTCGAGGACGAGAACGTGCTGGCGGACGCCATCGCCGAGTGGCTGCGTCGGGAGTCGTTCGCTGTCGACGTGGCGTACGACGGGGACGCCGCGTTGGAGCGGATCGGCGTCAACGAGTACGCCGTGGTGGTCCTGGACCGGGATCTGCCGGTGGTGCACGGCGACGACGTGTGCCGGGCGATCGTGGACGCGGGCGGGGAGACCCGGGTGCTGATGCTTACCGCGTCGGCGGCGGTCCGGGAACGGGTGGCGGGGTTGGCGCTCGGTGCCGACGACTACCTGACCAAGCCGTTCGCCCTGGTCGAGCTGTCGGCCCGGGTGCACGCGCTGACCCGCCGGTCCCGCCCGGCGGCGCCGCCGACGCTGCGTCGCGCCGGCATCCAGCTCGACCCGGCCCGACACGAGGTACGCCGTGACGACCGGCACGTGGCGCTGTCCCGCAAGGAGTTCGCGGTGCTGGCCGAGCTGCTGCGCGCCGACGGCGCGGTGGTCTCCGCCGAGGACCTGCTGGAACGCGCCTGGGACGAGCACATTGACCCGTTCACCAACGTGGTCCGGGTGACAGTCATGAAGCTGCGCCGCAAACTCGGCGACCCACCGGTGATCGAGACGGTCCCCGGGGCGGGGTACCAGATCCGATGAAACGCCTGACGATCCGCGCCCGGCTCACCCTCATCTACGGCGGGCTCTTCCTGTTGGCCGGCGTGGTCCTGCTCGCCGTCACGTACGTGCTGGTGGATCAGCGGATGCCGCAGCCGTTCGGGGTGAGCCTGCGAGACCTGCCGAAGACAGCCCCCACGACGCCCAGCGGGCAGAACGTCGACAACCTGCGCGCCCTGTTGCAGGAGGTGCAGGACGAGGCGAAGCGCAACGCGTTGGAGTCGCTGCTCACCCAGGGCGGTATCGCGTTGATCGTGGTGTCGACGGTGGCGATCGCGTTCGGCTGGCTGCTCGCCGGTCGGGCGTTGCAGCCCCTGCTCCAGATCACCGGCACGGCCCGCCGGATCGCCGGCGCGGACACCGCCGGCCGTGGTCTGCACGAGCGGATCGCGCTCACCGGCCCTCCCGACGAGGTACGCGAACTCGCCGACACCTTCGACGAGATGCTGGAACGGCTGGATCGCTCCTTCGACGGGCAGCGCCGGTTCGTGGCGAACGCCTCGCACGAGCTGCGTACGCCGCTGGCGCTCAACCGCGCCCTGGTGGAGCTGGCGATCACCCGCCCGGACGCGTCGGCGGAGACCCGGCGACTGGGCGAGTCGCTGTTGGCGGTCAACGAACGCCACGAGCGGTTGATCGACGGTCTGCTGACCCTGGCCGACTCGGAGAACGAGCTGACCGAGCGTACGCCGGTCGACCTGGCCGAGGTCTGCGCGCACACGACCGATCAGGCCGGGAAGCAGGCACCCGACGTGCGGGTTCGGCGGGCCCTGGCCCCGGCGCCCACCAGCGGCGACCCGGTGCTGTTGGAGCGGCTCACGTTCAACCTGGTGGAGAACGCGCTGCGCCACAACCTGCCCGCCGACGGTTGGGTGGAGGTGCGCACCGGGCTGGTCGACGGCCGGCCCACCCTCACGGTGACCAACACCGGCCCTGTCATCCCCGGCTACGACGTCGAGACGATGTTCCAGCCCTTCCGCCGGCTGTCGCGGGAGCGGGTCGTCGGCGCGCGGGGCTTCGGGCTGGGGCTGTCCATCGTCCGCGCGGTGGCCCGGGCTCACGGCGGCACCGCCGAGGCGCAGCCCCGGCCGGACGGCGGTCTGATCGTCACGGTCACACTGCCGCCGGCCTGACCGGCGACGCGGCTTCAGCGGAAGAACGCGCGCAGGACGGTGGCGGTCTCAGCCTCCAGCACCCCGCCGTAGACCTCGGGGCGGTGGTTGAGCCGACGGTCCCGCAGCACGTCCCAGAGCGATCCGGCCGCGCCGGTCTTGGGCTCCCACGCGCCGAACACGACTGTGGAGACCCGGGCCAGCACCAGCGCTCCGGCGCACATGGTGCACGGTTCGAGGGTGACCACCAGGGTGCAGCCGTCCAGCCGCCACCGGCCGGTGCGCTCGGCACCCCGGCGCAGGGCCAGCACCTCGGCGTGGGCGGTGGGGTCTCCGGTGAGCTCGCGCTCGTTGCGTCCGGTGGCCAACTCGGTGCCGTCGGGCCCGTAGAGCACCGCCCCCACCGGCACGTCGTCGACGTCGGTACTGACCGTGTCGTCGACGGGTGGACCGGCGACGGCGATCTCCAGGGCGCGACGCATCCACAGCTCGTGCCGCTGTCGTCGGCCGACCTCGCCCGGGTCCGCCAAACCCTCGTGGGCGCCGGGCCCGGCGCGGCCCACCACGCCGGGGGTCGGCTGGCCCGGTCGGATCGACTCCAGCGACGGATCGGTGGCGTCGGCCGGCTCAGACCTCACGCAGCTCCTCGACCTCGTCGGCGCAGCCGAGCACCTGGCAGATCTCGGCGGTGACGTCCGCCGGCATCATCCCCTCGTGGGTGCAGAGGGTCAGCAGCTTCTGTGCGGAGATGCCCAGGTTGGCCAGCAGGTCGGCGTCACCGACCGGGTCGGCCTCCGGGTCGACGACGGGCTGCTCGCTCTCCTCGTCACCGGTGCTCACCGGGCGTGGCTCGTCGTCACCGTCGAGCCCGGTGACCGAGGTCTTCAGGTCACCGACCAGCAGCGCCCCGAGCTGCGACTCCTCCGCGTACGCGGAGTCCGAACCGAACACCCGCAGGTCCTCGCCCTCGTCGAGGCGCAGGATCACCAGGTACGCGTCGTCGCCCTCGACGAAGAGCAGCGACACGTCGGCCTCCTGGTCGACGTCACGCAGCCGGTCGGCAACCTCGTCGATGTCGGTGGCGCCACGCAGGCTGACCTCGGCGGCGGTCCAGCCACTGTCGTCGCGCACCACGGCCGCAGCGAAGTACGACACGGTCCCCCCAATAGCCCTCGACACAGCGTCGACTCGTTACGCGTGCACGTTAGCCGGTCGGGTCGGCAGGTGACTCGTCAACGCCCCGAAGGGCGGGTCATTCCTGACAAAGTCGGATCAGCCGACGACTCGACGGCGGGTGGCGATGAGCTGGCGCAGACGCTCGGTGCGCTGCCGCTGCGGTCGGCTGCGCTGGCGGACCGCCCGGGCGCCCGCCAACTCGGCCAGCAACTGCAGTCGACGGCGATTGCGATCGGGATCCTGCCGGGGAGTGGTCCAGGCCATAGTCCCGAGCGTGCCGAGTCTCGGCGGCCACGTCAAGACGGCGTTCGCTACGCAGCCAACCGGGCACACGGTGCAGTCACCGAGCGCCGTTTCGGGGCCCGTCCGTGCCGGTCACCACAGCGGCCAGTCACCACTGGTGGCCCAGCGGACCGCCACCACGGCGGCCGCGATGCTCCAACCACCCGCCGTGACGATGGCGACCCCGGTGGCCACCCCTCGGTCGCCGTAGCGGACCAGCACCAGGGCGGTGACCCAGGCCAGCAGGCCGGCGAACACCGTCCACCACGCGTAGCTGGTCACGTCGGTGCCGAGCAGGCCGAACAGCAGCAGCCAACCGGCCGCCGCGCCACCACCGGAGGCGACACCACCACCGGTGACCGGGTGCGGCTCGCGGTAGGTGGGCCGCGTCGGTGGCCCGGAGGGGAAGAGACCCGACGGGGTACGCGGCACCGGGCGGACGGCACCGAAATCCGGGCCAGGATCGGGTCGGGCAATGGTCACCGTCGCTGCCCTCTCTCACGCGTGCCGCTCGTGCCCACGGTACCGGCTCTGCCAGGATGACCGGATGTCCTCGCCGACGATCAGGCGCCGCGCTCGTCCGGCGTACCCGATCCTGCTGCTGCTCGCCCCGGTGCTGGCCGCCGGCTGTGCGACCACCCGGCCGGGGGTGCCCGAAGGCGCCGCGCCGACGCCACCTTCGGTCTGGGCGACCGCCGACCAACCGGCGTCGCAGCCGCCCACGCCGGCGGCGACCGACCCGAGCCCCCCGGCGCCGTCGTCGGCCAGGCCGTCGGCGACGGCACCCCGCACCGGGCTGAAGCACGTCTTTCCGGTACGCGCCGACAACGTCGACTACCACCCGACGCACGGGGCGTACCCGGGGACGGATCTCTTCGCCGACTGCGGCGAGCCGTTCGTGGCGGTGACCGACGGGACGGTGCTGGAGGTGAGCCGCGTGGACCGGTACCGCAAGCGTGGGCCACAGGGCCCGGACAACGGCGGTCTGTCGGTCGCTCTGCTCGGCGATGACGGGGTGCGCTACTACGGCTCGCACCTGAGCGTCGTGACCAGCGGAGTCGACGTCGGGGTGCGGGTCCGCGCCGGGCAGCAGCTCGGCAAGGTGGGCCGCACCGGCAACGCGAACAACGTGTGTCACGTGCACTTCGGCATCTCGCCGGCGTGCGCGGGCAAGGACGGCTGGTGGATCCGGCGCGGGGTGATCTGGCCGGCGCGTTACCTGGACTCCTGGCGGCGCGGCGGCAACCGGGAGCCGGCCGCCGAGGTCACCGCGTGGCAACGCAAGCACGGCTGCCCGAAGGCGCCCTGACATGGCCCGCGCGAGAGATCCCATCGCCGACCTGCGCCGGATCGCGTTCCTGCTGGAACGGGCGAACGAGGCCACCTACCGGGTACGCGCGTTCCGGTCGGCGGCGAAGGCGCTGGCCGGCCTGCCTGCGGCCGAGCTGACCGAACGGGCCGGCAACGGCACGCTCACCGAACTGGCCGGTGTCGGTGACGTCACGGCCCGCTGCGTGGCGGAGTCCCTCGCCGGTGAGGAACCGGTCTACCTCCGCCGGCTGGTGGCGACCGAGGGCAGCGACCTGGACGCCGAGGCCACGGCGCTCCGCGCCGCCCTGCGCGGCGACTGTCACACCCACTCGGACTGGTCCGACGGCGGCTCGCCCATCGAGGAGATGGCGCTGGCAGCGGTGGAGTTGGGCCACGAGTACCTGGTGCTGACCGACCACTCGCCCCGGCTGACGGTGGCCCGGGGGCTGACCGCGGAGCGCCTACGCCGGCAACTCGACCACGTGGCGCAGGTCAACGCGGCGCTGCCCGAGGGTTTCCGGATCCTCACCGGGATCGAGGTGGACATCCTCGCCGACGGCTCCCTGGACCAGGACGACGACCTGCTGGCGCGGCTCGACGTGGTGGTCGGGTCGGTGCACAGCGGCCTGAAGGACGAGCGGTCGAAGATGACCCGGCGCATGCTGAAGGCGGTCGCCAACCCGCACCTGGACATCCTCGGTCACGTCACCGGCCGAATGGTGTCGTCCCGCCCGGCCGGGGTGACCGGTCCGGGCGATCGGGGGCACCGCGCGCGTACCCGGGCGGAGAGCGACTTCGACGCGGACGCCGTCTTCGCCGCCTGCGCCGAGCACGACACCGCCGTCGAGATCAACTCTCGGCCGGAGCGGCAGGACCCGCCGAAGCGCCTGATCCGCCGCGCCCTGGAGGCTGGCTGCCGGTTCGCCATCAACACCGACGCGCACGCGCCCGGCCAACTCGACTGGCAACGATTCGGCTGTGAACGCGCCGCCCTCTGCGGCGTCCCCGCCGACCGCGTGATCAACACCTGGTCGGCAGAGCAACTGGTGACCTGGACGCACAACCGCACCTGACCAGCCTCCCTCGCGCCTCCTCGACGGCCGGCCAGCTCAGCGTTGATCGACTCGCGTTCCTTGAAACCGGGGTGTCCGGCGGACCGGGACCTGCCGATTTCAAGGAAACCGAGTCGATCACGAACCGGATGGACACGGCGACTGGCCCGACGGTCCACGGCGGCCTGCCCGCGGGCGGGTGCGGTGCTGTCAGCGGCGGGCGGGTTCGGCGGCGGGTGTGGCGGGAGCACCGACGCCGACGACCGGGCTGCTCCGGCGGCGACTGAACATCCCCTGCGAGACCGCGACCCCGAGCAGCACGATCAGTGCGCCGACCGGTTGGTGCCAGTTGAGTCGTTCGTCGAGCGCCAGAGCACCGATCAGCACCGCGAAGATCGGAATCAGGTACGTGACGGTGGACGCGGTGCTCGCGCCGGCCACCCGGATGTTGCGCATGTTGATCACGAAAGCGAGCCCGGTGCCGAGCGCGCCGAGGGTCAGCACACTTGCCACCACCCCCGCCGACAGCTCGGTGGGCAGCGGCGGCAGGCCGGCGACGAAGGGGGTGACGATGGCCAGCTGCGCGGCGGCGAGCAGCAGTTGCGCGGTGGAGAGCGACAGACCCGAGTACGCGCTGCCGGCGACGAACCGCTTCTGGTACGGGATGGACACGCCGTAGCAGGCCGCCGCACCGAAGCACATGAGCTGCCCGGTGAAGTGCGCCCCGCCGATGCCCTCCCAGACCCCGAGCACCACCAGCACCCCGACGAAGCCCAGCCCGAGCCCGACCGCGCGGCGCAGTGTGAGCCGCTCGGTGCGGAAGACCAGCACCGCCAGCGGCAGCACGATCAACGGCGTGGTGGCGTTCCAGATGCCGGCCAGCATCGACTCGACCCGCTGCTCGCCGTAGCCGAAGAGGGTGAACGGCACCGCCACGCCGAAGGCGGCGACGACGGTCAGGTGTGCCCAGACCCGGGGCTCACGGGGCAGCCGGTCGCGCAGCACGGCGAGGACCACCAGCAGGGTCAGACCGCCGGCGACGACCCGGTAGAGGGTGAGTTGGACCGGGTGCAGCTCGGCCACCCCGACCTTGATGAAGAGAAAGCTGGAACCCCAGATCGCGGCGAGGGCGACAAAGCCGGGCAGCCAGGCGCGGACCGGCGCTTTGTCAGGAGTGGTATCGGTGGTCACCCCTGACACTCTGCCGCAACCGTACGACAAAGTCGCGCGCCTTTCGGCCGTCACGCCGTACCTGAACCCGCAGCTCCAACACGACAAACGTCGGCGACACAGGGGTGGGGTGGTCACGTAGGGTCGCAGCGTGGGACGAATTGATGAACTCGCCAACCGTTACGTGGCCGAGTGGGCGCCGTTGAGCCCCACCGGCGCGACCTTCGTCGGCATCGCCGGCCATGACGACCAGCTCGACGACCTCTCGCCCGAGGGCTACGGGGCGCGCGCGGACCTCACCCGCCGGACCCTAGCCGAGCTGGAGGTGACCGAGCCGGAGACCGAATCGGAACGGACCGCCAAGGAGGCCATGCAGGAACGGCTCGGCCTGGACCTCGCCCGGTACGACGCCGGCGAGGTGACCAGCGAGGTCAGCGTGATCACCAGCGGGCTGCACGAGATCCGCATGGTGTTCGACCTGATGCCCACCACTACCAGCGACGACCAGGCCAACATCGCCGCCCGCCTCAACGGCTTCGGCGCCGCACTGGAGGGCTACAAGACCACGCTGCGTGAGGCGCTCGCCGCCGGTGAGGTCAGCTCGAAGGTGCAGCTGGTCGAGGTGGCGAAGCAGTGCGACATCTGGGTCGACCCGACCGGTGACAACTTCTTCCACGGGCTGGTCGAGCGGCTCGGGGCGGAGGGCACGCTCGGCTCCGAACTGCGTCGGGGTGCGGCGGCGGCGACCGCGGCGACCGCGGAGTTCGGCCAGTTCCTGCGTACCGAGCTGGCCCCGCACGGGCGGGACAAGCAGGCCGCCGGCCGGGAGCGCTACGAGCTCGCCTCGCAGTACTTCCTCGGCGCCAAGGTCGACCTGGACGAGACGTACGCGTGGGGCTTCGCCGAGCTGGCCCGCCTGGAGGCGGAGATGCGGGTCGTGGCGGGGCGCATCGCCGGCTCCGGTGCCAGCGTCGACGAGGCCGTGGCCACCCTGGACGCCGACCCGGCCCGGACCATCCAGGGCAAGGAGGCATTCCGGGACTGGATGCAGGCGCTGGCCGACAAGGCGATCACCGAGCTGCACGGCACCCACTTCGACATCCCGGAGCAGGTCCGCCGCATCGAGTGCTGCCTCGCACCGACCAGTGACGGCGCCATCTACTACACCGGCCCGAGTGAGGACTTCTCCCGGCCGGGTCGGATGTGGTGGGCGGTGCCGCAGGGCATCAGCGACTTCTCCACCTGGCGAGAGGTGACCACGGTCTTCCACGAGGGCGTGCCGGGTCACCACCTCCAGGTGGGGCAGACCGCCGTCCGGGCCGACCTGCTCAACCGTTGGCAGCGGTTGCTCTGCTGGGTCTCCGGCCACGGTGAGGGCTGGGCGCTCTACTCGGAGCGGCTGATGGACGAGCTGGGCTACCTGGAGGATCCGGGCGACAAGCTGGGCATGCTCGACGGCCAGGCGATGCGCGCGGCACGGGTGATCGTGGACATCGGCATGCACCTGGAGCTGGAGATCCCGAAGGACAATCCGTTCGGTTTCCACCCGGGCGAGCGGTGGACGCCCGAGCTGGGCTGGGAGTTCATGCGGGCGCACTGCCGGGTTCCGGACGAGAACCTGCGCTTCGAGCTGAACCGCTACCTGGGTTGGCCGGGGCAGGCGCCGTCGTACAAGGTGGGTGAGCGGATCTGGCTCCAGGCCCGCGAGGACGCCAAGGCCCGCAAGGGCGCCGATTTCGACCTGCGGGAGTTCCACCGGCAGGCGTTGGACCTGGGTGCGCTGGGTCTCGACCCGCTGCGCCGGGCGCTGGCCCGGCTCTGACCGGGGCGGTGGCTGCGCGCGCCGACGGTACGACGAGTCCGTCGCCGCGCGCGGCCACGCCCCGAGCCGAGGCTGCTCGCGCGACGGGCGCTCCACCCCGAGGCCGCTCTGCGGCTGTGCGTTCAGCCGAGGGTGAGTGCCAACGCCGGGCGGGCGGTCAGCGTGTCGCTGGTGACGTACGCCAGGTCGATGGTGGGGTCGGTGAACGTGATCGGGATGGGCGAGGTGATCGGAAGACCGTCCGGTAGCGGCAGATCCGGAGTCAGCGTGATCTTGATGCCGAGCAGTCGGCCGACGAACCGGGTCGCGTAGAAGGCCACGTCTCCCCGCACTGTCAACTGGTTGGTCGCGTACCGCTGGTCGCGCCCTGCGGGGCCGTCGGCCCGCAGCAGGAAGTCGGCGGTCACCGCCTCTCGCATGCTGAACTTCAGCACCTTGAGGTCGCCCTTCACGGTGTGCAGGTCCGTGACTCCCTCGAACCGCAGCCCGGTCATCCGCACCGACGACCCGGTGAGCTTCGACGGCGTCTGGGCCACCGTCGGCAGGGCCGGATCGGCGGCGATCCGCGGCAGCAACTTGCCCGGCTGCACCGTTTCCGGCCGGTCGGGTGCCGGCTTCCCGGGCTTGCCCGGGGTCGGCTTGCCCGGGGCCTGCGACGGGCAGTCGGCGGGGCCGGGGCGGGGCGTCGCCGTGCTGGTCGGCCGGACTGTCGGTGTGACAGTGGGACCCACCGAGGGGGCAGGGTCCTCTTCGCCTCCAATGCCGAGCAGATCGCCGATCCCGTCCAGGATGTCGGTGATCACGTTGCCGCCCCGCGCCGGGCTCGGGGTGGGCGTCGGCGCGGCCGCGCTACGGCTGGGCGACGGGGTGACGGCCCGGGGCGGAGTGGGGCAGCCGGTCGAGGCCGGTCGGCTCGGCGCGGCCTGCACCGCTCGGGGCTGGCTGGCCAGACCGACGGCCGCCAGGCCGAGGATCACGAGAGCAATGGCGAAGGCTCGCGGATCAGCGGAACGTCCCGGCCACTCGGGCGGTGCACCCTCGTCGGACGCTCCGCCCCCCGGATGATCGACCCGCACGACACCGCCCTGGCCAGCACCTCCCTGGCCAGCACCGCCCTGGTCAACACCGCCCGGGCTGGCGCCGGCCCGTCCGACACCGTCCTGCTCGGCGCTGCCACTGTCAGATCCGTCGGCGCCAACATCAGCCAGGCCGACGCCGGCCAGGCCGGCACCGCCCGGGTCGTCGCCGTTCTGCTCGATCTCGGCCGGTGGCGGGGTGGGTGGTGTGAGGTGGATCGGGGTCCAGGCGAAGGCGAGCGCGCTGCCGACGATGCCGAGCAGCAGACCGACGAAGAAGCCGCCCAGGTTGAGCCCGATCAGCGAGTACACAGCGGTGACCGCCGCGACGACCGAGTAGAACAGCCGCTGCGCCGGGGTGAACCAGAGCAGCAGGCCACAGGTCACCAGGATGATCGGGATCAGCAGCGAGAGCAGGCCTGTCGCACCACTGTGGAAGCTGAGGCCGTTGAGGGTCATCCGGGTGGAGGCGAACATCTCCAGCCCGGCCAGGGCGATGAGCAGTCCGCCCCAGAACGGCCGGCTGCGCTGCCAGCGGCGGAAGAGCCGCCACGCCTGAGCCGGACCACCGGGCCGGGCGTGGGACGGGTTCGCGGTTGTCACGTACTCCTCCTGGCCGAGCAGAGACGGGACCGAGCGGGGATGGGGGCATGGGCCCGGCCCGCGGCGTTGACCACCGCGGGCCTGGGCTCAGCTCAGAAGCACTCCTTGCCCTTGGCGTCGTCACCCACGTTGACCTTGAGTCGGAGGCCGACCAGGTTGAACGTGGCCGCCGTGGTGTAGCGGGACACCTGCTGCAGGTTGGTGATGGTGACGTGGTCGGAGTTCTGGCCGAACGAGCCGGCCTGCGCCGTCGGGTTCAGGTCGGTGGCGTCCCGACCGATCCTGATGTTGGTGAAGGTCGCGTTGCCGTTCAACGAGTCCATCGCGATCAGCAGGTCCTTGGCGCGGGCGGGTTCCTTGCCCTCGCCGGCGTTGATGGTGAGCACCACCGGCAGGCCCGGCAGGTCGGCGCGGACGGACTGGCAGAGGCTGTACAACTCGGCGCTGCTGATCTCGGAGAGCGCGATCGGGTGGACCTGACCGGACTTCCCGTCCTTGCCCTTCTCGCGGACGATGCCGCCGTACTGCTTGAAGCCGTCGCCCTCCAGACGGTCGGCGCCGATCTTGAACGTCTGCCCGGAGACCGTGATGTCGGACGCGATCGCGCCGGTCGACATTCCGAAGAGGATGGCGCCGGCAGCCGCCGTGGCGGGCACCATCATGGCGGCGAACCGCCACCATCGGGTACGACCCTGACTCTCTAACCGATCCTGCACGGGTTCCTCCTCGGGTCGATGCGCGCGAGTGGCCGGTCCCGAGCGGGCGACCCGCACTGGGAGCCCGCAGCCTGTTACCGGCTGGTAACCATCGGGCTTGATGGTGCACCCGTTGCGGCGCAGGTCACAACCCCCTGATTACCAGGCGGTAACAGCCGGGCAACCAGACGGAGGTACGGCATCACTGAAAGTGAACTCATTCACCCTCGCAACCGTCCTATATGGCGACAAGGCAGGCATGAAGCGGCAGTGGTATCAGCGCAACGTGACTCTGCATTGACTAATTACAATCAAATAACAAATGTAAAGCACGCAGGTCGTACG
>NZ_PYAC01000019.1:0-29058 GCF_003264475.1 Micromonospora noduli | reverse complement strand
GTCCCTGGTCCGACCGCACCCGCACCGCCGCGCGGTACGGACCGGTAGGTTGAGCGATCGTGGACGTACACGTCATTGCCCACCCGCTGGCCCAGTCCAGGTTGACTGCCATGCGGGACGCGCGCACCGATTCCTCGACGTTCCGGGCGCCTCACCGCCGACCGCGCCGCCAGCGACCGGTGCCCAGCCGACGCCGACGCCGGCCGGCCCGGGGAGCAACGGTGGGCCGACCGCCCCCGGCGTCTCCGCCGCCACGACACCGAGCACCACCTCCGCGCCGAGGGACGGCCGGCCCGCCGCGAGCGACGCGGGCAGTGCCGCGCCCGATCCGGCCAGCCAGGCCGGCGGCGCGGCGCAGGTACAGCCCGGCGACCGGGGTCCGAGCGCCGCGCCGATAACTCCGGGCGGCGTCGACCTGAACCTGCCGTTCACCCTGGACCATCCGACCGCCGACCGCCCCGCCGCGTCAGCACCCGTCGACCGCCCCACCACGGCCGCAGCCACCGACCGGCCCATCGAAGCGGCCACCGCGTCCGCCGCCGGCCCGAACGCCAGCGACAGCGCGACGGCCGCCGGCCCCGCGCCGGCCGACCCCTCGGCTGCAGCCCTCGCGGCGGCCGGGCCGGCACCGCAGCCGGGTGGGCCCGTGCCCCAGGCTGGCGGGCCGACACCGCAGGCTGGCCGGCCGACACCACAAAACGGCGGGCCGACACCACAGACTGGCCGGCCGACACCACAGACTGGCGGGAACGCGCCGCAGGCTGGTGGGACCGCTGGTGGGCCGGCACCACAGCCCGGCCAGCCGGTGCAGCAGGCTGGTGGGCCCGGTGCGGACGGGTCGGCAGACGGGCCGGCGCGGCCGATTGCCGAGTCGCCGTGGGCGTACCCGCCGCAACGCCCGGCCGGAACGGCCGCGCCCGCTCAGGACGAGGCAGGCGCGACGCCTCCGATTCCGCCTCCGCCGGTCGTCCCGCACGCCGGTCCCGCGCAGGCACACCCCGGGCAGCCGTTCACCCCGACCATCCCCGGCCAGGCTGGCCCGGCGCAGATTCCGCCGCCGCCGGACGTGACGCAGTTCAGCAACCCACCGCACGGCCTTGCCGCACCGCAGCACGCTCCCGGGCAGGCCGGGCCGGCGACCCCACCGCCCGGGCCGTTCCCGCCCTCGCCGGGTTGGTACCCACCACCCTGGCAGCAGGGCTCGCCCGGCGGCACGCCCGGGCAGTCGTACCAGGAGGCCGACGGGGTGACCCGGGTGCCGGCCCCCGCGTACCCGGACGCGTCCGCGTACCCGGACGCGAGCTGGACACCGGACACCACCGCCGCGCCGACCGCCGAGGACTTCGCCCGACGCCGCCAGGTTCGACCCGCCGACCCGGTGGCGACCATGGGTGTACGCGCGGTGGTCAACAAGATGGGCCTGCTCCGGCTCTCTCCGGGGCGGCACGAGCAGGAGCTCAAGCGGGACATCGAGATGGTGCGCCGCAACTTCGGCGGCCTGCGGCAGGTGACCGTGGTCAACCCGAAGGGCGGCGCCGGTAAGACGGTGGCCATTCTGCTGCTCGCGATGACGTTCGGTCAGAAGCGCGGCGGCTACGTGCTGGCCTGGGACAACAACGAGACCCAGGGCACCCTCGGGATGCGCGCCCAGCAGGACTTCCACTCCCGCACGGTGCGGGACATGCTGCGTGACCTCGGGCAGTTCCAGGGCGCGCACGGGCGGGTCGGCGACCTGTCGCAGTACGTCCGCTCGCAGGGCGAGGGGATGTTCGACGTCCTGGCCTCGGACGAGTCGGCCACCGGTGGCGAGATGTTGACGGCTGCCGCGTTCGCCGAGATCCGTGAGGTGGTCAGCCGGTTCTACAAGTTGATCTTCGTGGACACCGGGAACAACGTCCGGGCGCAGAACTGGCAGGCGTCGATGGACGCCACCGACCAGCTCGTGGTCACCATGTCGGCCCGTAACGACTCCGCCGAGACCGCCGCCCGAATGCTCGACCACCTGGAGCAGAGCGGCCGGCAACGGCTGGTCCGTCAGGCCGTGACGGTGGTGTCGATGCCACCGTCCCGCAAGGAGATCGACCTGCCGGCCATCCAGGAGCACTTCGCGGCCCGCACCCGGGCGGTGCTGCTGGCCCCGTACGAGCGGCTCATCGACAGCGGCGAGCCGATCCGGTACGGCGGGCTCTCCTCTGCCACCCGGGACGCCTGGCTGAAGATCGCCGCGGCGGTCGCCGAAGGGTTGTAACCCGCCGACGGCCGGCCCGATGTCGGGCCGGCCGTCGGGGCGGGGTCAGTTGCTCGCCAGCGCGTCCGCCGCTTCCGGGTCGCAGTCGCGCAGGAACTGGGCACAGCGGGCCGCCTCGTCGGCCTCGCCGATCTCGTCCGCGGCGCGGGACAGCACGTAGAGGCAGCGGAGGAAGCCCCGGTTGGGCTCGTGTGACCACGGCACCGGGCCGTGCCCCTTCCAACCACTGCGGCGCAGCTGGTCAAGGCCCCGGTGGTAGCCGGTGCGGGCGTACGCGTACGCCGTCACCACCTGGCCCTGCGCGAACGCCCGCGCCGCGAGCTCCGCCCAGGCCGCGCTGTAGGTCGGGAAGCCGGCCGCCACGTTGGCGTACGCCTCATCGGTGCCGGC
The DNA here is from genome assembly GCF_003264475.1 of Micromonospora noduli. NCBI lineage: Bacteria > Bacillati > Actinomycetota > Actinomycetes > Micromonosporales > Micromonosporaceae > Micromonospora > Micromonospora noduli. The sequence continues at coordinate 26,420 of NZ_PYAC01000019.1, read as the reverse complement.
CTCGTCGGCGGCAGCCAGGGCGGCGTCGGCCTCGTCGTTCACGGGCAGGCGGGTGGCCGGTGGCTCTGGCAAAAGGTTCTGCATCGCCCCATTCAACCCGCTGGACAGGGCGACACGCGAGCGGGTCGGCCGACGTGTCCCGCTGAACGGCTGAGGAGTTGGTCACGCCTGCGGCCTATGCCGTTGCCTGGTGTTTTCCACTACAACTAATGGTCCGGAGCCTCCCCAGGAACCGGTTATGCAGGAGCCCGGTGGCCACGACCACCGGGCTCCTGTCGGTTCCACCCCTGGCCCGAGGTTTGACCGGCCCCGGCGGAGGGGCAGGATGGCCGGGTGCCGACCCCACCTCCCGCAGACGTCATCGAGCCGCACCTGCACGCCGGTGAGATCCAGACCCGGCCCGAGTTCGACCAACAGCTGATCACCGGTCGGCTGACCGGGCTGACCGTGCAGGGCCTGCGGCTCGACCTCGCGCCGGTGCCCGACCTGACCAGCGTCGACGTCGCCGGCACCCTCTTCGTCGGTTGCCGGTTCGCGTCCCGGGACGTGGGCGCCGACCTGGTCCGGCGTGGCGCGAACGTGGTGCCGCCGTTCTCCGGGTTGCCGTACCCCACCCAGCCGACGCACCTCTACACCCCGGACGAACTGGCCGCCGGGTTCGCCGAGGGCGGGTTCACCGGGATGTACGACACCCGGGTGTACGACCACTACCGGGCGCACGGCGGCGCGTTGCCGGACGTCAAGGAGGCGCTGGGCCAGCGGCTGCACGACCACGGAGTGGACAACGCGCTGGCCGACGCCACCCGGGTCTGGCTGGCCGCACACGGGCCGCAGTCGGTGGTGGGCATCATGGGCGGGCACGCGGTGCGGCGCGGCAGTCCGGCGTACCGGATGGCGGCCGTGCTGGGTTGGGAGCTGGCGCGGGCCGACCGGCTGGTGGTGACCGGCGGCGGCCCGGGTGTGATGGAGGCCGCGAACCTCGGCGCCTACCTGGCGGACCGGCCGGCGACCGATGTGACGGCGGCGATCGACCTGCTGGCCACCGCCCCCGACTTCACCGACCACCACCGGTACACGGCCACGGCGCTGACGGTCCGGCAGCGGTACGCGGGGGTGCCCCGGCAACGTGGCGACGACCTGGGCTGGGCGCGTGCGGGTGGTCTGGCCATTCCGACCTGGCTGTACGGGCACGAGCCGGCGAACCTGTTCGCCGGGCGGATCGCGAAGTATTTCTCGAACGCGATCCGGGAGGACACCATCCTGCGCCTCGCCCGGGGCGGCATCGTCTTCGCGCCGGGGCGGGCGGGCACGGTGCAGGAGGTGTTCCAGGCGGCCACCAAGACCTACTACGGCACCGACGGCGCCAGCGGGGCGTACATCTTCCTGGACCGCGCCTACTGGACCGTCGAGCTGCCGGTGGAGGCGCTGTTGCGTCCGCTGCTGGCCGCGTCCCCGTTCGGTGATTTGTCGTCGACGATCCACCTCACCGACGACGTTCGCGAGGCGGTACGCCTGCTGACGACCTGACGACGACGGCCGACCCCCCGTGCGGGGAGCCGGCCGTCGGGTGGGACGTCGTTACTTGGTCATCGTGGTGCCGGTCGAGCGCAGGTGCTCGCACGCCTCGACGACCCGGGCGGCCAGACCGGCCTCGGCGGCCTTGCCCCAGGCGCGCGGGTCGTACTGCTTCTTGTTGCCGACCTCGCCGTCGATCTTCAGCACGCCGTCGTAGTTGCGGAGCATGTGGTCCACGACGGGGCGGGTGAAGGCGTACTGGGTGTCGGTGTCGATGTTCATCTTCACCACGCCGTAGTCCAGAGCCTCGCGGATCTCGCTCAGCAGGGAGCCCGAGCCGCCGTGGAAGACCAGGCTGAGCGGCTTGTCCTTGCCGTACTTGGCGCCGACGGCGTCCTGGATCTGCTTGAGGATCTCCGGACGCAGCTTGACGTTGCCCGGCTTGTAGACGCCGTGCACGTTGCCGAAGGTCAGCGCCGCCATGTAGCGGCCCTTCTCGCCGAGGCCGAGCGCCTCGACCATGGCCAGGCCGTCATCGGTGGTGGTGTAGAGCTTGTCGTTGATGGCGTTCTCGACGCCGTCCTCCTCGCCACCGACGACGCCGACCTCGATCTCAAGGACGATCTTGGCCTTGGCGGCCTCGTCGAGCAGCTGCGCGGCGATCTCAAGGTTCTCCGCTACCGGCACGGCCGAGCCGTCCCACATGTGCGACTGGTACAGCGGCTCCTCGCCGCGCTTCACGCGCTCCTGCGAGATGCCCATCAGCGGACGCACGAACCCGTCCAGCTTGTCCTTCGGGCAGTGGTCGGTGTGCAGGGCGATGTTCACCGAGTACTTCTTGGCGACCTCGTGCGCGTACGCGGCGAACGCCACCGCGCCGGTGACCATGTCCTTGATCGAGGGGCCGGAGAGGTATTCGGCGCCACCGGTGGAGACCTGGATGATGCCGTCGCTCTCCGCGTCGGCGAAGCCCTTGAGCGCCGCGTTCAGCGTCTGGGAGGAGGTCACGTTGATCGCGGGGTACGCGTACCGGCCAGCCTTGGCGCGGTCCAGCATCTCCGCGTAAGCCTCGGGGGAAGCGATGGGCATGTGATGCGCTCCTTACTTACCACTCTCGGCCGTGCTGGCCGCTGTTCTTCATTTGTGCGCCGGACCGCGCTGTCCTCCGCCCGGAAGTATCCCGTAGGTGAGGTGCGCCGGAACAACCGACCCGGGTGCTAGCCGTTCACCGGCGGTCCAGGTTGTCCGGCACGATGACGCTGATCAACCAGGTCACCACGGTCATCACGATGGCTCCCCAGAACGCCGGCCAGAATCCGTCCACCTGGAACGGCAGGTCGAGCCCGCGGGCGATCCGGTCGGTGAGCAGGAACAGCAACGCGTTGACCACCAGCGCGAACAGGCCCAGGGTCAGCAGGTAGAACACACAACCGACGACCCGGATCACCGGCTTGAGCACCGCGTTGATCACGCCGAAGATCAGGGCTACCACGATCAGGGTGAGGACGGTGTTGCCACCCGAGCGACCGTGCACGTCGACACCGGGGACGATCAGCGTGGTTATCCACAACGCGACCGCGGTGATCGCCAGTCTGATGAGGAAGCCCACGGCACCATCCTGGCACCGGGTCGCGTCGCCGAGGGCTGATTCCGCCTACTCCGCTTCCGGGCGGCGCGCCGGCCCAACCCGTACGGTGGGTGGAAACCGTGCCCCGAGACCCCCGGGAGGGATGATGGGTCAGCCCGACGAGGACTTCACCCCCGGCGACCACCTCGCGCCCGACGAACGCGACCCCGAGGCCGACCCGGCCGACGCGGTCGAGCAGGCCACTGTCGCCGGCCCGGCCGACGTCGACAGTGAGCCGCACCGCGGCCTGGAGGTCGACGACTGGGACGCGATGGAGCAGGCCCGGGTGGTCACCGGGGACGAGGACGACTACCGCTGATTCCGTCGCGGGGTCGGCTGCCCGTTGCGACAGGGGTGCTCAGCCGTTCGGGTCATTAGACAAATATCGATCCGAAGGGGGTTACCGGGGGAGTCTGGGCGTCCCTAGGTTGGACGAGCGCCACCTGTACCCCCACGGGAGGACCCCATGCTCAAGCACTCGCTCCGCTGGCTGACCGGGCTCGGCGCCGCAGGCGCGTTGATCGCCGCCTCCGCCACCCCCGCCGTCGCCGCACCCACGATCGAGCCCTACTTCCAGGACGCCACCCTGGCCGTCGGCTCGGAGGCGACCATCCGCGGCCTGTTGCTGTACGCCGACGAGCCGACGGTCCTCAGCGACGTCTCAGTGCGGTACGACTACCGCTCCCTGGCCAACAAGATCACTGTGACTCCTGCCGACGGCCAGGAGTGCACCGCGCCGGAGCCGGGCGTTCTCGTCTGCACGGAACCCTCCGATGTCGTCCTGTACGAGATGCCGCCGCTCGGCAGCGGGATCTACCGCAACGGTGCCAAGCGGGTGCACCTCGGCCTCACCGAAGACGCGCAGCTCGGCGACTCCGGCGACGTCGCGGTCAGCTTCCAGGCGGCCGGCGGGCGGCGCGGCAGCCACACCTCCCGGGTCCGGGTCGGCGAGGGGGTCGACCTGGCCGGCGGGCCGTTCACCAGCCTCTCCGCCAAGCCGGGTGGGAAGTTCACGGTGCCGCTGGTCGTGGCGAACGCCGGCGACAAGACCGTCACCGGATTCGTCGCGGTCTTCGACCTCCCCTACTCGATCCGAACCAAGGACCGGTTCAGCAACTGCCGCTACTCCGACGACCACCTCGTCTCCTGCCAGTTCGAGGAGGACATTCCGGTGGGCACCGGGCTGGCCACCACGCTGAACCTCGAACTCGCCAAGGACACCTACGCGCCGGCCAACCACTCCGGCTACGCCCAGTTCATGACCACTGCCGACTTCGAGGACCTGACCCGGGTGCGGGCGGCCGTCGGCGCACGGGCGGCTGCCCCCGGCAACGGCCCGAAACTGGCGCTGGCCGAGGCGCCCGGCAGGGTGCGGCAGGCCGACCAGACCGACGTCGGCCCGGGTTACGACTACACCGGGTGGACCATCAAGGCCACCGGCAAGAACGGCACCGACCTCGCGGCGATCGGCGCCACGCTCAAGGGCACGGCCGGCACCGTCGTCACGGCGACCGTCGGCTTCCGGAACAACGGCCCGGCGACGCTCGACCGAACGAACGGAGACTTCGAGGCTGCCACCCACACCGACGTCGAGCTACCGCCGGGCACCACCGCCGTCGAGGTTCCCGACAACTGCTGGTTGCGGCAGGACACCACCCGCACGTACCTGTGCGCCTCGGAGATGCTCCTGGTGGCCGGGCAGACCTACACCACGAAGTTCCGGCTGCGCATCGACAAGGTCATCCCCAACGCCCGGGGCGCGGTGCGGGTCAACGCGCCGTGCGAGTGCCCCGCCGGCGGCGGCTTCCAGGACGACATCAAACCGGCCAACGACAGGGCCACCATCGTGGTCAACGCGGCCCAGGGCGGCGGCGGCCAGGGCGATGGTGATGGTGATGGAGACGGTGGCGGTGGCGGTGGTTCGCTGCCCATCACCGGCGCCCCCACCAACCTGATCGCCGGCATCGGCGCCCTGCTGCTCGTCACCGGAGCGGGCTGCTACCTGCTCGCCCGACGCCACGGCAGCCGCTTCACCGCCTGACCCACCCCGACCCGACCGACGCCCCGCCGGCCCGTACCGGGCCCGCGGGGCGTCGTCGTGAACTCCCCGTCCGTCAGCGGACGGAATTGACCTGCTCCGGGTGCTGCGCCACCCACTGCGCCAACCGATCCTCGCGCAGCGCGGCGAGGAACTCCGGGCCCTGCTTCGGGTCCAGCGGCAGCCGTGAAGCGTTGCCCACCGGGGTGCCGACCGGCAGGCTGAGCCCCACCGGGTCGACGTTCTTCAGCTCGGGTAGTACCGCCATCAGCCTGGTCAGCGGCAGGCCGTCGTCATCGACCGCAAGACCCTTGCCGGCGGCCGACAGCAGCGCGGCGAGCCGTACCGGATTGGTCAGCACATCCTGCGCGGCCGCCCGCCGGACCAGCCCGGCGACGTAGCGCTGGGCGTTGCGGTCCCGGTCCAAAGTGCCGTCGGGCAGATAGCGCCGTTGCCGCAGCAGGTCGACGGAGGCAGCCCCGTCGAGCCGCTGACAGCCGGCCGGGAAGGTCCGGCGGGTGTGCCAGGACCGAACCTCCTTGGGTAGGCACACCTCCACACCGTCGACCGCCTCGGTGATCCGGCGCAGTCCGGCGAAGGTCAGCACCGCGCCGGCGTCGACGCGTACCCCGGTCAGGTCGGCGACCACCCGTCGGGTCAGGTCGTAGCCGGCGTCCAGGTCGGGGCGGGGCTCGCCGGCACCGCTGTAGAAAGCGCTGTTGAGCTTCTCGACCCCCCGGCCGGGGATCGAGACCTCCAGGTCGCGCGGCAACGAGATGAGGTACGGCTGGCTCCGGTCGGCCGGAATGTGCACCAGCAGGACGGAGTCCGCCAACCGGTAGGACGGTTGCTCGCCGAATCCGTCCACCCCGAGCAGCAGGACGTTCAACGCCCCGGACTGCCCCCCAGCCGGTTGACCGGACAACGACGGGCCCTCCGCCGGCCGATCGGGGCGCAGTTGCGGCACCCCGACTCCGAGCGCGCCGAGCAGGGCGAGCGTGACGCCAGCGGCCTGGAACCGCTGTCGGCGGCGACGGCGGACGGCGGCGAGCCTATCGATCGCGACCCGCAGCGGGCCGGTCGACGGGGTCAACGTCTCGTGCCGGGCGAACGCGGCACGCAGGTCATCCTCGATCATGTTCACGCCTCCACGTACTCGGCCCGGAGCGTGGCCAGGGCCCGGGAGATGGACGAACGGACGGTCCCGACGGCGCAGCCGAGAATGTCGGCGATCTCGACGTCGGGCAGGTCCTCGTAGTAGCGCAGCACCAGAGCGGCCCGCTGCCGACGCGGCAGCCGGGACAGCCAGGACCAGACCTGGTCCCGGTCCACGGCGGACTGGGCGTGATCGGTGGGCACCGGCACCGACGCGTCGGGCTCCCCGCGCAGCAGCACCCGGCGCACCCACGAGCCGCGCCGCCAGTCGACGTACTGGTTGGTGAGCATCCGGCGTACGTATCGCTCGGGCGAGTCCGCGCGGGCGACCCGACGCCAGTTGAGCTGGACCCGGACCATGGTCTCCTGGACCAGATCCTGGGCCTGGTGTGGTTCGCCGGTCAGCATCACCGCGTACCGCAGTAGCGGGGCCAGCCGCGTGTCCGTGAACTCCTCGTACGTCACTGCACCTCCCGGGGGTTCCTGCCTCAGATGACGGAAGCGGACCGACCGAACATTGCGGTGACTCTGATCAACCTTTTGGTTCGTCTTGCCCAGCCGGCGGCTTTGGGGGCTGCCGTCAGCCTTAGCAATTCCTTAAGATCCGCAGGCTCCACCTGATCCCCCAACTGGAGGAACCCCCCTCATGCTCACCCACTCCACCCGGCGTTGGCTCGCCGGACTGGGCGTAGCAGGCGCGTTCGTCGCCGCCGCCGCCAGCCCGGCCGTCGCTGCCCCGGAGGCGCCCATCGAACTGGGCGTCTATTTCAGCGACACCACGATTGCCGCGGGGTCCGAAGGCAAGATCGACTCCCCCCTCCTGTTCGCCTCCGAGCCGGTGGTGGTCGAAGGCCTCACCGTCACCTACGACTACCGGGACCTGAGCGGCGTCGTCCAGGTCAAGCCCGAATCGTCGAGCTTCGACTGCAAGTCGCCGGAGGCCGGCGTTCTGGTCTGCACCGACCCCTTCGAGATCGGTCTCGAGGAGTGGGCCTTCGGCGGCCTCTTCGAGGTGGCCCTGACGCCGGCCGCGAAGGCTGCCGACGGCGACACCGGCAACCTCAAGGTCACGGTCAGCGCCGAGGGTCTCGCTCCGGCCAGCCACACCGCCAAGCTGCGGATCGGCGAGGGCGTCGACCTGGCCGCCCCGGGCGAGGAGACCAACATCTCGTCCGCTCCTGGCGGCACGTTCAGCGCTCCGCTGACGCTCAGCAACGCTGGCAAGACCGCCGCCAAGGGAGCGGCCGTGGTCTTCGACCTGGACTACGCGATCCGCCCGGAGAAGCAGTACAGCAACTGCACCTACGAGGACGGTCACCTGCGGACCTGCGCCTTCGACGAGGTAACCGCCGCTGGAGCGGCCCGCTCGGTTTCGCTGTCCTACGTGCTCGGCAAGGACACCTACGCGCCGGGCAGCGAGTACGGCTACTACAACTGGATGACGATCGCCGAGTTCGAGGACTTCAACGCCTACCTCCAGGCCGGGGGCATCTCGGTTGGGAAGCCCGGCAACGGTCCGGTCCTGAGCCTTCCGGAGGTCCCGTCCAAGATGGGGGCGCGCGGCTTCCAGGCTGACACCGACCCCATGAACAACTGGTCCGGCATGACCGTCAAGGTCACCGGCAAGAACGGCACGGACCTGGTGGCGGTCGGCGGCCAGCTGACCGGCAAGGCCGGCGACGTGGTCACGGCCTCCGTCGGAGTCCGCAACGACGGACCGGCCGCGCTGGACTTCGGTCGCTCGGGCTCGCCAGTCACCAAGATCGACATTGCCGTTCCGGAGGGCACCACCGCGGTCGAGGTTCCCGAGTTCTGCGCGCCGCTCGACGGCGACCAGCAGGACTGGGAGAACGCCGGCAAGCCGGGCGCGAAGCTCTACCGCTGCTACCCGGACATCTTCATCGGTGTCGGCGAGAAGCAGCTGGTCGACATCGGCCTCCGGATCGACAAGGTGATCGAGAACGCGGCGGGCACCGTCACCATCAACGCCAAGTGCGAGTGCGAGGGCTTCACCGAGGACCTGAAGCCGGCCAACGACGTCGCCAAGATCCTGGTCAACGCGACCGGCGGCACGGGCGGTGGCGACGGCGACGGTGACGGCGGCTCGCTGCCGATCACCGGTCAGTCCACCGGGCTGATCGCCGGCCTCGGCGCGCTGCTGCTCGCCGCGGGCGTCGGCGGCTACCTGGTGGCCAAGCGCCGCCGGACCCGCTTCGTCGCCTGACCCACCCCGCACCACCGGTGCCCCGCCGACCACCACGGTCGGCGGGGCACCGTCGTTGGAGCCCACAGCGCGGGCGGGTGGTGACGGGCCGGTCCGGCGCGGCCGGGGCCTTGGGCTTCGGTACCCTTTGTGGCCGTGGACACAGCTGAGAAGACCCGCGCTCTCGTGGAGAGCGTCGCCCTGAACCCGCTCGATCCCAAGGATCTGTTGCAGACCTTCGGGCTGATCGGCGTGTGGGTGATCCTCTTCGCCGAGACCGGCCTGCTGGTGGGCTTCTTCTTCCCGGGTGACTCGCTGCTGTTCCTCGCCGGGGTCGCCTCGTCACCGGTGGCGGACGCGATCTTCGGCGACGGCACCCGCCTCTCCCTTGCCGGCCTGCTGATCGGTGGGCCGATCTGCGCGATCGTCGGCGCACAGCTGGGGCACTGGCTCGGCGCGCGGTACGGCCGGCCGATGTTCGAGCGGCCGAACTCCCGGCTCTTCAAGAAGGAGTACGTGGAGAAGGCCGAGTACTACTTCCAGAAGTTCGGCCCGGCGAAGGCCGTCGTGCTGGCGCGCTTCATTCCGATCGTCCGGACGTTCCTCAACCCGGTCGCGGGCGCGCTCGGCATGCCGGCCAAGAAGTTCCTGCTCTGGAACATCGTGGGCGCGGTGCTCTGGGTGGACGGCATCCTGCTGATCGGCTACCTGCTGGCCGAGCAGATCTACCAGGCCATCGGCGACAAAATCGACCACTACATCCTGCCGGTGGTGGCCCTGATCATTCTGATCTCGGTGCTGCCGATCTTCTTCGAGTTCCTGCGCGACAGGCGGGCTCGTAAGCGCGGCGAGGCGGTCGCGGTGGTCGCGGCGGCCAGTGCCGCCGGCGCCGTGGAGGCGGCCCGCGAGGCGTTCGACCACGACGGGCACCAGCACGGCCATCAGCGCCCGGAGCACGGTCAGGACCGTTGAGCGGTACGACGACGGCCGGCCCCCTGGTGAGGGGGTCGGCCGTCGGCATGTCGAACCCGGCCTCCGGTGGTGCGACCGGGGACGAGCAGGTGTCAACCACCGGTGGCGCCACCCCTGGCTCGCCACCGGACGCCGCCCCGGCTCGGGACGGCGTGTAGTGCCTACGTCAGCGGGCCTTCTTGGTGGCCCGCTTACGCGGCGGGGTCAGCAGGTCGGCGATCGTCGCGATCGCACTCGGGACCAGGCTGTAGTACGCCCAGACACCGCGCTTCTCCCGCTGCAACAAGCCAGCCTCGGTGAGGATACGCAGGTGATGACTGACCGTCGGCTGAGAGAGGCCGAGCGGCGCCGTCAGGTCACAGACGCACGCCTCGCCCTCGGGGGCCGACTGGATCAGGCTGAGCAGCCGCAACCGAGCAGGATCAGCAAGGGCCTTGAGGACCCCGGCGAGACGCTCGGCATCGGCACGTTCGATCGGCTCGCCGTTTAGCGGCGAGATCTGAGGCATAGTCATTTCGGCCAACGCAGTTCCCACGTATTCCATCCTTCCACCAGCAGCATCGATCCGCCTGCATATCAGCAGATCCGAATCGGCAGACTTTTACGCCACAAGGCCGAGGTCAGCCAACGTATAGGCCGCCCGGTACGGCAATCCGGCGGCTCGCACCGCGTCGCCGGCGCCTCGATCAACAATAACCACCACGCCCACGACTTCCGCCCCGGCCTCGCGAAGCGCCTCGACAGCGGTCAAAACACTTCCGCCCGTCGTGGATGTGTCCTCCACCGCCAACACTCGGCGGCCAGCCACCTCCGGTCCCTCGATCCGCCGCTGAAGACCGTGGGCCTTGCCCGCCTTGCGCACCACAAAGGCGTCCAGGGCCCGGCCGGTCGGAGCGGCGGCGTGCAGCATCGAGAGCGCGACAGGGTCCGCGCCCAGGGTGAGGCCCCCAACGGCGTCGAACTCCCAGTCGGCGGTGAGGTCGAGCAACACCCGGCCGACCAGAGGAGCGGCCCGGTGATGGAGCGTGACGCGCCGCAGATCCACGTACCAGTCTGCCTCGCGCCCCGACGAGAGCACGACCCGCCCGTGGACCACAGCCAGGTCGGTAATGAATTTACGCAGGTCGTCGTGGTCCCCCATGGCGATAGAGGTTACTGCGCAACTCTGAACGCCGCGTGCGGGGTCCACCCTGATCAGCCCCGGGGGGAACCGATGACTGGCGATGTTCGACTACGCTCAGCAACTGGCCCGACAGCGGCGCGCCAACGCCGTCCCACCACTCGCCGGGGGTCTACGGGCTGGTCGAAGCTCAGCGCTCGTCGCGACCGATCCGGCCGCGGGTGTCCCGCGCGACCGCCTGGAGCAGCCGCCGCGGCGCGTGTCGCATGCCGGCGACGACCACCTTGTACTTCCACGCCGGGATGCTGACCATCTTGCCTTTGCGCAGGTCACGCAGGGCTTCGTCCACGACATCCTCGGCTCGCAGCCACAGCCACTCGGGCGTCTTGGACATGTTGATGCCGGCCCGCTGATGGAATTCGGTGCGGGTGTAGCCGGGGCAGAGGGCCATCACGCGAACGCCGAACGGCCGCGCCGACTGCCCGACGGACTCACTGAAGTTGGTGACCCACGCCTTGCTGGCGGAGTACGTCGATCCGGGCATCGCCGTACCGAAACCGGCGACCGAAGAGACATTTATCACTGCCCCATTTCGCCGTTCAGTCATCGGTCGGAGCGCCGCCAGGGTCAACCGCATGACCGCGTGCACGTTGAGTCGCAACAGCCGCGCCTCGTCCTCCGCAGTCGAGCGCAGGAACGGTTTGTTCAGGCTGATCCCCGCATTGTTGACCAGCAGGTGCACCGGGCTGCCGTCGGCGAGCCGCTGCTCCACGATGGCGCAGCCGTCGTCGGTGGACAGATCCGCCGGGATCGTCTCCACCTCGCGTCCGTACGTGGAACCCAGCTCGGTGGCCAACTCGGTCAGCCGCGCCGCGTCGCGGGCAACGAGCACCAGGTGCCAGCCGTCGGCGGCCAGTCGTCGCGTGAACGCCGCGCCGATGCCGGCGGTGGCCCCGGTGATCAGGGCTCGGCGCTCGGCAGTCGTGGGGTCGAGCGTCACGGAGTGGTCCTCACCTGGGCGGGTACGGGGGCGTATGCGGCGCCGACGGGGGCTGGTGCGTGGCTGGCGTGAACACGGGCGGTGCGGTTGGCGCGGTCGAGCGGTGGCGGCCGAACCAGCTGTTCGCCGTCGGCAGCGCCAGCAGCGTAGCTACTACAAGGTAACCGAGCGCCTGTGCGACGGAAAGCCCGGCGTTGAGTGGGATCCACCAGGACGGGTAGGCGTCGCCGATCAGACCCAGCAACTCGGCGAGAGCCTGCTCGCCGGAGCCCAGTTGCAGTGGCGCGGACCGTTCGCCGACGACCACCGCCACGCTGCAGCAGCCGGCGAGCAGGCCGAGCCCGCTGACCACCCAGGTCGCCACCCGGACGCCGTTGCGACCGGTCAGCAGCCCCAGGGCCAGGCCGGCGAGCAACGGCGCGGAGAGCACCGCCACCACCGCCGACAGCACCGCAGAAGCGCGGAGGAGAGTCACCACGTCGTCGATCTGCTCCGGGCTCGCCGAGGTGTCGCGGGCGGCGGAGCGGAACGCGTCGACCGTCCCGCCCAGCACCACCAGGTCGACCACGGCGTACGCGAGCGCCGCGACCGCCATCACCAACAGCACGGCAGTGGCCGACAGGACGGCGGCGGGCCGACGGGCCGGTGCCGATTCCGGGTACGACACGACGAATCCCTCCGGTAGGCGTCGGGTTGCAACCTACTCGGAGGGATCGTCGGCGTCGTGCTTATCGAGCCGTCAGCTGGTCGGCGGCGGGGTTGACCCGGGCCGATCCGTGGGCGGCGTGTCGTCCGGCCGGTTCGCGGCCGGTGGCGGCGGGTAGCTCGGCTCCCCACTCGACGGATAACCCGGCTCACCCGATGCCTGCGGGTAGCCCGGCTGGCCGGGCGCCTGCGGGTTACCCGGGTAGCTGGCGCCCGGGGTCGGCGGCTCCCAGCCCGCGGTCTGCTTGCGGAAGAACGGGTTGGCCTTCGGCAGAGCCAGCAGGACGAGCGCCGCGATCAGCGCGATCAGGCTGAGCACGCCGAGCAGGAGGCTGACCGGGGTGACCCAGGAGGGCAGGGCCTCCTCCAGGCGACGCTGGATCTCCTCGGGGCTCGGCCCGCCGTCGGGCGTCCCGCCACCGGTGTTGAAGCCGCCGGCCGCGTTGCTGAGCAGGCCACCGCCCACGCAGCAGACCATGATGCCGCCGACGATCCAGGTGGTGATCCGGGCGCCGTTGAGGCCCTGGTTGTTGAACAGGGCCAGCACGCCCAGCACGACCGCGAGCAGCAGCAGGACGATGCTCCCGCCGATGCCGATGACGGCGAAGACGTCGGCCACCTGCTCACCGTCGGTGGCACTGCCCTCGTACGCCGCACGGAGCGCGTCCCGCGTCTTGCCGAAGGTGCTGAGCGTGATGATCAGACTGATCACCTGAAGTGCCAGGAACAGGAAGAGCAGGTAACTGGAAATCGACACAATGGATGGCCGCTGACGGGCCGGCGTGCTCTGGGAATCGACCACGATTCTCCTTCCCTAAGATCGCGCCCACACCGTATCGACAACCGGCCAGTTCGGCATGCCGTGACGAGCCCGGCGCGTCCGTCCGGTCCGGCTCAGCGAGCCTCAGGCACGGGGCGGGCGGATCGTCAGGTCGGCGGGGTCGAGCAGGTCACCGCGGGCGACCCGCCAACCCTCTTCGCCGTACGCCTCGAAGGAGAGCCGCGCGGCGCCACCAGACTGGTAGTCGTGGTAGCGCATCGTCCCGGCCGACGGCAACTCGGTCTCGCCGGTGGCGGTGTAACGCGCCTGCCCGGTCTCGGCCCAGGTGTAGCGCCGCCCGCCGAGTTCGATGGTCGGGGCGCCCGGGGTGACGGTGGCGCCCGGTTCGGCGGTCCAGAACACCAGCTCGAGCTCGGGGCCGTCCTCCACGGAGAGCCGGTGACGGGTGCCGGAGTCGTCGTCGAGGAGGTGCTGCACCCAACTCCAGTCGCCTTCGACCAGGCGGATCGTGGCACTCACCGCGTACTCCCGCTCACGGATCCGCACGCGGTCGCCAGGAGTCAGGCGGAGCGGGCCGCCGCGCGGTGGCTCCGCCGGCTGGCCGTCGGGCCGGCCCGTCGGCCGTCGGCGTTCCCGCACTACGACCACTACCACCGCGAGTACGGCAACAGCCGCCACCAGGCACGTCACCAGCGCGTCCACCCGACCACCTCCCCAGGTACGTCGGCGCAGACGGTAACAACCCTCGGCACCAGGAAGGCCCGCGCTGTGGCCGACAGCTCAGCTAGCGAAGGTGGTCGGGTGGGTCCTTCGGAGGCGCCGCCGGCGGTTCGGTCGGCCCTGGTGAGGTGCCCGACGCGCCCGGCGTCAGGTGCGCGGCCGGGTCGGGGCAGATCAGGTAGCCGGGTGGGAGTGGCTGGTTCGGCGGCAGGAAGCCCGGAACGAGCGGAGCTGTCGGATATCCGTAACCGGTCGGGGTGTAGGCAGGAACGGGCATCGCCCAGGCCGGGCCGGGCAAGGCCTCGTTCGCGGTACGCGGCACGAACCAGCGGTTCGCCGGCGGCAGCGCGAGCAGCAGGACCACGGCTGCGGAGAGGGCCAGAACGGTGAGCACACCCAGCCCTGCCGCGGGGAAGAACAGGTCGTCCCAGGGATCCGTGCCGGCGTAGAGCGTGTCGAAGAACGTCGAGGTCTCCCACTCTTCGTCCCAACCCGGTGGCGGCTCCGCCGCGATCTCCGGCATGGCCAGCAGCGGTACGAGAAACCCTCCGGAACAGCACTGCGCGAAACAGACCAGCAATTGTGCGCCACTGGCCACGAAGACCAGGATCCGCGCGACGTTGCCGCCCCGCCGGACCGGGACGACCGTGGCGGCCAGCCAGACCGCGAGCAGCACCGCCGGCACGCCGAAGATCAGCGCCGTCGCCACGTTGCCCTGCCGCTCGCCTGTCACCTCGTCCGGGTCGGCGTCCGGCACCAGTCGTACCGCGCGGTCGATCTGGCCGTCGAAGTGCACCGCCTGGGCCACCGTCAGCGCGGCCAGGCCGAGCAGCACCAGCACCACGGCCAGTTGCAGCCAGAAGGCGATGGTCACGGTGGCCGGGCGGGGCGGACGCGGCGCGGTGGCGGGCGGGCTCATGGCTCGCAACGTACGGCGCGGCGTCGGCGACCGGCAGAACCAATCGGGCAGCACCGACCGGCGAATGGATCATGCTGCGGCGAGCCGCCGACTGGCGTACGTGCCGAGGGTTTCGCGGTCCATCACGCAGCCGACGAAGGTGGTGAACTCGCTCGGGTCGTCCCGCAGCGACGTCCAGGCCGCTCGGGCCGCCTCCGGGTCGACCCGCTCCAACAGCGTGGCCGCGTACGCCCGGCCGGCGGGTGTGGCGTCGGCCAGCACCCGGTCGAGCTGGCGGCGTACCTCCTCGGGGTGGTCGCTGAGGGCGGCCTCGACCCGGTGGTACGCCTCCGTCACCGGCAACAGCGTGCCCGCGATCCCCACCCCACCAAAGGCGAGCGTGTCAGCCGCCACCAACTCGTCGACGGCGGCGCTCAATTCGCGCTCCCAAGCCTTCCGCATCCCAAACATGCCTCCACCCTTTCCCCGTCCACCCCCACTCCATCCCGTTAATCAAGAGGTTTGCGCCATGAGCGGACTCTTCTGACACAGCCGCCGTGTTCAGGCGTCCACTGGTGGGGTCAGTAGCCGCGCCACTCCGTGCGGGCGTAGTCGAGGACCCTCGGTTGGAGGAGGGTGCTGGGGGGCACGTTCAGGCGGGCGCGGTCGGGCGGAAAGGCCGCCGCCGCCCGCAGCACGTCCGGGTCGAGGAAACGCAGCCGGGGCGCGTCGGCCGGCAGTTCCAGCACCGGCGGGACGGTTCCCGCCGTGGCCAGCAGGAAACCCCAGTCGCCGAAGGACGGCACGTCGACGTGGTACGGCACTGTGGCGAAGCCGGCCTCCCGCACCGACGCATCGATCGACCAGTATGAGCGGGGCGCGAAGTACGGCGAGCCAGACTGCACCACCAGCCGTCCCTGCTCGGCGAGCACCGACCTGATCAGCGCGTAGAACTCGACGGTGTAGAGCTTGGCGGTGGCGGTCTCGTCCGGGTCGGGCAGGTCGGCGACCACCACGTCGAAGCGCTCGGCGGCGGTACGCAGCCAGCCGAACGCGTCAGTGTTCAGCACCCGTACGCGGGGGTCGTCGAGCGAGCCGCCGTTGAGCGCCCGCAGTTGCGGCACGGTGCTGGCCAGCGCCACCACCGCCGGGTCGAGGTCGACCACTGTCACCCGGCGGACGTCCGGGTACCGCAGGATCTCCCGGACGGCGAGGCCGTCGCCGGCACCGAGAACCAGGACGTCGCCGCGCGGGCCGCGCATCGCCGGATGCACCAGCGCCTCGTGGTAGCGGTACTCGTCGACCGAGCTGAACTGGAGATCACCATTGAGGAACAACCGCAGGTCGGTGTCGGCGTGGCCGACCTCCCGCACCGACCGGGTCAGCACGATCTCCTGGTAACGGGAGCGTTCGGCGTACACCACGGGGTCCCGGTAGAGCTGCTGCCGGGCGGTCACCTCGAAGTCGGCGGCGGTCACCCAGGCGTACCCCAGGCAGAGCGCGACCACGACAGAGCCGGCGCCGAGGACGAGCCGGGCCCGGCGGCTCAGCTCCCTCCGGAACACCGTGCAGACCAGGGCGAGACCGGCCACCGCGTTCACCGCGCCGACCACAAGGGCACCCTTGAGCTGGCCGAAGACGGGGATCAACAGGAACGGAAAGGCGAGCCCACCGAGCAGCGCGCCGACGTAGTCGGCGGCGAACAGGTCGGCCACCGCACTGCCGGCGGCCTGCTCCCGGATGCGCTGCAGCATCACCATCAGCAGCGGAATCTCCGCGCCGATCAGCAGGCCCAGCACGAAGGCGGTGCCGACCAGCGCCGGGCCGTACAGGTCGAGCCAGGCGAAGGCGGCGTAGAGGCCGAGCACGGACAGACCACCGAGCAGGGCCAGGGTCAGTTCGATCACCGCGAACGCAGCGGCGGCCCGGGACTGCAACGGCTTCGCGACCAGCGCGCCGACCCCCATCGCGAAGACCATCACGCCGAGCACGATCGACGCCTGCCCGACGGTGTCGCCGATCAGGTAGCTGCCGAGCGCCACCAGGGCCAGCTCGTAGACCAGCCCGCAGGCGGCGCAGACGAAGACCGCGACCAGCACCGCCGCGCGGGCCAGCCGCCAGTGCGGCCGGGCCTCGGTGCCGCCGTCGACCACCGGCGGCGCCCCGGTGCTCATGACCGCCCCGGGTACGGCCGGCCGGCACCGCCCGGTCGCGGTCCCCCGGTCATCAGAGGATCGCGGCGGCGATGATCGCGCCGGTGGCCACGTGCACCACGGCCGACACCCACACGGCGGGGTGCGGCTCCGGGTCGACCAGCAGCTCGCCGAGCCGGCCCGGGGTCACCGCGTCGAGCAGCAGGAACGCGGCGGCCATGATGACCAGGCCGACGATCCCGTACGCCGCTGCGCCGACCAGCCCCAGGGCGAAGTCGTCGTCGCTGGCGACGATCGCCGCGACCACGATGGTGCCGACGCCGAGCAGGTTGGACGCGAGCAGCAGCGCCGCGTTGCGGTTGCGCTCGGTCCAGATCAGTTCGTGAAGCTTGCCAGGAGTGGTCAGGTCGACCAGCGCGTAGCCGACGCCCATGAGGACGACGCCGACCGCGCCGAAGGCGAGGGTGGCCAGCAGATCGGTGACGAGGTTCTGCACGGAAGGGCTCCAGGTGAAGGGGTCGGGCGTCGGGCTACTTGCCGGCGCCGGGGCCGCCGCCCCGAACGCTGCTGCCGCGTCCCCAGCCCCAGTACGACCCGACGGTCGAGTGGTAGCGGGGGTGAGCGGTGTCCATGTCCTCAAGCAGGATCACCGAGCCGGTGGCGATCGGCAGGATCACCACCGAGTCGTCGTCGTAGCGCAGGTAGACGCCGCTGCTGTCGGCGTACCGGTCGGACGGCTTCCACGCGTCGGTCAGTTCCTTGGCGACACTGGTCGGTGACTTGGACGAGGTGTACGCGGTCGCTTCCCGGCCGACGTCCCGGCTGGCCGCTCGCGAGTACCTGTCCTGCACGTAGGCGCGCGGGGAGAAGGTGCCGTTGACGAGCGCGAAGGCCGCGACCAGCACGCCGACCACGGCCGTCGCCGCGCCCACCACGAACCAGCGTCGGTATGTCATGGCAGTGCCACCACCGTCTCGGTCAGGACCAGCTCATTGGTCTGGGGGTACGCGTGCCAGGTACGCCAGCCGACCGACCGGTACGGCAGGTCGGTGCGCACTGCCAGCGCGGTGACCGCGTCCGGGTCACCGGGAAAGACTCCGACCAGGGCGTACGGGTCGTCGGCCAGGTCGGCGCGGAGCCCGGCGATCCGGGTGTGCAACTCACCGTCGGCGGGGCGCAGCACGCTGGCGGTGAAGCGGTAGCCGCCCGCCTCGTCGTGCAGGGCGCCGGGCAGGTGCGGCGGCCGACCAGGCAGGCAGGCGACCGTCTCGGTGAGTGCGGCCGCACCGCCGGGTTCGGCCAGCACGACCTGGTGGGACGCGCCGAGCAGGCGCAGCCGCAGCCGGACGTCCCCGGGCAGCGTGAGGTCGCGGACGTGCAACGCGGGCCGCTCCGGGCCGCCGAGTGCCAGGCTCAGGTCGGCGGCGCAGGTGTCGACGTACGGGGCGTGGAGGCTCACCAACACGTCAGCTGGCCTCCGGCCCGGCCTGCGGGTACACCATCACGTCGGCGCGGTGCAACTGCTCGCCCCGGGCGACCTCCCAGCCGGCCTGGCCGTACGCCTCGAAGGAGAGCCGTTCGCCGCCCTGGGCCCGGTAGTCGTGGTACCGGAGGGTGCCACTGGGGTCGAGGCCGGTGCTGCCGGTGGCCGTGAAGCGGGCCTGACCGGACTCCTCCGAGGCGTAGCGGCGGCCGGCGAAGTCGAGGGTGGACGCACCCGGGGTGATCGTGGCGGCCGGCTCGGCGGTCCACAGCACCAGCTCCAGGTCCGGGTCCTCCTCCACGGAGAGCCAGCGCTTGTCGCCCTCGACGGTGTCCAGCAGGTGCTCGGCCCAGCTCCAGCCGCCCTCATTCAGATGCACCGAGCCCCGGACCGCGTACGACACCCGGCGGATCTCGACGATGTCGCCGGGCTTGAGCCTGCGCGGGTCGCCGCGGAGCGCGTCACTGTCGGTGTCCCTGAACGGGTCCACGGGTGCCGCCGGTCGGGCGGCCTTGCGGCCCTTGCGCACCGCCACCACCGCCACCACGACCCCGGCGACTCCGATCAGACACCCCAGCGTCGTCACCAGGTAAGCCACGGGACCGTTCATGCCGACCACCTCCCCAAGTGCGTCGGCCGGAACGGTAACAACCCCGCGCACCTGGAGAAACACATCATTGTCTGGTGATACGGCAGCTACGGAGCGTCCCGGCGGGGCGCCGGTGGGGCGCAGAACGGGTCGGGCCGACCCCGCCTGCGAGGCGGGATCGGCCCGGGTGCGACGGATCAGGCGGCGGTGACGGAGAGGGTGTTGGTATCGGTGGCGCGGTCCACCTTCACCGTTTCGCCGTCGCGGATCTGGCCGGACAGGAGGGCCTTCGCCAGTTGATCTCCGATTGCGGTCTGGACCAGCCGGCGGAGCGGGCGGGCGCCGTAGATCGGGTCGTAGCCGTGCTCGGCCAGCCACTGACCGGCGGACTCGGTGACGTCCAGTGCCAATCGGCGGTCCGCAAGACGGTTTCGCATCCGGTTCAACTGGATGTCGACGATGGAGCGCAGGTCGTCCCCGCGCAGCGAGGCGAAGACCACTATGTCGTCCAGCCGGTTGAGGAACTCCGGCTTGAAGTGCGACCGGACCACTGCCAGCACGCCCTCCCGGCGCTGCTCGTCGGCGAGCGTCAGGTCGCTGATCACCGACGACCCGAGGTTGGACGTGAGGATCAGGATCGCGTTGCGGAAGTCCACAGTGCGGCCCTGGCCGTCGGTGAGCCGGCCGTCGTCGAGCACCTGGAGCAGCACGTCGAAGACGTCCGGGTGGGCCTTCTCCACCTCGTCCAGCAGCACCACCGAGTACGGCCGTCGGCGCACCGCCTCGGTGAGCTGACCACCCTCGTTGTAACCGACGTAGCCGGGCGGGGCACCGACCAGGCGAGCGACCGAGTGCTTCTCGCCGTACTCGCTCATGTCGATGCGGACCATGGCCCGCTCGTCGTCGAAGAGGAACTCGGCGAGCGCCTTGGCCAGCTCGGTCTTGCCGACACCGGTGGGGCCGAGGAAGAGGAAGCTGCCGGTCGGGCGATCCGGGTCGGCGATACCGGCCCGGGCACGGCGTACCGCGTCGGAGACCGCGCCGACCGCCTCGGTCTGGCCGACCACCCGGCCGCCCAGCGACTCCTCCATCCGCAGCAGCTTGGCCGTCTCACCCTCCAGCAGGCGGCCGGCGGGGATGCCGGTCCAGGAGGCGACCACCGCGGCGATGTCGTCCGCGCCGACCTCCTCCTTGAGCATCGCGCCGTCGGCCTGGAGCTGGGCCAGCTCCTCTGCGGCCTGCTTCAGCTCGACCTTCAGGGCGGGGATCCGGCCGTAGCGCAGCTCGGCGGCGCGTTCCAGCTCGCCGTCCCGCTCGGCCCGCTCGGCCTCACCGCCGAGGCGTTCCAACTCCTCCTTGGCGGTGGAGAGCTTGGTGATGTGGCTCTTCTCCGTCTGCCAGCGCTCGGAGAGCACTGTGAGCTGCTCGCGCTTGTCGGCCAACTCCTTGCGGAGCCGCTCCAACCGCTCGGCCGAGGCGGCGTCCGGCTCCTTGGCCAGGGCCATCTCCTCGATCTCCAACCGGCGGACCGCCCGCTCGATCTCGTCCACCTCGACCGGACGCGAGTCGATCTCCATTCGGAGCCGGGACGCGGACTCGTCGACCAGGTCGATCGCCTTGTCCGGCAGGAACCGGTCGGTGATGTAACGGTCGGACAGCGTCGCGGCGGCCACCAGCGCGGCGTCGGTGATCCGTACGCCGTGGTGCACCTCGTAGCGCTCCTTGAGCCCGCGCAGGATGCCGATGGTGTCCTCGATGGTCGGCTCACCGACCAGCACCGGCTGGAAACGGCGCTCCAGCGCCGGGTCCTTCTCGATGTGCTCGCGGTACTCGTCCAGCGTGGTGGCGCCCACCATCCGCAGCTCACCACGGGCCAGCATCGGCTTGAGCATGTTGCCGGCATCCATCGAGCCCTCGCCCTTGCCGGCGCCGACGACGGTGTGCAGCTCGTCGAGGAAGGTGATGACCTGCCCGTTGGAGTTCTTGATTTCCTCCAGGACGGACTTCAGCCGCTCCTCGAACTGACCCCGGTACTGCGCGCCGGCGACCATCGCGCCGAGGTCCAGCGAGATCAGCTTCTTGTCGCGCAGGGACTCGGGCACGTCGCCCGTGACGATCCGCTGGGCCAGGCCCTCAACGATTGCGGTCTTGCCGACGCCGGGCTCACCGATCAACACCGGGTTGTTCTTGGTACGCCGGGAGAGCACCTGGATGACCCGACGGATCTCGGAGTCCCGGCCGATGACCGGGTCGATCTTGCCGTCCCGGGCGCTGGCGGTGAGGTCGACGCCGTACTTGGTCAGGGCCTGGTAGGTCTGCTCGGGGTCGGCTGTGGTGACCCGACGGTCCCCACCGCGGACGGTCGGGAAGGCGGCGACCAGGGCCTCCTCGGTGGCACCGGCGGTCTTCAGAGCGCCGGACACCGCTCCGCCCACCCGGGCCAGGCCGGCGAGCAGGTGCTCGGTGGAGGTGTACTCGTCGCCCAGCGGCCGGGCGATCTGCTCGGCGGCGCCGATGGCGTTGACGAACTCCCGAGCCAACGTCGGCTCGGCGATGCTGGAGCCGCGCGCCGCCGGCAGGTTGTCGACAGCGCGCTGGGCGGCCTGGCGCAGCTCGGCCGGGTCGGCCCCGACGGCGCGCAGCAGACCGGTGGCGGTCGAGCCGTCGGTGTCCAGGAGTGACAGGAGCAGGTGCCAGGGCTCCACTGTGGCGTGGCCACGCTGGTTGGCCAGCGCGACAGCGCCCGTGATGGTTTCGCGGCTCTTGGTGGTGAGTCTTTCGGTGTTCATGGGCTCCCCCGGATCGGCGTTGTCCATTGGGTTGGACACAACCAGAGTTGAGCGTATTCCGCTCAACCTTAGCGCGTGACGCCCATCACTCCCGGCGCCGCCACCGCCAGTCGAACTCGCCGGCCGCCGGGGGCGGGCCGGGCAGCGGGTCCGCGTCCGGCACCGACGACAGGCCGGCCAGCAGGACCGCGAGCTGCCGGCGGCGCAGTTGGCGGGTCCGCTCCGGATCGGGTACGCGGACCGCGGCGCACGCCTCCAACAACAACCCCAGATCGTGTACGACGGCGTCGGGGCGCAGCCGCCCGCTGGCGTGGGCCCGGTCGACCAGGGCTGTGGCCAACTCGCCGGCGCGCATCGCGTCCCTGCCCATCTCCTCGGTCGGGGTGAAGGTGCCGGCCAGGTGGACGGTGAGCGAGTGCACGTCGGCGTCGACCACCCGGGCCAGGAAGCCGGTGAACGCGGCCCAGTCGTCCGGCTCGTCGAGGGCGGTCTCGGCCTCCACGACGTAGCGGCGCAGCCCGTCGTGGCAGAGCTGACGCAGCAGGTCCTCCTTGCCCGCGTAGCGCCGATAGAGGGCGCTGATGCCGACGCCCGCGCGCTCCGCGACGGCGGCGATCGGGGCCTTCGGGTCGTCGAGGAAGACGGCGCGGGCGGCTTCGAGGATGACCTCGTCGTTGCGGGCGGCCTGGGCGCGGCGACCGCCCAGCGTCTTGCCGGAAGTCGTTGACATGCCCCCAGCCTAACAGTGGAACGGATTGTTCCGCTCTGCTATGGTGATAGCAGAACGAAACATTCCGTTCCGAAGGAGTTCCAGCATGAGCGACATCGCGATCCGCCCGTTCCGCGCCGAGATCCCGCAGACCGCCCTCGACGACCTGGCCGCCCGGCTGGACCGCACCCTCTGGCCCGCCGACCTGCCCGGCGCCGGCGACTCGTACGGGATGAGCAACGACCGGGTGCGCGACCTCGTCGACCGGTGGCGAGGCGGGTTCGACTGGCGTGCCGTCGAGGCCCGCCTGAACGCTCACCCGCAGTTCGTCACCGAGATCGACGGCGAGCAGATCCACTTCCTGCATGTCCGGTCGTCCCGGCCGGACGCCACGGCGCTGGTGCTCACCCACGGCTGGCCCGGTTCGGTGCTGGAGTACCTCGATGTGATCGCCCCGCTCACCGAGCCGACCGACCCGGACGCGCCGGCCTTCCACGTGGTCGTCCCGTCACTGCCGGGCTTCGGCTTCTCCGGCCCGACCCGCAGCGCCGGCTGGAACCGGTACCGCATCGCCCGCGCCTGGGCCGAGCTGATGGACCGACTGGGGTACGACAGCTACGGCGCGGTCGGCAACGACGCCGGCTCGATGATCGCGCCGGAGCTGGGCCGGGTCGATCCGGAGCGGGTGCTCGGCGTTCACGTCACCCAACTCTTCTCGTTCCCCTCGGGCGACCCGGCCGAGTTCGCCGGCCTCTCCGAGGCCGACCAGGCGGCGCTCGGGCACCTCCAGTGGTTCTACGAGAACAAGTTCTCCTTCAACCAGGTGCACAGTCAGCAGCCGCAGACCCTGGCGTTCGCGCTGGCCGACTCGCCGGTGGGGCTGCTCGCCTGGAACGCCCAACTCTTCGACGAGAGCCTGGACGCCGACTTCATCCTGGCCAACGTGGCGCTCTACTGGTTCACCGGCACGGCCGCCTCGGCGATCCGGCTCTACTGGGAGGACGCACACGCCGGCGAGCCGCCGACCGATCCGACCACCGCCCCGACCGCGCTGGCCATGTTCCCCGGCGACTTCCAGTCCATCCGCCGCTTCGCCAATCGGGACCACGCGAACATCGTCCGGTGGACGGCGTACGAGACCGACGTCGACGGCCGGGGCGACGTCGGCGGCCACTACGCGGCCCACCAGGCCACCGAGGTGCTGGTCGCCGACATCCGCGAGTTCTTCGCCAGCCTCCGCTGACCCGAAATTGATCGGTGCCCGCTCCGCTCGACCGGGGCGGGTGCCGGCCGCTTGATCCACTCGACTTTCAGAAAGTCGCGGTATCCGGACCGGGCAGGCCAGGGGAGGGCTGTTCCTCCAAGATCTGCGCTCTGTTCACGAAGCGGTAGCCTTGGAGGGTGCGAGTACGTGTCGAGCAGACCGCCTTACCCGGGATCGGGGTACGTCACGATCTGGTGACGGAGTCCGGACGTCGCCTGGGCGTCGTTTCCCACCGCAACGGCCGCCGTGATCTCGTTCTCTACGATCCCGACGACCCCGACGCCTGCCAGTCGGACATTCCGCTGACCGATGACGAGGCCGAGGCTCTGGCCGACATCCTCGGCGCGTCGCTGATGCTCGGCCAGCTCTCCGGGCTCCGCGAGCAGGCCGCCGGTCTGCTCACCGAGCAGATCGCCATCACGGCCGGGTCCCCGTACGTCAACCGGAAGCTCGGGGACACCAAGGCGCGTACCCGCACCAGCGCCTCCATCGTGGCTGTACTGCGTGAAGGCGAAGTGATCGTCTCGCCACTCCCCTCCTTCCGCTTCGCGGCCGGCGATGTGGTGGTCGTTGTCGGGACCCGTAGAGGTCTCGACGGCGTGTCCGCCATCCTCGCCGACAGTGACCCGGACGGCTGAGGCGGATGCACGATTCCACCACTCTGCTCGTCGAAGTCGGCGCGCTGCTGTTGCTGCTTGGCGTCCTCGGTCGGCTGAGCCGCCGGGTAGGCCTGTCACCCATCCCCCTCTACCTGCTCGCCGGGCTGGCCTTCGGGCACGGTGGGCTACTTCCGCTCGCCGCCAGCGAGGAGTTCTTCGCGGTGGGCGCCGAGATCGGCGTCATCCTGCTGCTGGTGATGCTCGGCCTGGAGTACTCGGCCAACGAACTGGTCGGCAACCTCCGGTCGGCGGCCCCGGCCGGGCTGATCGACGGCGTGTTCAACGCGCTGCCCGGCGCGGCCTTCGCCCTGCTGCTCGGCTGGGACTGGGTCGCTGCCCTGGTGCTCGGCGGCATCACCTGGGTCTCCTCCTCCGGCGTGATCGCCAAGGTCCTCGCCGATTTGGGACGACTCGGTAACCGGGAAACCCCGGTGATCCTGTCGGTCCTCGTGATCGAGGACCTGGCGATGGCGCTCTACCTGCCGCTGGTCACTGCCGTGCTGGCCGGCACCGGCCTGCTCGGTGGCGGCATCGCACTCGCCGTCGCGGTGGGCACTGTGCTGCTCGTGCTGGTCGTCGCCATCCGGTACGGCCACCTCATCTCCTCCGCCCTGTCGGCCAAGGACCCGGAGGCGCTGCTGCTCGGCGTACTCGGTCTGACTCTGCTGATCGCCGGGCTCGCGGCGAAGCTCCAGGTGTCGGCGGCGGTCGGCGCGTTCCTTGTCGGCATCGCGCTCTCCGGCCCGGTGGCTCACCACGCGACCGAGTTGCTCTCGCCGCTGCGGGACCTGTTCGCGGCGGTGTTCTTCGTCTTCTTCGGCCTGGTCACCGATCCACGGGACATCCCGCCGGTGCTGCTGCCGGCGCTCGGGTTGGCCGTGGTCACCATGGCGACGAAGACGCTCACCGGCTACCTTGCCGCCCGCCGGGTCGGCATCGCGGAACCCGGTCGTTGGCGTGCCGGCCTGGCACTCGTACCCCGAGGTGAGTTCTCCATCGTCATCGCCGGTCTCGCGGTGGCTGCCGGGAGCGTCGAGCCGCGGTTGGCAGCGCTGGCCGCGACGTACGTCCTGATCACCGTGGTGACCGGGCCGATCCTGGCTCGGCTGCCCGACTTCCCGTGGTTCAAGCGGTGGCTGCGCAACCGCGCGGCGGCCCAACGGCGGGAGCCGATCCCGGTCGTCGACTCACCGCAGTGAGCTTCACCTGAACGCCGCAGTCTGACGTGGATTGTCACAGGAGCATCATCGGCCGTGCTGTCGATGCAATGGACCCGCCCGTGCCAACGGTTGCGGAATTGCTCCTCACGGGTACTACCGCAGCACCCGACGGCGGGTTACCGTTTCGCCGCAGCAGCCAGGGTCCGCAGGCAGCGTTGCCAAACGCGGGCGAGAGCGGAAGGTTGGCCGGTGAGCGTGCAGGAGTCGACGTTCCACGGCTTCGCCAACCCCGTCGATCCGACTCCGGCGGAGTTGCGAGCTTGGGCGTACAAGCCCGATTCGGTGCCGTTGGCCTCGATGCCACCCGACTGGGACCTGCTGGTCTCCGGCGACCGGCTGGTGTTGACACTCTTCGAGTTAGCGATGGATCCAACCTGCCCGGCCCGACGTTTCGCGCTGCACTGCCTCTACATCTACGCGGCCGACGGCATCCGGACGAACTTCCGCGCCCACCCCAAGCGCCGCTTCCGCAAGCTCGTCGAACAGGCCGAGCGTGACGGCGACGAGCTGATGAAGGTCTGGGCGCACAACGGCCGGGTGCTGTTGGCCCGACCGGACCTCTTCGTCTATCGGGACTGGTGCGAGGGCGGCCTGGTCCGCGAGAACCGCCGCCTCGGCTGAGCCGTCTCAGCCGGCTCCCTCGTCGGCGGCTGCGGGATGGCTGTGCTGTTTGCGGCCCTTTGGAGCTGATGTCGCAAACGATTCACGCCCGGCCCGGCCAGGGATCGGTCCGCCCAACCGCCGGTACGCGACACGGACACCGCCGCCTGACCGGGCCAGGACCGGTCCGCCCAACCCGGCCAGGACCGGTCGAGGTCGG
>NZ_PYAC01000018.1:0-53909 GCF_003264475.1 Micromonospora noduli | reverse complement strand
ACACGGCCAGGACCGGTCGAGGTCGGCCCGACCAGGACCGGTCGAGGTCGGCCCGACCAGGACCGGTCGAGGTCGGCCCGACCAGGACCGGTCGAGGTCGGCCCGACCAGGACCGGTCGAGGTCGGTCGAAGCAGCGGTGCGACGTGATGTCGTAAACGATTCAGCTCGAAAGGACCTGCGAGTCGGCCTGACGCCCAGGAGTCGGCGTCACCGGTCCTCGGTCGGAAACGGCGAACGAACTGGGACCCCCGATTACGGCCGCGGGCCGGGACCCCCGATCACGGCGAACGGGCCGGGACCCCCCGTGGGTCCCGGCCCGCACGTCGGTCACCGGTCAGTCCTGCTTGCGTTCCGTCTCGGCTCGGCCCCGTTCGCCGGTATGGTCGCCGTCTTCGGCGAACCGGCCCGCGATGATCCGGTCCCGGTAGGTCCCGTCGGTCACCTTGTCGAACTTCTTGCGGACGGTCTCGGCCAGGCTCTCCAACCGGTCCTCGGTCTGCTGGGCCACCTTCTTGGCCGGTTCCGCCATCGCTCCCCCATCGCCATGCCGGTAGGTCCGAATTGAGCCGATTGGACCCTTGTCGACAGGCTAACCGAAGCGGCCCGGACCGCGCCGGGAATCCGGCACGGTCCGGGCCGAGAAGACGGATCCGGGTGAGCGGCAGGTCAGCGATCGGGCGTCCGGCGGGGGCGCCACACCACCAGGGCGGTGGACGTGCGGTTGGTCGGCACCAGATCCCGGCCTGGGAAGCGGGCCAGCGACTCCAGCTCCGCCACCCGGCGGTACGCGGCGTCCAGCTCCGCCTCCAGCCGGGCCACCCGCTGCTGCGCCTGCTCCAGCAGCCGCTCCAGCCCGATGATCCGCTTGACGCCGGCCAGGTTGATCCCGTCGTCCTGGCTGAGCCGCTGCACCTCGCGCAGCAGCACCACGTCCCGGACGCTGTAGCGACGCCCGCCACCAGCGGCCCGGCCGGGCTGCACCAGCCCCAGTCGGTCGTACTGGCGCAGGGTCTGCGGGTGCATCCCCGCCATCCGTGCCGCTACCGAGATCATCAGCACCTTGGCCTCGTAGGCAGGGTCGCCCGAACCGAGGAACTCGCCCGACATCCCGCTCACCTCCGCGTCCATTCCACCGGACTAACTGACTCGACGCACCCGTGCGTCGAGATGTTCCCGGGCCGCCGGCGGGGTCTGCTCGGCGAACGACTCCAGCGCCGTGCGCGCCTCGTCCGACAACCGGGCCGGCACCACCACGTCCAGCGTGACCAGCAGGTCACCGGCCTGCCCGTCGCGGCGGACCACACCCTTGCCCCGGGCCCGCAGCACCCGCCCGCTCGGCGTCCCCGGCGGCACCCGCAGGGTCACCGCGCCGTCGAGCGTGGGCACCCGCAGGTCCGTGCCGAGCACGGCCTCCGCGAAGGTGACCGGCACGGTCAGCGTCAGGTCGTCTCCGGTACGCCCGAACAGCTCGTCCGGCCGAACCTTGACGTGCACGAAGAGGTCGCCGGCTGGGCCACCGCGCTCGCCCGGCTCGCCACGCCCGGCCAGCCGGATGCGTTGACCGTCGGCCACACCGGCGGGGAAGCGCACGTTCATGGTGCGGGTCTTGGTGACACCGCCGCTGCCGTGGCACTCCGGGCACTTCTCCTCGACCACGGTGCCGACGCCCTGGCAGTTGCGGCACGGCTCGGAGAAGCTGAACGACCCCTGGTTGCGGGTCGTCACGCCGGCACCATGACAGACCGGGCAGGTACGCGGCTGGGTGCCGGGCTTGGCCCCGTTGCCGTGGCAGGTGTCACAGACTCCCGGCGCGCGCAGCGTCAGGGGCAGCGTCACTCCACGCACCGCGTCGCCGAAGTCCAGCGCCACCTCGGTCTCCACGTCCCGACCACGGGCCGGACCGTGTGGTGCGGCCTGCCCACCGGCCTGACCGCCACTGAAGATCGAGCTGAAGAGGTCCTGGAAGCCGGCGCCGCCGAAGCGACGATCGCCGCCACCGCCTCCGCCGCCGAACATGTCGGAGACGTCGAACGGCATGCCGCCCGGCTGACCCCCACCCCGGGCGTTGCGCCGGAACGCGCCCGAGCCGAACAGCGAACGCATCTCGTCGTACTCGCGACGGCGGCCGCTGTCCGACAGCACGTTGTACGCCTCGGACGCGGCCTTGAACCGCTCCTCGGCCTTCGGGTCGCCCGGGTTGTGGTCCGGGTGCGACTCCCGGGCCACCTTGCGGTACGCCTTCTTGATGTCATCCGCGGAGGCGGCCTTGTCCACGCCGAGCACGGCGTAGAAGTCCTTCTCGATCCAGTCCTTCGAACTCACCGGTCCACCTCCTTCCGACCCTGGTGGCCCGGCCGTCCCGCCCACCGCTGAGCGGTGGGCGGGACGGCCCGGTCACTGTCTGGCACTATTCCGGATCCGCGACCGCGACCAGCGCGGGGCGCAGCAGCCGCTCACCGAGCTGGTAGCCGCGTCGCATGACCTGTACGCAGGTCGGCTCGCTGACGTCGGCCGAGGTCTGGTGCGCGACCGCCTCGTGCCGGGTCGGGTCGAACGGGTCGCCCTGCTCGCCGAAGGCGTTCAGGCCGAACTTGCCCAGCGCGGTGGTGAGTTGTTCCGCCACCGTGCCGAACGGCCCGACCAGGTCGCCGTGTTCCCGGGCCCGGTCCAGGTCGTCCAGGATCGGCAGCAGCGCGGCCAGCACCGAGCCGGTCGCCTGCTCCTGTACGAGGCTGCGGTCGCGGTCGACCCGCTTGCGGTAGTTGGCGTACTCGGCCGACACCCGCTGCAGATCCCGGGTCCGCTCGTCGAGGTCGGCCCGGAGCGCCTCCAGCTCGGCACCGAGCGAGGTGCCCGTGCCGCCGCCGTCCACCGGCTGCGCCGGGGCGTCCACCACCGGCGGACCGGACGGCTCCGGCCCGTCGGTGGAGTTGACCTCGACCTCGATCTCGTCGACCACGACCTCGGCGTCCTCGACCAGACCCTCGGCCGGCACACCGGTCTCCGCGTCGGCGGCGGTCCCCTCCGGCTCGGCGGTGTCGACGAGCTTGCGGTTGTTGCGGATGACGACCCGCTCCCCGTCGCCGGTCGGCTCCGTGGTCGCGGAGCCACCCGGCGTCGACCCGGTGTCGCCCGGGTCGGCGGCTCGTGGCTTCTGCGTCATGCGGCTACCTCATCCCCTTCGCGGTGGAAACGTGGCGGAGGCCGACGGTCACTTCTTGCCGTCCTCGTCCACGATTTCCGCGTCGACCACGTCGTCGGCGCCGCCGGCCTGCGCGCCGGTCGCGCCGGTCGCGCCGGTCGCACCCGGGCCGGGCTCGCCACCCGGCTGCTGACCCTGCTCGGCCTGCTGGGAGTAGAGCAGCGAACCGGCCTGCTGGGAGACCTGAGCCAGCTTCTCGTGCGCCGACTTGATCTTCTCGATGTCCTGACCGCCGAGGGCGCCACGCAGCTCGCCGAGCGCCTCGTTGAGCTGCTCGCGGTTCTCACCGGGCAGCTTGTCGCCGCTCTCGGCGAGGAACTTCTCGGTCTGCCACTGGAGCGCCTCGGCCACGTTGCGGGTCTCGGCGTCGTCGCGGCGGCGCTTGTCCTCCTCCGCGTGCTCCTCGGCGTCCCGGCGCATCCGCTCGATGTCGTCCTTCGGCAGCGAGGAGCCACCGGTGATCGTCATCTTCTGTTCCTTGCCGGTGCCCAGGTCCTTGGCGTGCACGTTGACGATGCCGTTGGCGTCGATGTCGAAGGCGACCTCGATCTGCGGCACGCCGCGCGGCGCCGGCGGGAGGCCGGTCAGCTCGAAGGTGCCGAGCTTCTTGTTGTACGCCGCGATCTCCCGCTCACCCTGGAACACCTGGATCAGCACCGACGGCTGGTTGTCGTCCGCCGTGGTGAAGACCTCGGAACGCTTGGTCGGGATGGTGGTGTTGCGCTCGATCAGCTTGGTGAAGATGCCGCCCTTGGTCTCGATGCCCAGGCTCAGCGGGGTCACGTCGAGCAGCAGGACGTCCTTGACCTCACCCTTGAGCACACCGGCCTGGAGGGCGGCGCCGACGGCGACCACCTCGTCCGGGTTGACGCCCTTGTTGGGGTCGCGACCGGTGAGCTGCTTGACCAGGTCCGTCACGGCGGGCATCCGGGTCGAACCGCCGACCAGGATGACGTGCTCGACGTCGGAGATCTTGATCCCGGCGTCCTTCACGGCCTGCTCGAACGGGCCCTTGCAACGGTCCAGCAGGTCCTGCGTCATCCGCTGGAACTCGGCGCGGCTGAGCGTCACGTCGAGGTGCAGGGGGCCGGCCGCGCCGGCGGTGATGTACGGCAGGTTGATGTTGGTGGTGGTGGCGGCGGACAGCTCGATCTTGGCCTTCTCGGCTGCCTCGCGGAGCCGCTGGAGGGCCATCTTGTCCTGAGCCAGGTCGATGCCGTGCTCACCGCGGAACGTCTTGACCAGGTGGTCGATGATCCGCTGGTCCCAGTCGTCGCCACCGAGCTGGTTGTCACCGCTTGTCGACTTGACCTCGACGACGCCCTCGGCCAGCTCCAGCAGCGACACGTCGAAGGTGCCGCCGCCGAGGTCGAAGACCAGGACGGTCTGCTCCTTGGAGCCCTTGTCCAGCCCGTACGCCAGGGCGGCCGCGGTCGGCTCGTTGACGATCCGCAGCACGTTGAAGCCGGCGATCTCACCGGCCTCCTTGGTGGCCTGGCGCTGGCTGTCGTTGAAGTAGGCCGGAACGGTGATCACCGCGTCGGTGATCTGCTCACCCAGGTACGCCTCGGCGTCCCGCTTGAGCTTCATCAGCGTCCGGGCCGAGATCTCCTGCGGGGTGTACTTCTTGCCGTCGATGTCGACGGACCAGTTCGTGCCGACCTCGCGCTTGACCGACCGGATCGTCCGGTCCGGGTTGGTCACCGCTTGGCGCTTGGCGACCTCACCGACGAGCACCTCGCCGTTGCGGGCGAACGCGACGATCGAAGGAGTCGTCCGCGACCCCTCAGCGTTGGCGATGACGGTGGGCTCACCGCCCTCGAGAACGCTGACGCAGGAGTTCGTCGTGCCGAGGTCGATACCGACCGCACGTGCCATCTTCGCTTCCTCGCTTCGTAAGGTTGTGCAGGTGACGGGCATCGCCCGTGGGCTGCTGGCGAGCACCGCCCGCAGCGGGCCCCACCACAAGTTGAGTGAACTTGACTCAATAGTGCCACGCGTTGGCCAATCGTCAAGTTGACTTGAGTCAACCCGACGCAACCCAGCCGTTATTACCGTCCGGTTGTCTTCCCTTGCATCGGTCGGGCACGCTTTAGCGGTGACGACGCACGGCGATCCCGCCACCCGTTCCGGTGCGCCCGCCGTCGCAGCCCGCACCGACCCGCCGGACGCCGCGGAGGAGCCGCCCGCCACCACCGGGGACGACAGCCTCCCCGGCGCACTGTCGGGCCTCCGGGAGGCGATCGGCGCGACCCGGTATCCCCTCGCGCTGCCCTCCGCCAACTCTGCCCGGCACAGCGCCACAGCACTCACCGACCAACTCGACGACTACCTGCTGCCCCGGCTCGCCCGGTTGGACGCCCCACTGCTCGTGGTGGTCGGCGGCTCCACCGGCGCGGGTAAGTCGACCCTGGTCAACAGCCTGGTCAAGGCCCGGGTCAGCGCCGCCGGCGTGCTCCGGCCGACCACCCGCTCACCGGTGCTGGTCTGCAACCCCTCCGACGCGGCATGGTTCCGGCAGGGTGACCTCCTGCCCGGGCTGACCCGCACCACCGAGCCGAGCGACGATCCGCGCGCCCTGCACCTCGTCACCGCCCCGGCCCTGCCCGCCGGGCTGGCCTTCCTCGACGCGCCCGACATCGACTCGGTCGTCGACGCCAACCGGGCGCTCGCCACCCAGCTGCTGGCCGCCGCCGATCTGTGGCTCTTCGTCACCACCGCCGCCCGGTACGCCGACGCGGTGCCCTGGGAGCTGCTGCGCAGTGCCCGGACGCGCGGCGCGGTGATCGCCATGGTCCTGGACCGGGTGCCCGCCGAGGCCACCGACGAGATCGCCGCGCATCTGACCGAGATGCTCGCCGAGCAGGACCTCGGGCGTGCGCCGCTGTTCGTGTTGCCCGAGACCTGGGTCGACGGTCAGGGGCTGCTGCCCGAGGGAGTCACCGCCCCACTGGCCGACTGGTTCGCCCGGTTGGCCGCCGACGTGGACGCGCGGGCGGCGGTGGTCCGCCAGACCCTCGACGGGGCGCTGGCGGCACTCCACCCCGCCGTGGAGGATCTGGCCGACGCCGCCGACGAGCAGCTCGCCGCCGCCGACGGGCTGGACGAACGGGTCCGGGCCGCGTACCGGGGTGCCGAGCGCACCGTCGAGCAGGGGCTCCAGGACGGCCGGCTGCTCCGGGGTGAGGTGCTCGCCCGCTGGCAGGAGTTCGTCGGCACCGGCGAGCTGTTCCGCACGCTGGAGGCACGGATCGGCCGCCTCCGGGACCGGGTCGTGGCCGCCGTCACCGGTCGGCCGGCGCCCGCCGCCGAGCTGCGCAACGCCATCGAGTCCCAACTGGTGACGCTGCTGCGCGGGGTGGCCTCGGAGGCCGCCGAGTCCGCGTACACGGGGTGGAAGGCACACCCGGCCGGCGCCGGGCTGCTCGACCCGGCGCTCGCCCACCCGAGCGACGACCTGCCCGAGCGCGCCGAGCGCATGGTCCGCGACTGGCAGCGCGGAGTGCTGGAACTGGTCCGGGTCGAGGGCGGTGACAAGCGGTTCGTGGCCCGCACCGCCGCGTACGCGGTGAACGCCACCGGGCTGGCCGTGATGATCGCCGTCTTCGCCTCCACCGCGTTCATCCCGACCGGGCTGGAGCTGGCCACCGGGGCCGGTACCACTGTCGCCGCGCAGGCCGTCCTCCAGGCGATCTTCGGCGACCAGGCGGTGCGTACCCTCGCCGCCAAGGCCCGCACCGACCTGCTGGACCGGGTGCGCACGCTGCTCGACGCGGAGGCCGACCGCTTCCTGAGCCGCACCGCCGACGCCCGCCCCGCCGAGGACGCCGGCGACGGGCTGCGCCGGGCCGCCGGCCGGGTCGAGCTGGCCCGGCACCGCAGCGGCCTGTCCGCCGCCGACGAGGAGGGTTCCCGGTGAGCAACATCGCCGGCCGGGTACGCGACGTGTTCCGCGGGGACCAGCGGGTCGACGCCGACGCGCTGATCGCCCGCCTGGACGCGGTACGCCGGTTCCTGACCGCCGTGGACGGTCTGCTGCCGGACGCCGACCTGGTGCCCGCGCACACAGTGGTCGAACGGGCCGGCACCCGGCTCGCGCTGTCCCGGGACCACACAGTGGTCGCCCTGGCCGGCGCCACGGGCAGCGGCAAGTCCAGCCTCTTCAACGCGTTGGCCCAACTGGAACTCTCGCCGGTCGGGGTCCGCCGGCCGACCACCGGCGTCACCCACGCCTGCGTGTGGGGGCCGCTGGAGGGCGCCAACCATCTGCTCGACTGGATCGGCGTACTGCCCCGACACCGCTTCGTCCGGGAGAGCGCCCTGGACGCGGACGACGAGACGGCCCTGCACGGGCTGATCCTGCTCGACCTGCCCGACTTCGACTCGGTGCAGCGATCGCACCGGCTCGAGGTGGACCGACTCCTGGGCCTGGTCGACCAGGTGGTCTGGGTGGTCGACCCGCAGAAGTACGCCGACCGGGTCATCCACGACAGCTACCTGCGCGAGTTTCACCGGCACCGCGAGGTCACAGTGGTCGTGCTCAACCAGGCCGACCGGCTGCCCCCGGCCGAGGTGCCCCGGGTCCTGGACGACCTGCGTCGGCTGCTCGACACCGACGGGCTGACCGGGGTGCCCCTGCTGGCCACCACCGCCATCGATCCGGCCGGGATGGTCGGGCTGCGCAACGCGCTGGAGCGCACGGTCGCCGAGCGGCAGGCCGCGTTGCGTCGGCTCGCGGGTGACGTCGACACGGTCGTCGCCGGCCTGGACGAGCTGGTCGGTTCGGCCCGGCCGGCGGGCGGGCCGGACGACACCGCCGTCAACGGGCTGAACCGGGCGCTGGCCGGGGCGGCCGGGGTGCCGGCGGTGACCGAGGCCGTGGAGCGGGCGTACCGGCACCGGGCCGGCGCAGCCACCGGCTGGCCCGTGGTGCGGGGCTGGCGGCGGTTGCGGCCCGACCCGCTGCGTCGGCTGCACCTGCCCGGCCCGACCGGCGACCAGGCCGACCCGGCGGAGAGCCTGGTGGCGGCCACCTCGGTACCGGACCCGACGGCCGCCCAGCGCTCGGCGCTCGGTCTCGCCATCCGCGCGGTGGCCGACCGGGCCGCCGCCGACCTGCCCGCCGCCTGGCCCGGCGCGGTGACCTCCGCCGCCCGGTCCCGCCTCGGCGACCTACCGGACGCCCTGGATCGCACGATCGCCGGCACCGACCTCGGCCTCGACCGTCGCCCGCTGTGGTGGCGGGTCGTCGGCGGTGTGCAGTGGTTGGTCACCCTCGCCGCCGTGGTCGGGCTGGGCTGGCTGGTGCTCGGCTACGCGCTGCGGGCGCTCGGCCTGCCCGCGCTGGACAACCCGATGGTCGGCCAGGTGCCGCTGCCGACCGTGCTGCTGCTCGGCGGCCTGCTGGCCGGGCTGCTGGTGGCGGCGTTGACCCGGCCGGTGGTGCGCTGGGCCGCCCTGCGCGCCCGGGCCCGGGCCGACCAGCGGCTGACGGCGCGGGTCGCGCAGGTGGGCGACGAGTACGTGCTGACACCGGTACGGATCGTGCTCGGCTCGTACGCGCAGGCACGCGACGCGCTGCGGGACGCCGCACGCCGCTGACGCTCCGCGCGGCTCGCTACCGCTCTGCGTACGCCTCAGGCGGCGTAGGGTCGGAGCATGGCCACGCCTCAGACCCCCTACGACGCGGTGCTGCACGCCGCACGCGACGTGACCAAGCTGGAGTCCGCTCTCGACGCCGAGATGCTCGGCAGCGCCCTGCTGGGCAGTGTCTACGCGATCGCGGAGACCGACCGCGACGCCGCCGTACGGGAGTTCGTCACCGGCTTCCTCGCCGCCACCGCCCGCCGCAGGGTCGCAGCGGCGACCACCATCCGGCAGGTCTTCGCCACGCTCGTCCCGACTGCCGAGGGCACCGATCGGGTGCGCCCGGGCAGCCAGGCGCCCACCTGGACGGCCCAGCTCGGCCGGGTGCACCTCACCGGCACCTGGGCGTACGGAGACGTGTACGGCGACCAGACCTCCTACCTCGCGACCTTCGCCTACGACGACGAGTCGGGCGGCTCGGAGCACGCGCTGGTGGCCCTGGTGGACCACAACATCGGGATCACCAAGGACATCTTCGTGGGCGGGCCGGCCGAACGGATCCTGGACCAGGTCCGGCAGATGTGCGCCGACGACGAGCTGACCTGGTTCCGTACCGAAGATCCAGCCCGGTTCCGGGGCGAGGTGGCTCGCCATCTGGCGGTCACCGACGACCTGGGCGAGCTGCCCGGCGAGGGGTCACTCGCCACCGACCGAGCGTTGGTCAGGGCCCGGTTGGCGATGCTGCCCACCGCGGCCGAGCCGACCGGTCCGGCGGAGGTCGAGCCGCTCTCCGCGGCCGAGCGCACCGACCTGGTCCGGCGGTTCCTTGCCGCGCCGGAGGCTGCCCGCTTCGGGCTGGACGCCGTCGACGGCCCGGAGTTGGCCTCCCTGCACTTCTGCCTGAGCCTGCTGCTGGACCACTCGGCGAGCTTCCCGGATTCCGATCCGATGCGCTGGAGTCCTGCGGTGTCCGGGCTCTTCCTGCTCGACTGGGTGCACCGCCGGGCTGTGCTGGACATGGACGACGCGGCGATGCTCCCCCGGGTGCTGCGGGCCTGGGCGCGGTACGCGTCGCGCCAGCGCGGGCTGCCCGAGGCGGCGGCGACGCGCACCGACGAGGCGATCGAGGAGATGGTGCCGGAGTTCGCCCGCCTCTACTCGACCGGTGAGCGGCGCAGCGCGGCCACCGCCGCAGTGGCGCAGCTGATGGCCGACGGGGTTGACCCGGACGACCCGGCCGCGCTGGACGCGTGGATCGAGGCGAACCGCCACCGCCTCGCCGACGACGGCGCCTGACGGCGTCGGAGGGTGGGCGGCTACGCGCCGCCCGCCCGGGGCGGGTCAGCACGGCGGACCCTGGATCGGGCTAGCGCAGCAGGCCGAAGATCACCGCGGCGACCAGGGCGCCGAGCGC
Source organism: Micromonospora noduli (assembly GCF_003264475.1). NCBI lineage: Bacteria > Bacillati > Actinomycetota > Actinomycetes > Micromonosporales > Micromonosporaceae > Micromonospora > Micromonospora noduli. Next base: position 43,706 of record NZ_PYAC01000018.1, on the reverse strand, counting down.
ACCTCCGGTCAGCACCTGCGCCACCGTGTGGTCCCGCAGCCGTACCCGGGACCAGCCGACCACCGCCAGCAGCGGTACGGCGACGACCAGCCGCGTCCCGAAGGTCAGCATCAGGATGACCAGCGTGCCGGCGGCCACCGCCGAGTGGATCGACATCTTCCACCAGTGGCTGACCGACACGGCGACGACGAGGCCGACGAGGCCGGACACCGCCAGTGCCAGCACCGGGCGGGGCGCGCCGAGCACGGCGAGCAGGGCGAGCCCCGCCGCGACCGAACCGAGGCCGACCAGCAGCGGCGCCCGGCGCTGCTCCCGGCGGCCGACGTGGTGGTCGGTGAGCCGGCCACGGCGTACCCCGCCGACGATGTAGGCGAACGGAATGCCGGTGACGAAGAGAGTGGCGAGCAGACCCCAGACGAGGCCCTGACCGGGGCGGCTGGCGCTGTGCCAGCTCACCGTGATGATCAGCAGCGACACGAGCACCGCCGGGGCGGTCACCTCGGTGACCAGCCGGGCGATCCGCAACCCCGGGCCGGGCCTGGTGGTGACCGGGCGGGGTTCCGCACCGCCGCCCACGCCACCCCCTCCGGTACACGCCTACCGCCGGACGCCGCCGTCGCCGGGCGGGCCGCGCCTGATCGTCACCGTACCGTCGGCGACACCGCCGGGTACGTCGGTCCGGCCAGTGGCACCGGGCTGACGCGGGGCCTTCGAGGCGACGGCCGACGGCGACGGGATCGCCGGGCTGGGTCGGCGGGTCGGTATCGCGGGCGGCGTGGGTGTGGGGGCCGGGACGGACCGGGTGCTGGTCGGCACGGCGGTCGCGGTCGCGTCGTCGGTCGGCGTGGGTGTCGGCCCCAGCGTCGGGTCCAGTGTGGGCGTCGGGTCCACCGTCAGGGTCGGGGTCGGATCGGGATCGGCCGGATCGGTCGGGTCCGGGTCGGTGGGGTCCGGGCCCGGCGAGTAGGTCGGGTCGGGGTCGGTCGGGTCCGGGTCCGGCGGATCGGTCGGGTCCGGGTCGGTCGGGTCCGGGCCCGGCGGATCGGTCGGGTCGGGGTCGACCGGCGGTGGCGGAGCGACGGGCGGGGGTACCGGCGGCGCGGTGCTCCGTGTCGGTCCAGGTGCCACCGGCGGGGCGGTCGTCCACCGGACGGGCCCGGGATCGGCGGCGGCGGGCCCTTCCCGTGGACGCGACGGAGCGGCCGGCAGCCAGCCGCTGGTCGGGCCGACGCTGGGTGTGCCGAGCGGGGGAAGCGGTGGTTGGCTGGTCACCGGCATTGGGATCACCACCGGCCCGACGGACGGGGTGGGCATGAACGGGGTGCTGCTGTCCGGTAGGGCGGTGCTGCCCGGGGTGGCCGAGCCCGCGCTGATCGCGGCGAGGATGGGCATCGACGCCGTGCCGGCCAGCAGCGCGACAGTGAGCAGGTAACCGCGGGAGGGGCCACCGGCGCCGGCGGCCCGGTGGACACCGACCATCCGGCGATAGCCGCCAGCCGACCGGTGCCGACCAAGCGCTGGTGTGCCGGGACCGTCACCTGGCTCGTACACCGCACACTCCTAGTCGTCGGCCGTCGGAGGACATGAATGGACGCCGCCGGGGCAAAAACCCGACAAATAACCCGATAGGCGCGATCCTGCGGGAATCAGCCTCGCGCAGTCACAGTGGGTCAGCAAACCTCCACCGCGTGTCGACACGCGGTGCTGCCCGAACGGTGACGAATCGTGCCGCAACGCATGGGAAACGCGGGCCGGCATGATGGCGACAAACGGCGTCAAAGCATGGGCGGTCGGATTGCGGAGGCAGGCGTACTGTGGGCGCGCTCACCTGCTCTGCGAATATGGAGCACGACGGCAACGCAGCCGTGACCTCCGCGCACCCTCGCGGCAGGCGCGGTTGAGCGCCGGCGCTCCCGATCCGGGTTCGGCCAGAACCCGGATCACGCCGTGCGGCAACCCCCACCGGGGCTAGGCGCGGCCGCCAGGAACCGGTCCGGCAGCAGCCGGGCAGGCGCACGAGTTGCGCGGCCGGGTGACCCCCCGGTGCCGACGCAGACACGACAGGGAGAGACCGATGGCAAAGGGCGACCCCGGGGGCACCACCCGCAGCAGGCGGGCTGCATCCCGCTCCAGGAAGGGCGCGGCCGGCGACCCCGCGCTGGTGCAGCTACTCACCCCCGAAGGCGAGCGGATCGACAGCGCCACCGGGCCGGACGGCACCGAGTACCGCGTCGACTTCACCGACGAGGAATACCGCGGTCTCTACCGCGACCTGGTGCTGGTCCGGAAGCTGGACGCCGAGGCGACCGCTCTCCAGCGTCAGGGCGAGCTGGGCCTCTGGGCCAGCCTGCTGGGCCAGGAGGCCGCCCAGGTCGGCTCCGGGCGGGCGCTGCGTACCCAGGACATGGCCTTCCCGACCTACCGTGAGCACGGCGTCCTCTACTGCCGGGGCATCGACCCGATCATGCCGCTCGGCCTGTTCCGCGGCGTCGACCAGGGCGGCTGGGACCCGAACGAGTTCAAGTTCAACATGTACACCATCGTCATCGGCGCGCAGACCCTGCACGCGACCGGCTACGCGATGGGAATCACCATCGACGGCAAGACCGGCACCGACGACGGCGAGGCGGCGATCGCCTACTTCGGCGACGGCGCCACCAGCCAGGGCGACGTGAACGAGGCGTTCGTCTGGGCCAGCGTGTTCAACGCGCCGCTGGTCTTCTTCTGCCAGAACAACCAGTACGCGATCTCCGAGCCGCTGGAGCGCCAGACCCGTGTCCCGCTCTACCAGCGGGCCGCCGGCTTCGGCTTCCCCGGCGTACGGGTGGACGGCAACGACGTGCTCGCCACGTACGCGGTCACCCGCACCGCGCTGGACAACGCCCGCCTCGGGCAGGGCCCGAGCCTGATCGAGGCGTACACCTACCGGATGGGCGCGCACACCACCTCCGACGACCCGACCCGCTACCGCATCGCCAGCGAGGTCGAGGCGTGGCAGGCCAAGGACCCGATCGCCCGGGTCAAGGCATTCCTGGAGAAGCAGCAGATCGCCGACGCGGACTTCTTCGCCGAGGTCGACGAGCAGGCCCGCCGCGAGTCGGTGCACCTGCGCGAGCGGGTGCTCGAGATGCCGAACCCGGAGCCGGTGACGATGTTCGACCACGTCTACCCCAACGGGTCACCGCTGCTCGACGAGCAGCGCGCGAAGTTCAGCCGCTACATGGAGTCGTTCGAGGGGAGCGCCCACTGATGGCCACGGAGACGCTCACCATCGGCAAGGCCCTCAACACCGGTCTGCGCCGCGCCCTGGAGAACGACCCCAAGGTCGTCATCATGGGCGAGGACGTCGGCAAGCTCGGCGGCGTCTTCCGGATCACCGACGGTCTCCAGAAGGACTTCGGCGACCAACGGGTGATCGACACGCCGTTGGCCGAGTCCGGCATCATCGGCACCGCGGTCGGCCTGGCCATCCGCGGCTACCGGCCGGTCTGCGAGATCCAGTTCGACGGCTTCGTCTACCCCGCGTACGACCAGATCGTGTCGCAGGTGGCGAAGATGCACTACCGCTCGGGCGGCAGGCTCAGCATCCCCATGGTGATCCGGATCCCGTTCGGCGGCGGCATCGGCGCGGTCGAGCACCACTCCGAGTCGCCGGAGGCGTACTTCGCGCACACGGCCGGCCTGAAGGTGGTGACCTGCTCCAACCCGCAGGACGCGTACGTGATGATCCAGCAGGCCATCGCCTCGGACGACCCGATCGTCTTCCTGGAGCCCAAGCGGCGCTACTGGGAAAAGGGCCAGGTCGACCTGGACGCACCGCTGTCCGACGCGTACCCCCTGCACTCGGCCCGGGTCGTGCGGCCCGGCACCGACGTCACCGTGCTGGCCTACGGCCCGATGGTGCGGACCTGTCTGGATGCGGCGACCGCCGCCGCCGAGGACGGCCGGGAGCTGGAGGTCATCGACCTGCGCTCGCTCTCGCCGCTGGACCTGACCGCGGCGTACGAGTCGGTGAAGCGCACCGGCCGTGTGGTCGTGGTGCACGAGGCGCCGTCCAACATCGGCCTCGGCGCCGAGTTGGCCGCCCGGATCACCGAGGAGTGCTTCTACTCCCTGGAGTCGCCCGTGCTGCGGGTGACCGGCTTCGACACCCCCTACCCGGCCGCCCGGGTGGAGGAGGAGTACCTGCCCGACCTCGACCGGGTGCTCGACGCTGTCGACCGCACCTTCGGCTGGTGAGCGACATGTCCCGGATCAAGACGTTCAACCTGCCCGACCTGGGCGAGGGGCTGACCGAGGGCGAGATCCTGGCCTGGCTGGTCAAGGTCGGCGACACCATCGAGCTGAACCAGCCGATCGTCGAGGTGGAGACGGCGAAGGCGGCAGTGGAGATCCCGGCGAAGTGGGCCGGGCAGGTGCAGGCGATCCACCACCCGGAGGGCACCACGGTCGAGGTCGGTACGCCGATCATCGCGATCGACACCGACCCGGGTGCCGGGCCGCTGGAGGCGCCGTCGACCACGGCCACGCCCAGCGGTGACCTGCCCACCCCGTCGGCGGCCTCGCTGGCGGCGGTGGAGGTGGCACCGGCCGAGGGCATGATCGAGCCCGGCCTGATCGGCGGTGCGGCCCCTGGCGGGCGGACGGCGGTGCTGGTCGGCTACGGCCCACGGACGACAGCCGCGAAGCGCCGCCCCCGCAAGGGCGCGGTCCCGGCACAGGCCGTGGCGGCTCCCGCACCGACCGCGCCGACTCCACCACCGGTGGTCACGCCGGTGGCGGCGCCGGCTCAGAACGGGCGGGCCGCGACGGCCACTGGCGGCGTGCTGGCCAAGCCGCCGGTGCGCAAGCTCGCCAAGGATCTCGGGGTCGACCTTGGCACGTTGACCGGGTCCGGGCCGCTTGGCTCGATCACCCGGGAGGACGTGCAGCAGGCGGCGAGCGGTGCGAGCGTGGTGGTTGCCGAGCCGATCGCGGCGACGACCGCGCCCAGCTTCGGCGCGGACCGGGAGCAGCGCATCCCGGTCAAGGGCGTCCGCAAGCTGACCGCCGAGAACATGTCCCGCTCGGCGTTCACCGCCCCGCACGTGACGGAGTTCCTGACCGTCGACGTGACCCGGGCGATGAAGGCCCTGGACCGGCTGCGCGGCCGACGGGAGTGGCGCGACGTACGGGTCTCGCCGCTGCTGCTGGTGGCGAAGGCGGTGCTGCTGGCGGTACAACGGCACCCGATGGTCAACTCGACCTGGGCGGGCGACGAGATCGTGGTCAAGGAGTACGTCAACCTCGGCATCGCGGCGGCCACCGAGCGCGGTCTGATCGTGCCCAACGTCAAGGACGCCGGCCGACTCTCGCTGCGGGAGTTGGCGGACGCGCTGACCGACCTGGTGCAGACGGCGAAGTCCGGCCGCACCTCGCCGGCGGCCATGTCCGGCGGCACCCTGACCATCACCAACGTCGGCGTGTTCGGGGTGGACACCGGCACACCGATCCTGCCGCCGGGTGAGTCCGCGATCCTGGCCTTCGGCGCGGTGCGGGAGATGCCCTGGGTGCACAAGGGCAAGGTCAAGGTTCGCCAGGTCACCACGCTGGGCCTGAGCTTCGACCACCGGATCATCGACGGTGAGCTGGGCTCGAAGTTCCTGCGGGACGTCGGCGACTTCCTCACGGATCCGGAGGCGGCGCTGCTCGCCTGGACCTGATCGTTTCGGAGGCCAGCCACGGCCGGTGTGCCACGGGTTAACGCCCGGCACACCGGCCGTGTCCGTTGGGCGACGAAACCATCGGCCAGATGGCCTGTTGACCTTTGATTGTTAGGCAGGTGTCTCAGCTCACCTAATAATCGATGGAGATTCGGCGGCTTCTGCTGTTGAATAGAGGCATCAGGGGCTGACAACCGAATAGCTAGGGGGACCCACCAATGAGCATGATCGAGCGAATCCGCAACCACCGCGACGCGACCCGCCGCGCCCGTGCCATCGAGCACGCGCTGCGCTCGGCGAACTCGCCGGCGGTTCGCGAGGAGATCCTCGTCATCGCCCAGCGTCACATGAGCTGACGCTCCACGACATTCCTCACCTCCTCCAGATCGATGGCCCACCCGGCCCACCGGGTGGGCCATCGGCGTTTCCCAACCACCACCACCGGGATTCCGCCCTGCCGCAGCGCCCGGTACGGTGGGCTTCGGTCGCCGCCCGCCGACCCGGCAGAGGCCGAGCCGACAAAAACTGCTCGACATCAACCGGCCACGGTGAGTGACGACCAGTGCTCCTTGGACGTGTCGTGCCACCACCCGATACCGTGCGGGGAGCCGGCACAGCGGTACGCCGGTGACGCCGGCAGCCACGCCGAGGAGACCGATCGGCACCGGCGAGCCGACATGTGATGGAGGAGGCGCACCCATGACGTCCGAGGGCCCGCACCGACCCGGCCAAGAGCCGGACGAGGTGTCACCGGGCGCCGGCGGACCGGCGCCGTACGGCGACCGCCCGGCGCAGCCGGACAACGGCCAGAACGCCGCCGGCCCCGACCTGGGCTGGGCACCCCCGCCCCCGACACGGCCCAGCCCGTCGGCGCCGGCATGGGCGACCCAGTCCGAGCAGCCGCCGGCCCCCGCCTGGGGTGCCGCCGCCGCTGGGCAGCCCAACGACCCGGCGCAGCCCGCCTGGGCCGCCGGCGGTGGCGCGAGCGAGCCGCCGCAGCAGCAGCCCGGCACGTGGCCCGGCAATGATGGCGCGCCAGCTCCGGCGCAGCCCGACCCCTGGGCCGCGCAGCAGCAGGGCTGGACGCCCGCCGAGCAGGGCACACCCGCACCGACCTGGACCCCGAACGCCCCCGCTGAGCAGCCGGACTGGGTTCAGGCCCAGCCAGCCGCACGGGGTGCCGCGCAGGTTCCCCCGGCCACCGCCGCCTGGCCCGCCCAGGAGGACCCGGCCAGCGGCTGGGGCGGCGCGGCGCAGGCCAGCCCGCCCGCCGCCGACTGGCGGGCGACCGAATCTCCGCAATCCGATGCACCGCAGGCCGCCGGCTGGTCCGGCAGCGCTCAGCAGGACCAGGCCGCTGGCAACGGCGGCTGGCCCGCCGCCGGCGCCTCCCGCGACGACCAGCCGGTGTGGACGCCAGCGGAGCAGTCGCCACCGACCTGGGGCCAGCCCGCCGAGGCGACCGAGCAGCCCGCCCCCGGCTGGGGTCAGGCCGCCCAGCCGAGCCCGGCCCGTGGCGCCGCCCAGGTCCCGGCCCCGACGACGAACTGGCCCGCGCAGGACGATCCGGCCAACTCTGGCGGGTGGGCCGCGCAGCAGCAGCAGGCGCAGCCCGCAGTGTGGAACGACGGCAGCGACGCGCGGCAGGACCAGCCCGCGCAGCCGGCCGCCTGGGGTGAGGCCGAGGGCCGTCCGCAGCAGCCCGACTGGGTGCTCTCCCAACCCGAGCAGCCGACCGAGCGGCCGGAGCAGGCAGGGTGGACCCCGGCAGAGCCGAGCAACCTCCCCGCCCGCGCCAGCGCCAGCGCCAGCGCCAGCGTGCCGACCAGCGGCGGCGCGCCCAACTGGGCCGCCGGCCCGGACAACGCCGCCCAGGGCAACTCCGGCGGCGTGCCGGAGGTCGAGCCGTGGGCCCCCGGTGAGGTGTGGGGTCGCGCGGAGGCCGAGGCTTCCGCCCAGTCCCGCGGCGGTTGGGAGGCGGACCGAGGCGACGAGGCACCGGCCTACCAGCCTGGGCCCGCACCGGGCATCTCGCCGGCGAACGCGGTGCCGCTGCCCCCGCAGGAGCAGCGCGTCCCGGGTGCCAGCCTGGCTGCCGCCCCGCCGGCCGACTATGCGCCCCAGGCCCAGTTCGCTCCGATCCCCGAGCAGCCCGCCTACGCCGAGCGGGAGACCCCGGACGCCGCCGCGCAGTACGGTGGCCGCTCCGAGGACGTCTCCACGAGCGGCGCTGTGGTGCCCGCCCCGCGTACCTCTCCGGAGTCCGGAGCGGGCCGCGCGGTCGTACCGGTGTCGGACGCCGAGTCGGCGGCTGGCGCAGCGGCCCGGGCCACAGCGAGCGCTTCGGTGCCGCTGGCCAGCCGGGTGATGCCCCCGACCGACCAGGCCATCCGACCGACCGGCACGGCCACCCCGCAACCCCGGGTGTACGGCCGTCCGGCACGATCGGAGCCGGAGGCCGAGCCGGAGCCGGAGGCGTTCCAGGGCGACTCGGGCGCCGACCGCCAGGGTGCTCCGGATTGGCAGAACGACGCGCCACGGCAGGCTGGGCCCGACTGGCAGCACGAGGGGCAGCGGCAGATCGCTCCCGACTGGCAGAACGACGCGCAGCGGCAGCAGTCCGCACCCGACTGGCAGAACGACGCGCAGCGGCAGGCTGGGCCCGGCTGGGGCGGCGAGTCCCCGGCCGATCCGCGCTTCGACGACCGGCAGCCGGCACCGAACGCGTTCAACGAGGCCCCGTCGGCGCCGCCGGCGTTCCCGCCCGGTGTGCCGTCCTTCGTCGACGCCCCGGGCAACAACAGGCCGGTGAACGGCACCCGCCCGCACTCCGGTGCCGAACCGCCGGCGGACCAGTTCGGCGGCCCCGGGTCGCCCGCCGCCGGCGCCGCCAACGGAACGGCGACCTTCGGTGCGCCGAACTTCGGTGGCCCGGGCTCCGGCGCGCCAGGCTTCGGCGGGCCGGCGACCGAACCGGTGCCGGGCGGCGGCTTCCCGCCGTCGTTCCCGCCACCGCCGCAGCCCGCGTCGTCCTGGGGCCAGGAGACCGGCCAGGCGGACCAGGGCCGGTTCGACGCGTTCAAGCCGGACGCCGCCGACGAGCCGAAGGTGGAGCCACCGACGCCGAAGGTACGCAACGGCAGGGTGCTGGCCGCGGTGCTGATCGCCGCGATGCTCATCCTGGCGGTGCCGCTCGGCCTGCTGCTGCTGCTCGGCAAGGTCGGCGGGAACGACACGCCGGCCTTCGACCCGGCGGTCGGCACCTGCGTGAAGCAGTCCGGGCAGGGCGGCGCCTCGGCGGCGGACTGCGGCGAGGCGGGCGCGTTCACGATCGTCTCGAAGGTGGACGCCAAGGAGAAGTGCACCGACACGACGCAGCCCCACGTGGTGCTGCCGGGTGAGGGCACCAACCGGGTGCTCTGCCTGAAGCCGGCCACGAAGTAGCTGCATCGACGGCGGGGTCACGGGCAACCGTGACCCCGCCGTCGTCGTACCCGCAGGTGGTACCGAATCTCGCCCCCTCCGGCCGGACGCGGGCCGGTGGTCAGGCACGATGGGTGCATGAGCGCACGAGTACGGGCTCCCGAACTGCGCGGTCGGGGCTGGCTGAACACCGGTGGACGCGACCTCAAGCTCGCCGACCTTCGCGGCAAGATCGTCATTGCGGATTTCTGGACGTTCTGCTGTATCAACTGCCTGCACGTGCTCGATGAGCTGCGCCCGCTGGAGGAGAAGTACGGCGACGTGCTCGTCGTGATCGGCGTGCACTCGCCGAAGTTCGAGCACGAGAAGGACGCCGACGCGCTCGCCGCCGCGGTGGAGCGGTACGGGGTGCACCACCCCGTACTCGACGATCCTGAGCTGGACATGTGGCAGCAGTACGCGGCCCGGGCCTGGCCGACCCTGTCGGTGATCGACCCCGAGGGTTACGTGGTGGCCACCATGGCCGGCGAGGGGCACGCCGAGGGGCTGGCCCGACTGATCGACGAGTTGGTCGCCACCCACGAGGCCAAGGGCACTCTGCACCGTGGAAACGGCCCGTACGTCCCGCCGCCAGCACCGGAGACCGCGCTGCGCTTCCCGGGCAAGGCGGTGCTGCTGCCCAACGGCAACCTGCTGGTCTCGGACTCGGCCCGGCACTCCCTGGTCGAGATCGACCCGGACGGCGAGACGCCGGTGCGTCGGATCGGCTCGGGTGAGCGCGGCCGGGCGGACGGGCCGGCCGCCGCGGCGACGTTCTCCGAGCCGCAGGGGGTGTGTCTGCTGCCCACGCACGTCGCCGAGGTGGCCGGCTACGACCTGGTGGTGGCCGACACGGTCAACCACCTGCTGCGCGGCGTACGGCTGGAGTCCGGCGAGGTGGTCACCGTGGCCGGCAGTGGGCGGCAGTGGCGCGCCGAGGTCGACGACCACGCCCACGACGCGTTCGCCGTCGACCTCTCCTCCCCGTGGGACCTGGCCTGGTACGACGACAAGCTGATCATCGCGATGGCCGGTATCCACCAGCTCTGGTGGTTCGACCCGATCAAGCGGACCGCCGGCATGTACGCCGGCACCACGGTGGAGGCGTTGCGCGACGGCCCGCTGGCCGAGGCGTGGATGGCCCAGCCGTCGGGGCTCTCCGTCTCCGCCGACGGCACCCGGCTCTGGGTGGCCGACAGCGAGTCCAGTTCGATCCGGTACGTCGAGAACGGTGTGCTGGGCACCGCCGTCGGGCAGGGCCTGTTCGACTTCGGTCACGTGGACGGTCCGGCGGAGTCGGCGCTGCTCCAGCATCCGCTGGGCGTGTGCGCGCTGCCGGACGGCTCGGTGCTGATCGCGGACACGTACAACGGCGCGGTGCGCCGCTTCGACCCGGCCAGCAACCAGGTCTCCACCGTCGCCGACGGGTTGGCGGAGCCGAGCGACCTGGTGCTCACCCCGTCGGGTGAGGTGCTGGTGGTGGAGTCCGCCGCGCACCGGTTGACCCGGCTCGCCCCCGGTGCCCTGTCGGCTGCGGGTGCCAGCACTGTGGACGGGCCTCGGCACCGCACCGAGCGCAAGCCGACCGACGTCGCGGCCGGCGAGGTCACCCTGGACATCGTCTTCACCCCGGCGCCGGGGCAGAAGCTGGACGAGACGTACGGGCCGTCGACCCGGCTGGTGGTCTCCGCTTCCCCACCGGAGCTGCTGGTGGACGGTGCCGGCACGGGCACCGAGCTGTCCCGCCGGCTGGTGCTCAACGGCGAGGTCACCGCGGGGGTGCTTCAGGTGACCGCGCAGGCGGCGACCTGTGACGCGGACGTCGAGCACGCGGCGTGCCACCTGACCCGGCAGGACTGGGGCGTACCGGTCCGGGTGGTCGACGGCGCCGTGACCCGGCTGCCGCTGGTGCTCCGCGGCCTGGACGCCTGACGCGTGCTCCGCGGCCTGGACGCCTGACGCGGTCGGAGGGGCCCAACCGGGCCCCTCCGATCAGGCGAACGGGGCCAGTGTGATGTCGGCGTCGATCAGGGTGGCGCGGACGAGTTCGGCTGCGGAGACCGCGCCTGGGGTGTCGCCGTGCACGCAGATCGAGTCGACCGAGCACGGGATGACGGTGCCGTCGACCGCCACCACGCTGCGTTCGGTGGCCATCCGCGCCGCCCGTTCGGCGACCTGCTCGGGGTCGGTGATCACCGCTCCGGGGGTGCCGCGCGGCACCAGCGCCCCGTTGGGCAGGTAGGCGCGGTCGGCGAACGCCTCGGCAACCACCGGCAGGCCCGCGCCCACGGCGAGTTGGGCGAGCGTCGAGCCGGGAAGGCAGAGTACGGGCAGCTCGGGGTCGTAACCGCTGACGGCGGCGACCACCGCCGCCGCCTGGGACTCGTCGGTGCTGGCCGCGTGGTAGAGCGCGCCGTGCGGCTTGAGGTAGCGGACCCGGGTGCGGAACAGCCGGCAGAACGCGTCCAACGCCCCCAACTGGTAGGTCACCTCGTCACGTAGCTCCGCGAAGTCGTACGCGATGTGCCGCCGGCCGAAACCGGCCAGGTCCCGGTAGCCGACCTGCGCACCCACCGCGACCCCGCGCCGCGCAGCGCCCTCGCAGACCCGCCGCATGGTGGACGGGTCACCGCCGTGGAAGCCGCAGGCGACGTTGGCGGAGGTGACGAGGCTCAGCAGCGCCTCGTCGTCACCGAGTCGCCAGATGCCGAATCCCTCGCCCAGGTCAGCGTTGAGGTCCATGGAATCTGACGGTAGTACCTGGCCGGGCCTGCGCGAGCGGGGTCACGTCGGTGACCACCCCGATGACGGGGTATCCACCGGTGGTCGGATGGTCCGCGAGGAAGATCAGGGGTTGTCCGTCCGCCGGCACCTGCACCGCGCCGAGCACGATTCCCTCGCTGGGGAGTTCGCCGGCCACCGCGCGGGGCAGCGCCGCGCCGGCGAGCCGCGCGCCGACCCGGTTGCTCACCGGGCTGATGGTGTACGCGCTGCCGAAGAGCCGGTCGAACGCGGTCGGCGTGAACCAGTCCTCCCGAGGACCGGGGCCCAGCGTCAGGTGCAGCTCCTCAGGCGGCGTGGGGCACACGGTCAGGTCCACCGGTGCGGGGGTGCCGACCGGATCACCGAGCGGCAGCAGGTCACCGTCCCGCAGCCGGGGCGGGCCGAGCCCGGAGAGGGTGTCGGTGGCTCGGCTACCGAGCACCGGTGACACGTCGATGCCGCCCGCCACCGCCAGCCAACTCCGTACGCCCCGCCGGGCGGGACCGATCCGCAGCACCGTTCCGGCCGGCACCGTGAGCGGGCGTCCGGTGTCACCGGGCCGGACACCCGCCTGGACGGGGACCTCGGCGCCGGTGACCGCCACCGTGGCCGCCCGGGTCAACCGCACTGTGCAACCGGTCAGGGTGATCTCCAGGCCAGCCGCGTGCTCCGGGTTGCCGACCAGTCGGTTGGCCAACCGCAGGGCACCCGGGTCGAGGGCGCCGGACCGGGGTACCCCCAGGTGCGCCCAGCCGGGCCGGCCCAGGTCCTGCACCGTGGTGAGCGCACCGGCGCGGAGCACCTCGATGGTGGCCGGGTGGGTCACGCCGCCACCATCCGCACAGTGGTGCCCGGACCAAGTCGGGCCGGCGGGTCGGCGGCCACGTCGAACAGCACCAGGTCGGTCCGACCGACCAGCAACCAGCCGCCCGGGGAAGCGCCCGGGTAGATGCCGGCGTACGGGCCGGCCAACGCGACCGAGCCGGCCGGCACCCGGGGACGGGGCGTGGCCAGCCGGGGCAGTGCCAACTCGGCGGGCAGCCCGGTCAGGTAGGGGAATCCGGGGGCGAAGCCGCAGAAGGCGACCCGGAACCGGGTGCTGGTCAACCGATGCCGCACTGCCGGCACGTCCACGCCCCAGTGCTCCGCCACCGCCGGCAGGTCCGGCCCGTCGAAGGTGACCGGTACGACAACGTCCGCCGCGTCGTCGGCCCCGTCTTCGGCCCCGTCTTCGGCTGTGGCGTTGCGGTCTTGGGCTTGGGCTTGGGCTTGGGCTTGGGCGTCGGCGTCGGCTCCGGCCTGGGCTTCGGCCTTGGAGTGGGCGTGGTCTTTGGCGTGGGCGTGGTCTTTGGCGTGGGATTTGGCTCCGGCCTCGGCGTGGGCTTCGGCGTGGGCCTGGTCGGGGCGGGTGATCGCGGCGGTGACGGCAGACGTCCATCGGGTCAACTGCTCGGCCGTGGTGGTCGGGTCGGGCAGGCCGTCGAGCAGCACGGTCCGGGCCGCCGGCACGATCTCCACGGCGATCAGGTCGCCCCGCTCCCGACGCCGCCACAGCTCGGCCCGCCACGCTTCGACAAATGCGGCCTCCGGGATGTCGGCCACGGCTTCGGGGGTGTCGGCCGGGGTGGTGCAGTCGAGTAGCAGGGCGTGCGCCCCGACGGGTCGGATCCGCATCCGCTCATCCTCGCCGATGTCGCGCCGATCCGGTGTTCACGTTGACGGTGCCGGGTGTCACCAACGCCACTACTTACAAGTAACCTACGGTGCCGTAACCTGATTGGGTGACCACCTCCGCCCCGCTTCGCCTGAAGCCGGTCGACATCGGTAAGCCCCGGATGCGCGGCTGGCTGCACACGTACGCCTTCTTCGTCGCCGTGGTCTGCGGCATCGTGCTCTGCTCGATCGCTGCCACTCGGCCGGGGTGGGCACCCCTGGTGAGCTGCCTCATCTACAGCCTGACGGTCTGCGGGCTCTTCGGCACGAGCGCGCTGTACCACCGTCGTGTGTGGTCAGAGCGCGGCTACCAGGTGATGCGCCGGATGGACCACTCGATGATCTTCGTGTTCATCGCCGGCACGTACACACCGCTCTGCGCGATGCTGCTCGCGCCCCGGCCGGCCACCGTGATGCTGGCCCTGGTCTGGGGCGGCGCGCTGGCCGGCGTGGCGGTCAAGGTGATCTGGCCGCACGCGCCGCGCTGGGTGTCCGCGCCGCTCTACCTGGCGCTGGGCTGGGTGGCGGTGGCCATGCTGCCGGAGATCCTGCACGGGGGCGGCGTCGCGGCACTGGTGCTGCTGATCGTCGGTGGTGCGATCTACAGCGTCGGCGCGGTCTTCTATGCGTTGCGCCGACCCAATCCGTGGCCGACCGTCTTCGGCCACCACGAGTTTTTCCACGCCTGCACGCTGCTGGCGGCTCTCTGTCACCACATCGCGATCTACTTCGCGCTGTTCGCCTGACCAAACGGCCAGGACGCAGGACACGGCCCGAAACGACCACGACGCAGGCCCGGCCCCAAACTGCCGGGGCGCAGGCGGCCCAGCGAACGCAGCCCGGCGCGCGAACCCACCCCGGCGCGAACGCAACCGGCCCAGCGAACGCAGCCCGGCGCGCGAACCCACCCCGGCGCGAGCGCAGCCGGCGTCGTGGTCCCGGCAACGCCGCTCGCCGGGAACGCCGCTCGCCGGGAACGACACGGCGGCAGCCGCCATGATCGTGCTCGATCATGGATGTAGTGGCCTCGCTCGCACCCGAAAGCCCTACTTCCTGGATCGAGCACGATCTTCGGCCGATCACCGCTCCCGGGATCGGGCCCGCCCTCAAGATCCGCACAACTTCGGGGAAACTGCTGCCTCGACACGCCCTCAAGCAGCAGTTTCCCCGAAAGTGTGCGGATCTTGGCAGGGGTAGCGGGGCGGCGGCGGTCCCGTCGCACACGCAAAAGCCGGGCGCACACGTGAGCCAGGCCCCACACGCGCGGGCGCACACACCAACCAGGGCGCACACAGCAACCGGGCGCACACACCAGCCGGGGCGCAGACGTGAGCCGGGGCCCCGCGACGCTGCGGGACCCCGGAGTGTGTGGGCGAGGATCAGACGGGTCGGCCCGGCCGACGAACCTCGCGGTACTCCTGCACGACCTGGTTGTCCTGGACCGGCACGACCCGGTCGGCCACCACGCGCTCCTCGCGTACCGGCGCGGCCACCGCCGGGCGGCGGCGGCTGTTCCAGAAGTAGAGGGTGGTGAGCAGGCCGGCGACGCCGGTGAGCATCAGCACCCAGCCGACCACGGCCAGGTCCAGCCAGCCCAGGTCGGCTTCCACTGCGAACGCGAAGATCGCGCCTAATGCGATCAAGAAGATGCTGCCACCAATGCCCATGTCTCGCTCCTCGGCTCTAACCTGGCGTACGTCGCGCCGCGGCCGTCGGTAGGGGTGCGGCATCCATCGACTTACCCAGGCACGGAGATCGCCAATCGGGCAAGCTGGGGGCATGACGGACGCCGACCCCGACACACTGACACTGGTGTTGCTGCGGCACGCGAAGGCCGAGCAGGGCAGCGACGCGGCGGACGACGCGGAGCGGCCGCTGAGCGCACGCGGGAACGCCGACGCGGCTGCGGCTGGGGCCTGGTTGGCGCACCATGGGCTGCTGCCCGACGTGGTGATCTGCTCGACGGCCCGACGCACCCGGCAGACCTGGCACGGGGTGGCGATGGGGATGACCGGTTCGCCGCCGGAGGGTGGCCCGACTGGTCCTCGCCCGACCGTCCGCTATGAGCCGGGTGCGTACGACGCGCACCCCGAGGAGTTGTTGTCGCTGGTCCGCACGGTGGACCCGGAGGCCCGCACGGCATTGCTCATTGCCCACAATCCGGGCATCTCGCTGCTCTCCGCGCTCCTCGATCCCGAGGGAGTGGACGACGAGGGTTTGCGCACCGCCGAGCTGGCGGTGCACCGCTGCCCGCCCAGCTGGATGGAGTTGAGCAGGTCGGGAGCGCCACTCACGGCTCGGCACACCGCACGCGGCTGAGCCACCCGCCGATCCGGCGGGTGGCTCAGGGGTACGCGTTGTGCGGGGATCAGGACGGCGGCGCGGTTGGTGGCGGCGGGTCCGGCGGTGGCGGCATCATCGCCGTCGGATGAGACAGCCGGTTCTCCTCCACGATGAGGGTTCGAGCCCGCTTGCGCCGGTCCTGCCAGAACCAGACCGTGGTCAGCAGTACGGCCAGCCCGGCCAGGATGAACACCCAGCCGACCGCCCGTACGTCGATCCACCAGACGTTGGCTCTCAGCGCGAAGGTCAGGATCGCGCCGATCGCGATGAGAAAAATGCCGCTTCCTACACCCATGTGCGCTGCACTCCCCCGTGCGGTGGCTCTGGGCGTTCCCTTTCGAGGTCACGCGACGGTTACCCGCCACGCCAGCGGCATACCCGACCGGGCTCGGCCAATACGTGCCGTGGCCAGGGTGAGACGGCGGCGGCCGGCGGGGCAGAAGCCCCACCGGCCGCCGGTGCCGGGTGGTGCGACCCAGCACAGAACCTAGAAGGCCTCCTCCGGGAGGTCCATGATGTCGAGGTCGGCACCCTCGATGATCCGCCGGTCGGCACCGATGCGGGGCAGCACCTCACGGGCGAAGAAGCGGGCGGCGGCCACCTTGCCGGTGTAGAACGCCTTGTCGCTGGCGGAAACCTCGCCGGCCAGGGCCTTCAGCGCCACTTCGGCCTGCCGCTGCAGCAGCCAGCCGACCACCAGGTCGCCGATGGCCAGCAGGAAGCGCCGGCTGCTCAGCCCGACCTTGTAGAGGGCGCGGGTGTCGCCGCTCTGCGCCTCGCCCAGCCAGCCCGTCATCACACCGAGGATGTTCTGCACCTCGCCGAGCGCCTTGCCGAGCGCCTGCCGCTCCTCCTTGAGCTGGCCGTTGCCCGCCTCGGAGGAGATGAACTCCTGGATCTCGCCGGCGACCGCCATGAGGGCCTTGCCGTTGTCCCGAACGATCTTGCGGAAGATCAGGTCCAGGCTCTGGATGGCGGTGGTGCCCTCGTACAGGGTGTCGATCTTGGCATCCCGGACGTACTGCTCCAGCGGGTAGTCCTGGAGGAAGCCGGAGCCGCCGAAGGTCTGCAGGGCCTCGTGCCCGAGCATCTCGTACGCCCGCTCCGAACCGACGCCCTTGACCAGCGGCAGCAGCAGGTCGTTGACCCGCTTGGCCAGCTTGGTGGCCTTCTCGTCGCCGGCCGCCTCGGCGATGGCGACCTTGTCCTGCCAGGTGGCGGTGTAGAGGACCAGAGCGCGAAGGCCCTCGGCGTACGACTTCTGCAGCAGCAGCGAGCGGCGCACGTCCGGGTGGTGGGTGATGGTGACCCGCGGCGCGGTCTTGTCCGCCTGCTGGATCAGGTCGGCGCCCTGCACCCGGCTCTTCGCGTACTCAAGGGCGTTGAGGTAGCCGGTGGAGAGGGTGGCGATCGCCTTGGTGCCAACCAGCATCCGGGCGTACTCGATGATCATGAACATCTGCCGGATGCCGTCGTGCTTGTCGCCCAGCAGCCAGCCCTTGGCCGGTACGCCGTGCTCGCCGAAGGTCAGCTCGCAGGTGTTGGAGACCTTCAGGCCCATCTTGTGCTCGACGTTGGTGGTGTAGACGCCATTGCGCTCGCCCAGCTCGCCGGTGGTCTCGTCGAAGTGGAACTTCGGCACCACGAAGAGCGACAGGCCCTTGGTGCCGGGACCGCCGACGCCCTCCACGCCGACCGGACGGGCCAGCACGTAGTGCACGATGTTGTCGCTCAGGTCGTGCTCACCCGAGGTGATGAAGCGCTTCACACCCTCGATGTGCCAGGTGCCGTCGGGCTGCTGGATCGCCCGGGTGCGCCCCGCGCCAACGTCCGAGCCAGCATCCGGCTCGGTGAGCACCATCGTGGAGCCCCACTGCTTGTCGATGAAGAGCTTGGCCCACCGCTTCTGCTGCTCGGTGCCCTCGACGTGCAGGACGTGCGCGAAGGAGGGGCCGGACGCGTACATCCAGATGGGGGCGTTCGAGCCGAGCACCAGTTCGGCGAGGGCCCACCAGAGGGCGCGCGGCGCGTTGGTGCCGCCCAGGTGCGGCGGCAGGTCCAGGCGCCAGAACTCGGAGTCCATGAATGCCTGGTAGGACTTCTTGAACGACTCCGGGAGCGGCGCGGTGTGCGTGGCCGGGTCGAACACCGGCGGGTTGCGGTCGCTGTCCGTGTAGCTGGCGGCCAGGTCCTCGCGAGCGAGGCGATCAAGCTCGGAGAGGAAAGTGCGGGCGGTATCGGCGTCGAGTTCGGAGTACGGTTCCTGGCCGAACGCCTGGTCCGCCCCGAAGACCTCGAACAGGTTGAACTCGAGATCCCGGAGGTTGCTCTTGTAGTGGGTCATGCTCGCTGGCCCCGCTTCCGGACAGGTGTTACCGATCAGTAACCCCGACTGTATTACTCGCGGGTAGGCAGCGACAAGCGGATCACCCAAGTGACGGCGATTACACACCTGCGGGCGCGGTCGGTCGGCTCAGCTCTCGGCGGCGCCGACCTCCCAGCTCGGGACGGCGACGGCCGCGCCGGTACGGGCACCCACGTACTCCATCAGGACCAGGGCGATGTCGTCGTCGAGCCGACCGTGCACCCACTCGACCAGGGCGGTCTCCAGCGATGCCAGCCCGTCGGCGACAGTGCCGTGGCCGAGCAGTCGCCAGGCCCGGTCGGCGGTCGGGAAGAACTCGCCGTCCCTTCGCGCCTCGCCGAGACCGTCGGTGAACAGCAGCAGCCGGTCCCCGGGCTCCAGGCGTTCGACCCGGGGGCGGACCACCGGCATGAACCCGAGCGGAGGCGCCGGGGCCGGCGGTTCCAGTGGGATCACCGCACCCCGGCGTAGCAGCAGCGGTGGCGGATGCCCGCAGTTGACGATCGTGAGGGTGCCGCCACGCTCCTCGACCAGTGCCGCCGTGACGAAGTCCTCGTCGCCGACGTTGCGGGCCACCGCGCGGTCCAGGTCTGCGACGACGGCCCGCAGGTCGGCCCGCTCGTAGGCCACATGCCGGTAGGAACCGAGGACGATGCTGGCCAGCCGGACCGCGTCCAGGCCCTTGCCCCGCACGTCACCGATGATCATGCGGACGCCGTAGGGCGTGTCGATCGCCTCGTACAGGTCGCCGCCGATCTCGGCCGTCGCTGTGGAGGAGATGTAGCGTCCCGCGACCGAGAGCGTGCCGACCTGCGGCCCGAGCGGGCGCAACACCGCCTGCTGGGCCACTGCGGCGAGCTTGGTCAGCTCGACGATCCGCTCGGCCTGCCGCTGGCGAACCCAGGCCACCGCCACGGCCATCCCGGTGACGAGCGCGACCGCGACAACGCTGACCGAGGTGGCCAACGAGACCTTCGGCGCGACCAGCGCGAAGCCGGCGCCGATCACTGTCGCCGCGACGCCCACCCCCAGGACCACCAGCCAGGACGCCAGGGCGGCGGCGAGAACCGGTGCGGCCGCCAGGAGCGCGACGTAGTGCACCTTGCGGCCGTCCGCCGCCTCCACCGCCGAGACGATCGCGAGCAGAACGAGGGCCGCGCCGAGGCCGGCGCGGGATCCGGGGCTCAGCGGGCGACGGCCCGACTGGAGGAGTCGCGTGGGTACGAGGGACAGTTTGCCTGATCCACGTGAACCGGTGAATGAACCTGACCCGTCGTCCGAGGAGGTTCTGTCCGGCCGGCCCAGTCGGCCGGCCGAATCGGCGTCGCCGGTCCCGCTCAGCCGAGGACCTCGTAGCGGACGGTGAGCGCGCCCACGTCGACCGAGGCGATGCTGGCGAAGGCGGCCCGGGAGAGGTCCAGGCAGCGGCCGTCGATGAACGGGCCGCGGTCGTTGATCCGCACCGTCACCGACTTGCCGTTCGCCGGGTTGGTCACC
This sequence comes from Micromonospora noduli, assembly GCF_003264475.1. Lineage (NCBI taxonomy): Bacteria > Bacillati > Actinomycetota > Actinomycetes > Micromonosporales > Micromonosporaceae > Micromonospora > Micromonospora noduli. The sequence goes on along the minus strand of NZ_PYAC01000018.1, from coordinate 23,861 downwards.
CGGACCTTGGTGTTGAACGGCAGTGTCTTGTGCGCGGCGGTCAGCGCGTTGGGGTTGAACGACTCGCCGTTGGCGGTGAGCTGCCCGTCGGAGTAGAACGAGGCACCGCAGGAACCGCTCTCCAGCACCTTCGCCGCTGCCGTGGTCTTCTTGACGGTCGGCTTCGGCTTCGGCTTCGGCGACGAGGTGCGCTCCTTGCCCCGGGAGGCGGCCTGCTGCGACCGGGTCGCCGACGGGCTGGCGGTCACGCTGGGCGAGGCGCTGACGCTCGGGGTGACGGCCGGGGAGCTGGGGGCGAGGCTGCTCGCGGCGGTGGTCGGGGTGAGGTCGAGAGCCACCTGCCCCGACTGGTCGGGGCCGGAGACCAGTTGCACGGCGCCCACAGTGCCTCCGACGGCGAGGGCGACCCCGACCGCCGCGGTGGCCACGATGCCCGCCGGGGAGGAGAAGATGCGGGTACGGGAGTGCTTGCCTGCCACCGGCCCGGTCCTTTCGTCGTCTGAACAAACCGGGTCGGACCGTAACGAGAGAAGCACTTCCGAAGTCAACGTGATCATGGTGGTATGCCCGTATTTACCCAGATACGTGTAGCCGATCATCCGACCCGGGGTGGGCCGGGTGGCCCGGGTGCCGCCACGCCCGCCGCCCGTGCCGCAGGATGAGCGGATGCCCGCCGATCTGACCGAACGCCTGGCCGCCCTGTTCCAGTGGATCGACCCCGGCCCGGACACCAGTCACCTGGTCAGCGACATCTCCGGTTGGTGGCGGGACCCGGCGGTGCTGGCCGAGCTGGGGCCGGCCCTGGTGGCACCGTACCGAGCCGCCCGGCCCACTGTGGTGCTCGCGCCGGCCGTCACCGGGCTGCTCCTCGGGCCGTTGGCCGCCACCGCCCTCGGGGTCGGCTTCGTGGCCGCCCACAAGCCCGCTGACGGGCGACTGCCGGCCGGGCCACTCACCTGGGCGCAGAGCCCACCGGACTACCGGGGCCGACGGATTGACCTCGCCGTACGGGACCGACACCTCGGCCCCGACGACCGGGTGCTGGTGGTGGACGACTGGGTACGTACCGGCGCGCAGCTACACGCCCTCTACGACATCTGCGCCGCGCGGGGCGCCGAGGTGCTGGGCACCGCCGTGGTGGCCGTGGACTGCCCGCCCGAGGTCGTGGCCGACCTACGGATCACCGGCCTGATCGACGCCGCGGATCTGCCCTCTTGACCTGAAGCGAGGTTCAACACCGACGATCGGCGGATGAGCGACGGAGTTCTCGACGAGGCGTACGAGCGGCTGCACCGCACCGGCCCCGAATACCAGGGCTGGCTGTCCAACCACGGGCCGATGGCCGTCGAGGCGCTGGTCCGACACGGGCACCCGCACCGGGTGCACCGTTGGCTCGACGACTACCTCGGCCGCCTCGACGAGTTGCCCCGAGGGCTGCACCCGATCGACGACTGGCGGTCAGCGCTGGGTGATCCGAAGCGCGCCGGCGACTGGCTGGACTACTTCGACAGGCAACTGCGCGAACACCCGTGGCGTGCGGTGCTCGGCACCTGGTGGCCCCGGCTGCTGCCGGGCATCGCCGCCGGCGCCACGCACGGTGTGATCCGGGTCGGGCACGCCGTACGCGCGCTCGACCCGGACGACGGAAACCGACAGCGGCTCACCGAGTTGGGCCAGGCCCTCGGCTACTGGGCGGCCCGGTGGCAGCCGATCCCCGGCACCGACCGGCTGCTCACCGGCGTCACGGACCAGCCAGGCACCGACGACAACGACGTGGCGGCCGCGCTGGCGGGACTGCCCCGGATCGACGACCAGACCGGCGGCGTCCGGGATCGGCTGGAGCAGTTGCCGGGCGTACCCCGATGGGAGCCGGCAGTCGCGACGCTGCGCCCCGTGCGGAGCCCGGCCGAGGCGGAGCGCGGGCTCACCACGCTGGTGCACCGGGCCGGCCTGGACTACCTGCGCTTCGGACACGCCGCGCCGGTCATGCTGGTGCACGCGGTCACCGCGCCGACCGCCGTGCTGCGTACCCTGCCGGCACTGGACCGGGGTCTGTGGGCGCCGAGCCTCGCCGCGGCCTGGGCCGCGACGGCGGCCATGACCTCCGTGTACGCCCCAGCCAACGGCATCGCGCCACCCACAGTGACCCCAGCGACGCCGGCGGAGGTCTTCGCCCGCGCGGCCCGCCACGGCGACGAACACGTGGTCAAGCTCGCCGACGCGATCCTCGACGCGTACGCGACCAGTGCTGACGAGCGGCTTCTCACCGCACCCGGCTACGCCGGCCAACTGATCTGAGCGGGTATTGCGGCGGCGGCCCCGGCCGCGCTGGCCTAGCCTCGGCAGGATGTGGCCTCGGATCGGTGAACTGCGCGCCCTCGCCCTCGGCACCCCCGGCGAGTTGCGGTCGACCCTCAACACCCTGGTGCTGGCCGGTGTGAAGACCGCGACGGCCGGCCGGCTCGCCGAGTACGCGGAAGAAGGCGAGGAGTTGGAGCACGTCGGCGAACGCCTGGCCCTGGTCGACGACGACAACGCACTGACCGGCGTCGTGGAGATCACCGGAGTCGAGGTGGTCCGCTTCGCCGACGTGCCCTGGGACTTCGCCCACGCCGAGGGTGAGGGTGACCGCTCGATCGAGGAGTGGCGGGCCGGGCACTCGACCTACTGGGCGCGGCTCGGCACGCCGGTCGACGGCGACACCCCGATCGTCTGCCTGCGCTTCCGCCTGGTTTCCGGTGGCGAGGGCGGTGTGGCCAGCGGCGACCTCGGCACCTGACCGGCCGCCCCGGCCGGCTCGGTGTGGCGGCCTCAGCCGCGTAGTTGTGGCAGCAACCGCGTCGCCACGTCCACCAGGACGGCCTCGTCACCGGCGTACCAACTGCTGGCGCGCGGCCAGTGCGTCACCACGTCGGTGAAGCCCAGCTCGGCGGCCCGGCCGACCTGGTCGGCGAAGAACTGTGCGCTGCTGAGCGAGAAGACCGGCGCCGCGTCCAGTGAGAGGTAGCGGTCCAGACTGGCCGGGTCGCGGCCGGCCTCGTCCAGGGTCCGGTCCATCCGCGCGGACAGCGCCGACACACTGGCCCACCAGGCCGCCAGGTCGTTGTCGTCACCGGTGCCGGTGGTCACCCAGCCCTGCCCGAAGCGGGCCACCAACCGCATCGACCGTGGCCCGTTGGCGGCCACCACGAACGGCACCCGAGGCTGCTGCACGCAGCCGGGGTTGTTGCGGGCATCCACCGCGGCGAACCAGTCGCCACGCCAGGTGGTGCCGTCCTCCCGCAGGATCAGGTCCAACAACTCGATGAACTCGGCGAACCGGTCGACCCGCTGACGCGGCGGCAGGGTCTCACCACCCAGCACCGCCGAGTCGAAGCCGATGCCACCCGCTCCCAGGCCGAGCAGCAGGCGGCCGGCGGAGACGTCGTCCACGGTGGTGATCTGCCGGGCGAACGCGGCCGGGTGCCGGAAGTTCGGCGACGCCACGAGGGTGCCCAGTCGAATCCGCGAGGTCACCGTGGCGGCCGCGGTCAGCGTGGCCATCGAGTCGAACCACGGGCCGTCGACCAGGTCACGCCAACCCAGGTGGTCGTACGTCCAGGCGTGGTCGAAGCCCCACTCGTCGACCTGCCGCCAGCGACGCTGCGACTCCGCCCACCGCTGGTCCGGCAGGATCACGATGCCAATCCGCATGATCGCCACCCTAGCCGGACCGGTCATCCGCCCCCAGCATCACGCTGAGCAGAGGACGGGGAGGCGTCCGGAACACCTTCGCCAGCCGACCTTCGCCGACCGGAAGTCGTAGATCCACCGTTGCGGCCAGCCCGTACCCTCCGGGGATGCCCACCGAAGGAGCGGCTGCTGACCGCGTATCCCCGGATCGCCGGGCGCGTCGAGTCCGCATGATCCGCACGGTGGCGTTGCTGGTCGGGGTGATGGTTCCGTCCCTCGTTCTCCGCGAGCTGATCGAGGCCCGGTTCGGCCGCGGGCCGATCGCCGATCTCAGCGCGGTCGCGGTGCCGATGGCGGCGACCGCGTGGCTGGCGCCGTACGCCTCCTACCGGCGACGCGATGCCCTGCTCTGGCTGGTCGGCCCGGGCCTCTACTTCTTCGCGGTGATCGCCTGGCGGGTGGCCCTCGCGCCCTACCGGGACTGGAGCCCCCGCCCGGAGGAAAGGGCCCGGATGCGCTGGTCACGCGACCCGGAACACGCCGGGACGTGGTGCCTGACCGAGCCCGAGAGTGGCACGGGTCACACTTCTTCCCGGTAGGGACATCGCGTTCGGCTCCGACCCCTCGGGGAGCGGCACCCAGGCGGGGTGTCGCCCGAGGAGAGGACCAGAGCGCGATGACGAAGGTGACCGCACAGCTGTCGGTGTCGGTGGACGGCTTCTACGCCGGCCCGCAGTTCGACGGGAACGGCAACTGGATGGACTCGGCGGAGAGCGCGAAATTCTTCCGGGTCACCCGGTGGGCGACCGAAGCGGCGGCCTGGCGCGAACGGCAGGGCTTCGCCGGCGGGGAGCAGGACACCAACTCCGAGGTGATCGCCGAGTCATTCGGGGCGGCCGGCGCGTACGTGATGGGGCGCCGGATGGCCGACGGGGGTGAGATCCCCTGGGGTGAGGAGCCGCCGTTTCGCGCGCCGGTCTTCGTCGTCACCCACCGCCCCCGCCAGCGGCTGGTGAAGGGCGGGGGCACCAGTTTCACCTACGTCACCGATGGCGTGGCCAGCGCCGTCGAGCAGGCGCGCGCCGTGGCCGGAGGCAAGGACGTCGCGGTGGCCGGAGGTGGCAGTCTGGTGCGGCAGGTGCTCAAGGCCGGTCTGCTCGACGAGTTGGAGTTGCACGTCGTACCGGTTGTGCTCGGCACCGGCCTGCGGCTCTTCGACGCGGACCTCGACCTGGGTGACCGGGAGGGAGTCGAGCTGACGCCGACCCGCGTCCTTGCCACCCCACAGGTGACCCACATCCGGTACGCGGTGCGCGGTCGCGCCCCGCTCGTGCTCGACGACCGGGGCCGCGGCGGTGGCCCGACGGTCACCGCGAACTGAATCACGGCCCATCGGAGGAAGGAGGAGACACCATGGCGCAACTGTTGCGGGTGCAGTGCTTCAACGTTTCGCGCGACGGGTTCGGGACCGGAGAGGGGCAGAGCCTGGAACGGCCCTTCGGTCACGCGGACCCCACCCCGCTGTTCTCCTGGCGTGCCGCCACCGCCAGCTTCGTGTATCGCACCGAGCCGGGCGGCACCCGTGGCCTGGACGACTACCTGACCCGCGACGCCGAGTGCAACATCGGCGCGGAGATCATGGGTCGCAACAAGTTCGGCCCCCAGCGTGGCCCCTGGAAGGACCATGACTGGCAGGGCTGGTGGGGGGAAAACCCGCCGTTTCACACGCCGGTCTTCGTGCTCACCCACCACGTGCGCCCGTCGTTCAGCCTGTCCGACACCACGTTCCACTTCCGCGATGTCAGCCCGGCCGAGGCACTGGCCGAGGCGAAGCAGGCAGCCGAGGGTCGGGACGTACGCCTCGGTGGTGGGGTCGCGACCATCCGCGAGTTCATCGAGGCCGATCTGGTCGACACGATGCACATCGCCGTGGCGCCCGTCGACCTCCACCGGGGCGAGCGGTTGTGGGGCAGCCCTGACGAGTTGCTCGACCGCTTCCACCTCGAGTCGGTGCCCAGCCCCAGTGGGGTCACCCATCTCCTGTTCTGGAGGCGATGACCGCCCTCCTCCCCGGCACTGCCGTCTAGAGCCGGGCCAGCACCAGCAACCGGTTGCCGTCGGGGTCGGTGACCCGCGCGGACCGCTCGCCCCACGGCTGGTCGACCGGCTCCTCGGTGACTGTCGCCCCACCCGTGCGCAGCGCGCCCACGGCTGCGTCGCAGTCGTCGGCGTAGACGCACAACTCCCAGCGGTGCGAGTCGGCCGGCCCGCCAGCCTCCGGGTTGGCGGCCAGGCCGAGCTCGCTGCTGCCCAGCCGCAGAGCGACGAACTCCGGGGCGCCCTCGTCCGGGAACCGGTAGGTCAGCTCGAAGCCGACCACGTCCCGGTAGAACGCGATCAGTCGTGGCAGGTCAGGTGTCGTCACGATCGGGAAGGCTTCGGTGAACACGGACCACCTCCAAGCCGGACCCTAGCCGGTGCCGTGGTCCAGCAGGAACTACCACGGGGGCGCGACAAGGAGAAACACGGTGTCAGTGGCCGTGTCAGGGCCATGACAGGGGGGTGACAGCCCAGCCGCCGATGGTAGCTGCATGACGAGTTCAGCGATTGCAGTCTCCGGGCTGCGGAAGGCCTACAAGGACAAGGTCGTGCTCGACGGCATCGACCTGGATGTCCCTGCGGGCACGATCTTCTCCCTGCTCGGCCCGAACGGGGCGGGTAAGACGACGACGGTGAACGTGCTGACCACGTTGGTGAAGGCCGACGGCGGGACCGTACGCATCGCAGGGCACAACGCCGCCACCGAGGCCAAGGCGGTGCGCGCGGCGATCGGGGTCACCGGTCAGTTCGCGGCGGTGGACGAACTGCTGACCGGCCGAGAGAACCTGCAACTGATGGTGGATCTCAGCCAGGTTCCGGGCAAGGACGGCAGGCGGGTCGTCACGGAGTTGCTGGAGCGGTTCGATCTGGTGGAGTCGGCACAGAAGCCGGTGTCGACCTATTCCGGTGGTATGCGCCGGAAGCTGGATCTGGCGATGACTCTGGTCGGCGACCCGCGGATCATCTTCCTCGACGAGCCGACGACGGGCCTGGACCCACGTAGCCGCCGCACGATGTGGTCGATCATCCGTGACCTGGTGGCCGACGGCGTGACGATCTTCCTCACCACTCAGTATCTGGAGGAAGCGGATCAGCTCGCCGACCGGATCGCCGTCCTCGACCAGGGGCGTCTGGTCGCCCAGGGCACGCCCGACGAGCTCAAGCGCCAGATCCCCGGCACTCACGTCCGGCTCCGGTTCACCACCGTCGCCGAACTCGACGCGGCCGCCCGGGTGCTCACCGACTCCACACGGGACGACGAGGCACTGGCGCTGCGGGTTCCCAGCGACGGCGGAACAGCCTCACTGCGGGCCCTGCTGGACCGCCTCGACGAGTACGCGATCAGCGCCGAAGGGTTCTCCGTGCAGACGCCGGACCTCGACGACGTTTTCCTCGCCCTGACGGGCAGCCGCACCCAGGAGGTTTCCGCGAAATGAGCACCAAGTCCCACTCGATCGTCATGCTGCGTCGCAACTTCAAGCACATCGCCCGGAACCCGACCTCGGTGTTCAACGCGGTCCTGATGCCTATCGTGATCATGTTGATGTTCGTGTACATGTTCGGTGACGCCTTCAACGTCGGTGTCGACTACATCGACTACGCGACTCCCGGGCTGATGCTGTTGGCGGTCTGTTACGGGCTGGGGGCCACCGCAACCGCTGTGAACTCCGACATGACGAAGGGCATCATCAACCGGTTCAAAGTCATGCACGTCTCCCGCGGTGCGGTGCTGACCGGTCACGTCGTCGCCAGCGTGCTGACCAACCTGGTCGCCATCGCCGCCCTTGTCGGGGTGGCCTTCCTGCTCGGATTCAGCCCGTCGGCGAGCCTCCTCGGCTGGCTCGGCGCGATCGGCGTGATCGTGCTGCTCGGCTTCGCCGCCGGCTGGCTCACTGTCGCCCTGGGGCTTTCGGCGAAGTCTCCGGAAACGGCGGGGCTGGCCTCCGTACCGCTGGTCATGCTGCCGTTCTTCAGCAGCGCGATCGTGCCAGCGGACAAGATGGGGCCCGGGCTGCGGGAGTTCGCGGAATACCAGCCCTTCACGCCGATCATCGAAACCCTGCGCGGGTTCCTCAACGGAACGCCGTCCAGCGGTGACCTGATCCCCGCCCTCGTCTGGTGCGTCGGCATCGCTCTCGTCGGCTACCTGTGGGCGCGATCCACGTTCACGAAGCGAGCGTGACCGCTACCAACCGGTTCCAGTCCGTCCGACTGCCTTCCCGCGCCGCCTCTGCGAAGCTCGCTTCGCCGAGGCGGCGCCGTATTTCCCGCTCGATCCGGGCCACATCCGGCTGGGAATGATCCTGCCGTCCGCGCACACCGGTGCTCGCGGCGAGCAGCCGCGCGGCCTGCTCATGCTGGTCACGGCGCAGCGCCAGGTCCGCGACGCCGACGAGTACCCGCGCGATCGAGGGTGCGTGTCCCGTCGCGGCTGCCGCCTCGCAGGCCAAGGAATGGTGTCTGCGCGCCTCACCGAGATCGTCCGTGACATAACCGAGCAGGTCGTGGGTCACCACGCGGATGTGCGCCTGCTCCGCCTCGTCGCGCAACACTGTCGTCGCGACACCGACCTGGCGGGCCACCTCGTCGGCGTGGCCACGCCAGCGAGCGAGTTCCGCCTGTGACAGGGCCAGCACTGCCAACGCACCCGGCCACGTGACCCGCGCCGCGCATCGCCGCGCCTCGGCCATGGCAGCCGCGCTGGACTCCTCATCACCAAGCAACCAGTACAGCTGAGCCTGCCGGGACCGTATCCGGATGATGTCCTCGACGGTGCCGACCTCGGTGACGACCGCGGCGGCCTCTTCGTAGTGCTCGCACGCACCGGCGAACTCACCGCGTACGGCAATCAACTCCGCCAGCTCGGTCAGGGCGAAGGAGATCCCGAACCGTTCGCCGAGTGCCCGGAACTCGGCGAGCGCCGCCACGAGATACGCCTCCACATCCCGACCGTCCTGGCCGAAGATGATCCGCATCTTGCCGAGTTGCAACCGGGCCAGTGCGCGTACCCAGGGATCCTCGTCGTTCAGCAGCGGTTCCCACGCGGCCAGGATCGCGTCCGGGGCTCGCAACATGCGTTCCAGCGGGACGACGAGCGCCATCCCCGGGTGGCTGCCGTGACTGCGTTGGCTGAACTCGTACGCCTTGTGGATCCACTCCGCCGCATGGTGTTCGTCGCCCGGTCCCGAGTTCACGAAGAGCACGACGAGCGCGTACACAGTGGCCCGGATCTCGTCGCTGACCTCACCAGGCGTCTCAGTGGCCGCCGTGATCAGCTCCATGCCTTCGGTCCGGTGGCCACCGAGCCACCAGTACCAGCCGGCGCCCGCGGCCAGTCGCATGGCCGCGGGCGCTTCACCGGCGGCGAGGGCCCCACGCATCGCGGAACCGATGTTGTCGTGCTCAACTTCGAGAGCGGCGAGCCATTTCACCTGGTCCGCGCGGCGAAGCTGCGGCTCGGCGGTCTCGGCCAGTTCGGTGAAGTACGTCAGATGCGCGTGGCGCGCCAGGTCCGATTCCCCCGCCTCGACGAGGCGGTGCGCGGCGTACTCCTTGATCGTGCCGAGCATCCGGTAGCGCAGGGTCTCGTCGCCCTCGGCGACCAACAGCGACTTCTCGGCCAGCGCGGTGACCAGTTCGAGCACGTCCTCCGGCTCGACCTCGTCGCCGGCGCAGACCCGTTCGGCCGCTTCCAGACTCACCCCGCCCGAGAACACCGAGAGCCGGCGCAGGACCGCCCGTTCCGCGTCGGTCAGCAGCTCCCAACTCCAGTCGACCACCGCGCGCAGCGTTCGGTGCCGGGGCAACGCGGTACGGCTTCCGCCGGTCAGCAGACGGAACCGATCGTCGAGCCGCCTGGCGAGCTGGTCGATGGACATGGTGCGCAACCTGGCGGCGGCCAGTTCGATCGCCAACGGCATCCCGTCCAGCGCCCGACAGATCCGCGCCATCGTCGACAACGTGAGATCGTCGACCGCCAGATCCCTCCGCACCGCGACCGCTCGGTCCCGCAGCAACCGGACAGCGGGAGAGGTTTCGATCTCGCTGGGGTCGGCGTCGACGTCCGGCAGGGCCAGTGGCGCGACCGGCCAGAGCGCCTCGCCAGTGATGCCGAGCGGTTCCCTGCTCGTCGCGAGGATCCGCAGTCGCCGACACTCCCCGAGCAGCCGGTCGGCGAGCACCGCCGCCGAATCGATCACGTGCTCGCAGTTGTCCAGGATCAGCAGCGCCTCCCGCTCGCGGATCGCGGCGACGAGCCGGTCGATCAACTCCATGCTCGGTGCCTCGCCGAGCAGAGCGTCCCGAAGTCCGAGCCCCGTGAGCGTCGCCTGCACGACGTCACCGTCCGCGCCGATGGCGGCGAACTCGACCAGCCAGGCGCCGTCCGGCAGGTTGTCGAGCATTCTGCGCGCGGTTTCCGTGGCCAGCCGGGTCTTCCCGGAGCCACCCGGCCCGATCAGGGTCGTGAGCCGGTGTTCGGCGACGAGCGCGCCGACCTCGGCGACGGCCTCGTCCTTACCGATGAAGCTGCTCAACTCGGCGCGAAGGTTGGTCTTCCGGTTCTCCTCGCGGCGTTGCACCTCACCCCGCAGGAGCGCGACGTGCAACGCCGCGAGTTCCGGTGAGGGGTCGACGCCCAGCGCGTCGGCCAGGACCTCGCTCGTGCGCTGATACACGAGCAGCGCCTCGTTGTCTCGGCCGCTCGCCGCGAGGGCCCGCATCAACGCGAGAACCAGCCGTTCCCGCACCGGGTGCGCGGCCACCAGGTCGGTCAGCTCAGCGACCAGCTCCGGCCCGCGGCCGAGGCTGACCTCCACGTCGAAGCGATCCTCCAGGGCGGTCAGACGCAGCCTGTCGAATCGGGTGACCGCCGCGTCGAGCGCGGTGCTGTCGACAAGACCGACGTCCTGCATCGCCGCACCGCGCCACAGGTCGAGGGCCTCGCGCAGCCGCCGTACCCGCTGCGGGCCCTCGTCATCGCGAGCCAGGCCGACGAGGCGTTCGAACCGTACGGCGTCGACGACGTCGGGTTCGACCAGCAACCGGTAGCCGTCCGTCTGTCCCTCGATCGACCCCTCCGGCAGCGCCTTCCGCAGCCGGGAAACCAGGCGGTGCAGGGCGTTCGCCGCCTCGGCGGGCGGATGTTCGCCCCAGATCCAGTCGACGAGGGTCCCCTTCGGGACCACGTGTCCCGGGTTGAGCGCGAGGGCGGTCAACAGCCCGCGCAGTCGCGCGCCCGGCACGTCAATGAGGGTGCCGACGTCCGTGCGAACCTCGAAGGGACCAAGCATCCCGACCTGCACCTGGCAGATCTTGCCATGAACATGAGAAGCATCCGTGTCGCCGGCACCCGCTCCGCCGGCGGCTGTCGGGGCGGAGGAGAAACGCGTGAAGCTCCTGGCGCCCGTCCCGAAATGAGATGCGCACCGGCTGGCCGACCTGTTGGATCTCGACATGGCGCATGAGCTCGTTCGTCCTCGGAAAGCACGTCCGGGGGACCACCTCGCGGTCCTCTCGCCGTCCTTCGCTGCGCCCGGTGCCTATCCCGGGATCCACGAGCAGGCCATGCGACGGCTTGCCGACCTGACCGGCCTCGTCCCGGTCGAATACCCCACCACCCGCCAGGTCGGTGCGAGCGCGGCAGCGCGGGCGGCGGACATCAACGCCGCCTTCGCGGACCCCCAGGTACGCGGCATTCTCGCCGTCATCGGCGGCGACGACCAGATCACCGTCATCCCCCACCTGGACGCCGACCTGGCCCGCGCCGACCCGAAGCCGTTCCTCGGCACCAGCGACAACACCAACCTGCACCACTGGCTCTGGGGCCTCGGCATCGCCAGCTTCTACGGCGGGTCCTCCCAGGTGCACCTCGGCCCCGGGCCTGCCGTCGACGACATCCACGTCCGGTCGCTGCGGGCGGCACTGCTCACCGGGGAGCAGCTGGAGATCACCGATCCGGGTGAGTCCGAGGACATCGGCATCGACTGGGCAGACCCGCAGGCGTTGAAGTCCTTTGGAGAGCGCGAACCGACGGAGCCGTGGAGCTGGTACGGGCCGCCCCGCGCGGTCACCGGCCCCACCTGGGGTGGCTGCCTGGAGGTCATCCAGTGGATCCTGACGGCGGGACGCTTCCCCTTTTCCCCGGAGGCCCTGCACGGTGGGGTGCTGATCATCGAGACGTCGGAGGAACTTCTCCCCGCACGCGAGGTCGGCTGGATCGTCCGATCACTGGGTGAACGCGGCTTCCTCAGCGCCGTCGACGCGGTCCTGGTCGCCCGTCCGCCGGTCTCCGACCACACCCGTCGACCCCCGGCCGCCGATCGGGCACGGCTACGCGAGCAGCAGCGCGACACTGTCGTCGACGTGGTGACCCGATACAACCCCGAGGCGGTCGTCTGCGTCGGGGTCCCATTCGGCCACACCAGACCACAGTGGATCCTCCCTCACGGCGGCCCGATCACCGTCGACGGCGTGGAACGCCGGATCTTCGCCGACTACCGATAGGGGCGTCCTTCCTCGCCGCACGAATGTGGTTCCGGGGAGCTTGCACACCACGCCCGTCGGACTCTGCTGTTGGCCGAGCTCGATGCCGTTCTGTGGGTGCGACGTCCTCCTGCGGCGGGCGGCGAATCCGGTGGACCGGCACCCATTGTCGTTGGAAACTGCGGGGATGGAACCGACACAGACGGCCCTCATCGTGCCGATACCCGAGGCTGAGGAGGCGGTGGGGCGGTTCCGGGCATCGCTCGACCGGGCCGCCGGGTGGGGGGTGCCAGCGCACGTGACCGTCCTCTACCCGTTCCTGCCCCCACAGCAGATCGATGAGCAGGTCTTGGCGGTGCTGCGCGAGACCATCGCCGGCATACCGCGGTTCGACGTCGCACTGACACACGTCGGCTGGTTTGGTGACACCGTCGTCTGGCTTGCTCCACAGCCAGCTCGCCCGTTCCGGGGGCTCACTTCGGCGGTGTGTCAGCAGTTCCCCGAGGCGCCCCCGTATGCCGGGGCGCACAGCGACGTGGTGCCGCACCTGACCATCGGTCATGACGCCGCCAAGCCCACGCTGAGCCACGCCGCAGAAACCATCTCCGCGCACCTACCGATCAACGCAGCCATCGACAGAGTCCGGCTCATTGCCGGAACGCCGGACATCAACCCTTGGCCTACCATCTGCGAGTTCCCGCTGGGTGCGATACCACCGGCGCCGGCTGGTACGGAAGTCACAGCGTCCTGACTAGGGCCTCGACCGTGGAGCGGGCGACGGGCGACACCGAATGACAGGACCACGCCGTCCACTTGGGTGCGCCCTGCCTCCCACAGCAGCCCGCCAGCGAGGACCCGTGCGGGGTCCATGCCCATTGGTGATGCAACCTGCATTCAAGCGCTACGTAAGCCAATTTGGTGACGGACCTACTGCCTGTGAGACCAGCAGAAGGTGCGGGGACAGGGCAGTACATCCGTTGTCGGTGTTGCTCCTGACCTGCAACCACGGGCCGAGGAAGGCGCAGGGTTGATGAGGCGAACGAACAGGCGAGAGAGACGGACAGGCCAAGGCCGGCCAACCACGCCAGGTGAGTGGGCAGCGCTGATCGGCAGCATCGCTGCGCTCGTCGGTGCCGCCGCTAGCCTTCTCGCAGCTCTGGAGTAGTAGCGGCGTAACCGCACCAGGACGAGCAGATCGCCGCTCGCTCGACTCGCAGCGCAAGGGGAGTCAGGATCGGGCAGATAGCGGGTACGGCAAGCGCAAGAAGTGATCGGAACGGATGAGGCCCAGGTCGGGAACATGTCCTGACCTGGGCCTTCGCAGTGGAGTGGGTGACGGGGATCGAACCCGCACTGTCAGCTTGGGAATCGCACAATGTCAAGCCCCGAGTTTGATGGTCAGCTGGTTTTCAGGGGTGCGGTGACCGGGTGGGTCATCGCGTGTAGGGCCTCGTGTTCGGCGGGCGGGATGTGCCCGAGCTCGCCGTGCAAGCGGTGGTTGTTGTACCAGTCGATGTACTCGACGGTGGCCATCTCCAGGTCGTCGAGCCCGCGCCACGGACCTCGGTTGCGGACGAGTTCGGCCTTGTAGAGGGAGTTGAACGCCTCGGCCATCGCGTTGTCGTACGAGTCGCCTTGGACCCGACCGAGGCGACAGCGCCAGCCTCGTCGTCCAAACGGCACGGGCAGTCGCCGGAGGCGAAAAACAGTATGCTGCGGCCCGAATGGAATCGGGGGATCAATGAGTGTGGGTGATCGGATACGCGGGGGACCACTCATCACGAGCGTGCTGGTATTGGCGGGACTTGCCGGCTGCGTGGAACAGCCTGTCCCGCCGGCACCGCCGCCGCCGTCGGTGAGCCCCACGCGCTCGGCTCTACCCAGCGAGCCGCAGGCTCTGATGGCGACTGTTGGCGGGCTGGTCGAGCAGGCCGGTGTCGGCGACGACATCCGGCAGGGCGAGATCGAGATCGGCGAAGCGTGGTACGAACCCTGCGACTTGCTCACCGCCGACCCGGACCGGGCAAAGGGGGCCGGGTTGCAGCTTGATGCAGTGTGGGCGGCTGGCCTTGAGGTCAACCCCGTGCCATCTTTCCAGAACATTCAAACCCCGATGACCCTCTTGGACGTCAGGGTGGTCCATTTGTCGGATGCGTCTGCGGCCGTCGCCGCCGAAACGAGGGCGCGAACCGCACGCTGCCCGAGCGACGACTTCCACCTCAACATCGGCCAAGCGACTGCCCGGTGGGGGTCACGCGCGGTGACCATCGATTCGACGAGCGCGCGGCTAACCACGGCGACGGTGAAACGAGTGAACCCGGAAATCGACGCAGGGGTCAATTATCTGCCCGGCGACGCCCGGCTGGTCTTCGCGCACGGACCACTGCTGATCAGCATCGAGGCGCTCACGCTGTGGCCACGCAAGCAAAACTCCGCTGCCGAGATCACCGCCGCGGCTCAGGAGAAGGCGATGACCCTGGCGGCGGCGATCGTGAAGACCCTTCCAACGTCAAGCGAGAACTGACGCCGCACGTCACGACGAGGCCGTGGCGGGGATGCGGCGCGTGCACCCCGGGCAGGCCCCTGGCCTGCCCCGCAATAGCCGGCCGAGGGGTCGCAAAGGTTCCGTGCTCAAGGGCGGCCCGCAGGGCCGTCGCGCAACATCCGCTCATACCTGGACGACTTCGTCGACGAGGACCAGGACGCCCTCGTCCTCACCGGTGCGAAGGGTGCCGTCCTACGCCGCTCCAACTTCCAGACCGCCTGCAAGTGGCGCGAGTCGGTGGCTGCGGCCGGCCTGCCCGGCTTCCACTTCCACGACCTGCGGCACACCGGCAACGCCCTGGTGTCCCGGACCGGGGCGAACCTGTGAGCGACGCCGTGAAAGGCCGAGCAAAGGCGGGCAAGAAGCGTGGCTAGTGGCCCGTGGATGGCCCGTCCGGCGCTGCAGGCCCCCGCAACGTCGAAGGCCCTGGCTCGGACTGACGTCCTGACCAGGGCCTTCGCAGTGGAGCGGGTGACGGGAATCGAACCCGCACTGTCAGCTTGGGAAGCTGATGTTCTGCCATTGAACTACACCCGCAAGCGGCACCACTGTACCCGAGTCGTCGAACCCGTGCACCCAGGTACCCCCGCCGGCCGCAGGTGTCCCCGTACCGCTCCGCCCGGGTTGATCCACTCGGCTTTCTGGAAGTCGGGGCATCCGGAGCGCTGGGACACCGCGATCTTCTTGAAGTCGAGTTGATCACCGCAGGCGGTGGGCGGCGGGTGCCGGCTCCGTTACGACTGAGCCGGCACCGATGATCTTCCGGCCCTGGTCAGGCGGCCGTGCACTGGACGTCACGGCTGAGGCGGGTCGGGCGCGCCTGCGGGACGGCGAGGGGCGCGGCCACCGCCGACGGGGCGTTTGGGTCGAGCCAGACCCGAACGGCCGGCCGACCCGGCGCGAGGCCCGGGATGCCAGCGATGTGCTGCTCGCGGCGGGTGAGCATGGCCACGTCGACCGTGAACTCGAAGAGCCGCCAGTCGACCTGCGGCTCAGCCCGGGCGCTGTGCGCCAACTGCGCCACGAGGACCGGATCGGTCACCGGACGGGCACGCCCCGCCACGTACGCCTCGTCGTCGCTCTCCTCCGCAGGGAACGAGTGCAGCGCGTAACGGCCGTCACGTTCGAGGTCGCGGCGCTTGGGCGAGTCGATGATGAAGCAGAACAGCCCCTCGGCGGTGATGACCGGGGAGACCGGATGGACGCGGGGCCCGCCGTCGGCACGGACCGTGGCCAGATAGCCGAAGCCCGGCCCGTATTGCTGGAGGAGAACGCGGATCCCGTCGGCGAGTCGGGGCTCGTCGGCGGCGAATTCGGACCAGGAAGCCATGTGGGCATTCTATCGAACAAATGTACGAGCAGCGACCTCGACGCGCTGGTCACCGGCACCGAATCCGGCCACTTTTGGCAACGCGGCTATGGTGGTCCGATGCTGCTCTCCGACCGCGACCTGGTCTCCGAGATCAAGGCCGGCACGCTGGGCCTGGAGCCGTTCGAGCCCACGCTGGTCCAACCGTCCAGCATCGACGTCCGACTCGACCGGCTGTTCCGGGTTTTCAACAACCACCTCTATACCCACATCGATCCCGCCATGCAGCAGGACGACCTGACCTCGGCGGTCGAGGTCCCCGACGGCGAGCCGTTCGTGCTGCACCCCGGGGAGTTCGTCCTCGCCTCGACACTGGAGGTCATCTCGCTGGGTGACCATCTCGCCGGCCGACTGGAGGGCAAGAGCTCCCTGGGCCGGCTCGGGCTGCTCACGCACTCCACCGCCGGCTTCATCGACCCGGGCTTCTCCGGTCACGTGACGCTGGAACTCTCGAACGTGGCGAACCTGCCGATCACCCTGTGGCCGGGCATGAAGATCGGGCAGCTCTGCATCTTCCGACTCTCCTCGCCGGCCGAGCACCCGTACGGCTCGGTGGTCTACGGCTCGCGCTACCAGGGCCAGCGGGGGCCGACGCCCAGCCGCGCCTGGCGGCACTGGCGCACCTGGCCGACCCGCTGAGGTTCAGCCGCCAGGACCGAGACGACGAGGGCCCGCCGCGACGGATCGCGACGGGCCCTTCGATCACCCGGGGTCAGCCTGGACGGCCGTAGCTGTGGATCGGGCCGTCGTCGACCTTCTTCATCTTTACCGGCTGACCGGCCTGCGAGGCGTGCACCACCCAGCCGCCGCCGACGTACATGCCGACGTGGTGGATGTCGCTGTAGTAGAAGACCAGGTCGCCGGGGCGCAGGTCACCCTTGCTGACGTCCTTGGTGACCCGGCTCTGCGCGGCGGCGTTGTGCGGCAGCGACACGCCGGCCTTCGCCCAGGCGGCCAGCATCAGCCCGGAGCAGTCGTACGAGTTCGGGCCTTCGGCACCCCAGACGTAGGGCTTGCCGATCTGCGCGCAGGCGAACTTGACCGCCGTGCCCGCGGCACCGCCAGGGTAGCTACCCGGGCAGGGCGCTGGGCGCAGCGGACCGCCGCCGCCGCTGCCGTACACCTTCAGGCGCAACTTCTGTAGGCGGTCGATCTCGTCGTTGATTTGCTTCTTCTTCGCCGCCAGCTGAGCTTCCGTGCGGCTCAGCTGGGCCACCATCTCGTCCAGTGGCGCCTTCTGCGCGGCCAACTGGTCGCGCAGGTCGGCCACCTGGCGTACGTCCTTCTGCTGGTTGTGCGCGAAGCGGTCGAGCATTTCCAGCTGGCCGACCACCTCGCTGGGCGACCGGCTACCCAGCATCGCGTTGACGGTCGAGACGTTCTCACCCATGTAGGCGCGCACGGCCAGGGCACTGACCTTGTCCATCGCGGCGTCGACCTGGCGCTCAAGCGGAGTGATCCGGGCGGCCAGCGCGTCGGCCTGCTTGCGCTTCGCGGTGAGGTCGGTGCGGGTGGCGTTGTGCCGCTCGATGATCGGTTCGAGCTTGTTCCAGTCGGCGTCGATCTGGCGCTCGATCTCGGCGACGGACGGGTCGGCGTGGGCCGCCGTGGCACTGCCGGTCAGAACGACGGCGATGCCGGCCAGCGCGGCGAGTGCGGTGGTGAAGCGGGACCAGCGTGGGCGCGGCACGATCGACGACGGACCGGCTGATGCCGACCGCTCGGACGACGGCCGCGGGGCATGGAGTGCCACCGGGGTTCCGTACTCCTTCTTCCTGACCGCCTACCGGGTTAGCTGACGGGTTCGGGCGGGAAGTCGGCGCCCTACCGCAGTGGCTGCGGATTCACCCCGAGGGACCTGGGTCCCCGGTTCGTTCGGAAACGACTCGGCGGTGTCGGTCCGTTACCGCCCGGGCTGGGCGGAGCTGCTGTCGGGCCGACGAATGACCAGAGTAGAGACGCTTGTTACCGATCCGCAACCCGTGCGGCAGTGACACTCCGTACGGATTGGACGAGGTCACCGACCGTGTGTGAAGAATTCTTTCCGCATGCTTCGATAGATGGAAAGGTATTGACGTGACCTCCCGGACGGCGCGATGGTGACCTGACCTCACTCCGCGAAAATCTAGGGGGTTCGATGCACCATCCAACCCTGTCGACCGGCTGGCGCGCACTGCTCGCCGCCACCGTGGTCGCCGCCGCAACCACTGTGCCACTCTCCGCCGGCCCGGCCGCCGCCGCGCCCACCACCGACCGCCAGCAGCAGTACGCCGCAGCGGCCACCGAGTACGGCGTGCCGGCCGTCGTGCTGCTCGGCGTCTCCTACCTGGAGTCGCGCTGGGACACCAACGCCGGCACACCGAGCACCAGTGGCGGCTACGGTCCGATGCACCTGACCGATGCGCGGCACGTGGCCGCCCTACCCGGGCGCGGCCACCACGACGCCGGCGCCGAGGACCCACGCGGCGACGACTCCCGTCCCGCCCGGGTGCCCGCGCCCCGGCCGGTCGAGGCACCCGAGCCGTCCACCGCCGCATTGCAGACCGTCGACGCCGCCGCCACGCTGACCGGCGCCACCCCCGAGGCACTGCGCACCGACGCGGGCCTCAACATCCGGGGTGGGGCCGCGCTGCTGAGCGCGTACCAGAGGGATCTGGGCGCGCCGGTCGGCGCGGACACCGACCCGGCGGCCTGGTACGGCGCGGTCGCCCGCTACTCGGGCGCGGACAGCGCCGACGCCGCGGCAGCCTTCGCCGACGAGGTCTTCACCACCATCGGCGCGGGCGAAGCCCGGGTGACCGACGACGGCCAGCGGATCACCCTGCCGGCCCGTGTGGTGCGGCCCGAGCGTTCCTGGTTGGACCGGCTGGGCCTGCGCCGCCTGGCCCGCCCGGACGGGGTGGAGTGCCCCCGTACCATCTCCTGCGAGTGGATCCCGGCGCCCTACGAAGCGTTCGGCGACGGGGACTACGGCAACCACGACCTCTCCGACCGACCCGCCCGGCAGAAGATCGAGTACATCGTCATCCACGACACCGAGGCGAGTTGGGCCACGACCCTGAAACTCGTCCAGGACCCGACCTACGTGAGCTGGCACTACTCGCTGCGCTCGGTCGACGGGCACATCGCGCAGCACGTGAAGACCAAGGACGTCGGCTGGCACGCCGGCAACTGGTACGTCAACGCGAAGTCGATCGGGCTGGAACACGAGGGCTTCGCGGCGCAGGGCACCTGGTACACCGAGGCGATGTACCGGACCTCGGCGAAGCTGGTCCGACACCTGGCGCTGAGGCTGGGCATCCCACTGGACCGCCAGCACATCATCGGCCACGACAACGTGCCCGGCACCATCGCCTCGACAGTGCGGGGAATGCACTGGGATCCGGGCCCGTACTGGGACTGGACGCACTACTTCGACCTGCTGCACGCACCTCGGCTGGACACCGGCACCCCGGCCACCGGAATGGTCCGGATCGACCCGGACTACACCACCAACCAGCCGGCGTTCACCGGCTGCGTCACCCCGGGCGTGCCCTGCGCGCCACGCGGCTCCTCGGCGGTGGTGCTGCGCAGCGCACCGTCCGCGGACGCGCCGCTGGTCAACGACATCGCGCTGCGCCCGGACGGCAGCCCGAACACGATGACCGTGTCGGACCACGGGGCCCGGGCATCCGCCGGGCAGACGTACGCGCTGGCCGGGCGGCAGGGCGACTGGACGGCGATCTGGTACCTCGGGCAGCGGGCCTGGTTCCACAACCCGGCGTCCGCGCCGACCGCCAGTTGGACCGTCGGCGTCGTGGCCACGCCGAAGCCCGGCCGGACCACCGTTCCGGTCTACGGACGGGCGTACCCGGAGCAGTCCGCGTACCCGGAAGGGGTGCCCTACCAGGCGATCTCGCCGCTCCAGTACACCCTGGCCGCCGGGCAGCGGTACGCCGTCGGCGCGGTGCTGGCCGGCGAGTACTACCGGGCCAGCACGTTCGACGGCTCCTCGCCCGGCGACTGGACGGTGATTCGCGGCAAGAACCGGTACGCGCAGATCCAGTTCGGCCACCGGATCATGTACGTCGACCTCGCCGACGTGCAGCTGTTGCCGTCCCCGGTCGGCGCGCCGCGCTGAGAACCACGAAGGCCCCCGGTCGGTGACCGGGGGCCTTCGTGTCGCGCGATGTGGATCAGCCGGGTCTGCGGAATCCGGCGACGGGCATGGTGTTGATGCTGGACACCTGCACCGGCTTGCCGGCACGTGGCGCGTGCACCATGGTGTTGTTGCCCAGATAGAGCCCGACGTGACTCAGGCCGGAGAAGAAGAAGACCAGGTCACCGGGGCGGGCATCGCCGCGCGAGATGGCCTTGCCCTCGTTCCACTGGTCACCGGTGTGGTGCGTGAGGTAGATCCCGGCCGCCTTGTAGGCGTACTGGGTCAGCCCCGAGCAGTCGAACGAGTTCGGGCCGGTGGCACCCCAGACGTACGGCTTGCCGACCTTGCCGCAGGCGGTCTTGATCGCGGTACGGGCCGCCGCGCTGACCACCCCGTTGATGGTCGGGCAGGCCGCGGTCTTGACAGTGGTCTTCGGCATCGACGCCTCGAGCTTCTTGATCTCGCCGTCGATCTGCTTCTTCTTCGCCGCCAGGTCGTTCTGCTGCTTGGTCTGGGTGACGATCAGCGCGTCCAGCTTCCGCTTCTCGCCGTCGTACTTGTCCCGCACGGCCAGCACACCCTCGACCTCCTTGCGCTCCTGCGAAGCGAGCCGGTCGAGGATGGTGAGCTGCTCGGTGAGCGTGTCCGGCTTGGCGCTGACCAGCAGCGCGCCGATGTCGTGCGACGGGCCGGAGATGTAGTAGCGGGAGGCGAGATCGCCGACCCGGTTGAGCGCCAACTCGCTCTGCAGCGCCAGCGGCTCGATCTTCTTCTGCAGGTCCGCCGACTTCTGCCGGTTGACCTTCAGCTGCGCCCGGACCTTGTTGTACTGCTCGATGGTGGGCTCCAACTGCTCCCACTTCTTGTCGATCTGCGCCTCGATCTCGTCGACCGAGGGCGCGGCGTGTGCCGGCGCGGTCAGAAGACCGGCACCGACCGCCGCGGCGGCGACCAGGACCAGCACCCGGTGCGCGGCGCGACGCAGACCACCAGAGCGAGCAGACGCGTTCAGGTCGTGACGATGAGGGGGCATGGTTGCCACCGGCACCGACTCCTTTGCAACCGACCGCCGGGCGCCTCGCGTGAGGGAAGGGCCGAGGCAGACGACCCACAGCGGTCGGTGCCCCACATTAGGGAAGCTCGGGACGGTAATCAAGGCGAGCGCGGTAACCATCACTGTCGTGCAACCGCTTGCACACCAAGGGTATTCGTCCATCACCCAACGATTGCGGTCAATACATCGTCAAGAGTGACCACACCGAGTGGCCGTCGCCCGTCGCTGACCAGCACCATGTGCCGCCGTTCGCGACGCATCGCCAGCAGCAGGTCGGCCAGCGTACGGTCCGGCGGCACCACCGCCAGCGGGCGGTAGACGTCGGCCGGCACCGGGGACCGGCGGCCCTGCCCGGCGTACCCGAGCACGTCCTTGACGTGCACGAAGCCGAGCACCCGACGGGTCGACCGCTGCACCACCGGGAACCGGGACCGGCCGGTCCGGGTCGCCAGCACCTCCAGTGACGCCGGCGAGACGTCCTCGGCCACCGTCACCACCGTCGACCACGGTTGCAGCGCGTCCGCCGCCGTCCGGGCGTGCAGGGCCAGCGCGCCGGTGATCCGCGCGTGCTGCTCCGCGTCGAGCAGCCCCTCGGTGCGCGCCTGGGAGACCAACCCGGCCAACTCCTCGGCGGTGAACACCGTCTTCACCGCCTCGGACGCCTCGATCCGCCAGAACGCGAGCACCCGCCGGGCCGCCCATTTCATCGCGAGCAACAACGGTTTGGTGGCCACACAGAATGCCAGCATCGCCGGGCCGAGCCAGAGCGCGGAGACCTCCGGACCGGCCAGCGTGATGTTCTTCGGCACCATTTCACCGACGACCGTGTGCAGAAAGACCACCACGCCCAGTGCCAGCACGAACGCCACCGGGTGCACCGCCCGCTCCGGCAGGCCGGCCGCGTGGAACGGCGGCTCCAGCAGGTGAGCCAGCGCCGGTTCGGCGATCGCGCCCAGACCCAACGAGCAGACAGTGATGCCGAGCTGCGCACCGGCGATCATCAGCGGGATCTGGTTCATCGCCGACAACGCCCAGCGGGCGCGTTTCGACCCGGCGGCCAGCGGCTCGATCACCGTCCGGCGCGACGCGATGAGCGCGAACTCGCTGCCCACGAAGAACCCGTTGCCGAGCAGCAACAGCACTGTCACCAGCAGCTCAGTCATCGTCGTCCGGATCCGCCGGGCGCAACACCCGGACCTGCTCGATCCGGTGCCGCTCCACCTCGACCACTGTGAACTCCCAGCCGTCCGCCTCGACCGTCTCGCCGGCGAGCGGGATGTGCCCGAGCTGGGCCATCAGGAACCCGGCCAGGGTCTCGTACGGCCCCTCGGGCAGCCGGAAGCCGGTCTGCTCGGCCAACTCGTCGGAGCGGAGCACACCGTCGACCAGCACTGTGCGCTCACCGCCCGGCACCGTCAGCTCGGCCGACCCGTCGTCGTCCACGCTCGCCGGGTCGAACTCGTCGGCGATCTCTCCGACCAGCTCCTCGACGAGGTCCTCGACTGTCACCACGCCGTCAGTGCCGCCGTACTCGTCGACCACGATGGCCAGGTCGGCCCCGGCCGCCTTCAGCGCGGCCAGGACACCGTCCAGGTTCAGGCTCTCCGGCACGTACACCGGCTCGCGGGCCACCGAGCCGACAGTCGTCGACGCCCGGTCGGCCAGCGGCACCCCCAACGCGTCGGGCACCGCGGCAACCCCGGTCACCAGGTCCAGGGTCTCCTCGTACACGGGGAACCGGGTCCGCCCGGTCCGCCGCGACTCCTCCAGCAGCTCGGCCACGGTGGCGGTTGCACGCAGCGCGACCACGTCCACCCTGGGGGTCATCGCCTCCGCGGCCCGCTTGTCACCGAAGCGGATGGTGCGACGAAGCAGCATCGCCGTGTCGGTGGGCAGCGCACCGGCCCGCGCCGAGATGGCCGCCAGCAGGCCCAGCTCCTCCGGCGAGCGGGCGCTTGCCAACTCCTCCTGCGGCTCCACGCCGAGCGCCCGGACCAGTCGGTTCGCCGAGCCGTTCAACCCCCGGATCACCCAGCCGAACGTCCGGGAGAAGGTGTGCATCGGGCCGGCCGTGGCCAGCGCCGCCGGCATGGGCCGGGCCAGCGCCGCGTTCTTCGGCACCAACTCGCCGAAGAGCATGGAGATCAGCGTGGCCAGGGCCAACGCGAGGAACGGCGTGAGCCGCTCGGTGCTGTCTCCGGCCAGCGGGCGCAACAGCGGGGTGAAGAGCCGGGCCAGGGCCGGCTCGGCCAGGTAGCCGGTGAGCAGCGCGGTGATGGTGATGCCGAGCTGTGCCCCGGAGAGCTGGAAGGAGAGTTCGCGCAGCGCCGTGCGTACCGTCAGGGCGGCCTGGTCGCCCGCGGCGGACCGCCGGTCGATCTCCGCCCGGTCGACCGTGACCAGGGCGAACTCGGCCGCGACGAAGAACGCGTTGCCCGCGGTCAGGGCTACGAAGCCGACCAGGGGCAACAGCGTCGTCAAGAGTAGGCCGTCGATG
>NZ_PYAC01000017.1:0-214466 GCF_003264475.1 Micromonospora noduli | reverse complement strand
GCGCGGCGCGGCGCGGCGCGGGGCTCGTGGGCGACCGGTGGTCAGGCGTCCGGCGTGCCGGTGCTCTCCCGGCGGAAAAGCCGGAACGGTGTCTGCACGGTCAGCGGCCCCGCGACCTCCGCGCCCTCGATGCGGGCGATGAGGCGGCGTACCGCGAGACGGCCGATCTCCCGCTTGTCGGGGGCGATCGTGGTGAGGGTCGGGGTAGTGAACCGCCCCTCCTCGATGTCGTCGATCCCGACCACCGCGACGTCCTCGGGCACCCGGTGACCGGCCTCGGCCAGCGCCCGCAGCGCGCCGATGGCGACCAGGTCGTTGTAACCGAACACCGCGTCCGGCGGGTCACCGAGGGCGAGCAGGTCACGCATTGCGCGCATGCCGTCGAGCCGACCGAACGCGTCGGTGCCGGCGACCAACAGTGGTCGGTACGGCAGGCCGGCGGCCGCCAGTGCTTCCCGGTAACCCCGGACCCGCAGGTGGGCCGACTGTCGGTCACCGCCCGGGGTGGCGCCGATGAACGCTATCCGGCGGCGGCCGATCGCCACGAGATGCCGGATAGCCGCGTGGCTGGCGGCGACGTTGTCGATGGCGATGTGGTCGTGTGGCACGTCGTAGACGCCCTCGCCGATCAGCACGAGTGGGCTGCCGGCCGTCCGGGCCAGCACCTCCTCCCGGCCAATGCGCACCGGGCTGAGGATCAGGCCGTCGATGATGCGCTGTCGCGAGCCGTCGAGGAGCGCCAGCTCCGCCTCCCGGTCCGCGGCGGTGTTCTCCATGACGAGTGTGTAGCCGAGCGCGGCGGCCTCGGAGATGGCTATCTCGGCGAGCTCGGCGAAGTACGGGTTGGTCAGTTCCGGGACGGCCAGGGCGATCAGACCGGTACGGCCCCGACGGAGATGCCGGGCGCCGAGGTTGGGGCTGTAGCCGAGTTCGTCGATCGCCTGCTGCACCCGTTGTCGGGTCCGCTCCCCCACCGGCCGGTACCCGTTCACCACGTTCGAGACAGTGGCCAGGGAGACACCGGCGCGCTGGGCGATGTCCTTCAGGTTGACGCCCATCCCCAACCTCTCGCGAATTCGACCGGCGGGCCGACCGGACATTGATGAACAAGCATTGACGGGAGGGTCGGCGCGGCTCTATAACGTTATACAGGTGATGATGGATGTCAATATGCCGGTCACCGTTGGCGTGTGGAGATCCCACCGACATCCGTCGCTGACGCCCGTCCCCCCGTCAATGACCACCCGATGCCCACCACCCACGCGCTTCGGGCCTGGCTGCACCGCCCGCGGCGACTCCTCCCCCGGAGACGGCATGACACGTCACGTCCCCATCCGCCCTGCCCTGCCACTGCTGCTCGCCATCGCCCTGGTCGCCGGCGTTCTCGCCGCGCCCGCCTCGTCGGCGTACGCCGCACCGGCCAAGACGCCGCCACTGAGCACCCCCTGGACCAGCCAGGCGCTGGCCGGCACACCACTGCCCGAGTACCCGCGACCCCAGATGACGCGGCCGGACTGGCTCAACCTCAACGGCGAGTGGCAGCTACGCCAGTCGACGACCGACGACGCCCCGCAGTTCGGCACGAACCTGCCCGAGCGGGTCAACGTGCCCTTCCCGGTGGAGAGCGCCCTGTCCGGCATCCAGCGGGCCGCCAACGACAACCGCAACTACCTGTTCTACCGACGCACCGTCACCATCCCGGCGAACTGGTCGGGTCGGCGCACGCTGCTGCACTTCGGCGCCGTCGACTGGCAGAGCACCGTCTGGGTCAACGGTGTCCGCGTCGGCGCGCACACCGGCGGCTACGACGCCTTCACCTTCGACGTGACGCCCCAGCTCACCACCGGGACGAACGAGATCGTCGTCAAGGTCTGGGATCCCACCGACACCCGACAGAACGGCAGCCTGCCCGCCATCGGCAAGCAGACCAAGACACCTGGCGGGATCTTCTACACCCCCAGCTCCGGCATCTGGCAGACGGTGTGGATGGAGCCGGTGCCCGCCGCCTCGATCAGCAGCGTGGACGTCTACCCGAACCTGAGCAACAACACACTGCGGGTCCGGGTCTTCACCCGGGGCGACGTGAGCGGCCACAGCGTGCTCGCCGAGGCGCTGAACGGCACCACAGTGGTCGGCTCGGCCACCGGCGGCTTCACCGACTTCAGCGTGCCGGTGCCCAACGCCCGCCGCTGGTCACCCGACGACCCGTTTCTCTACAACCTCCGGGTGACAGTGCGCGGCGCCACCGGTGCCACAGTGGACCGGACCACGCACTACTTCGGCATGCGGGAGATCACCACCGGCCTGGTCAACGGTGTGCTGCGCCCCAAGCTCAACGGCCAGTTCGTGTTCCAGGTCGGCACCCTCGACCAGGGCTTCTGGCCGGACGGGCTCTACACCGCGCCCACCGACGCCGCCCTCGCCTTCGACCTGCAGAAACACAAGGACCTGGGCTTCAACATGGTGCGTAAGCACATCAAGGTCGAGCCGCAGCGCTGGTTCTACCACGCCGACCGGCTCGGCCTGCTGGTCTGGCAGGACATCCCGTCGCTGACCGCACAGGACGTCAACCCCACCGACGCCCAGCAGGCGCAGTTCGAGGCCGAGGCACGCGAGATCGTCGACGAGCACCGCAGCTCACCCGCCGTGATCGCGTACACGCCCTACAACGAGGGCTGGGGCGAGCGGTCCCTCGCCGACACCCGGCGGGTCGCGCAGAACATCAAGAACCAGGACCCGACACGTCTGGTCAACCCGCACAGCGGCCACAACTGCTGCCAGTCCCTCGGCAACCCCGGCAACGGCGACATCGACGACTGGCACGTCTACCTCGGCCCGGACTCGCCCGTACCGTCGAGCAGCCGGATCGCAGTGCTCGGTGAGTTCGGCGGCCTGGGACTGCACACGCCGGGCCACGAGTACAGCCCGAGCGGCAGCTTCTTCGCATACGAGTGGCAGTCCAGTTCGAACGCCCTCACCGACCGGTACGTGGGGCTGGTGCAGGGCACCCAGAACCTGATGTTCGGCAAGGGGCTCAGCGCCTCGATCTACACCGAGATCACCGACCTGGAGGGTGAGCTGAACGGGTTCCTCACCTACGACCGACAGGTGATCAAGATGGACCAGGCGCGGATACGCGCCGCCAACACCGCCCTGATCAACGCCTCGAAGGCCATCGGCAGTTCGGCACCCGTCGCCCTGCCGGTCAACACCCGTCGGTCGTTGCAGGTGACCACGCCCGGCTTCACCAACCGCTACCTACGCCACCAGGACAGCCTGGCCTACACGGAGGTGGTCGACGCCGCGAGTTCCAGCCTGCTCAAGGCCGACGCCACGTACACCATCCGGCCCGGCCTGGCCGGTGCCGGTTGCTACTCGTTCGAGTCGGTCAACTTTCCCGGGCAGTACCTGCGCCACCAGAACTCCCGGGTCCGCAACTCGCCGGACGACGGCTCAGCGCTGCTGCGCGCCGACGCCACCTGGTGCGCCCGTACCGGCCTGACCGGCACCGGCGTGTCGCTGGAGTCGTACAACTTCCGAGGTAGGTACCTGCGGCACTACAACGCGGAGGTCTGGCTCAGCAACGGCGCCGGCGGCGACGCGTACAACACACCGACGTCGTGGACCGCCGACAGCACCTGGAACATCGCCGCCCCGTGGGTGCCCTGATCGCTGGGCGCTAAGCGGGCCGCTCCGACAACTAGAAGCGCGGGGGTTCCGGCGTGGGCCGGGACCCCCGCGACGCGTGGACCGTGTCGGGGCCGGGGCTCCGCCTCTTCCACCAGCGCCGGCGCCTTCCGTCGCGGTCGGTGACCGGACGCCGGCGTCACTCGTCGTCTCGGGGGTCGTTTCCCCGGTCATGAGCGAAAGCGGCGAGTTGATTGCACCGTCCGGCCGGGTCGACTTCAGGGCAAGGACCGCGCCGCAACATGCATCTGGCCAGGTTCGCTCCGCTGTTGCAACACGCAATCATGCCGGCCAAGAAATAGACGGACACCAATCTTGACTTGCGCGGCCGGCCAGCGCACCGTAAAGAGCCAGAGGCAGATGCACGCCATTATCGGCCCGGCTGGAGTGGATCGCCAAATGGGGGCGCTGCCGGTTTCGCGCCGCGTGCACCAGGAGGCTTTCCATGCGGTTGAATCCGTTCACCGGTCTCTATCTCACCGATCCGGCAAGCATGTGGCGGCGCATTCTCGACGATCCCGACGGGGTGCACTACGCCGAGGATCTGGGCCTGTGGTTGATCAGCCGGCACGCACACGTCCGGCGGGCTCTCGCCGACGCCACGACATTCGCCAACGCTCTCACCCTCGCCCCGGTCTACGAGGTGTGTCCACCGGCACTGAACGTGATCATGCAGATCGACGCGCCACCCACGACGGCCGCCGCGGACCCACCGGAGCACCCGCGCACCCGACGGGCCCTACGGGCGACCTTCGCGAACACCGCCGAGCGGGTCGAGGCTGAGTACGGGGAGATCATCCGACGCCGGGTCGACCAACTGGTGTCCCGTCTCGCCGCTCGCCACGGCGATCAGGTCGACCTGATCCCGGAGTTCGCGACCGAGCTTCCCCTGCTGGTGGTCCTGGACATCCTCGGGGTGCCCGACGCCGACATCGGGCGCATCCGGAGTTGGGCGGACGGCCAGATCGCCCTCATCTGGGGGCAACCGGACCCGGCCGAGCAGGTACGCCTGGCCCAGGGCCTGCTGGAGTTCTGGCACTACTGCGAGGACCTGGTCCGCCAACGGCTGGACAGTGGACACCGGGGCGAGGACTTCATCAGCCGCGCCCTGGAATACCGGGACGACGACGACAGCGTGCTGACGGTGCCCGAGGTGGCAAGCCTTGCCTTCAACCTCCTGGTCGCGGGCCACGAGACCACTGCCGGGTTGCTCGCGCACGCGCTCGACCAGGCCCTGTCCGCCCCCCAGCGCTGGTCGGCGATCACCGCGGACCCGGGACTCGTCCCGGCCTTCGTGGGCGAGACGCTACGGTTCGCGCCAGCCATCGACGGTTGGCTGCGGGTGACCACCCGGGATGTCACAGTGGGCGCGGTGACGATTCCCGCCGGCGCCCGTTGCCTGCTGTTGATCGGAGCCGCGAACCGGGACCCGGCGGCGTTCCATGACCCGGACCGGTTCGACCCACACCGGGCCGATGTGGGCAATCACCTGTCATTTGGCCACGGTCCACATTTCTGCATCGGCGCGGGATTGGCGCGGCTTGAGGCCGGAATCGCCCTCAGCCGGCTCGCCGAAGCCATTCCCGGGCTGAGGCTGTCACCGGAGCAACATCGCTCGTACAAACCCAATGTCGCATTTCGTGCGCACCGCACGCTGCTCGCGATAATCGACGTTCCGGCACCCGCGGACGTGCCGGCGGCACGGAATGGCGCGACGGCCGAAGTGCACGCCGCCTGAGAGCCCGCGAGCGCCAGCGGTGCTGACCTGCGGACTGGTCGGGGGTGGGATGGGCGGCGTGGCCGGCTCCACCCGGCGCATCCGGGTGCCGGCACCGGGGTCGGCGCGTACCTTTCCCGCTTTTCCCGACGATCCATACCGGTGAACGTCTTCACACCCATCGCGTCATGGGTTAAGAATTGCCCTCTGTGAATGTTCGGCTCATCGGTCAATCTCGATCTGCGGCCGCCGCTGAATGTCCGTTCCACGAAGGTGAGCGCATGGAGCACACGTCCCCGTCGAGCTCGGCTCACTCCGCTGCCAGTCAGCGGTTCCGACGGGAGTTGCGCGACTGCCGCGTCCAACGGGGCCTTACCCAACGAGCCCTGGCGGACCTGGTGCGGTTCAGCCGGGAGACGGTCGCGGCGGTCGAGTCAGGGCGCCGGTTCGGCAGTCACGAGTTCGCGCTGCGCTGCGACGACGTGCTCGGCACCGGCGGCCGGCTGGCCGCACTGTGGCCGCAGGTCGCGGCCGAGCAGTTGGCCGCCGACGGTCGCCGAGGCCCCCGCGCGCCGGAACCGGCTCGACTGGATCGGCAGGTGCCGCGTCAGCGTGGACGGCGTGACGCGCGCGACCCGGGCGCCGTGGTGGACGCGATCGACGAGCTGCGTGAGCTAATCGGCCAGGTGCTCAACGGTCAACCCGAAGCGGACGAACCGCAGCGGCGGCACCCGGCCGGGCCCCTCGACCACCAGCGCTGACCCGACGAATCCGGCACGACCTCGGGGCGTCACCGGTCGCTGACGTTGGGTACAGATGCTGGTACGGGCAGTTTGTACCACGGCCAGGTCTGGTCTACGAGCGCGGCTTCCGGCCGAATGGGACTTGCATTCGGCAACGTGCGTATAGACCGTCATCGACGAGTCGTGGGAGTCAATCTTGGCGTCGAGCACCCGGTCCCACGCGGCCAGACCCTACCCGACCCGTCGACGCGGTTGGAAGATCGCCGGCCGAATGCGGCTCATCGTCGCGGCCCCGCTCGTCGCCGTGATCGGCTTCGCCGGTCTCGCGCTGACCGAGAGCGCACGCCAGACGGCCCGCGCCAGCGACCTGCGGATCCTGGCGCAGGTCGGTGCCGAGGCCGGCGACCTGGCCTACCGCCTGCAACGCGAACGCATCGCCGCCGCCGACCTGCTCACCTATGCCCGGCCGGAGCAGCAGGACGCCTTCGGCGTGGAGATGGCCGCCACCGATGGCGCCGTCGTCCGCTACCGCGGGCAGCGTGGCCGACTGTCTGCCGACAGCGGCACCAACACGGCTCTGCTGCGGCGCATCGACGCGGCACTGGACGGCCTCGCCCCGCTGCGCACCCAGGTGCGCACCGCCACGCACGCGTCGGTGTCGGCGATGACCTTCAGCTACCGCATCGCGATAGCCGACCTCATCAACTTCCGGGAGAACGTCTCACACGGCGTGGTGGACGCCCCACTCGCCGACGGGATCCGGGCCTCGGCGGCGCTGTCGAAGACGGCCGAGGCCATCGGTCAGCAGCAGGTGGCCGTGCTGCGCGCCGTCGCGGGCGGCGAGCTGACCCCGGCCATGCAGCAGGACATCACCGCGGCCCGCACCAGCTACACGGAGTCGAGCCTGTCGTTCCTGGCCCTGGCCCCACCGGAGTGGAGCGTCTGGTGGGAGCAGGCCGGCACCGGCAAGGAGGCGCTCGCCCTGCAACGGATGCAGGACGAGGTGTCCCGGGCCCAGCCGGGGTCGCAACTGAAACTGGAGACCGACGCCTGGGTGTCCACCACCCAGACGCGCGCCGCCCGGCTGGCCGACCTGCGCGCCCGGGTCGACGGCGCGGTCCGCGACGACGTTCGGGCCGCGCACGCCGACCAGCGCCTCCGGGCCGTGGCCGAGGCGGCCAGCGTCCTCCTGGCCCTGATCCTGACCGCGTTGGTGACCTGGGCCGTCGCACGACAGATCACCCGGCGGCTGCGCCGGCTACGGGACGCGGCCAACGCGGTGGCCTTCGAACAGCTCCCCGCCGTGGTGGCCCAGCTCCAACAGCCCGGCAGCGCCACCGTCGACCCACAGAAGCTGGCCCACCAGCAGTCCAGTGCCGCCCTCGAACCGTCCAGCGACGACGAGATCGGCGAACTGGGTCAGGCATTCAGCGCCGTGCACCAGGCCGCCGTGCGGACCGCCGCCGAACAGGCCGTCATGCGCGCCAACACCGCCGACATCTTCATCCACCTGAGCCGCCGCGAACAGCGACTGGTCGACGCCGTCCTCGCCCAGGTCGACCTGGTCGAGCGGGACGAGACCGACCCCGACCGGCTCGACCAGCTGTACACACTGGACAACCTGGCGACCCGGATGGGCCGGATCAACGCCAGCCTGCTGGTGCTCGGTGGTGTCGGCGTGGGTCGCGTACGCCAGCGCGACGTCCCGCTGCAACAGGTGCTCCAGGCAGCACTGTCCCAGATCGAGCACTACGCGCGGGTCCGGCTCGGCATGATCGACGGGGACGTCGCGGTGGCTGCCAAGACCGTCGACGAGGTCGTGCACCTGCTCGCCGAACTCATGGACAACGCCACGACGTACTCGCCGCCGGGCAGCGAGACCTGGGTGAGCGGCCGGAGCCTGGGAGACCGCGTCATCGTCCAGATCAGCGACGAGGGTGTGGGGCTGTCCGCGCAGCGGATGCAGCAACTCAACGAGCTGCTGGCCCGCCCGCCGGCCATCGACGTGGCCGCCGTACGGGCGATGGGGCTGGTCGTCGTGGGCCAGCTCGCGGCCCGGCTGGGCGCCACCGTCCAACTGCGACGCGGCCCCCGACGCGGCATCCTCGCCGAGGCGACACTGCCCGCGGCGATCATCCGGTCGCTGCCACCGGAGGAGTACCTGCTCGCACCCGGCCGGCTGTCGCGGCGGGCAGCGCGGACTACCAACCCCCCGCCGCCGTACCAGCCGCGCCCCGAACCCACCGCCGGACGCCCGCCGGCCGAACGGACCCTGCCGGCCGCGCCGGTCTTCCGACCGGCTCCCCCACCCCCGGACCGGGGTGACGCGCCCACCGAGGAGCTGCTCATCTTCGAACAGGTCAACCACTGGTTCCAGAACGACGTCGTCGACGGCCAGAACGGCCAGAACGGCCAGCAGTGGTCCAGCCCCGCCGACGACGCCTGGCGTACGGCCGCCCAGGCGCACACCCCCGAGGTCGCCACGACCACCAACTCCGGCCTGCCCAAACGACAGCCGCAACGGCACCTCGTGCCCGGCGGTGTGACAGTGCCCCAGCAGCAGCAACGGTCCGAGTACCGCGACCCGGCACAGGTGGCGACGGCGATGGCCGCGTACGCGCGGGGCGTGGCGAACCGACGGCGCACCCCGATCAACCTCGGCAACAAATGACGCGACAGGAGAGCACGTGACCGACCAACAGGATCTCGGCTGGCTGCTGGACAACTTCGCGGCGCGCGCGACCGAGGTCAGCCACGCGATCGCCATTTCCAGCGACGGCCTGATGGTGGCCGCCACCCGCGACCTGCCACCGGACCGGGCCGACCAGTTGGCCGCCACGGGTAGCGGGCTGGTCAGCCTGCTGCGGGGGGCGGCGGCCTTCTTCGACGCCGGCGCGGTGATCTCCAACGTCACCCAGCTCGAGGGCGGGTTCATGTTCTCCATGGCCTTCAACGACGGCGCCTCGCTGCTGGTGCTCGCCGCGCCCGAGTGTGACGTGGGCAAGGTCTCCTACGAGATGACCGAGCTGGCCAACCGCATCGGGGACGCGCTGACCCCCGCTGCCCGAGCGGCGCTCGCCCGCAGCCGCTGACCACCCCGGCGCCCCCACGCCGGAAACCCCTTCCCCTTCCTCTGGAGTCAGACATGCCTCTCATCACGCCTTGGCGCAGCCGTGCCCTCACCGCCGCGCTGCTCGCCGCCGTGCTGACCACCAGCACGGCCTGTGGCGACGACGCTCCGGGCACGAGCGCCGGCGGCTCGATAAAGATCGGCCTGCTCGCGTCGCTGTCCGGGACGTACCAGGCGGTCGGTACGGAGATCCGCGACGGCTTCCAGCTCTACCTGGACACCCACGACGGCAAGTTGGGGGGTCGGCAGGTCGACCTCATCGTCGCGGACGAGGGCAACGGCGCCCAGACCGCTGTCCCGGCGGCGACCAAGCTGCTCAAGCAGGACCGGGTGTCCGCGCTCACCGGCATCGTCGGTGGCGGCTCGGTCGCCGGAGTCACCCCCGTGCTCAACGAGACCAAGGTGCCACTGGTCGGCTCCAACGGCCGGCCGGAACTCAAGGACGTCTCCCGGGTCTGGCACACCTCGTACCTCTCCGACGAGCCCGGGGCGGCGATCGCCCAGCACGTCCGCGACAACGTGAAGGGCTCCGTGTACGCGATCGGCCCGGACTACCAGGGCGGTTGGGACGAGCTGCGCGGCTTCACCGACGCGTTCGGCAAGATCGGCGGAAAGCTCGCGAACGCCGACGGCAAGACGACCTTCACGCCGTTCCCGGCCACCACCAACTTTCTCCCGTACTTCGCCCGCATCAAGGCATCCGGCGCGGCGGCCGTCTACACCTTCTACGCCGGCAGCGCCGCCGTCGACTTCGTCAAGCAGTACGCGCAGTCCGAGATCAAGGACATCCCGTTGTACGCGGCCGGGTTCCTCACCGAGGGCGGCGTGCTCAACGCGCAGGGCGAGGCCGCCCGGGACATCTACTCGGTGCTCAACTACTCGCCCGACCTCGACAACGCGGAGAACCGCGCCTTCGTGGCCGCGTGGAAGGCGAAGCACGACGGCTCGCCGACGACCTACGCGCTGGCCTCGTACGACGCGGCGGCGGTGCTGGACCGGGCGATCGGCGCCGCCGGAAGCGACCCGACCCCCGAGGCCATCAACACGGCCATCGGCAAACTCGGCCAGATCGCCAGCCCGCGCGGCACCTGGCAGTTCTCCACCACCACGCACTCCCCGGTGCAGAAGTGGTACCTGCGGCAGGTCCGCCAGGACGGCCGGGCGCTGTCCAACACCGTCGTGGGCGACCTCGCGACCGTCGGCCGGTGATAGCGGTGGCGGCCGGCACGAACCGGATCGACCCGTACCTGATCCCGGCGTTGGACGGAGTCGCCTACGGGCTGCTGGTGTTCGTCGCCGCGTCGGGCCTGGTCTTCTGTTTCGGCGTCGCCAACATCCTCAACCTGGCGCACGGCCTGCTCTACGCGATCGGCGGGTACACCGCCGCGGCGCTGCTCGACGGCGGCTGGGCGAGCCTGGCGTTGGCGTTGGCGGTCGGTGTGCTGGCCGCCGCCGCGGCGGGGGTGCTCCTGGCCGGTCTGCTCACACCGGTCGCCACCGGCAATCACCTGAGTCAGGCGCTGCTGACGTTCGGGGTGGCGCTGGCCGGCGGCAGCCTGCTCGTCGCCGGCTTCGGACCCGACAACCCGCAGGTCCAGGTGCCCGCAGCCCTGGAGGGGTCGGTGATGGTGGCCGGTCACCGCTACGCCGCGTACCGGTTGGTGTTCATCGTCGTCGCCGCCGTGCTCGCCGCCGCCCTCTACCTGGTGGTGCGACGCACCAGGGCCGGGATGCTCGTCCGGGCGGCCGTCGACGACCCGGAGATGGTCGCCTGTCTGGGCGTGAGTCCAGCGCGGATCCGGGCCGGTGTGCTCGCCGCCGCCGGTGCGCTGGCCGGCGCGGCCGGGGTCCTGGGCGCGCCCATCATCGGCCCCGGCACGGGCACCGCAGACACGGTGCTGCTGCTCTCCCTGGTGGTGGTCGTCCTCGGTGGTCTCGGGTCGATGGCGGGCACCCTGCTGGCCGCGCTCGCGATCGGCGAGATCCAGACGCTGGGAGTGGCGCTGCTGCCGTCCGCCGCGCCGTTTCTGCTCTTCGCCGCCATGGCGGCCGTGCTGGCCGTGCGGGCGCGTGGCCTGGCCGGCAGGTGGAGGGCGGCATGAGAGGCGAGGTGATCCGGCGAGTTCGGGGCGGCATCGCGGCACTCGTCCTGGTCGGCCTGGTCGTGGCGCCCTGGGTGGTCGACGACTACACCACGGCGATCCTCGCCCGGACGCTGGCGCTGGCCCTGGTCGGGGTGAGCGTGGCCCTGCTCACCGGCGTCGCCGGCATGCCCACCCTCGGCCAGACCGCACCGTACGCGGCGGGCGCCTACGCTTGCGCCGTGGTCGGGAGCCGAGTCTCCAACGTCGGCGTCGTGCAGCTCGTCGTCGCGGCGGCCGCCGGGGCGTTGCTGGCCGCGCTGACCGTGCCGCTCGTCGTGCACGCCCGAGGGGTGATCGTCCTGATGATCACCCTTGCCATCGGCGAACTCGTCGTCATCGTCCTCGGGCGGTGGCGGTCGGTGACCGGTGGCACGGACGGGCTGGCCGGCATCCCACCGGTCCGCCCGTTCTGGGGGCTCCCGGCCCTGGCCAACGATCAGGCCCGTTACCTGTACGCCCTGGTAGTCGTGGCCATGCTGGTCGGCGCGGTGCTGGTGCTGCTGCGTACCCGGGCGGGGTTGGTGCTGCGTGCCGGCCGCGACGACGAGACGCGGTTGCGGGCCAGCGGTCACCGGGTGGCGCTGCACCTGTCCGGCGCGCACATCGCCGCCGGGGCGATCGCCGGCGCCGCCGGCTCGCTCCTGGTCGTCGCCCAGCAGTACATCTCCCCCGCCGACTTCGGCTTCGACACCTCCGCGCTGCTGCTGCTCGGTGTCGTCATCGGAGGCACCGCCTCGGTGGGCGGCGCCCTGGTGGGTGCGGCGTTGGTCATCGCCGTCCGGGACTGGCTGTTCGGGGTGCTGCCCGGCCACGCGCCACTGGTGCTGGGCGCGCTGTTCGTGGCGACGGTCTACCTGCTGCCCACCGGCGTCAACCGGGCCCGGGGTCGGCTGCGCCCGCCGAACGCCCCGGCGCCACAGCCGGACCAGCCAGCCGCCCATGATCAGACCACCGTTGCGGAGCTGCACCGATGACCGGCCTGCTGGAAGCCCAGGAGATCAGCGTGCGGTACGGCTCGCTCGCCGCACTCGACGGCGTGGACCTGCGCATCCACGACGGCCAGCGGCACGCGTTGATCGGCCCGAACGGGGCCGGCAAGACGACCCTGCTCAACGTGCTCGGCGGGTCCACCAGGCCGCACCGCGGCACGGTGCGGTTCGACGGACGGGACGTCGGTCGGCTCGGCCCGGCGGCCCGGGCCCGGCGGGGCATCAACCGCATCCACCAACGACCCGCTGTCTTTCCGACGCTCACCGCGACGGAGAACGTCGTGGTGGCCGCGCTGCCCCGGGTCATCCCACGCCGCCGGTGGTGGCCGGGCGGACGCCGACGCGCCGCGCAGCGCCTGGCCGGCCCACTGCTGGACCAGATGGGGCTCACCGCCGTCGCGGCGGTGCCCGCCGGGCACCTCGCGCACGGGCAACGACGCCAGTTGGAGATCGCGATGGCCCTGGCCGGTCGCCCCCGCCTGCTGCTCCTCGACGAACCGGCGTCCGGGCTGTCCGCCATCGAGGTCGGCCGGCTGGTCGAGTTGCTCCAGGCGCTACCCAGGGCGGTCGCCGTGTTGCTGGTCGAACACCGACTGGACCTGGTGTACGCCCTCTCCGACACGGTCACCGTGTTGCGCGACGGTCAGACGTTGGCCGCCGGCACACCGGACGAGATCCGTACCTCGCCGCTGGTGCGGCAGGCCTACGCCGACGGGGTGGCCTGATGCTCACTGTGGATCGTCTCTGCGCCGGCTACGGCGGGGGAATCGTCCTGCACGAGGTCAGCCTTCGGGTACGACCGGGCAGCATCCAGGCCGTGGTGGGCCGCAACGGGGCGGGCAAGAGCACGCTCGTGCACACCATCGCCGGGCTGGTACGGGCGTCCAGCGGTCGCATCGAGATCGGCGGCGAGCACGTCGCCGGTCGACAACCACATCGCATCGCCCAGTCCGGCGTCGGTCTCGTCCCGCAGGGCCGCCGGGTCTTCTCCCGGTTGACAGTCGCCGAGCACCTGCACCTGGCGGCCGCGCCGTGGCGGGCTCCCACCTCCGGCGGCGAGGGCTGGACCGTCGCCAGGACCCTGGAACTGCTGCCGAGGCTGGCGGTGCGGCTGCGACACCGCGGTTGCGAACTCTCCGGGGGCGAGCAGCAGATGCTGGCGATAGCCCGTGCTCTGCTCGGCCAACCCCGGGTGCTGCTGCTCGACGAACCATGTGAGGGGCTCTCGCCCGACCTGGCGGCGCGGGTCCGCGAACTCGTCAACGGTCTCGCCGCCGACGGCCTGACCGTGCTGCTCGTGGAGCAGCAACTCCAGCACGCCATCGAGCTCGCGGACCGGGTGGCGGTGCTGGAGTACGGCCGGGTGGTCTACGACCGGCCGACCGCGGAGGCCCGCCGCGATCCGGCCCCACTGGTGGCGATGTTGAGCGTCACCGCCGCCGCGCCGCCCCCACCCCTGGCCAACCGATCGACCCCTCGGCTCTGGGCCGACACCCCGTAGTCACCCGACCATTCACGGAGAGGTAGACACCGATGACCACCGCTACGAGCGATGACACGTACACGTTCGACAACGGCGCACCGGACGCCGTTCCCCAGATGCACGCGCTGGAGTCCTTCCTGGATCCGATCACGACACGTCGGCTGGCCCGACCGGTGCTGGAACCGGGCGCGACCTGCTGGGAGGTCGGGGCGGGTGGCGGCTCGATGGCCCGTCGGATGGCCCGCGCGGTCGGCGACGACGGGCACGTGCTGGCCACCGACATCGACCCCACACACCTCGTGGCCGAGGGCAACCTGCACGTACGCCAGCACGACGTGCGCACCGAACCGCCACCCGGGGACACGTTCGACCTGATCCACGCCCGGCTGGTGCTGCTGCACCTCCCCGATCGACGACGGGTCCTGCGCACGCTCACCGGAGCGCTGGCGCCCGGCGGGTGGCTGGTGGTCGAGGAGTTCGACTGCACCGCGCCGCAGCGGGTGCTGACCGCCCCGACCGACGACGCCGCGAAGCTCTTCGCGCAGGTCATGGACGCCATGATGGGTGTCCTGGAGGACCACGGCGCCGACCTGGGCTGGGCGCAGGACGTGCACACCGAGATGGCCCTCGCCGGTCTGACCGACCTGGACACCATCACCCACTCGCAGAGCTGGGCCGGCGGGTCTTCCGGAACGTCGCTCTACGAGACCAACTCCCGCCAGTTGGAACCGGACCTGCTGGCCGCCGGGCTGTCGCCCCAGCAACTGCACGCCTTCCGACGGCTGCTTCGTGACCCCGGGTTCGCCGTCATGTCGTACCACTTCGTCTCCACGCGGGGCCGCCTACCGAGCTGAGCAGGTGGACCACCGCGCGGAGCGCGGTCACGCCGTCCGTACCTCTCCCGCCGCAGCACCTCCCCCCCGCTGCGCTCCGGACAGCTCTACGACGGCGTCGACCGCACCGGCCGGGCTCCCCGCAAGGGAGCCCGGCCGGCCCGTGCCCGGCGTGTGCTCTGACTGGCCCGCCATGTCGTCGTGCTGTTGAGCGGTATACCTCGGAGGTATGAATATGACTCTGAGGTATACCGCTCACGACCGCATCCGCCCCGACGCAGGTGACCGTCGGTCACCGGCGGCCGCCGCGCCGGATCCATCCGAAGGTGGCCCAGGCAACGAAGCTGTGCAGGAGGGTCTGACCGGGCCCGGAGGAGACGATGCGGGCACCACCGAGGCCGGCACTGGCTCAGCGCGGAGTGGTTTCCTGGTGGGCCAGGACAATCAGGTCGTCAGGGCGGGCCGACAGCGGCGCCGTCGCCCCGTCGAGCCACACGAGGTAGCCCACCGGCGGACCGGACGAACCCCACCGGGCACCGATGATCGTGGCCGACCGCGCGTCGTGCGGCTGCGTGAGCAGGCGTACCCGGGTGCCCGGCGCGTGGCCGTCGTCGGCGACGATGAGCAGCGCGTCGAGGATCTGCCGGGCACCGGCGACAGGCAACCCCGGAACGTACGGCTCGCCCGCGTATCCCAGACGCGGCGTCATCATCGTGCTCAACAGCGCGGTCTGCCGGATCGCCTCCTGGCGGACCTGCCCGTCCACAATGCGTTCGGCCACGGTCAGCGCCTTCTGGATGCGCGACCAGAGGGCCAGTGGCTCCTGGTCGAGCAGGCGGCGGGCCTCGCGGTCGATCTCGGCGCAGGCCGTGTCGAGCGCGGTGTCCTCGCCGAGTTCCGCGATCCAGGCGAGGTCCCCCACCTCGGGCAGCAACCCTGGCGACTCGGCCACGATCACGATGTACAGCATCGCGAGCAGTTCCTCGCGGCCCTCGCCGTGATAGAGCGAGCCCACCCCGCTGCCGGTACGCCCACGGCTGGGCGGGAACCGCTCGACGAGGTGCAGCGCGCGGCCATGAGGTAGGGCAGCGGCCCGCCTGGTGTCCGACACCCGCTCCTCGAACGACCGCCGCTCACGGCGTTCGACGAGCAGCTGGCGATGCGGGTCGAACCCGATCGGATAGATCGTCCGCCCGTACCGGGAGAGGGTTTCGCCGGGCCGGAGGCCGACCGACTCAAGCTGGCGGGCCGCCTCCGAGTAGGCAACGCCGGCCCGGGCTGCATGCTCCCGGATGGCGCGCTTGCGGGCGCGTCCCGGGGCCGGGGTCCGTCGGGGAATCGGATCAGACATGACGCCTCCGGTGCAGCCCCACGCACTCCACCGAACGGGCGGCGTGACCGGCACGCCGGGAGTCGACACATCGGCGCGGAGTCGGAGACTCTTGGCCCAAGCATGTGGTCAGGCGTGGGCCACCACATCGGGCGCTGGCAGGCGCTCTGCCGTGGCCAGCATATCGTGACGCCGACCGCCGGTGTGGATGTGCACACCCTGGCCGCCCTCTCTCCCAGCCCTGGTGTCAGCCCGTGTCAGCCGATGTCGGCGGCGTGTCGGGGCGGTGTCAGCGGGCCCGCGCAGACTCGGCGCATGACAGCTGACCTGGTGATCGAGGCCGAGGGCCTCGTGAAGACGTTTGGGAAGACGAGGGCGCTTCAGGGCGTGGACCTCGCCGTACCCCGTGGGACGGTGCTCGGGGTGCTCGGGCCCAACGGCGCCGGCAAGACCACCGCCGTGCGCATCCTCTCCACCCTGCTCACCCCGGACGGCGGGACCGCCCGGATCAGCGGTTTCGACGTGGTACGGGACGCCGA
The DNA here is from genome assembly GCF_003264475.1 of Micromonospora noduli. NCBI lineage: Bacteria > Bacillati > Actinomycetota > Actinomycetes > Micromonosporales > Micromonosporaceae > Micromonospora > Micromonospora noduli. Next base: position 197,871 of record NZ_PYAC01000017.1, on the reverse strand, counting down.
ACGCGTTCGGCAGAGTATCGGCCTCACCGGCCAGTACGCCTCGGTCGACGAGGACCTGACCGGGCGGCAGAACCTGGAGCTGTTCGGCACCCTGTTGGAGCTGGGGCGCGTCGGCGCGCGGCGACGGGCCGCCGAACTGCTCGACTGGTTCGACCTGACCGATGCCGCGAACCGCCCGGCCAAGACCTACTCCGGCGGCATGCGGCGACGGCTGGACCTGGCCGCCAGCCTCGTCGGCTCCCCCGACGTGATCTTCCTGGACGAGCCGACGACCGGGCTCGACCCGGCCAAGCGCGAGGACATGTGGGACGTGGTCCGTTCGCTTGTCAACAACGGCTCGACGGTGCTGCTGACCACCCAGTACCTGGAGGAGGCCGACGCGCTCGCCGACGCGATCACGGTGATCGACCACGGCCGGGTCATCGCGCACGACACCCCCGAAGGGCTCAAGCGGGTGGTCGGCGGGCAGACCCTGGAGGTCCGGCCGTCCGATCCGGCTCAGCTGCCGCGCACCGCGGAGATCCTGACCCAGGTCGGTTCCGGCGCGCAGGCCGACGAGATCCGTAAGGGCGTGCTCGCGGTGCCGGTCACCGACGACGCGGCCCTGACCGAGAGCGTCGCGCGGTTCGCCACGGCCGGCATCGGGGTCACCGAACTCTCCCTGCACCTGCCGAGCCTCGACGAGGTGTTCTTCACCCTCACCGGGCGTACGGCGTCTGAAGACGACACCACCCGCCCCACGGAGGTCGCGGCATGAGCACTCTGACCGACACAGCGCCCACGAGACGCCGCGTGCTCTCGAACTCCGCGCCGAACCCTCGGCCGTTCCGGCTGGTCCGGCACTCGTTGGCGCTCGCCAAGCGCAGCCTCATCAAGACCTGGCGTACGCCCGAGGCGCTCATCGACGTCACCCTGCAACCGGTGCTGTTCCTCATCATCTTCGTGTACGTCTTCGGCGGCGCGGTCGCCGGATCGACCCACGACTACCTGCAGTTCCTGCTGCCCGGAATCCTGGCGCAGACGATCGCGACCGGCGCCATCGCGATCGGCGTCAACCTCAACACCGACATCGCCAAGGGCATCTTCGACCGGTTCCGGTCGTTGCCGATCCCCCGCTCAGCCCCGCTGGTCGGCGCGGTCCTCGGCGATGTCGTCCGGTACGTCATCGTCACCGTGTCGACGCTCGCGATCGGCTACGTGATGGGTTTCCGAATTGACACCGACCCGTTCCGGGCGATCGCCGGGTGTCTGCTCGCGGTGCTGTTCGCGCTCTGCCTGAGCTGGCTGCCGGTGCTGGTGTCGATGAAGGTGCGGACCGCGGGTGCCGTGCAGGGTGTGATGTTCGCGTTGATCATGCCGCTGAGCTTCGCGTCCAATGTGTTCGTCGGCGCCGACACCCTGCCGGGCTGGATGCAGGCGTTCGTGGACGTCAACCCGATGACCCATCTGGTGGCGTCGGTACGCGGGCTGTTCCTCGGCACCCCACTGGGCAACCACGTGTGGTGGACGCTCGCCTGGTGCGCCGGCTTCGTTGCGGTGTTCATGCCGCTGGCGCTGCGGGCGTACCGCAAGAAAATCTGACCTACGCGAGCAGGTCGTCCATCAGCTCGCGGATCCGGCTGACGGCCGCGGCGGGTGGCCGCTCGCGCCACGCGGCCAGCAACGGCTCACGCTGCTCCTCGTTCCCGAGGATGGCGTTGAGCCGTTCGCCGTTTTCAAAGGGGAAGAACATCTCGATCTGGGTGCCGATCCGCTTCGCGAGTACGGCCAGTTCGCGGGCGCTGTCGACGTCACCCCGGTACGCCGCGAACTCCGCCCCGCCCGACGCCCACGCCCCGATCACCGGCAGGTCCCGTGAGGTCAGCGCATCGTCACGGGCGAGCGACAGCATCGCGGCCGCCTGGGTGGTGGCGTCGGTGCCCGACACCCGCCCAACCTGGGCCACGCGCAGGTAGATGATCGCCGCCGTGGCCCGGAGCATCACGCGCGGCTGTGGCTGCGGCCCGACCCAGCCGGCGAGGACGCGCGTCACCTCGTCGGCGTGGGCGAGCGCCTCGTCGTACCGCTCACGCTGCCAGGCGAGGTGCGCCAGGCCGAGCAGCGCCTGCGCGGAGTCGATCTGCTCGGCCTGGCCCAGCGCGGCCGTCTCACCCAGTCGCCGCTCGGCCTCGGCGTCGCCGGTCAGGGCGAGCTGCACGTCCAGCCGTACCCGGATCGACCGCGCGTCCTGCGTGGCGCCGACCAGCTCCATGTGCCGGACGCTGCGGGTCAGCCACTCGGCCGACCGGGCATCCCCGCCCGGGACCAGGAACTGCCCGACCGCACCCGCCGCCATCGCCATGCCCCAGTGGTCTCCGGCGGCCTCGAAGCGGTGGTAAGCCTGCTCGGCGTCGCTGATCGACGCTTCCGGCAGGCCGCCGTTCTCCCGCACCGCCGCGCGCGCGAACAGCCCCAGCGCCTGCACGTACGGGTCCGGGTGCGCGACCATCTCGGTCGCGCTCTTCAGGCTCTGCTCCACGTCGGACGCGTCGAAGCCGGGCAGCGCCGCCGCAATAGCGGTCATCCGGGACGACACCTCGCCGGGACGTTCGGTCTGGAGCGTCCGCAGCGCCCGCCGGGCGAGCACGGCGGGCCGCAGATCGGCGCTGACGCCGGCGTTCACGCTGATCACCACGCACGTCCAGGCCAGCCGGTCGGCGTTGGGCAGTGGCCGGCCGCTGGCCGCGCCGCGCAGGATCGCCGACCGCAGCCGCCGCTGCGGGTCGTCGATGTGCAGCAGCCCGCGCGCCCAGGCGAGGACCTCCAGGTGCAGGCCCCGCACCGACCAGAGGTGGAACAGCGCGGCGGCGACGTCGACGGCGGCGGGCTCGTCGTCCGTTCCCATCGCCCACCGCAGGCCGGCGACCAGGTTGTCCTGCTCGGCGGCGCAACGGTGCAGCGCCTCGACCTGGCCGGGGCCGATGAAGCGGCCGGTCAGCGCGACGGACTGCTCCCGCGCCCAGCTGACCAGGCCGGCCATGGCCTGATCCCGGGCACCGGCCGCGTCCAGCCGGGCCTCGCCGTACTCGCGGACCGTTTCGAGCATGCGGTAGCGCGGCGGACCGTCCCCCTCGACCAGGGTCAGCAGGGACTGTTCGACGAGGGTCGCCAGGCCGCGACGGACGTCCGGGGCCTGCGCGACGGCGGCGGCGAGGTCCGCGGTGAACGGCGCGGGAATGACCGCGACCCGCTGGAGCAGGTCGCGGTCGGCCCCGGCGAGCAGTTCCCTGCTCCAGTCGACAAGCGCCCACAGGCTCGCGTGCCGCTCGGGCAGGCCGCGTAGGGCGTCGTCGAGCAGGGCGAACCGGTCGGTCAGCCCGGCGAGCACGTCGTCGATCGGCATGTGCCGCAGTCGCGCGGCGGCCAGTTCGAGGGCCAACGGCAGGTTGTCGAGCCGGTGGCACAGGGCGAGCGCCCGCTCGGTGTCCCACGTCGGTACGGCGCCACCGGCCCGTGCCCGGGACTCGACCAGCGCGAGCGCGTCGGCGTCCGGCAACGCGGTCAGCCGGTGCACCAGCTCGCCGACCAGGCCCAGCGGGGCGCGGCTCGTCGCGAGCACCGCGACCTCCGGCGAGGCCGCCGCGACCAGGTCCGCGACGACGACGGCCACCGCGTCGAGCACGTGCTCGCAGTTGTCCAGCACCACCAGCCCGTCCAGGTCCGGCGCCACGGCGCGCAGCCGCTCCTCGGGGCTGAGGACCCGCCGCTCCAGACCCAGGTTGCCGCCGGTGGCCGTGGTGTCCGCGCCGCCGAGCGCGGCGAGCACAGTGGGCAGAACCTCGTCGGGCGAGCGCAGGCCGGCGAGTTCGATCACGCGTACCGCCTGCCCACCCGCCGCCGTACGCCTGGCCACCTCGGCGGCGAGCCGGGTCTTGCCCGCCCCGCCGGTCGCCACGATCGTCACGACGGGTGTCTCGGCGAGCGCGTCGGTGACGGCAGTGACGTCCCGCTCCCGGCCGACGAGGGCGGCCATGGGGCGGCGCCACGCGGCGGGCAGCGTGATCCGCGCCTGCTGCCGGGGCGGCGTCGGCGGCGCCGCGGCGGGCGGCGCGGTGAGTTCACCGCGCAGCAACGCCAGGTGGACGCTCGTGATCACGGGCGACGGGTCGGTGCCGTAGCGGTCGGCCAGGTCGGCGCGCAGCCGCTCGACCACCTCCAGCGCCTCCGCCTCCCGTCCCTGCGCGGCAAGCACCCGGACGAGCAGGGCGGCGGACGGCTCGTCCGGCGGTGTCCGCGCGACGAGTCGGCCCAGGTCGACCTCGTCGAACGGGCCCACGCCGGCGAGTGCCGCCTGCGCGCGCAGCGCGGCGACCTCCGCGAACAGGCGGGTGTCCTCGGCGCTGACCAACTCCGGCACCTCGGGGAACAGCGCCCGCGCCTGATCGGCCAGACCGCGGGCGGCACTGGCGTCACCGCACCGGAGCACGGTGCCCGCCTGATCGACGAGCGCGCGCGCCTCGACCGCGTCGACGGTGATCTGCTCGGCGGGCAGCCGGTATCCGCCCGGCACCGCGACCACGGGCAGCCCGAGACGGCGTACCCGGGACACGAGCGCCTGGACGGCGCCGGTCGCGTCGTCGGGTGGGGCCCCGTCCCAGACGGCGTCCACGAGCAGGTTCACGGAGACCGCGCGCCCCCGCGCGTCGACGAGCGCGCGGAGCACCGCCGCGAGCCGTTCACCCCGAACGGGCTGGCCGTCGACGGCGAGTGGGCCGAGGGTCGCGATCTGCACGGACCCAGCATCCCCCACGCGCGCACGGACCCGACGACCACCGGTCCGCCAGGCCGGTCACGGCCCCGCGACCGGCTTGACACGGCGTCATTTGGTTAGGTTAGCCTAACCTCATGCAGAACGAGTTGGCGTCGGTCAACGGGGAGCGCAGCCTGTCCGGCGTCGACCTCCGTCTGGGCTATCACGGTGTGCCGGTGGTGCACGGTGCCGTGATCAACCTGCGCGCGGGTGCCGTGACCGCACTGGTGGGGCCCAACGGCAGCGGCAAGTCCACCCTGCTGCGGGCCCTGGCCCGGCTGCACCCGATCGAGGCCGGAATCGTGCACCTCGCCGACGGCGTCACGGCCGCCAGCCTCGCGGCCCGGGAGTTCGCCCGGCGGGTCACCCTGCTCGCCCAGAGCCGGCCGGTGCCCAGCGGAGTCACCGTCCGCGACGTCGTCGGCTACGGCCGCCACCCCTACCGGGGGCGCTGGCGCACCGAGGACCCGGACGGTCCCGGCGCCATCGCACGCGCCATGGACGTCACCGGCGTCGCCGTGATGGCCGACCGTCCCGTCGACGAACTCTCCGGAGGCGAGTTGCAGCGGGTCTGGTTGGCCACCTGCCTCGCCCAGGACACCCCGGTTCTGCTCCTCGACGAACCCACCACGTTCCTCGACCTGCGCTACCAGGTGGAGATCCTCGACCTGGTCCGTGACCTCGCGGACGATCACGGCGTCGCCGTCGGCGTCGTGTTGCACGACCTCAACCAGGCAGCCGCCGTGGCCGACGAGGTGGTCCTGTTGCAGCAGGGCCGGGTCCGCGCCACCGGCACCCCGGCAACGGTGTTCACCGAGAACGCCCTCACCGAGACCTACGGGATCCGCATCGAGGTGACCACCGATCCGGCCAGCGGACTGGTCACCACCCGCCCGGTCGGGCGGCACCAGATCCGCGCCCTGGTCTGAACCACCCCCATCCACAGCAGAGAAAGACCGTCATGACCCGTACCCGTTTCACCGCCCTCATCGCCGTCGTGGCCGCGCTGACGCTCGGCGCCTGCGGCACCACCGAGAACGCCACGGCCCCCGACACCTCCGCCTCGGCGGCCGGCGGCCCGGTCACCGTCACCGACAGCCGGGGCAAGGAGATCACCCTCAAGGCGCCGGCGACGAAGGTCGTCGGGCTCGAGTGGGGCGAGGTCGAGCTGCTGGTCAGCCTGGGCGTCATGCCCGTCGGTGTCGCCGACCCCAAGGGTTACGGCACCTGGGTCACCTCCGCGAAGCTCGACCCGGGCGTCAAGGACGTCGGGGTCCGCGGCGAGCCCAGCGTCGACGCGATCGTCGCCCTCCAGCCCGACCTCGTCGTGATGGAGGACGACCGGGGCGCCAACATGGTCAGTCAGCTGGAGAAGTTCGTGCCCGTGGTGGTCGCCAAGGGCAGTGACGCCACCGACAACCTCGGCCGGATGCGCACCGACCTCAACATGATCGCGAAGGCGGTCGGCAAGACCACCGAGGCGGAGAAGCTGCTCACCGACTTCGACGCAGCCATCGCCGACGGCAAGAAGAGGATCGCCGACGCGGGTGCCGCCGGCCGTCCGTTCGCCATCGCCGACGGCTGGAAGGAGGGCAGCACCGTCAGCATCCGGATGTTCGGCACTGGCGCGCTGGTCTCCCAGATCGGCATCCAACTCGGCCTCACCAACGCCTGGACCGGCAAGACCGATGAGGTGTGGGGCCTGGGCCAGACCGACGTCGAGGGCATGACGGTCCTCAAGGACCCGAACATGCACCTCTTCTACAACGCCTCCGACGGCGACGACGTGTTCGCCGACGGTCTCGCCGGCAACGCCATCTGGAAGTCGCTGCCCTTCGTGCAGAAGGGCAACCTGCACAAGATGCCCAACGGCATCTGGACCTTCGGCGGTCCTCTCTCCGGCAAGCAGTACATCGACGAACTCGTCAGGACGTACACGGTGTGAGCGTGCTGAACGCGCCCCCACGCCCGGCGCCGGCCACCCGGCCGGCTCCGGGCGGACACCAGGCCGTGCCCCGCGTCGCCGTCGTCTTCGTCGCCGCGACCCTGCTGCTGCTCGTGGTCGGCGCGGTGCACCTCACCCAGGGCACCTCGAACGTCGGCGCCCTCGACCTGCTGCGGCTCGCGACCGGCGCGGACGACGAGGCGGCCCGCGTCCTGATCGCGTCCCGACTGCCCCGGCTGCTCGCCGGGCTCGCCATCGGCGTGGCGCTCGGGTTCGCCGGGGCGGCGTTGCAGTCGATCGCCCGCAACCCGCTCGCCTCCCCCGACACCCTCGCGGTCAACGCGGGCGCCCACCTGGCGATCGTCGCCGTCGCCGCGTTCGGCGTCTCACTGCCCGCGCTGCCCGCCGGCGGCCTCGCCTTCTGCGGCGGGCTGGCCGCCGCCGGCCTGGTGATGGCGATGTCCTCCGGTGGGCAGGCCGGCACCACCCGGCTGATCCTCGCCGGCTCGGCGACCGCGCTGGCTCTCGGGTCGGTGACCACACTGCTGCTGCTCCTGTTCGAGCAGGCCACCATCGGGCTGTTCGCCTGGGGGAACGGCTCGCTGGTGCAGAGCGACCTGACCGCGCTGACCCAACTCGCCCCGGTGATCGTCGGCGCCACCATCGTGCTCGTGCTGCTCGGGCACCGCCTCGACATCCTCGCCCTCGGCGACGACACCGCCACAGTGCTCGGCCTCGACGTGCGGCGCACCCGGCTCACAGTCATGGTGCTGGCCGTGCTGCTCTCCGCCGCGGCCGTCACCCTCACCGGCCCGGTCGGCTTCGTCGGCCTGTGCGCCCCGGTGATCGTCCGGCTGCTCGCCCCCATGGTGCCGGGCGTACACCGGCACCGCATCCTGCTGCCGTTGTCCGGCATCGCCGGGGTCATCATCGTGCTCGGCTCCGACGTGCTGCTGCGGGCCGTGATGGGCGGGCAGGCCGGGGTCGACATCCCCACCGGCGTGGTCACCACCCTGTTCGGCGCGGCGATCCTCATCTGGCTGGCCCGCCGGCACCGCGACGCCGGTCCCACCCGTCGCCCGCCCGGAGGGCACGCGGCCGTCCGCTCCGCCGCCTTCCACCGCGGCGTCGTCGCCGTCACCGCAGTCCTGACCGTCTGCGCCGTGGCGGTCGGCATGCTCGCCGGTGACACCTGGGTGCTGCTCGGCGACGTCGTCAACTGGGTCAACGGCACCACCGGGCCCGCGTACACCTTTGTGCTGGACCAGCGGTGGCCGCGCGTCGCCGCGGCGGTCCTGGCCGGCGCGGCGCTCGCGGTCGCCGGCACCACAGTGCAGGCGGTCTGCCGCAATCCGCTGGCCGAACCGGGCATCCTCGGCATCACCGCCGGCGCCGGGCTCGGCGCCGTCTCCCTGCTCACCTTCGTGCCGCTGGCCGGGGTGTGGGCCGTCTCCGGCGTCGCCGGGCTCGGCGCGATGCTGGCGTTCGCCCTGGTCTACGGCCTGGCCTGGCGCGGCGGACTGAGCTCCGACCGACTTGTGCTGATCGGCTTCGGCGCCTGGCAGGGCGGCATGGCGGTCATCACCTACCTGGTCGTGGCCTTCGACCCCTGGAACACCGGGAAGGCGTTGACCTGGCTGTCCGGCTCCACCTACGGCCGGATGCCCACCCAGGTGCTGCCGGTGCTGATCGCCCTGCTGGTGCTCACTCCGGCCGTGGTCGCCGCCCGTCGGGAACTCGACCTGATGGCGCTGGACGACGACACCCCCCGGGTGCTGGGCGTCCGACTGGAACGCACCCGGTTGATCGCGCTCGGCGCGGCGGCGCTGCTCACCTCCACCGCCGTCTCGGCCGTCGGGGTCATCGGTTTCGTCGGTCTGGTCGCCCCGCACGCCGCGCGGGCGCTCGTCGGCGGCCGGCACTCCCGGGTGCTCCCGGTGGCCGCCCTGCTCGGCGCGGCGCTGGTCAGCATCGCCGACACCCTCGGTCGGACGGTCATCGCTCCGGCCCAGATCCCCGCCGGCCTGGTCACCGCCATGATCGGCACCCCGTACTTCGTCTGGCTGCTGTGGCGCTCCCGCGCCGTGGCGAGCACCACCCGGTAGACGCGAGCCCGAGTCGAGAGAGGCACCATGACCGAGACCCTGCCCATCGCCCCGTGGCGCGTGTTCGCCGTCACCGTCCGGGCGGTACGTCGCCTGAGCCCGTCCTTCACCCGGGTGACCTTCACCGGGGCGGACCTGGACCGCTTCGCCGACAACGGTTACGACCAGCGGATCAAGCTGGCGCTGCCGCTGCCCGGTCAGGACCGGGCGACCCTGCCGGACGGCGCGGACTGGTACGCGACGTGGCGGGCCCTGCCCGAGCACCTGCGCAACCCGATACGCACCTACACGGTGCGGGCGGTCCGGCCGCACCTGGCCGAGGTCGATGTCGACCTGGTGCTGCACGGCGACGGTGGCCCGGCGACGCGTTGGGCTCGGCGGGCCAGCGTCGGCGACGAGATCGCCCTGGTCGGGCCGGATGCCGGCTTCGACGGCAACCACGGCGGGGTCGAGTTTCGACAGTCCACCGGCGGCACGGTGCTACTGGCCGGGGACGAGACCGCCGTGCCGGCGATCAGCAGCATCTGCGAGCGGCTCCCCCTCGACACCCGGGGCACTGTCGTGCTGGAGGTGCCCGACGCCGCCGACGTGCTGCCGCTGCTCGCGCCGCCTGGCGTCGAGGTCCGCTGGCTGGCCCGGGGTGCCGACGGGTACGGCAGCCGGCTGGTGCCCGCCGTCGTCGCGGCGGCCGGGGAACTGCTGGCCCCCGGCGCGTCGACGGCCGCCCAACCCGTGCCGGACGTCGACGTGGACACCGAGATCCTGTGGGAGGTGCCCGAGCGGGTGGCCTCGGCGCCGCTCTACGCGTGGCTGGCCGGGGAGGCCGGCGTCATCCGTAACCTGCGCCGGCACCTCGTCGCCGAGCGGGGTATGGACCGGCGGGCGGTGGCCTTCATGGGCTACTGGCGTCTCGGCCACGCCGACGCCGACTGACAGCGCCGCGAGGCGCACCACGCCGAGCGGCCGCGAGGTGCGTCGGAGGCCGTGAGGCGCGTACCGTTTCGGGTCGGACTTGGGGCGGGTCGGCTGGAGCCGGCACGGGATACGGGACGAGACAACGACGCATGACGGTGGACAACATTACCGAAAACGGTCAAGAGGGTATTGACCGAAGCCGGCTGGAGGCCTGCCTCAGCGTCTTCGAGGCGTTGGAGGCGCTGCCCTCCGACCACCCCGACGTGGTGCAGGTGCAGCGGGCCACCGCCCGGCTCTACAAGGTGATCAAGCAGCGGCGGCGGGAGGAGCGGCGGGACGCCATCCTCGCCGCCGACCGCGCGGTGACGGAGGCCACCGCCACCGGCGCTCCGGGGCGGATCGACGACGAGACACAGGGCATTCCGCTCGCGTCCTCCGTCGCGGGCGAGACGGCCGGCTTCCTGCACAACCCGCGCGGCTGCTACGTCTGCAAGCAGCGCTACCGTGAGGTGGACGCCTTCTACCACCAGCTCTGCCCGTCCTGCGCCGCCCTGAACCGGGAGCGCCGCGACGCCCGCACCGACCTGACCGGCCGGCGTGCGCTGCTCACCGGCGGCCGGGCCAAGATCGGCATGTACATCGCGCTGCGGCTGCTGCGCGACGGCGCGCACACGACGGTGACGACCCGGTTCCCGCACGACGCGGTCCGCCGCTTCGCCGCGATGCCCGACAGCGCGGACTGGCTGCACCGTCTGCGCATCGTCGGGATCGACCTACGCGACCCCGCCCAGGTGATCGCGCTCGCCGACGACGTCAGCAGCCAGGGCCCCCTCGACATTCTGATCAACAACGCGGCGCAGACCGTCCGCCGGTCCCCCGGGGCGTACGCGCAGCTCATCGCCGCCGAGGCCGCGGCCCTGCCGGACGGCCCGCTGCCGGAGCTGATCACGTTCGCCAAGCCGGACGGGCAGGGCGGCCCGGTGGGCAGCCTGACCGCCGGGCCACAGTCGACAGCGCTCACCCCGCACGCGCTCACCGCGCTGGCACTGACCAGCGGATCGGCCTCGCCGGAACGGATCGCGGCGTCCACGGCCATCGACGCCGGAGGTCTCGTGCCCGACCTCGACTCGGTCAACAGCTGGGTCCAGCGGGTCCAGGAGGTGGACCCGGTCGAGCTGCTCGAAGTGCAGCTGTGCAACGTCACCGCGCCGTTCGTGCTGGTCAGCCGGTTGCGTCCGGTGATGGCCGCCGCGTCGGCCCGCCGCAAGTACGTGGTGAACGTGTCGGCGATGGAGGGCCAGTTCGGTCGCGGTTACAAGGGGCCGGGGCACCCGCACACCAACATGGCCAAGGCGGCGCTGAACATGCTGACCCGCACCAGCGCCGAGGAGATGTTGACCGACGGCATCCTGATGACCAGCGTCGACACCGGCTGGATCACCGACGAACGCCCTCACCCGACGAAGATGCGGCTGGCCGACGAGGGCTTCCACGCCCCACTGGACCTGGTCGACGGAGCGGCCCGGGTGTACGACCCGATCGTCCGCGGCGAGCAGGGCGAGGATCTGTACGGCTGTTTTTTGAAGGACTACGCGCCCTGCGCCTGGTGATCGCCCCGCAGGACGAGGACGATCGCCCGCACCAAAGGAGAAGAACATGTCAGCTGACCGTGAATCGTGGCCGACGCTGGACGAGCTGCTGCGCGAGGAGAACGAGCTGGAGCTCGCGGGTCTGTCCGAGACCGACGCGTACGAGCTGGGGATGCTCGCCGTCACCGCCGCGACCGAGCAGCGGCTGCCGGTCTCGGTGGGCGTGTGGCGGGCCGGGCGGCAGCTGTTCCACTGTGGCCTGCCGGGGTCGACGGCGGACAACGACGCGTGGCTGCGCCGCAAGGGGCGGGTGGTGATGCGGTTCGAGCACTCCTCGCTCTACATGGCCCGGCTGTGCCAGGACAAGCAGGTGACGCTGGCAGAGAGGTTCGGCCTGCCGGCCTCGCGGTACGCGGCGGCCGGGGGCGCGGTGCCGCTGCGCGTGCGTGGCACCGGTGTGGTGGGCTGGGTCGGTGTCTCCGGGCTGCCGCAGCTGGACGACCACCGTTTCGTGGTCGACATCCTCCGCAAGCTCCCCCGGTAATGGGCTGTCCCGGCGGCCTCCTGCCGAGGCCGCCGGGTCACCCGCTCAGTGTGTGCGCCGGTTGGCCCGCAGGGCGCCCAGGAGCACGCCGGGCCGGGCCAGTGAGCGCGGGTGCTCGCGCATGGAAACCACGTCGTTGAACCGCCGCGCGGTCGCCACGTCCGTGACGGTCGCGGCGATGATCTGCCCACTGGCCCACCTGGAGAGCCGGTAGCCGCGCGGGTAGGGCCCGTCGACGTGGGGCAACGCCAGGTCCGCCGAGGTGGAGAGCGACCAGGCGGCGTCGACCACGACCTTCTGGAGCGCGAGGTAGTGACGCGCGGGCGCCCGCAGATCCGGACCGGACCGCAGGTACGTCGACAGGCAGGCCGCGTGCAGGGCCGCCGCTGTCATGCCCTGCCCGTACACCGGGTTGAACGACGCGACGGCGTCGCCGACGCTGATCAGACCGGCCGGGAACCGCTTGAGCGCGTGGAAGTCCCGTCGCCTGCTGTCGGCGTGGTGGTAGGTCTGGACGTCACCGATCATCTCCTGGTCGGCGACCTCGCCGAACTCCGGTGGGAACTGCTCGCGCAGGCGACGGACGAAGTCGTCGGCGGTGCGCCCCGGGCGGTCCTTGCCGTAACCGGCCATCATGGCCATCCACCGGCCGTCCTCGATGGCGAAGAACGCAGCCCCGGCCACGTCCGCCTGCGCCCTGGGGGTGTTCAATGCCAGCACGACCGTCGAGTCCGGCGTCACCTCCGGGCGACGGAACAGGGCGGTCGCGTAGTTGAGGTGCACTGTCATCCGCCGGGTGACCGGCCGGTCCCAGTCGGCCTGCTCCAGCCAGTCCGACAGTTTGCTGGACCGCCCCATGGCATCCACCACGAGGTCACCGCGCTCGACACCGGGCACCCCGCTGACCTCACAGCGGACCCCGGTGACAGCGGAGCCGTCGAACACGAGGCCGGTGGCGCGAGCGGTGATCGTCTTGACGTTGGGCAGTCGGAGCACCTGCTGGCGGATCAGGCCCTCCAGCAGCGGCCGACTGCCCGCCAGACTGTCGGCGTCGTCGGGGACGACGACCTTCAGACGTCCGTCGAGGTAGTTGCGCCGGGCCGCGGGCGGCGCCTCGACCGCTCCGCGCGCCAGTGCCTCGTCGCGGAATCCGGGAAACAGCCGCTCCAGCTGGAAGAGGCCGCCGGGCAGCAGCGCGTGCAACTGCGTCCCCTGGGGTACGCCGGGCCGCGCGCCGGTCACCTGCGGGTCGTCCCGGTCGATGATGACGACGGTGTCGGCGTGGTCGGACAGCACCCGGGCGGCCAGCAGACCGGCGACACTGCCGCCGACCACGACGGCCGTGCCCATCGTCGGGGACGGCTGGTCAGGGGGTCGAGCCGCATTCAGCTCTGCGAAGACCCGGGACGGGGAGAGGGACATCGTGCTCTCCAAGGGGGTAACGGGGTGTGTGCCCTCCCCGGTTACTGTCCGCGACCGTGCGCGGACAGACCGGTGGACGGTCGTTCGACGTTTTGCCCGCCGATCGTCGCACAACCACCTGAACGGCAACCGCCTGTGTCCGCCAGATGACCGCCTGTTGACCGGCGGGCCGGACGGGTCCGACGTTCGGACGGGTCAGTGGCGCGTACTCTGGCTGGCTGTCACGATTTCCGGCATGTCCGTTGCACGTCGAACTCTGCTCGGGGCCGGCCTGGCCGCCGCGGCCTCCGCCCTTACCGGTTGCGGTGCCACCGGCGCGCCGAACCCTGGTTCGGCCGGCCCTGGCGACGCCGCGACCGGGAAGGGCGCCACCGGCAGCCGGGCCGGATTTGGTCCGGCGGGAGACGCCGGGCCGCCGCTCAGGGCACCGGACGCACCGGTCGGCGGCAACCCACCAGTTCGTGAGGCCCGCTACGCGCAGAACGTGACCGCTCTGCTCCGGCGACACCTGCCCGCGACCCCGCAGACCGTGCAACACAAGGGTTTTCCCGGTGCTGTCGCTCTCGTTCTGGTGGGCGGGAAGGTGACGGTGCACAGCGCTGTCGGTGAGGCGTTGCGTTATTCGGCGGGTCCGAAGCTGCTCGCGGCGAACCAGCGCGTCGCGATGCGCCGGGACTCCATCTTCGACCTCGCCTCGGTCAGCAAGGTGTACACGGCCATCCTGCTGTTGCAGCAGGTCGACAAGGGGCGTGTCGACCTCGGCGCTCCGGTGCGCGACTACCTGCCCGCCTTCACCGGCGCGGGCAAGGAGCGGATCACCGTCGAGATGCTGCTCACCCACACCAGCGGCCTTCCCGTCGGCGCCAAGGTCACCGGCCTGCCCGACAACGCGGCCCGCTGGAACGCCGTGCTCGGCACGCCGCTGGTCTCCGGCGCCGTGCCGGGGAAGACGTTCCGCTATTCCAGCGTCGGGCTCATGGTCGCCGGCAAGATCGTCGAGAAGGTCACCGGCCAGCGGCTCGATCAGGCGCTCAAGACCAATCTGACCGACCCGCTCGGCCTGCGCGACACCGGCTTCAACCCGAACGGCTGGCTGTCGGCCGCCGCGAAGGCCAGCCGGCTGGTCGCCACCGACGCCCGCTCGTCCCGGGGGCTGCTCCGTGGCGTCGTCCACGACGACGTCGCCAATCACCTCGGTGGCATCGCCGGCCACGCCGGCATCTTCGCCTCCGCGACCGATCTCGCCGCCATCGGTCAGCTGCTCCTCAACGAGGGCACCCACCGGGGCGAGCGGATCCTCGCCGCGGCGACGGTGCGCCGGATGCTCACCAACCACAACGCCGGCAAACCCGCCATCGACCCCGAGCGCCCCAACCGGACCTCGGCGCACGGCCTCGGCGTCGTCCTCGACCAGAGCTGGTTCATGGGGAAGCTCGCCTCGGCCCGGACCTTCGGCCACACCGGATTCGCCGGCCCCTCGCTGCTGGTCGCCCCCGACCGCAAACTCGTCCTGGCGCTGCTCACCAACCGCGCGCACCCCAACTGGAGCTGGTCGAACCCCGACCCGGTCCGCGCCGCCGTCGGCGACCTGCTCGCCACGAAGGTCAACTGACCGGAAGGTGTGGACCATCGCTCCCCACCCTGACACGATACTTGCGCTAGTAGTGCAAATACTTCGTCCGTCCAGGTGGAGGATCGATGCACACATCTCGCCGGAGCCTGCTCTCCGTGTTGGCCGGGGTCGCCCTCGCGGCCAGCCTGTCCGCCGTCGCCGTTCCACGCGCCGCCGAAGCCGCCGCCACACCGACGTACCGTCCAGTGATCTTCGTACACGGCAGCGCGGGATCGGCGGCGCAGTTCGAGACCCAGGCCAAACGGCTGGCCAGCAACGGGTACCCGATCGACATCATCGAAGCCCACGAGTACGACTCCCCGAACGTCGCGACGATCCTGCCCCAGGTGTACGCGGGACTCGACGCACGGATCTCCCGCCTGCTGGCGGCCACCGGCGCGGACCGGGTCGACCTCGTCGCGCACTCACTGGGCACCTTCGTCTCGCAGGCCTATCTCAACAGCTCACCGGAGCGTGCCGCCCGGGTCGCGCACTACGTCAACCTGGACGGGCGCCCCGCGACCTCCCCGCCGGGTGGTGTGCCCACGCTCGCCATCTGGGGCGAGGGTGACCCGGCCCGCGCCGTCGTCGGCGCGACCAACGTGCACCTGCCGGACCAGTCGCACACCCAGACCGTGTCATCGGCGGAGTCGTTCACCGAGATCTTCGGCTTCCTCCGGGGCCGCGCGCCCCACACGACGCGGATCGTGCCGCAACTCTTCGGTGCCGCCCGCGTCTCCGGCCGTGCCGTGCTCTTCCCGAGCAACGTCGGTGTCACCGGTGCGACTCTTGAGGTCTACCCGGTCAGCCCGCTGACCGGCGGCCGACTGTCGCACCGGCCCGCGCATCGGCTGTCACTCGGCGGCGACGGCTCGTTCGGCCCTCTACCGGTGCTCGCCACGGCTCGCTACGAGTTCGCCATCGTGCGCCCGGGCGCCGCGACGCACCACTTCTACTTTCAGCCGTTTCTCCGCTCGGATTCGTTGGTGCGCCTGGCGACCAGCGAGCCGGGCGAGGGCCTCAGCGGCCTGGTCGAGACCAGCGACCGGCACACAGCGCTCACGATCCAACGGCAGAAGGAGTGGTGGGGCGACCAGGGCGACGCCGGCGACCACCTCTGGATCAACGGCAGGGATGTCCTGAACGCGGCGAACACACCCCGCGCCAAGCGGACGATCGGCATCTTCGCCTTCGACGACGGCAGCGACGGCGTCACCGACCTGACGGCCCCGTTGCCGGAGTTCTTCAGCCAGACCTTCATCACCGGCATGGACGTCTTCGTTCCGGCGACGCCGGCACACCTCGGCCTGGTACGGATCACCGTGGGCCAACGCGGCGGCGGCTACGAGGTGATCAACGTGCCCAACTGGAGGTCGAGCACCGACCGGGTGACGGTCAGCGTGGACGACTTCTGACCGCGTCTCGCGCACGGCCCGGCCACCTCAGGTCGAGACGGTGGCCGGGCCCCGCCCGCGCTCGTCAGACGGTGGCCGGGCCCCGCCCGCGCTCGTCAGACGGTGGCCGGGCCCCGTTCGCGCACTCGTCGCCCGACGGCGAAGCTGACCAACCCCAGGACCAACCCGACGATCGCCAGCGCGACGCCCACCCGGGCCGGCGCGAGGTAACCGAGGCCGGCGGCGATGGCGACGCTGCCCAGCGCGGCACCCAGGCTGTTCGCGATGTTCATGGCCGACTGGTTGAGCGCCGCGCCCATCAGTTGCGCTCCCGGGGCGACGGTGATCAGGCGCGCCTGCAGGACCGGACCGAGATAGAGGCTGGTGGCACCGACCAGAAACGCGCCCACGAACAGACCGACGCGGGACGACGCCACGAGGCTGAACACGGCGATGCTCACGATCATCGCCACGAAACCGATGACCATGCTCCGGTGGAGGTCACGGTCCGCCAGCCAGCCGCCCAGGGCGTTGCCGACGGTCATCCCGAGACCCACCGCGACCAATGCCCACGGCACCGTCGCGGCGGAGAGGCCGGTGACGTCGGTGGTGACCGGAGCGATGTAGGTGTTCACCGCGAAGAAGCCGGCGAAACCGACCGCGCCGGTCGCGGCGACCAGCCAGACCTGCGAGGTCCGCAGCGCCCGCAACTCGGTGGCCGGCGAGCCGTCGACCGCCGCGGCGACCTCCGGCACGACCGCCAGCACCGCCAGCAGGGTGAGCACGAAGAAGCCGGCGATGACCAGGTACGCGACCCGCCAGTCGACGGCCTGCCCGAGCCGCGTGATGAGGGGTACGCCGACCAGGTTGCTCACTGTCAGACCGCCGAGCACCGTGGCGAAACCACGGGCCTCGTTACCGGGGCCCATCAGGGTCGCCGCGAGCAGACCCGCCGCACCGAAGTACGCGCCGTGCGGCAGCGCCGCCGCGAACCGGGCCACCAGCACCAGGTCGAAGGTGGGCGCGAGCGCGGACGCGACAGTGCCGACAGCGAACAGTACGAGCAGCCCGAGGACGAGCTTCTTGCGGGGCAGGCGCGCGCTCAACGTGGCGATCAGCGGCGCGCCGACGACCACGCCGAGCGCGTACGCGGTGATCATCCAGCCCGCCCGGGCGATGGCGTCCGACGACGACTGCGCGTACTCGTGCGGGAGCAGACCGCGGGCGATGTCGGGCAGCAGCCCCATCGCCACGAACTCGGTCAGGCCGACCGCGACGCCGCCCAGTGCCAGGGCGGCCAGCGCCGCCAACCGTCGACCTCTACTCAACTCGATCACCGAAAAAATTTAGCAACAGCGTTGCGTAATAGGGTGGTGAGATGACTCGCGTCACTGCCGACGTCACCTTCCTCCGCGGCTACAACCAGGCGCTGGTTATGGCGGTGGGGCGCACGGCTCGCACGTTCGAGCGCTCGACAGTGGTCGAGGCCACCGGCCTGACACCACAGGCGGTCTCCAAGGTCATCGCCCGGCTGACCGCCGACGGCCTGATCCGCCCCGCCGGCGTCCGGCGCCCAGGCATCGGCAAGCCCGCTGTCGTCTACGCACTCGTCCCGGACAGCCGGTACGCGATCGGCGCCCACGTGGCCCGACGCACGCTGCGGCTCGTCCTGGTCGACCTGGCCGGCACCGTGCACCACTCGGCGGTCAGCCCACTGCCCCGCGACTTCACCCCGGAGCAACTCCTCGACGCCCTGAGCGTCGGCATCGACACGATGGCCGGCATCGGCGACCTGCGCAGCCGGCTCACCGGGCTGGGCATCGGCATGATCGGCCCACTCGACCACGCCAACGGCCTGGTCCGGGACGCCCACGGCCTGCGGCACTGGCACGACGTACCGCTGCGCGAGATCGCCGAAAAGCACCTCGGCCTCCCCGTCCACCTGGACAAGGACGTCACCGCGGGGATCACGGCTGAGGCCTGGCGGCACGGCGCGACGTTCGGCGATGCGGCCCTCATCATGGTCGAGTCCGGCATCGGCGGCGGCTTCTGGCTGGGCGGCGCGGCCCACCGGGGGGCGCACACCAACGCGGGCGAGTTCGGCCACACGGTGGTCGACCTGACCGGGCCCCGCTGCGTCTGTGGCCGGCACGGGTGCCTGGAGATCGTGCACCACCGGGCCGCCGAGGCCGGAGACATCGCAAACGCCGCCCGCGTGCTCGCCGTCGGCGTCGTCAACCTGCTCCAGACCCTCGACCTCGCCCACGTGGTGCTGGCCGGCGCGGACCTCCTCCGACACTCGCAGACCTATCTCGCGGCGGTCACCGAGGCCGTCGGGGCGGACGCCCGGCGCGCGGACTGGCTCAGCACCACTGTGGCCCTGTCCAGCCTCGGCGCGGACGTGATCGCCGCGGGCGCGGCGATGCAGGTCCTCGACCAGCACTACGGCATCCCGGAGCTGGCCCATCCCTTGATCGTTGGCAGTTGAGCAGCTCGACACGCCGAGCGCCGCCCTGCTGAGCTGCCACCGGTCGCCGCGAGGTCAGAAGCCGGCGACCGGACTGTGTCGCTACGCCACCACGGCGTCGGTGTCCGTTCGGGTGCAACCGTTTGTCGGGCTCTCGCTGAGCGCGATGACCTCGTCGAGCCGCTTGCGCGCCTGCCGGAGTTGAGTGATCTGCCGATCGATGCGGTCGCGTTCGGCGCGGAGCATGGCCCGCGACTGCGGTGTGTTGACCTTCGCGTCGACGCAGGGCAGCAGGTCCAGGATGGTTCGGCTGGACAGGCCGGCGGCGTACAGCATCTGGATCAGATACACCCGGTCGACCGCGTCGTCGAGGTAGTGCCGCTGGCCGCCACTGCTCCGTGCGGCAGAAAGGAGGCCCTGCTCCTCGTAGTAGCGCAGGGCTCGTACCGACACCCCGGTCTTCGTGGCGAGTTCCCCGATCCGCATCGACCCTCCCCCGGCCGGTGACGCCGGTCACACAGCCATGTCCCTCACGTGAACGTCAGGTTTTACCGTAGCTCGCATACCGACTCTCCTGCAGCGCGGCGCGGTGACTCACTGACAGACGCGCCAGTCGCCGTCCTCCTTGATCAGCGCGACCCCCTGCGTGAACCTCGCACCGGTGGCCGCCTGGACCGCCTCGACCTGGACGGTCCCGGTGACCCGCCCGTTGTAGTTGTTGACGTTCACGCCGGTGATCTCGTAACTGCTGATCTTCAACTGCGCGCTCTGGATCCGGGCGAAGTCCTCCTGCGGCATGGTGTCGCGCACCCGGTCGCACAGCCGCCCGTACGCGCCCGCGTAGTTGCCGGCCTGCACGTCGTCGAGGTAGGCAGTCGCCGCCACCCGGACCGGTTCGACGGTGTCCTTGACCGAGCGGTAGAGCCAGAGGCCGACGCAGGTGCCGACCACGCAGCACAAGGCCAGCAGGGCGCCGACGACGATCAGGACCGTACGAAGTGTCCGGTTGGGCCTTGGGGCGGGAACCATCATCGGCTCGTACGTCATGGCCCGGAGGGTAGGGCTGCCGGGCCAGCGGCGAGGGCCCGCCGGGCAGCCGGTGGTTCAGCCTCCGGAGGCGGACGGCCCCGGCGTCGGCACGCCACCGGCGACCGCACGCGCAGGCGGCGTCGGGGCCGGGGCCGGTCGCAGATCCGCGGGTACGGGCAGCGCGCTGCCCTTGACGAACTGGCCCCAACTGGTGTTCCAGGCCGTCCAGCCGTTGCCCGGCTGGAGCCGGACCTCGGTGCCGGTGAAGGTGACCAGGTCACCGACCTGGGTGACGCCCATCAACCAGTCGGCGTTGGCCGCCGAGATGTTCGTGCAGCCGTGCGAGACGTTGCGGTGTCCCTGATCCGACACCGACCAGGGTGCCCCGTGGATGAACTCGCCGCCCCAGGTGAGCCGTTGCGCGTCCTTGACGTTCACCACGTAGCCGCCGTTCGGCTCGCCCCGCGTGTCGAACGTGGTGTACTGGTGCTTCTCCATGATCACCATCTTGCCGCTGGACGTGGGGGTACTGCGCTTGCCGAGGCTGACCGGGATCCTGCGGATCAGCTTGCCGTCGCGCAGCACGCGCATCTGCTTGGTGGCGTTGTCGACTTCGAGCGCCACCTGCCGTCCGATCCGGGACGTCGCGGTGCGGTCGGCGTCACCGATGTGGTTCTTGCCGATGGGCAGGCCCTCCAGGCCGGCCCGGACGCTGATGGTCGTGCCCGGCCGCCAGAAGTCGGGAGCCCGGTAGTAGACCTGGCTGCCGTCGTCCACCCAGGACCAGACGCCCGGCTGGGCCGGCTTCGTGGTGACGAACAACCGACGCTGCACGTCGGCGCGGGCCGCCCTGGCGATGGGCGGATCGAAGCCGATGGTCACCGGCATCGCGGTGCCGTACGTCTGTTTGTCGGCGAAGTACAGGGTGCTGCTCACCTGTGGCTTCGTCGACGTCGCCGCGGTGGTGAAGGTGATGGTGCGGGTGGTGGTCCGCCCGGAGTCGCCGGTGGCGGTCACGGACGCGGTGTAGGTGTGCTGCGGCCGCAACGGAGTGGTCGGCACCCAGGCCGAGCCGTCCGCGCGTGGCTCCGCCCGGACCAGCGCGCCCGCGTCGTCGACGATGCGCACGGTGGTGATCTTCCCGCCCGTGACGAGCGGAACCACCTCGGCGCTGAGCGGCACGTCCCGGGAGAGATCGGCGGGCGTGAGGGTCAACTCGGGCGAGGGCACCACCTGCTCAGCCTGACGCACGGCGGCCTTCCGCTCGGTGGTGCACCCACCGAGGACCAGCGGTGTCGCCGCGACGGTCACCGCAACGAGCGCCATACGCCTTCGTAAACCCATCGAACGTCCCCCGGCTTCCGCGTGCTCCGTGGCGGCAATTCTCTCCGCGTCCGCGGTGCCCTGCGCCGTTTTCGGAAATCACGCAGCGAAGGTGGGAACGTACGGCACGGCACGCGGTCCGGGCCCTCGGTTGCGCTTCCCTTTCGTGATCCTCGGGGCATCGAAGCGTGATGCCGCCGTGGAATGCTGCCAACATGCGCGGAAGACGACGTCCATGGATTCTGCTCCCGCTCCCCCTCCTTATCCTGACCGCCTGCTCGCCTGCGGAGCAGCCGATTGTCGCTCTCGCCGTCCAGGACGGCCGGCCGGTCGGCGTACTGGTCACCTGCGACGACCGTGACGCCAATATCCGTGTGTTCGAGAACGACCATAAGGGTGAACCGGGCAAACGATCTCTGATCAGGTGGCGCATCGGCGGCCCGCCCGCGAGCGAGGTCGTCGAGGTGGCGCTGTTGGGTCAGCCGCCGGAGGGCTGGGAGGTCGCCGACGCTGTCGACAGCTCTGCGACCGAGGTGGACGTCGAGCTGCTCACCGAATTTCGGGCCGGGGTCATCTACACCCTCGACGGCTCAAGCCGCAGCGAGGCCCTCTCGGTGGACTTCACCCTCGCGGACCTGCCACGGATCGGCCCGGATCAGGTGTTGGCGCCGCGCGAACACAACTCGACGAAGGTCGTGTCGCGGGAGACCTTCCTGCGCAAGGCACGCGACCGCTGCTGACCCGACACGGCCGACCACTCAAGAAAGTGGAGTGGCGCCACAGTCGCCGATTACAGTTTTTGAAGAAAAATCAAAGAATTGAGATTGATCCGACACCACGGCGGCTCCGCACAGCCGACCAGGCAATCGCAGAGCGATATTTAAGGGAGAATTAATCGTTTCACCTGGAAACGAGCAGGGGGCCGACTCGTATTCTTCGTGCTCGGAAGAAAGGTGCGCCCCCCCCGTTGATAAATCTTCGATCCACCCCTCGACACCGCCGTTCCGTCACCGCCCTGCTGCTGGTGAGCGTGGCGCTCGCTGGCGGCTGCAAGGAGGCGCCGGGCACTCCCGGCGGGTCCGGCCCGTCCAGCGACACCGGCATCGGCTCGTCCGGCCCGGATGCGCCGACGCCCGCCGCCCCGGGCGACCCGTCGGCCACCCCGAGCGCCCCGGGCACCTCGGCGACCCCGTCCGCGCCGGGCAAGCCGGGAACGCCGGCGACCAGCGCCGCCCCGCCCACCGCATCCGGTGGCTGGATCACCATCGACGCCGCCGCGCAGGCCGCCGCGACGAAGGCGTTCTTCGCGCGCAAGCCCAAGCCGGTGACCGGCAATCCCGTCAAGGTGCCCGAATTCAACGTCGGCTGTACGACCAGCCACCACAACAGCGACGACCCGATCGTGCTGCCGAAGCTGGTGGGCGGCTCACACAACCACACGTTCTGGGGCAACAGGTCGACCGACGCCAACTCGACCGCCGAGTCGCTGCGGGCGTCCAAGGCGACAACCTGCAACTCGCCGGACGACCAGTCCGCCTACTGGGTGCCGACGATGTACCAGAACGGCAAGGTCGTGGACCCGAAGGAGGTGACCGTCTACTACGGCTCCCGCCTGAAGGACCCGAGCAGGACCCAGCCCTTCCCGTTCGGCCTGCGAATGATCACGGGTAACGCCAAGAACCAGGTCGACACCCCGGACAAGCAGGGCAACCACTTCTGGTGCGCCGGCATCGGCGGCGAGATCGGCCGCAGCGCCGACAAGACGTTCCCGGTCTGCGCCAAGACCGCGAACATCGTCCGGCAGATCACCTTCCCGGACTGCTGGGACGGCAAGCACCTGGACAGCCCCGACCACAAGGCGCACATGGCCAACGGGGACCACACCGGGGCCTGCCCGAAGAGCCACCCGGTGCCCGTCCCGTCGGTGTCCTTCGTGATCTCGTACCCGTTGAGCGCGAACACGGACGGCATCACCCTCGCGTCCGGCACGTCGTTCTCGATGCACGCGGACTTCTTCAACGCGTGGAAGGACGAGGCGCTCGCCGCACGGGTGCGCAACTGCCTCGACCAGGGCGTCAAGTGCAACTCGGCCGGTAACTTCTAGTCGACGCGGTACGACGGCGGCGGCCGGTCACCCCCTGGGGACGACCGGCCGCTGTCGCGTGTGCCTCGCACTCGTGCTGACTCTGGGGCTGACGGCGGGCGCTTTGGCTAGCCCGCCCTGTCGATGTGCTGGTGAGCGGTATACCTCAGAGGTATGAATATGACCTTGAGGTATACCCCTCACTGCCGCATCCGCCCCGACGGAGGTGACCGACGGTCACCGCCGACCGCCGGCTGCGCGCCCACCGCCCCAGCCACGGTTGGTACTTGCTCGTCTAGAGCCGGGCGGCACCCGCCTCGGTGGCCTCCTGCACCGCCGAGGTACGGCGGACCTCGGCCCGCTCGTCACCGGCGTCCTCCCGGTCCGGGCCGGCCACCCGGGCCGCACGGTTGGTGGCAGGTGCCGCCTGGTCACCGGTCACCCCGCCACGGATCCGGTTGTTCGCGGCCACCTGGGCGGCCGGGTCGTTGGACGTCACCGCCAACTGACCGTTGATGATGTTGTCGTCGACAGTGACGCCACCGGTGGTGCTGGTGACGCTCACGTCCCCACCCCAGTAACCGCCGGAGGCGCAGCTGTCGAGGGTGCCGTTCGGGCCGAGCTGCACACCGCCCAGGTTGCCGGCGAAGGTGGCCCGGCCCTGGACCGCACTGCCACACACCACGCTGCCGGTGGCGCTGTTGAGCACCGACAGCGTGCCGTCGACGAACGAGTCGTGCAGGTCGGTGTAGTAGGTGCCGGTGCTGCTGAGGTTGCGCTGCACCTGGGTGCCCCGGTCGAGCCGGACCTCGCCGGCACCGACGTTGACGTGCCCGGTGACCGTCGACGCCTCGGCGAACAGGAAGCTGTCGATGGTCGTGGAGCCCTTCGGCCGTACGGTGACGGTGCCGATGCGGGCGTCCTTGAGGAAGATGCCGTACCCCCCGGCCGCGAGCACCACCTGGCCGTCGACTGTCGTCTCGGTGGCGTCGAGGTACCCGTCGGCGGCGACTCGTACCTCACCGCTGACCCGGCCACCGGTCACCACCAGGTTGCCGCCGGCCGCGACGGTGACGTTGCCGGTGATCGTGGTGCCGGTGAGCGCGCAGGACTCGCCGGCGGGAACGAGCAGGTCGTTGGGCACTGTCACCGCGCCGCCGGTGCCGATGCAGTGGGTGACCAGGTCGGCGTGTGCGGTGGGCGCCACGGCCAGCACCGAGGCCGCGATGACGGCGCTCACGGTGGCGAGCTTGGCGACGGTACGTCCGGGCATCGTGGTACTCCCTGTCGGTGAGGTTCGAGGACTCATGCGCCGACGTCCGATCGGGCCGCGGCCCGGACGATGGCGCCCTGCTGCCGCCGGTCGAGCGTGCCGCCGGTCACGAGCGCGGCGGTGACCGCTTCGACGTGTCGGACGAACTCGGCGTGGCCGGGGTAGTCGGCGTGTTCGTCGATCAGATCGTTGATGGTGCAGCCGTCGCCGGTGTCCACGTTGGCCACACCGGTGTCGCCCCCGTCGATGATCACGGTGGCCCGGGTGTCCGAATCGGGGCAGCGGTCGGTGTCGTCGACCACCACGGTGAACGACGTCGACTGCTCGGTGGAGGAGTTCCCCGCCGTGTCGGTCGCCCGATACCGCACCGTGTGCGCGCCGGGTGCGCGGACGGCGACCGGAGCGGCGTACGCCGTCCAGCCTCCGGTGTCGAGCGCGTACTCGATCTTCGCCACGCCCGACTCGGCGTCGGTGGCCGTGACGGTGACGGTCGCGCCGCCGACGTACCCGCCGTCGTCGTTGCGGTCACCGGCCACCGTGGCGGCGACAGTGGGTGGGGTGGTGTCCTCGGCCTGCGGCTCGACGACTGTGAAGTGGGACATCTGCTCCGCCGACGTGTTGCCGGCGACGTCAGTGGCCCGGTAGTGCAGCATGTGCATCCCGGCCGCGTTCACCACGATCGGGTTCGTGTACGCGGTGAAGGCCGCCCCGTCGAGGGCGTACTCGATGGTGGCGACGCCGGATCCGCTGTCGGTGGCGGTCAACGTGGCGGTGGCCGTACCGATGTAGTTGCCGTCGCCGTCGCGGTCGCCGGCCAGCGCGACCGCCACCACCGGCGCGGTGGTGTCCTCCTCCCCCGGCTCGACGATCCGGAACGCCACCGAGCCGACTGCGCTGGTGTTGCCGGCCTGGTCGGTGGCGCGGAACTGCACCGCGTGGTCACCGATCGCGGTCACTCGCACCGGCTCGGTGTACGGCAGGAAGCTGGTGTCGTCGACCTGGTACTCGACGGTCTGGACCCCCGAGTCGGCGTCGGTGGCCGTCACGGTCACCGTGGCCGCGCCGAGGTAGTTGCCGTCCTGGTCCTGGTCGCCGGAGACCGCGGCGGTCACTGTCGGCGCGGTGGTGTCACCGCCGCCACCGCCGTCGGTGACCACCAGCTCACCGACCATCGAGCTGTGGCCGGGGATCGAGCAGAAGTACCGGTACCGCCCCGGGGTCAGCGTCACGGTCGCCTGGTGGCGGCCGTCGTTGGCGTCGAACGGGCTGGCCAGGATGTTGACTGTGACGTCGTGGTTGTAGCCCTCGGTGCTGGTGTCGAAGGTCAGGGTGTGCGGCATCCCGGTGGTGTTTCCGGTGGCCGCGCTGTTCTCCCAGATGATCGTGGTCGCTCCGGCCACCGCCGTGGTGGGCGCGGACTTGTACTGGGTGATGCTGTCGTCGGCGGTCCAGGTCAGCACCTGGTCGGCGGCGACACGCGGGGCGGCGGAGGCGGGCGCCACTGCCAACGGGATCACCGTGAGCAGGAGCGCCGCCAGCGCGGCCGTCAGTCGTCGGGTCATCGTCACTCCTAGAGTTCCCGCGCACGAATGTTGCGGAACTCGGTCAGGTCGTTGTCACCGTGGTTCTGCAGGCCGATGAAGCCGCGCAGGAACTGCCGCAGGTCGGTCGGCGGGTCGCCGGCGCGCGACGACTGCTTGCCCGGCGTGTTGTCGAACTCGTTGATCACCACGCCGTTGCGGATCATCGTGTAGTGCTGCCCGACGGCGCGGATCTCGTAGTCGTTCCACTCGTTCTTCGGCGTCACGCCGGCCTGGGCCAGCGGCACCGGGTCGAAGTTGTAGACCGAGCCCGTCTTCTGCGGCTCACCGGTGTCACCGTCGTAGATCTGGATCTCGTGTCCGCAGTAGATCGCCATCCAGGCCGGCGAGGTCCGCGCCGACCCGACCGTGCCGCAGCTGTCCGGTGGCCGCTGGTCGAGGGGCGTTCGCAGATCCGGGAACCGGATGAAGACTCCGGTGTTGGCCCGGCCGGTGCCCGGCGCGATGTCCCGGAACTGCAACTTCAGCGAGAAGTCGCCCAGCTCTTTGGTGTGCCAGAGCATGCCCAGGCCGCCGCTGGAGCGCAGCGACCCGTCCGGTTGGATGCCGAACTGTCCCGACGGTGCCTGCTGCCAGCCGCGCAGCGACTCGGCGGTGCCGTCGAAGAGCGGCTCGTACCCGGTGTGCCCGTCCCGGCCGATCTCCGACGCGGCGGCCAGGCGGGTGAGGGTGCCCGCTTCGCGGGTGCTGAGCAGGTCGTCGTCCTGCAACGAGCGGGCCACCGCGGTGACGTGCCGGACGAAACCGTTGTGGTCGGTCCAGGTGCTCTCGTCGTCGATCAGGTCGTTGGCCGTGCAACCCTGCCCGACAGTGCGACTGGGCACCCCGGTGTCGGTGTCGCCGAGCCACACCGTCGACCTGTCGTCGGGTACCGCGCAGCCCACAGTCACAGTGGTCTGCACCGTCGCGGTCTGACCGTCGGCGTACGTGACGGTGAGCTTCGCGGTGTAGGTGCCGACAGTGGCGTACGTGTGCCGGGGGTCCGCCTCGGTCGACGTGGCGCCGTCGCCGAACTCCCAGCGGTGGCTGACGCCGCCGGAGCGGGAACCGGTGAAGGCGATGGTCAGTGGCTTGTTCTGCACGGCGACCGAGGTCGCCGCCGGCGCCGGGGTGGGCGCCCCGCCGGTGTAGGTGATCCGGATCAGCTTCTGGTTCGCGTGCAGGCTGAAGAAGCCGCCGCCGTAGTCCAGCAGATAGAGCGCGCCGTCCGGGCCGAACTTCGCGTCCATCCAGCTCTGCAACCGGTTGTCGCCGTTGCCACCGGGGATGATGGCCCGCAGCGACTCGGCGTACACCGGTGGGGCGGCCTGCGGCACGCCGGCCGGGTCGACGGTGACCGCGACCCGGTTGGCGGCGTTCGACTGGTCGCCGATGAACCACTTGCCGTCCCAGTGCTCCGGCCACGCCACGCCGCTGGCGGTGTCGACGAGGCTGCGGTGGTACGTCGGGCCGGACATGATGGCCTGCCCGCCGCCGCGCAGGTACGGCTGCGTGTAGGTGGCGTCGGCCGCCACGTAGGTCGGCAGGCCGCTGCCGTCGGTCCGCTTCGGGAACACCGGGCCGCCGCCGTCGGGCGAATACCAGATCATGTTGTCCCGGGCCGCCGGGATGTCCACCAGTCCGGTGTTGCGCGGTGACTCGTTTTTCAGGTTGTCGCAGTCGTACCAGCCGGTCAGCACTGTCGCGTCGGTGTTGCTGCGGTCGCGGTACGGCTGCCGGTTGCCCATGCAGTACGGCCAGCCCTGGTTACCGGCGGAGGTGATGATGGTGGCCGTCTCGTACTTCGCCGGGCCCAGGGTGGGGCTGGGCGACGAGGCGTCCGGGCCGACCCAGCCGGCGGTCAGCCACTGGTGCACCGGGTCGATCTGAAGGCGGGCGATGTTGCGCACGCCCATCACGTAGATCTCCGGTCGGGTCTTCTCGGTGCCCGGTGGGAACAGGTTGCCCTCCGGGATGGTGTACGTGCCGTCCGGCTCCGGGTGAATCCGGATGATCTTGCCGGCGAGGTCGTTCGTGTTACCCGACGTGCGGCGGGCGTCCTGGAACGAGATCCCCTGGTACTCCTGGGTCCAGTTGTTGCCGGCGTAGCCCTGCGACCCCTCCGAGGAGTTGTTGTCGCCGGAGCCGACGTAGAGGTTGCCCTTGGCGTCGAACGCCATGCCGCCGCCGGCGTGGCAGCAGCTGTGGATCTGCACCGGGAACTGCAACAGGTCCTTGCGGGTGGCCTGGTCGATGGTCTGCGCCTGACGGTCGTAGGTGAACCGCGAGACGGTCCGCTGACCGACCCGCTTCACCCGGTCGACCGAGTCGTGCGGCATCCAGTAGACGTAGAGCCAGCCGTTCTCGGCGAACGCGGGGTCGGGCACGATGCCGAGCAGACCCTCCTCGTTCTTGACCAACTCGGAGCCGCTGCCCCGGTTGCCCATCACCTCAAGCGTGGTGAGCAGCTTGACCTGCTTCGTGCGCGGGTCCCAGGAGTGGATGGTGCCGCAGCCCAGGCCGACCTTCGGGTTGCTCCAGTCCGCGATCGGGCCGCTCGGGCAGGCCGCCTTGCCGACGTAGAAGACAGTGCCGTCCGGCGCGATGGTGAGCCCGTGCGGCTCGCCGATCTGGTCCAGCTGCCCGGTCTGGTTGGCTGCGGTGAGTCGCTCCACCTTGTAGTTCGCGGCGATGGTGGCCTGGCAGTCGCCGCGTACCCGACCGGTGGTCCAGTTGAGAGCGCCGGCGAGGTGCGTGCGGAACGCCTCCTCGCCGTAGCTGCCCTCGGTGTGGCCCATGCCGGTGTAGAACGACCGGCCGCCGTCGTAGTCCCGGCACCAGGACACCGGGTGGAAGGCGCCG
Source organism: Micromonospora noduli (assembly GCF_003264475.1). Classification (NCBI taxonomy): domain Bacteria; kingdom Bacillati; phylum Actinomycetota; class Actinomycetes; order Micromonosporales; family Micromonosporaceae; genus Micromonospora; species Micromonospora noduli. The sequence goes on along the minus strand of NZ_PYAC01000017.1, from coordinate 168,939 downwards.
TTGGCGGCCGCCCCCGGGTTGTAGTGCCGCTCCTCGACCTGGGCGAGGGTGTGCACGGTGCCGATCGGGTTCGGGTCCCAGTTCTCCCAGCGGTCGGACCGGGTGATGGTCATCGGCAGCGACGCGGTGGCCGGGTGCTTGCGGTCCAGGATGTTCACCACCGCGCGGTTCACCGCGGGCGGCTCCGGGGCGGTGGTGCTGCCGGTGAACAGGCGCAGGTCGGCGAGTTGGACCAGCGGTTCACCGCTGTTCGCTGTGACGTTAAGCCGGTAGCGCGTGAACTCCTGCGGCGCGGCGATGTCGAACCGCCGGGTCTGGTACCGGTCCGGGAAGGTCTGCCCGGTGCGGCGGTCCAGGTCGGTCCAGCTCTGACCGTCAGTGGAGCCCTGCAGGGTCCAGTCCTTCGGGTCCCGACCGGAGGAGTCGTTGGCCGACGTGAGCGCGTACCCGGTGATCTTCTTCGGTGCGCTCAACTCGTACGCCACCCAGGCGGTCGGGGTGCGGACCAGCCACTTCGTGTTGGCGTCGCCGTCGGTCAGCTTCTCCTTGGTCTCGTTGGGCGGGTTCTCGCCGCTGGCGGTCACCCGGGTCACCGGCTCGGCGACCGGGATGGCGCCGGCCGGGCGGGTGCCGATCAACCCGGTGAACCAGGTCGAGTCGACCTGGGCTCGGGCGGCGTCGGCGATGCCGACGAAACCGCCGCCGGCCTTGACGTAGTTCTGGAGCGCCGACTCCTGGTCGCGGTTCAGCGCGGCGCCCGTCGCGGAGAGAAAGACCACGCTGCGGTACGCGGACAGCCCGGTCGCGGTGAAGGCGCCCGGGTCCGTGGTGGCCGTGACATCGATGTCATGAACGGCACCAAGCTGTTTGATGGTGTCCACCGCGCGAGAAACCGGGTCCTGCTGCTCGGCCACCGGGCCGTGGAACACCAGGACCGCGGTCTGCTGCGGCACCGCCGCCTGCGGGGCGGCCGCCGTTCGTGGTGCGGCCGCGGCCGCCGTCGTTGCCGGGAGCAGTGTCGCCAAGGCCGCTACCGCGGCAAGGGTTCGTCGTAGTTTTCTGGTCATGCCCGTCCCCACTTTCGGTTCGGTCAGCTTCCGTGCGTGTGGGTGTGGCCCTGGAACCGGTGGATCGCCTCCTCGGCACCCGGCGGCATGCTGCCGTCGGCGTTGCGCACCAGGAAGATCCCGGCCATGCCGCCGTCGGAGTGCGTCTGCACGTGGCAGTGGTACATCCACGCGCCGGGTCCGACGCCCTCCCCGGCCAGCACCTGGAAACCGAACGAGCTGCCGGGGTTGAGGTCCTTGTTGTCGACCACCAGGCTCGGGTCGCTCGGCCCCTCCAACATCCCGGTGCGGTTGTCCGCCCAGCGATGCGCGTGCAGGTGGAAGGTGTGGAACAGGTTGCCGTGGCCGATGGCGATCCACTCGACACGCTCGCCCAGGTTCGCCTCGAACATCGGGGTCGCCGGAGCCATCTTGTTGTTGATCATCATGTCGTGGAACACGGCCGTGAACTGCTTCGACGGCAGGATGTCGCCACGTCGCCGGACGATCAGCGCTCCGTACAGTCCCTTCGCGACACCGCCGGTGCCGTGGTCGGTACCCATCGCGTGATCGTGGTAGTGCCAGTAGCCGGCGCTGCCCGGCATGTACCGCCGACCGGCCGCGGCCACCATCTCGTGGGAGCGCCAGACGTACGTCCGCGTCTCACCCGGGTTGTTGAACGAGGCGTTGAACGGACTGCCGTCGGACTCGGTGCTGTAGTCCACCCCGTGCGGATGGATGGACAGCCGCTGGTTGGTGGTGTTGACCAGGGTGATCTCCAGCGTGTCACCCTCGTACATCTCCAGGATCGGGCCCGGAACGGTGGCCTGACCGGGCGCCAGGCCGTACCCGAACAGGTTGCCGGGCAACTGCTCGGCGTAGATGGTGATCTTCTTGGTGACACCCGCGGCGGCCCGGGCGGGGCTGCCACCGAACGCGGTGCCGATCGTTGGGGCGGACGCGCCCAACGCCCCGGCGGCGAGCGCGCCGGTGGCGATCAGCGATCTGCGGGACAGGTGGCGGTGAGGGCCACCAGCGTGATCGTCCATGGGTCTCCGTTCCCGACCGGGCGAAGACGCGACGAGGGCAGGGTGCATCGACCGCCGAGCTCGGGGGCGGTGGCACGACTGAGGGTGAGGCTCGTCGCGGACTTTGCTCGGAAGACTCAGAACTTTCGATGGATAACAGCAACTTATGTAATCCATTGACGAAAGTACAGGTCTGATTGCAAGAAGATTACCTTGACATCACGACGTCGGTCGATTGACATGAAGCTGACACGCATCGCCGGGGGCGCGGCTAGGCCGACGTCGACGTTTCGGCCGTGGCGTGGGTGTTGTGTGGGGCGCGCTGCGAGGCTCGCTACCTCTGGCCGCGGACGCCGACCTGTGCCCTCGGCGGAGTGTGGCTGGGCCGGTCACCTTGGTCGGAGTGGATGCCGCTTGTCGGCAGATCGACCTGGCAGGCTGGCCGACCGCACGGTGAAGGCCGCCAGGTACCTCAAAATTGCTCGTCCAGGTCGTGCGTCATGCGCCCGCACGAACGGCTAGTCGGGCGCGCCCGGCGACTGGTCGGGCCCACCGAGCTGCGCGACGTGGGTCGGGTCGAGGACCCGGGAGAGGAACGCGCGGGTCCGGTCGTGCTTCGGCGCGCCCAGCACCTCCTGCGGCGGCCCCTGCTCGACCACGACGCCACCATCCATGAAGACGACCCGGTCGGCGACGTCGCGGGCGAACGCCATCTCGTGGGTGACCACCATCATCGTCATGCCGTCCTCAGCCAGCTTGCGCATGACGGTGAGCACGTCGCCGACGAGCTCCGGATCGAGCGCGGAGGTCGGCTCGTCGAAGAGCATCAGCTTCGGCTCCATCGACAGCGACCGGGCGATCGCCGCCCGCTGCTGCTGCCCACCGGAGAGCTGCGCCGGGAAGGCGTCGGCCTTGTCGGTCAGCCCGACGCGCTCCAGGTTGGCGCGAGCGATCCGCTCGGCCTCGGCCCGACCTCGCCGGAGCACCCGGCGCTGGGCGATGGTGAGGTTGTTCAGGACGGTCAGGTGCGGAAACAGGTTGAACGACTGGAACACCATGCCGATGCCGCGGCGGACCGCGTCGATCTCGACGTCCGGGTCGGTCATCTCGACCCCGTTCACCCAGATCTTGCCGGCGGTCGGCTCCTCCAGCAGGTCGACGCAGCGCAGCAGGGTCGACTTGCCGGAGCCGGACGGCCCGATGACGCAGACGACCTCGCCCTGGCCGACCTCGAAGTCGATGCCCTTGAGCACCTTGAGTGGCCCGAAGGACTTGTGCAGGTCGCGGATCTCCACGGCGGGGCGGGAGGGCGTGGTCGTCATCGGGGTCACCGAGCCTTGGCGTAGCGGAGTTCGAGGCGTCGTACCACCTGCGACAGCGGCAGGGTGATCACCAGGTAGGCGAGGCCGGCCACCAGCAGCGGGGTCGCGTTCACCCGGTCGTTGAGCATGTCCCGACCGAACTTGGTGATCTCGATCGTCTGCGCCGTCACCCCGAGCACGTAGGCCAGCGACGAGTCCTTGGTGAGCAGGATGAGCTCGTTCGTCAGCGGCGGGATCACGATCCGGAACGCCTGCGGGATGACGATCGTGCGCATGGCGGTGAAGTGCGACATGCCGAGGGTCCGCGCCGCCTCCATCTGCCCCTTCGGCACGGCCTGGATGCCGGCCCGGATCGTCTCCGCCATGTACGCCGCGGCGGTCAACCCGAGGCCGATCGCGATCGAACCGAACACCCCGCCCGGAATCTCGCGCTCCGGGAAGGCGATCGGGATGCCGTACCCGACGAGGAAGAGCACCAGCAGCGCGGGCAGACCCCGGAACAGCTCGATGTACGCCGTCGCCACCCAGCGGTACGGCGCCACCCGGGACAGGCGCATCAGCGCCAGGATGGTGCCGAAGACGAGGCCGAAGGCGAACGCGCCCAGCGTGTAGAGGATGGTGTTGCGCAGCGCGACGGTGATGATCGTCGGGAACATCGACTTGATGATGTCGACGCGGAAGAACGCGTCGGCCAACCTGTCCCAGTCCGCGGCGACGAGCACCGTGGCGATGATGGCGATGAAGACCAGGTACTGGAGCCCGAGGGACAGCCGCTCCCGCTGGCGGCGTCGCAGCTTCACGTTCGCTCGTTGCCTTCCCGGAGGTTACCGACGTCGGAGGGCGCGCGGGACGCGCGCCCTCCGGTAGTGCGTGGCGCTCAGGCGCTCGGCTGCTTACCGATCCACTTCTCGTAGATCGTGTTGTACGTGCCGTCCTGCTTGGCCTTGGCCAGCACCTCGTTGATCTTCTTGAGCAACTCGGGGTTGGTGTCCTTCTTGACGGGGAAGCCGTACTGCTCGCCGGTGTCGAACTCGGCGGCCACCTCGAACCCGCCCGGGTTCTCCTTCAGGTACTCGGTCCAGACCGGCAGGTCGTTGATGGCGGCCTCGACCTGGCCGTTGGAGACGGCCTGCTGGAGGGCGGCGAGGTCCTCGAACTCGACAAGCTTCAGGCCCTTCTCCGCCTCGAGCTTCTTGGCGTAGTCACGACCCGTGGTGGCCGCCTGGACGCCGAGCTTCCTGCCCTTGAGGTCGTCGAGCGACTTGTACGTCTTGCCGGTCTTCACCAGCATCGCCTGGGTGGCGTCGAAGTAGGGATCGGAGAAGTCGACCACCTTCCGCCGCTCCTCGGTGATGGTCATGCCGGCGGCGGCCGCGTCGCACTTGCCGGTGCTGAGGTCCTGGCCGGACTTGATCCCCTCGAACGGGGTGTCGATGATCGTCTGCTCGACGCCGAGCTCCTTGGCGACCAGGTCCATGATATCGACGTCGAGGCCGGTCACCTTGCCGCTGGCGTCCTTGGACTGGAACGGCGGGTACGGCAGGTGGGTGCAGACGGTCAGCTTGCCCGCCGCGACCAGCTTGACGCCACTCGCCTGGACCTCGCTGTCGTCCTTCTTCGCGCAACCCGCGGTCAACGCCAGGGCGGCGACGGCCACGACGAGGCCGGCCTGACGGACGGCGCTTGGGAACCTCACGGCTGTGTCCCTCCGATTCGGCTTCCATTGCACGGAAAGCCAATCTGGTTCATAGACATTGCGATAAGCGACCGTACCCGATCCGGCGGGTCGCCCATAGATCACGCCGTGACCGCTCGGCCGACCCGGCACGCCGACCTCTGCCGGCAAACCCGACACTTGCCCCGCAAGGTGCCTCAGCCACCGGTTCCCTCGGCCGCCCCGTCCGGGGTGAGGGCCCCTTCGTGGGGGTCTGTGTCCAGGAACACATGCTGGTGGCCCTGGCCGGAATCGACGCTGATCTGGTCGAGCTGGGTCGCCGCGACCGACCAGATCGTCGCGGCCTCGGCCGCCTGCCGCGCGGTGACGTCCAGCAGTGCCGCACGCTGCGCGGCCGGAACGCCGGCCGCCAGCGCGTAGGCGTCGACGGCCAGCGACGCCTGCTGGACCGCTCCGCGCAAACCTCCGCGCGCCACGTTGGTGGCGGTGGTCCCCGACGGCGGGTCGGCGAACGGCTCGGCCGCCTGGCGCATGACACCCTGCCACTGGCGCGCCTGCGCCGGGTCGGGCGCACGTCCGGCGGTCGTCTCCGTCTTGATGGCGGCCAGCACCGGGGCGACCTGGTCGCGAACGCGGCGGGCCGTCTCGATCAGCTCCACGATCTGCTGAGCGTCCCGCTTCGCGTCGTTCTGCTTGATGCTCGCGATGGTCGCCTCGGTCGCGTCCGGGCGGCCCAACTGGTAACCGATCAGCCCACCCAGCAACGCGGTGACCAGTGCGATCACGCACGCGCCGGCCACCAAGCGCAGTGTGCGGCGGTGACGCACATCGGCCTTGTCCAACTGGTAGGAGGGTCGGCCGGTACGGCGCGCCATCGCATCTCCTCACATCGATGGTGTGGGGCCAAAGATTAGCCGCCCCCCGTGACGTCCGTCGATAGCGAGGACGGCGACAGACGCCCCTAGACCGGGTAGCCCCACTCGGCCAGCGGCTTCTCCAGCACCCGTTCGATCGCGGTGAGCTGCGCCGGGCTGAGTTCGTCCCGGTACGCCTCCGCCCGGCCCACTGTGAAGTCGTACCGGGAGAAGCCCTTCTCGAAGGCGGTCGACCAACGCAGGCCGAGGAAGTCGAGCATCCGCCCGACCTGCTCGCGCGGCTGCTCAACCAGGTCCTCGTAGCGCACGTCCAGCCACTGGTCGGCCGGGTGACGCAGCCGGGCCTGCGCGAAGGCGTCCATCAGCATCTTCCAGCCCAGCGCGGCTAGCACCTGGAAGGAGCGACCGGACTCGGCCCACTCCTCGCGCAGGTCGGACGGGAGCGGGCCGTAGATCCAGTTGTCCGGCCCGCGCCAGCCGTCCCACCAGCCCATCTGGAGCCACGAGTTGGCCACCGCCCGGCCGTCGCGCACCACGTTGACCACCCGCAGCTCCGGGTACGCGGCGTGCAGCAGGCCGGTCCGCGGCCACCCCGTGACGTGCTGCACGAACTGCTGACAGCCCTGCCGCGCGATCCGCTCGTCGAAGAAGGCCCGCAGCCGCCGGGCCACGAACGGGGTCAGGTCCTCGGCCACCAGGTCCCGACACGGTCGGGAGAAGCCGGCCAGCACCTGCCGGTCGAGCAGGTGGTACGCCTCCGACGGCGCCACCCGGAGCCGGCCGCGCTCCAGCAACCGTCGACTGTGTCGCAGCGAGGTCATCCCCGCCGGGCGCGGCGCCGAACGCCGGTAGAGCGCGCCGTTGAACCTGCCCTTCGGGTTGAGCCGGGCCAGTTTGTCGTCCAGGCCGGAGACGAAGCCGACCGCGGGATGCCGGGAGAGCAACTCCTGGACCAGGGTCGAACCACAGCGACCGGTGCCCACCACCAGTGAGAGCATCGTTCAGCCTTCCTGCCGGGTGGCCGGTGACGGGGAGACGGCCGGGTCCGCGGCGAGGCGGGCGGCGGGAGAGGTGACCGTCGGGCGGCGCAACGGGTAGCCGAACCGGGTCAGGGCCACGGCGGTCAGCCCGGTCACCACGGCGTACGCGCGGGTGGGGAGCCCGGTCAGCCACTCGGTGTCGGCGACCACGTCGACCAGCCCGGTGCGGTGCCGCGACGGATTGCCGGCCACCGAGTGGGTGGGGGTGAGCCGCACCGTTGCCGGTGTCGGGAACGGAAGCTCGTCGGGGGTCGCGCCGACGAAGCGGGCGATCCGGGCGGTGGCGCCGGCCGGGTCGGTCACGAAGTCCTCGTACCGCAGCCGCAGGTAGCGGCCGGGCGCACGGCGGCGGTCGCCCCACAGTCGTACGGTCGCGGTGTTCCAGACCAGCCAGAGCAGCGCGGCCTTGCCGACCGGTGGCCGGCTCATCAGCTCATCGTCGGCGCGCCCGTCCAGCGGGCGTCGGCGACGCCAGGAGTACGCGGTGGCGCGCGGGTCGCGCACCACGTGCAGGACGTACAGGTCGATGCCGGGCAGGCTGCCGAGCAGGGCGCCGTACGGCGGCAGCTTGGAGGAGTCGACGATGACACCGTCCGACCGGTTGGCCAGGGCGTGCTCGGCGATCGAGGCGTAGAGCCGGGCCAGCTGCGTGTCGTCGGGGTGGCCCGCGACCGGCGGCTGTCCCCGACGCTGGCGGCGCAGCAGTGCGGGTAATCCGCGCAGCCGCAGCCGCTGGGCCAACCGGGCGGCGATCCCGGCCGGGTCGGCGTCGGTCAGGTCGGCGCGCACCCGGGCCCAGAGCGGGCAGTCGGCGACCGGGGAGCCGCAGCCGCAGGGTCGGTTCTCCAGGATGCCGCGTCGCCACAGGTAGCGCAGCTCGCCCGCCGCGAAGAAGCCCGGCAGCTGTCCCAGGACCGTGGTCACCAGCGTGCTGCCGCTGCGACCACTGCCGGCGAGGTAGAGCACCCGTACCGGGTTCACCGGGCCGCTCCCCCACCGGTGGTGGCCCGGCCGGCCCGCCGGCGCGACGGCAGCGCCTCGGCGGCCTCCGCGTACAGCCCACGGATCCGCTCCAGGTGCCGGTCCGGGGCGAACTGGGCGGCGATCTTCGCCCGGCCGGCCCGGCCCATCCGGTACGCCTGTTCGGGGTCGGCCAGGAGGTCGTTCAGCGCGTCGCCGAGGGCCCTCGGCGCATCGGCGGCGACGACGTGGCCATCCAGCTCGGGCTCGATCAGCTCGGGAAGCCCGCCCAGGTCGGTGGCGACCACCGGCACACCGCAGGCGAACGCCTCCAGCACCGCCATCGGTTGGTTCTCGTGCCACCGGGACGGAACGGCGACCACCGCCGCCGACCGGATCAACTCGTGCAGGCGCGGCTTGTCGAGACGGCCGTGGAACCGGACCCGGCCGGGCACCCGCCGCGCGGCGAGCGCCTCCAACTCCGGGCGGGCCGGGCCGTCTCCGGCGATGTCCACGCTGACTCCGGGCGGCAACGCGGCGGCCGCCTCGATCAGCACGTCGACACCCTTCTCCGGCGCCAGCCGGCCGGCGAAGACGACACCGCCGCCGGGCGTCTGCTTGGCCGCGACGCCGGTCAGGTCGACGAAGTGGTTGACCACCCGCAACCGGTCCGGGTAGACACCCGCGCGGCGCATCACGTCGGCCAGGAACCCGCTCGGGCTGACGAAGAGCTGCACCGGGTCGTACGCGTCGAGCTGACGGTGCAACCAGGACTCGACGGCGAGCAGGCCGCTGCGCGACAGCGATCCGTCCTTGCAGCGGCGACGGGCCGCCTGCAACGGGCCACCGGTGACGCACGCCTGGCAGGGGCGGCCCCGGTCCAGCAGTTGGTAGCTCGGGCAGGCGAGCTTGTAGTCGTGCATGGTCAGCACGCACGGCACACCGGCGGCGCGGGCCGCGGCGAGCACCGACGGGGAGAGCTGGTGGTAGATGTTGTGCAGGTGCAGCACGTCCGGCCGAAAGTCGTCGATCACGTGGGCCAGTCCGCGGCGGCTCGTCGGTGACCACAGCATCCGGCCGACGGCCACCGCGCGGGGCCGCACCCCGCTCGGCGCCGGCTCCAACTCCACTTCGGACGGGAACCGCGCGGCGTACGGCAGGGGCGACTCGTTCTCCGGGTGGCTCATGCCGAAGTAGGCGACCGTGTCGCCGGCAGCCCGTTGCAGGTCGGCGAGATCGAGCAGATACCCCTCCGCGCCGCCACGGCGGTAGAGGAACTTGTTCACATGCAGCACGCGCATCGACTCGCCCTGCTCACATCGATCGGGCGAACCGGGCCCGGAGGTGATGACCGGGGTCTGCCCGCCCCGGCCAGGGCCCACGGTATGCAGGGCAGGTCGGCGAGTCCAGCTCACGTTTCGCATGTGGCTGAACGGGTGATCTTCGTCTGCCCGTGCGGTCCGCGGCCTGGCCTCCCACCATGATCTCCCGATAGCCTGGCTGCCGCCGGTCGCACCCGCTCTGGTGCGGGGCCGGGCCGGTGTCCGACGAGGAGGACCGTGGCAGCCGACGACGAGGTCTCCGCGCTCGCGTACACCGCGCGGCGGGTCCGGCGGCATCTGCGCTGGGCGCGTACCGAGGGGATCGGACGGCTGATCGAGGAGGACCGCCTCAACCCGGTCGAGCGGATCGGCATCGCCCTGGCGAAGCGACGCTGGCGACGGCGGCACGGCCGGACGCCCGGCTCGGCGATGCCCGTCTACCTGGTCGGTCTGCAACGCTCCGGCACGAACATGCTGGTCCGGGGCCTGGACGCCGCCCCCGAGGTCGAGGTCCGCAACGAGAACGACAGCACCCTCTTCCACCGCTTCCAACTGCGCCCGGATCCGGTGCTGACCGCTACCCTCCACCGCAGCCGGCACGCGTACGTCCTGGTCAAGCCGCTCTGTGAGAGCCACCGCGTGGACGAGTTGCTGGCCCTGCCGGGGGTGGCGCCGGGGCGCGCGCTCTGGGTCTACCGCGACGTCGATGACCGGGCCCGCTCCGAGGTCGCCAAGTTCGGTGACGCGAACCTGCGGGCCCTGCGCGCGATCGCCGACGGCAGCATCGGCCGCCGGTGGCAGGGGCAACGCCTCGACGCCGACACGGTCGAGCTGGTCAGGGCCCACGACCCGCGGAGTTTGGATCCGCACAGCGGCGCGGCGCTGTTCTGGTACGTCCGCAACTCGCTGTTCTTCCAGCTCGGCCTGGACCGGCGGGCCGACGTGCTGCTCTGCCGCTACGACAGCCTGGTCGCGCAGCCCGCCGCGCAGCTCCGACGGCTCTGCGCCTTCCTCGACTTCCCCTACCATTCCCGGCTGCACGCGCACATCGCCCCACGCGCGTCGCACGGCGCGGCGGGCCACCGTCGGCTACCGATCGACCCGGGCGTCCGGGCCCGCTGCGACGAGCTGACCGACCGGCTCGACCGCGCCGCGGCCGATGCCCGATTTGAGACGACGAAGGCGGTCGACAGTGGCTGACACCGGAACCCGTACCGCGCCGATCTTCCTGGTCGGCTGCCAGCGGTCGGGCACCACTATGGTGCGCCTCGTCCTGGACTCGCACTCGCGGATCAGCTGCGGCCCGGAGACCCGGTTCCTGCCGGACCTGCGACGGATCGTCGGCCGGGACTGGGAACGCCTGGCCCGCTTCGGTTTTCCGCGTGAGGACTGGCTGCGCCGGATCCGGGACTTCTTCGGCGGCGTGCACGCCGACTACGCCGCCGCGCGGGGCAAGACCCGGTGGGCCGACAAGACCCCGATGTACGCGATGTCGCTCGACTTCGTCACCGAGGTCTTCCCGGACGCCCAGATCGTGCACCTCATCCGGGACGGACGCGACGTGGTGGTCTCGCACCGCAAACGGTTCGGCTACTGGTCGGCGGTGAAGTGCGTGGTGAAGTGGCCGCGCTACATCCGCGCCGCGCGGGCAGTCGGCGCCACCCTGCCGGCGGACCGCTACTACGAGCTGCGGTACGAGCAGGCGGTCAGCGAGCCGGAGAAGGCGATGCGGGGCCTCTTCGAGTTCCTCGGCGAGCCCTGGGAGGACGGCATCCTCGACTACGACAGCAAGCAGCACGACGTGGCCCAGAAGTACACCACCGAGGCGGAGCGACGACGCGCGGCCGTGGGCGACACCGCGCCGATCTACGGCTCCCGGGTGGGCAGCTACCGCCGCGAACTCGACCCGTTCCTCCGCCTGCTGGTCTGGGTCTTCTCCGGTCCGACCCTGCGCGCGCTGGGCTACCGGTGACCCGCCCCGGCCGGCTGCGCGCGGTCGCCACCGCCGTCGCCGCCACGCTTCTGCTCACCGCCGGCTGCACCGCCGGCGGCGACGATCCGCCGCCGGCGGCCACCCCCTCCGCGACGGCGGCGCCCGGAGCCGGCACGCCGGGGCGCACCGCCGACCAGGTGAGCAACCCGTTCGGCGCGCACTGGGACTGGTCGCGGTACAAGCAGTTCGAGCCGTACCTGCGCCGGCTCGCCGGTTCGGCGACGTACGAGGAGATCTCCTGGTGCGAGATCGAACGGACCTCGGGGCAGGCCGACTGGGCAGGGCTGGACGAGATCGCGTCGCGCAGCCGGGAGCTGGGCATCACACTGCACCTGAAGATCCGCACCGGCGTGTGCTGGGCGACCGGTGGCACCGCCCGCTACACCCGGGGCACGGCGAACAAGACCGAGTCGGCGATGCCCACCGACCTCGGCGCGTACCAGCGGTTCGTCCGCTCGGTGGTGCAGCGCTACGGCCCGTACGGGGTGCGGGAGTACGCCATCGAGAACGAGGTCAACGCGCCGAGCTACTGGGCCGGCAGTCCCGAGGAGTACGCGCGGCTGGTCCGGGCCGCCGCCGAGACGATCCGCGCGACCGACCCGAAGGCGCGGGTGGTCGACTCCGGCATCAGCAGCGTCGCGTACGGCATGGGTGTCGCCGACCGGCTGGTACGCGCCGGTCGGGTGCCCGAGGCCATCGCCGCCTACCAGGCGTACTTCCAACGCCGGGTCGGCACCCGGGGGCAGCAGATCCCGGCGGTGACCGGGGAGGCGCAGCTGCGCCGGGCGCTCGCCACCGAGACCAACAGCCGCAGCCTGCGCTTCCTGGCGGTGACCGAGTCGCTGCTGACCGACCGCACCGTCGACGTCCGTCAGGTGCACTTCTACGAGCACTTCAGCGGGGTGGCCCCGCTGCTGGACTACCTGCGCGCCACCACACCGCCGGGTGTGCCGATCCAGGCGTGGGAGGTCGGGCAGTTCTGGCGCGACGGCGACGGTGACCCGGCCAGCCGGGCGGCGGAGATGGTCAAGACGGTCACTCTGCTGGTCGCCGGCGGGGTCGGCGAGATCAGTTGGCTGCCGTTGGCGTACAACCCGAACAACGCCGCCGGCAGCGAGGTCCGCTACGGCCTGCTCGACCCGGACGGCGCCGAACGGGACGCCGGCCGGATGCTGGCCGCCCTGGCCGACGCGGCCCGGGACGCCACCGTCACCCCTCTGCCCGCCCCGGTGGCCGGCAGGCTGCACGGGGTCGCGTTCGTCCGGGGCGGGTCGAGCACGCTGGTGCTCTGGTCGGCGTCGAACACGCCGGTGAGCGTGCCGGCGACACCGGGCGGACGGACCGGGGCGGTGGGTTCCCCGCTCGGCGCGGCCGGCGGCGGCACCACAGTGACCGACGTCCCCGTCCTGCTCCGCGCCGACCAGCCGGTGGACCGGATCCTCGCCGCCGTCCGCTAGGGCCCGACCGCCTACGCGACCTCCAGCGTGCGCTCGCTGGCCCGCATGTCGATGTGCCGGGTAGCGGTATACCTCAGAGGTATAAATATGCCTCTGAGGTATACCGCTCATTGCCGCGTCCGCCTCGGCGGCGGTGACCGACGGTGACCGCCGTGCCCTAGCCGGGCCAGGGGTCGGGCCAGGGGTCGGGCCAGTTGAGCAGCGCGGTCAGGCGGGCGTTGTGCGGCGCGAAGTACTCGCCCAGCCGGTCCCGCAGGGCCGGGGTCAGCTGCGAGACGCCGTGGTCGACGCGACGGGTGTGCCGGGTGAACGCCTCGGGGGTGAAGGGCGGCAGGCCGAGGAAGCGCAGCATGTCGCCGTACGTGCCGGCCGGGTCGGTGTGCAGGTCTTCGGTCCGGGCGACGTGGATCCGCTCCCGCGGGACCTGCGCGAACCACCGGTCCAGCTGCTCGGCGTAGCGACCCCGGGCCGCGTACGAATAATTACGCAACGCCCGGTGCGCGGCGGCGCTGTCCGGGCCACCGCGCGTTGCCCGGGCCAACCGCTCCTCCTCCGCGTCGAGCGCGTCGGCGAAGGACAGCGGCTCCAAGCCGTAGGAGCGGGTGTGCAGGTAGTGCGAGTACGCCCGCTGCACCGGATCGCGCAGCAGGACGACGAAGCGGGCCTGCGGCAGGGTCGCCGCGACCCGGGCCGGCACGCTCGGATGGAACAGGTAGTAGGGGCTCGCCTCGAACGTGCGCTCACCCGGGGCGAGGCGCGGGAAGTGCCCCCGGTACCACCGCACCCCCCGACCATGGTGGACGCTGAAGTACTGCAACTCCTTGCCGCTGGCCACCCGGACCTGGGGATGCGCGGCGAGATGGTGGTACAGCGACGTGGTGCCGCAGCGCTGCCCACCGATCACCAGGAAGTCGGGCAGCGGGCCGGGCTCTCCCGGCCGGGCCGCGCGTCCCCAGGCCCGCGCCGCGCGTACCCCCCGACGCAGCCGGTCGGTGACCTGACGCCGCGCGACGCCGGTCACGAGCGGACCACGGGGCGGCCGGCGCCCACACCGGCACCGTCGGCGGGGTCGGCCGGGGCACGTCGACCACCTCGGCGGGTCACCGAGCGCAACACCATGACGTCCTCCCGACTGAGCCCGAGGGCGAGCACCACGGCGAGGTACGCCGCCACGATCGCGGCCAGACCGACCACAAGCTGCCCGGTCCCGCCCCCGACCAACCACCGCACACCGAAGCCGACGCCCATCGCGACCAGCGCGGCGACCAGGCCCTTGACCATGCCCGCCGTCACCGGCACGGTGTGCACCTGCGCGCGCACCTGCCAGACCCGGGCGACGTTCACCGCCGCCAACGACACCGCCCAGGCCACCGCCGCGCCGAGAATGCCGTACGCCGGGATGAGCCAGAGGTTGAGCAGGACGTTGAGCAGCAGGGCCGCGAGGTTGTCCACCATGTTGACCGAGACCCGGCCGGACATGTTCAGCAGCGTCCCGCATGGCCCGGTGGCGGCGTTGACGAGCTGGCCGAGCGCCAGCACCACCGTCACCGCCGCACCACCGGCCAGACCCGGCCCGCCGACCAACCGCAGCAACTGCTCCGGGAAGACCAGCAACGCCACGAAGGCCGGCAACGACAGCCGGAGCACCCAACCGGTGGCGACCCGGTAGATCCGGCGGACCTCGTCCAGTCGACCCTGGTGGTAGAGGTGCGCCAGGTGCGGACCGAACGAGGCGTTCACCGGTGCCAGCACGAACACTGCGATCGTGACCAACCGGGTCGCCACGTGGTAGACGCCGATCGCGTCGGGACCGTAGTCGAAGAAGCCGAGCAGCAACGCGTCCACCCAGATCAGCCCGGTGGACGACAGCGAGGAGACCCAGCTGACTGTGGAGAACCGGAACAGCTCGCCCGGCCGGTACGCGGGCCGGGCGGCGGGCACCCGGCGCACCATCCGCGCCAGCGCCACGAGAGCGAACCCGGCCGCGCTCCAGCTCGCCACCACCAGCGCCCAGAACGCGCCGGTCAGGCCCGCTCCGAGGGCGAGCGCCAGCGCGGTGAGCACCAGCCGGGCGCCCGGCTCGTAGACCTGGCCGATGAGCGCGTAGGCCCGTTGCGTGCGCCATCCCCGGGTGGCCGCGAGCGCGGCCTCGCAGACGGTGGCGGCGGGCAGGCAGAGCGCCGCCAACCGCAGCCCGGTGGTGAGCTGCGGGTCGTGCAGGGCGTCGGCGAGCCACGGTGCGCCGATCGCCAGACCGAGGGCGATCACTGTGGACGCCACGGCCGAGATGCCGATCCCGAGGCGGATCGCGCCCCGGAGGGCGGCCGGCTCGTCGTCGGCGAGGTGCACCGCCACGAACCGGGTCAGCCCGGCCCGGAAACCGGAGAGCGAGAGCAGCCCCAGCAGCGACAGCACGGCGTAGACCTGGGCGTACCGGCCGAGTTCGCGTACACCCAGGACCCGGGCCAGCAACAGCATGACCAGGAAGAGCGCCACCTGGCTGAGCACGGCGCTGCCCAGGTTCAGCACACCGCCGCGGGCCATGCCGCGTATCTGCTGGTCGCCGGCCTCCGGCGCGGCCGACGACCGGCCGGTCACCTCGCGCACCCGGCGGCCCGTTCTCCGACGGTCACGACCGTGCCGCGGTCACGGTCTCCGCCGGCGCCGAGGGGGCCGCGGTGGTCGCCGCCGGGGCCACCGGCCGGGCGGCAGTACGACCCCGGGAGAGCAGTTCGAGTACGCCCACCAGCAGCACCCCGAGCAGCAGACCGGCACCGCCCACCGGCAGGGCGGTGCGCACCAGCTCCGTCATCCGGCTCACCTCGTGCGCCTCGCCGATGCTGGTCACCTGCTTCGGATCGGCAGCCTGGGCCTGCGCCCGCGCCGCCTGCAACCCTTCCCGCGCCTGGGACAGGGCGTTGGTCGCCGCGTCCCGCTGGGCGAGCAGGGCCTGGTAGTCGGGGAGCTTCGGCCCCAGCTCGTCGAGCTTCTTCTGGGCGGCGGTGATCGCGGCGGTCGCCGCGTCGACACCCCGGCTGTTGCCGACCGCCTGCATGGAGAGCTGCTGCTGGCGCAGGCTGGTCAGCTCGCCCAGCGTGGCCTGGTAGATCCGGTCCGGCTGGGAGACCTTGTTCGTCTTCTCCCACTCACCGATCGCCTTGGTCGCCGCGGTGACGTCGGCGTTGGCCGCCTCGACCTCGCCGGTGGCGATGCCGACCTGGGAGGAGAAGAGGAAGGCCAGCGCCCGGGTGGTGGTCGCGGTCAGCACCGGCGCGACAGTCGCCCGGTCGCCGGCGGTGTACGTCACCTCCAACTGGCTGCTCGCGCCGACCTGCGTGATGGCGAGCCCGTCGCGCAACCGCTCCGGCGGCACCCCGGTGTCAGCGGCCACGTCGGCGAGGACGCGGGGCGAGGTGACCGCCGCGCCGAACGCCGCGACGAACTGGTTCGCCGCCTGCGTACCGGTGTACTGCGTCCCGGCCGCGCCGCCCACGAGCGCCGGCGCCGCCACGTACGCGGTCCCGCTGAACTGCTGTGGTGCGAACAGGACGATGGCGGCCGCGGCGCCGGTGGCGAGCACCGGCACGCCCACGAGTACCCAGAGGCGCCGCCGGGCGACCCGCAGGTAGTCGACGATCTCCACTTTTTCCCCAATGCTGTCGTTCAGTCAAACCGGGACGGACGTGCCTCGTGGCTGCTCGCCGGTCAGGTTCGGAGCCGGTTGGCGGGCGATCACGCTGGCCGCCGCGGCGAACGCGACGAAGTACCAGAGGGTGACCACGTTGGAAATGACGTTGGAGGCGGCGCTGACCGCCACGAACGCGGCGGCGCAGCCGGTGAACCCGACGGCGACGCCACGCTCCAAGCTGCCCGGAGGCGCGCGCCGCAGCGCTGTCCGGGCAGTGTGCAGAAAGGCGAACAGCATCAGCAGGTACGCCCCGAGACCGAGCAGCCCGGTCTCCACGTACGCCCGCAGGAAGTCGTTGTGCGGCTTCTTCGCCTCGTCGGTCTCACGCTGGGTCATGTTCGGCCCGATGCCGGTCACCGGGTTCCGGTCGGCGAGCGTGACGATCTCGGTCCAGTAGCCGATCCGCCAGGCCAGGGTGTTTCCGGTCGGGTCTCCGCCGACCGCGCGCGACGTACCGAGTTGGGCGAAGCGTTCGCCGACGGCGGGCACCAGGGCCACCCCGGCGACCGCCACCACGCAGAGGGTGACCAGCATCCGCTTGCTGCGGTGCAGCGCGGCGACCACCACCAGGCCGATCGCCGCGCCGAGCAGGGCGCTGCGGGTGTTGGTGAGCAGCAGGAACAGCAGCGAGAGCGCGAGCAGCACCCCGAGGGACGCCCGCAGGCGACGATCCAGGAAGCGGTACACCGCGAACCCGAAGATCACCATGAACATCAGGTAGCGGCCGAACGTGGTCGACTGGCTGAACGTGCCGCTGATCCGGGTGAAGTCGCCCTTCACCTCGGCTGGCGGGTTGCCGAGCAACGACAGCACGACGGTGTAGCCCAGCGCCAGCACCAGGGAGGCGTAGCAGGCGAGCAGGACCCGGCGGATCGCCGCGGTGTCCGGCATGAGCTGTTCCAGCACCACGAACATCACCACCACGGTGAGGATCCGCAGCGCCTCCAACAGGCTGTTCGCCGGCCGGCTGGCACCGAGGGCGCTGACCACGCTGCTGGCTCCGACCAGCAGCATGGCCCAGCTGAGCGGGGAGCCGCGCAACCGCCCGTGCCGACCGAGCTGCGCGGCCAGCCAGAGCCCGGCGGCGAGGAGGAACAGCACCGCGAGCAGGGTGGAGGGGTCCACCGCCCGGGCCGTTCCGGCGGAGTCGGCCTGGCCGGCGCTCGGGCCGGTCAGCTTGAACAGGTCGACGCAGGAGCGCACCGCGAGCATCAGCAGCACGTACCCGGCGAACCGGGTCAGCGCGAGGACGGCCACCGCGATCCCCGCGACCGCCGCGAGCGGCAGCACCACACCCCTGCGGTCACCGGCCGCCATGGAGACGCCCGCGACCACCGCCACGACCGCGGCGGCCAGCGCCGCTCCGCCGGTGAGCAGGCGGGTCGGGTCGAGCCGCCTGGTCATGAGCGGAGTGACCTGCTGCGTGTGTTGTTCCACTGATCCCACTGAACTGAATCGGCGCTGCCCGGCCGCTGCCGGGCGCGGCCAACCGATGTCCTCCCGGCACAAGATCGGTTCAATCTAGTCCTGTCGCCTCGACGGCAGAAGGGGCCGTTGCACCGACTGCTCCGTCCTCCGGGGGGCTGATCCGGGGTCTTCCCGGCGAACGTCGCCCGGTCAGTGGGCGACTCCCACGGGTCGTGCCCTGGCCCGCCTGCCCGGCCCCGGGGCCAGCCGGAGATAGAGCTGCTCCAACTCGCGGGCGGCGGTGTCCCAGCTGTACCTGTTGGTGATCCGCCCGCCCAGCGCCACGGCACCGGCCCGTTCAGCCGGCAGGTCGGCGAGCAGCGACGTCAACACCCGGACCAGGTCGTCCTCGTCGCCGTCACGGAACAACCGCCCGCCGGCGCTGTCGGACTTGAGCACCTCGACGTGCGGCGCGATGTCGCTGGCGACCACCGGCAGCCCGTACGCGGCCGCCTCCAGCAACGTCAACGGCAGTCCCTCCAACCGGGACGGTTGAACGAAGCCGGCGGCACCGGCGTACAGCTCGGCGAGCAGGTCACCGTAGGCGAACCCGGTGAAGACGATCCGGTCGTCCGCCCCGGCTTCCCGGCGCAGCCGGTCCACGAAGTCGTCGGTGAACGAGGACCCGCCGACGATCGCCAGGCGCATCGGGGTCTCGGTCCGACGGAACGCCCGGATCAGCAGGTCGGCCGCCTTCTCCGGCACCAGCCGACCGACCAGCAGCAGGTAGCCGCCGGGGGTCAGCCCGAACCGTTCCTGGATCTGGCGGGTCCGCGCCGGTCGGGCCGGATTCACGCCGTTCGGGATGTAGGTCGTGGGACGGCCGAACCGGTCGGAGTAGTGGGCGGCGAGCCCCTGGGAGACCGCCACCCGCTGGTGCGGGACGTACCCGCTGAACCAGTGGGCGCTGCCCAGCACCGCCCGCGCGGCGAGCCCCCACTTGCCCCGCTGATTGTCCAGCCCGTGCACGGTCAACACCACGCGCGCCCGGGACAGGGCACGCGGAAGTGGGGCGACCAGGGCCGGCCCGAGCCCGTGGTAGTGCACGATGTCGGGCCGCGCGGCCATCGCCGCCATGGTCGAGGTCGCCGCGTGCACGATGGCGTCGAGGTGCTTGCTCGCGATCGTGTGGGTCTGACGCAGCCGTACGCCCCGGTAGCCGTCGGCGGGTGTCTCGCCGTAGCTCCGGCGGCAGTAGACGGTGACCTCGTGCCCGTAGCTGGCGAGCCGGCTGGCCATCTCCTCCACGTGCCGTTCGATCCCGCCGTAGGTCGCCGGCATCCCCTTCTGGCCGATCATCGCGATCCGCAGCGGTCGCCAGGCGACGGCGCTGTCGGCGACGCCCGCTCGGGACCGCCGGGCGGGGACTACCCGCTGCCGGGGTATCGCAGGGCTTGCGGCGTGCTGGTCCACGTCCTCGGCCTGCAGGTCGGGATGGGCCACGTTGACTCCCTGCGTGACTAGGTCCGCGCCCGCCGCCCGGGCAGGGTCAACACCTTGCCATGGAAGGGCCCGTCCGCCAGCTGATCAATGAGACAGGAAAATCATCCATGGGATTCGTCGCGAAGGGAATGGCACCGGGGGTGACATCAAGGTGGACGGCGCTGGTCCCGCGTCGAACGGCACGCAAAGGGCGACGAGCCCCGGTCGATCACGTGCGGATCGGCCGGGGCTCGTCGGTGGTACCTGTCAGGCGAGATCGAACCGGTCGAGCTCCATGACCTTGGTCCAGGCGGCCACGAAGTCCGCCACGAACTTGTCACGGGCGTCCTGGCTGGCGTAGACCTCGGCGAGGGCGCGCAGCTGCGAGTTGGACCCGAAGATGAGGTCGACCGCGGTGCCGGTCCACTTCACCTCATCGGTGGCCAGGTCGCGGATCTCGTACACGTGCTCGTCGGACTTCGACGCGCTCCACCGGGTGCCCGGGGAGAGCAGGTTGGCGAAGAAGTCGTTGGTGAGCACGCCCGGCCGGTCGGTGAGCACACCGTGCTGGCTGCCGCCGACGTTGGCGCCGAGGGAGCGCAGACCGCCGATGAGGACGGTCATCTCGGGCGCGGTCAGGTTGAGCATGTAGGCACGGTCGACGAGCAGCACCTCCGGCTGGGTCTTCTCGCCGGCGCGAAGGTAGTTGCGGAAACCGTCGGCGCGCGGCTCGAGGACCCGGAAGGAATCGGTGTCGGTCTGCTCCTGGGTCGCGTCGGTGCGGCCCGGCCGGAACGGCACTGTCACCTCGACGCCGGCGTCCCGCGCCGCCTTCTCGACGGCGGCCGAACCGGCCAGCACGATCAGGTCGGCGAGCGAGATGGTCGCCCCGCCAGCGGAGTTGAACTCCTGCTGGATCCCCTCAAGGGTGGCGAGGACGGTGGCCAGCTGCTCGGGCTGGTTGACCTCCCAGCTGCGCTGCGGCTCGAGGCGAATGCGCGCCCCGTTGGCACCGCCGCGCTTGTCGGTGTGCCGGAAGCTCGCGGCAGAGGCCCAGGCGGTGGAGACCAGCTGGTCGATCGTGAGACCGGACTCCAGGACCTTCGCCTTGAGTGCGGCGATGTCGGCGTCGCCCACCAGCTCGTGGTCGACGGCCGGCACCGGGTCCTGCCAGAGCTGCGGCTCGGCCACCCACGGCCCGAGGAAGCGCTCGATCGGGCCCATGTCGCGGTGCAGCAGCTTGTACCACGCCTTGGCGAAGGCCAACGCGAACTCGTCGGGGTTCTCCAGGAAGCGGCGGGAGATCTTCTCGTACGCCGGGTCGACACGCAGCGACAGGTCGGTCGTGAGCATCGTCGGCCGGTGCTTCTTCGCCGGGTCGAAGGGATCCGGGATGATCGCCTCGGCGTCCTTGGCGACCCACTGCTTCGCACCGCCGGGGCTGGTGGTGAGCTCCCACTCGTAGCCGAAGAGGATCTCGAAGAAGCGGTTGCTCCACTGCGTCGGCACGTCGGTCCACGTCACCTCGAGACCACTGGTGATCGTGTCGGCGCCCTTTCCGCTGCCGTGGGTGCTCAGCCAACCCAGGCCCTGCGCCTCCAGCGGAGCGCCCTCGGGCTCCGGGCCCACGTGGTTGTCGGCGACGCCGGCACCGTGGGTCTTACCGAAGGTGTGACCACCGGCGATGAGGGCGACGGTCTCCTCGTCGTTCATCGCCATCCGGCCGAAGGTCTCGCGGATGAAGTGCGCCGCCGCGGCCGGGTCCGCGTTACCGCGCGGGCCCTCCGGGTTGACGTAGATGAGCCCCATCTCGGTCGAGCCGACGCCGGCCGCCATCTCCTTCTCGGAGGCGTAGCGCTCGTCGCCCAGCCAGGTGTCCTCGGGACCCCAGAAGATCTCCTCGGGCTCCCAGACGTCCTCGCGACCGAAGCCGAAGCCGAAGGTCTTGAAGCCCATCGACTCCAGGGAGACGTTGCCGGCGAGCACGATCAGGTCGGCCCAGGAGATCTTCTGGCCGTACTTCTGCTTGACCGGCCAGAGCAGCCGGCGGGCCTTGTCCAGGTTGGCGTTGTCCGGCCAGCTGTTGAGCGGAGCGAAACGCTGACCGCCGTCGCCCGCGCCACCGCGACCGTCCTCGATGCGGTACGTGCCGGCGGAGTGCCAGCTCATCCGGATCATGAGGCCGCCGTAGTGGCCGAAGTCGGCCGGCCACCAGTCCTGCGAGGTGGTGAGCACCTCGACGATGTCGCGCTTGAGGGCCTCGACGTCGAGCTTCGCGAACTCCCTGGCGTAGCTGAAGTTCTCGCCCAGCGGGTTGCCCTTGGACGAGTGGGCGTGCAGCACCGACAGGTCGAGCTGGTTGGGCCACCAGTCCCGGTTGGTGCGGGGACGACCGCCGGTCTTCGGGGTCGGCGAGTCGATCGCCGGGTTCTCGCTCTCGCTGCCGTGCGCGGTCACTGAGTCGTGCGCGACCGGGCAGCCGGCAGCTGCCTTCTGGTCCACGCCCTGCGCACTGACGGGGCCGTTGTCCTGGGTGTCGCTCATGTACTTCCTTCCGAGCTTGCGGATCTCTGGGGCGTGCGTTCGGTCGCGCAGTCGGGGCAGCTGCCCCAGTAGACGACCTCCGCCTCGTCGACCACGAAACCGTGGTCGCCCGAGGCGGTGAGACAGGGGGCGTGACCGACGGCGCAGTCGACGTCGGCGATGGCGCCGCAGGAGCGGCAGACGACATGGTGGTGGTTGTCCGCGACCCGGGACTCGTAGCGGGCGGTCGCCCCGGCCGGTTGGATGCGCCGCACCAGGCCGGCATCGGTGAGCACGCGCAGCACGTCGTACACGGCCTGGTGGGAGACCGTGGGGTGATCCGCGCGGACCAGCGCGATCACCGCGTCGGTGCCGGCGTGCGGGTGGTCACGTAGCGCCGCGAGCACCGCCAATCGGGGCCGGGTCACGCGCAACGAGACGGCCCGCAGCTGCGCCTCGAAGTCGGACATCACGGGTACGAACACTAGCTCACTATTTTGGAACGAATCAAATTTTGCCCCGCCCGAGGTGCCCCGACAGCGGACGATTCACCCGAGGTTAACCTGCGGGAGGAAAAAAATCGGACAGCCATGTCGAGAAGTGCCGACCGGCTTCGTCCCCGGAGTGAACGTGACCACGATGGGTCACAGCCAGCACCGAGGAGCATCACGATGGCGAAGTACCTGCTGCTCAAGCACTACCGGGGCGCCCCGGCCGCGGTCAACGACGTGCCGATGGACCAGTGGACCCCGGCGGAGATCTCGGCCCACATGCAGTACATGCGCGACTTCGCGGCCCGACTCGAGGGCACCGGAGAGTTCGTCGACGGTCAGGCACTCGCCCCCGAGGGGACGTTCGTCCGGTACGACGGCGAGGGCCGCCCGCCGGTCACCGACGGTCCCTTCGCCGAGACCAAGGATCTCATCGCCGGTTGGATGGTGATCGACGTCGACAGTTACGACCGGGCCGTCGAGCTGGCCGGGGAGCTGTCGGCCGCTCCCGGGGCGGGCGGGAAGCCGATCCACGAGTGGCTGGAGCTGCGCCCGTTCCTGAGCGAGCCCCCCACCATCACGGAGTGACGGCCCCGATGGACGAGACGCTGCTGCGCAGCCTCACGCCGAGCGTCCTCGGGATCCTCGTCCGCCGCGGAATCGACTTCGCGGCGGCCGAGGACGCCGTGCAGGACGCCCTTGTCGAGGCGGTCCGGGTCTGGCCGGCCGACCCGCCGCGCGACCCGAAGGGCTGGCTCACCACTGTGGCGTGGCGACGGTTCCTCGACGCGGCGCGGGCCGACGCCGCTCGCCGTCGGCGCGAGGATCTCGTCGACGAGGAGCCGGCGCCAGGGCCCGCTCCCACGGTGGACGACACGCTCCAGCTCTACTTCCTGTGCGCCCACCCGTCGCTGACGCCCTCGTCCGCGGTCGCGCTCACGCTGCGCGCCGTCGGCGGGCTGACCACCCGGCAGATCGCCCACGCCTACCTGGTGCCCGAGGCGACCATGGCGCAGCGCATCAGCAGGGCCAAGCGCACCGTCTCCGGGCTGCGCTTCGACCGACCCGGTGACGTCGCCACCGTGCTGCGCGTCCTCTACCTGGTCTTCAACGAGGGCTACTCCGGTGACGTGGACCTCGCCGCCGAGGCCATCCGGCTCACCCGGCAGCTCGCGTCCGCGATCGACCACCCCGAGGTGGCGGGGCTGCTCGCCCTCATGCTGTTGCACCACGCCCGGCGCGCCGCCCGGACCGCGCCCGACGGCAGCCTGGTGCCACTCGCCGAGCAGGACCGCAGCCGCTGGGACACCCGGTCGATCGCCGAGGGCGTCAAGATCCTGCTGGCAGCCCTGGCCCGCGACCAACTGGGCGAGTTCCAGGCCCAGGCGGCCATCGCGGCGCTGCACGCGGACGCGCCGACCGCCGCGGAGACCGACTGGGTGCAGATCGTGGAGTGGTACGACGAACTCGGGCGCCTGACCGCGAACCCGGTCGTCCGACTCAACCGCGCGGTGGCGGTCGGTGAGGCCGACGGCCCCCGGGCCGGCCTGACGGCGCTCGCGGCGGTGGACGACGCGCTGCCCCGGTACACGGCCGTGGCGGCGTACCTGCACGAGCGCGACGGCGATCCGGCAACGGCGGCGCGGCTGTACGCCGAGGCCGCCCAGCAGGCCCCCAACCTCGCCGAACGCGACCATCTGACCCGCCAGGCCGCCCGGCTCAACGCCCTGCGGCGTCGCTGACCGCTCGAGCAACGGGAGCGTCTGCCCGTGCCACTGGCCACGGCCAGGCCACCTGGTCCGGAAAGTCTCCGGAACTTCCGGCAGCCCTCAGCCCGACCGGTGTTCGGCTGTTGCGACGCCGCGGTGACCGCCCTGGACTCTGATCGACTACTGACCTGGATGGATGCCGCTCCGGCGATGACGGCGGTGTTGCCACGCCGTTTCCGGAAATTGTTGACAAGTCGACGGCTGGGTTAATACGGTCGCCATCGACGGCGCTCGATTGTCGTCAGCACCAGCCACCACGACCCACTTCTCCGGTCGTCGTGCAGGACGACCGGCCCACCACCACCACCGAGCGGTACGACGCCGTGGCCGTTACCCGACCACCGGCAGCCTGCCGAGGCGTACCGCGCCGCTGGCCCCCGCCAGCCGTCAGAGGAGGCAACAGTTCCATGACCGACACCAGCCACACCAAACCGAGAGGCCGCGGCCGCATGCGGTTGCTCCTGGGCGCCGCATGCGCCGCCGTCGTGGCCGTCGCCGGCACGATGACGGCCACCAACGCGTACGCCGAGGCCGACCGGACCCTCACGTCGAACCTCACCGGCACGCACAACGGGTACTACTTCTCGTTCTGGAAGGACAGCGGCAACGCCAGCATGACGCTGCGCGCCGACGGCCGA
The DNA here is from genome assembly GCF_003264475.1 of Micromonospora noduli. Taxonomy (NCBI): domain Bacteria; kingdom Bacillati; phylum Actinomycetota; class Actinomycetes; order Micromonosporales; family Micromonosporaceae; genus Micromonospora; species Micromonospora noduli. The sequence continues at coordinate 144,223 of NZ_PYAC01000017.1, read as the reverse complement.
TACACCAGCAGCTGGGACAGGAGCACCAACAACTGGGTCGGCGGCAAGGGCTGGGCCACCGGCAACCGTCGGACGGTCACCTACTCGGGCAGCTACAACCCGGGTAACAACAACACCTACCTCGCCCTCTACGGATGGACGCGCAACCCGCTCATCGAGTACTACGTGGTGGAGAACTTCGGCAGCTACAACCCGAGCAGCGGCGCCACCCGGATGGGCACGGTCACCACTGACGGCGGCACCTACGACATCCTCCGCAGCCAGCGGGTCAACGCCCCGTCGATCGACGGCAACCAGACGTTCTACCAGTTCTGGAGCGTCCGCCAGCAGAAGCGCTCGAGTGGCACCATCACCACCGCCAACCACTTCGACGCCTGGGCCCGGGCCGGCCTGAACCTCGGCACCAACCACAGCTACCAGGTCATGGCCACCGAGGGTTACCAGAGCAGCGGAAGCTCCGACATCACCGTCCGGGAGGGCAGCGGCGGCGGCAACCCGACCACCCCGCCCCCCACCGGCAACCCGGGGACCGGAAACTGCAACGCGACGATCTCCGCCGGCCAGCAGTGGGGTGACCGGTTCAACCTCAACGTCGCGGTCAGCGGCACCAACAACTGGGTCGTCAGCCTCGGCCTCGGTGGCGGTCAGAGCATTCAGAACAGCTGGAACGCCGCCGTCAACGGCAACAGCGGCACCGTCACCGCGACGCCGAACGGCAACGGCAACAACTTCGGCGTAACGATCATGGCCAACGGCAACTGGAACTGGCCGACGATCAGCTGTCGCACCAGTTGACGCCGATCAGTTCCTGACATCGCACCACTGGCGTGGCGGCCTCGGTCGCCACGCCAGTCTGCGTTGCGTAGGCAACCCCCGTCCGCCTCGGCGTCCATGGCGGCCACGGGCCGACCCCGCTCGATGTGCCCTTTGCTCTGCGCCCGCCGAGGCACCACCGGCCTACAGCTGGATGGCGCTTGCGCGGGTGCGGAGCAAAGGCGGATCTTGCGGCACGGTCCAGTCACAGGACCGTGGTCTTCGCCGCCGTCCGCTACGCCCGCGGCAGCGCGGTCTCGCCTCCGGCCGTCGATTCCTCCGCCGACGGTTCCTCCGCCGACGGGTCCTCCGCCGACGGGTCCGAGGTTGGGTCCGCCGCGGGGTCCTCCGTCGTCCCCGAGGTCGGCGCCACTGTCGTTCCACCCGTCGGGGCTTCCGTCGGCTCCGCAGGAGCGCTCTCGGACGCGGTGGGACCGGGCGCATCCGTAGTGCTTCCACCGGACGGCGTCGACGGATCCACCGTCCCCTCGGCCCGGGTGGGCGTCGGGGTCGGGGAGCCGGGCGCTCGGACCGGCAGGCCCGCAGAACTGCGGGTGGCTGGTTCACCGCCGCCGACGCCGGGGCCCGGTTCCCGCTGCGACGGCACCGTTGGCGACACCGCGGGCGGCACCGCGGGAGGCGTCGACGGGCGCCCGGCCGGGCCGGGCATGATCCCGATGGGATCGGCGAGAACCAGGACGGCAGCCGCGGCGGCCAACGATCCGAGAAGCACCGCGAGCGCTCTGGGCCCAGGAGTGACGGCCCGGCTCACCGTGCCACCGGGGGCCGACCGCCGGGCATCCGTGACCTCGGTCCGCACCCCGATCTCGGTCGCCCCGGTCGCGGTGGACAGCAGGTGGTCGGACGGGGCCGCGAGTGCCTGCGCCGCCCCGGCCATGGCCGCTGCCGTCGGAAAGCGGTCTGCGGGCTCCTTGGCCATCGCGGTGGCGACCACACGCCGGACCTCGGCCGGAACGTCCTCGGGCAGTGGTGACGGTTCCTCTTCGAGATGCCGCAGCGCCACCGCGACGGCATTCTCGCCCTGGTGCGGCGGCCGCCCGGCGAGGCAGTGGTAGGCGACAGCCCCCAGCGCGTAGATGTCGATCGCCGGTGTGGTCTCGTTCTTCGCAACCTGCTCGGGTGCCATGTACAGGGCGGTGCCGACGATCTGGTTCGCTGCGGTCAGGCTCGTCGCTTCCCGCGTCACCGCGACACCGAAATCGACGAGTACGACGTGTCCGTCCGGCTCGATGATCAGATTGCTGGGTTTGACGTCACGGTGGACGACACCGGCGTCATGCGCGGCCTGCAGGGCACGGGCGGCCTGCGCCGCGATCGACATCGTCTCGGCCACGTCCAGCCGGCCGACCTCGGCGATCCGCTCCGACAAGGGCTGCCCCTGCACGCATTCCATCACGATGTACGCGAGGACCGGCGCTCCGGACTGGGACACCTCACCGTAGTCGTAGACCTGGGCTACACCTGGGTGACGCAGAGCTGCCATGGCCCGCGCCTCGCGCCGGAACCGCTCACCGAAGCCGCCGTCGGTAGCCAACCGAGGTTGCAGCATCTTGACCGCCACGCAGCGGTCGAGGGTTTCGTCGACCGCCCGCCACACGTCACCCATTCCGCCGCTGGCGATGCTTTCGACCAGGCGGTAACGGTCTCCGATGACTTGCCCCACATTCGGCATAGCTTTCGGTACCCCGGACTCCTCGATCTCAAGCACAGCGAGTCTGGGCACCGCCGCGCGGCGCACCGCAGGAGTGACCCGCCCCGCCGCTGCCGGCGGGGCGGGCTCGGCCGTTTACGGCTCGGTCAGCTGTTCAGCCTGCCAAGGCTCGATCAGCTGTTCAGCCTGCCAATCAGGGCGGTGGCCATGCCCTGCTCACCTCGGGCATTGGGGTGGAACGGCGCGGCCGAGTTCTGCGGCACCAGACCCTCGACCCACCGGGTGCCGCTGCCCTTGCACGCGTCGCGGCCGATCGACGGGGTGTAGACATCGGCGTAGGTGGCGCCGTTGGCGCTCGCGACGCTGGCCAGCATCGCGTTGAGCGACTTCTCGACGCCACGCAGGTACGGCACGTCCTGGTAGGCGATCGGAACGACCGGCCAGCAGCCGTAACCGCTGTCCGGCAGGATCGCCGGGTAGCCGAGCACCACGACCCGCGCGCCCGGTGCGGCCTGCCGGACCGCCTGGAGCACGGCGGTGATCTTCGGCGTGGCGGCGACGATCCGTGCCTGCAACTGGTCGACACCTCCGGCGGTGTACCGGTTCTTGCACGGAGATCCGAGCGGGCTGCTGACGCTCGCCTCCGCGCAGTCGCCGATGATGCCGGAGAAGCCGATGTCGTTGCCGCCGATCTGCACCGTCACCAGCGACGTGTTCGACGTGACCGCGTTGAGCTGCGGCGGCAACGTGATGCCCAGTTGGCCACTACCGCCGTAGAGGATGTCCTCCGTGGTGGCGCCGGAGCAGCTCACGTCGGCGAACGACGACGAGCCGGCGGACGCCGCCACCAGTGACGGGTAGTTACGGTTGGACCGCAGACAGTTGAGGTCGACCTGGGTGGGGATCAGCGGACCTGCTGTGTACGAGTCGCCCAGCGCGACGTAACGGCCGGTGGGCACGGCGGCGCTGGCGGGGGTGGCGACGGTGAGCAGCACGCCGGCGGTGGCCAGCGCGAGTGCGGCCAACCGGGTGGCTGCCCGCAGGCGGGGCAGGCGGGGACGGGTCATGGCGCCTCCCAGGAGGGATCAGGGTGGTGGTGCCCGAGATCCTGTCGCCGTCGACGCCCGCCGTCAATATCGATGAACCTCACTAAATGCCGGTCCGAAGTGTGGGATGAATCGGTGGCGGTCAATCCGGCGAGGCGTGCCACCGGGCACCGGTGACCCGGACCCGGGAGCGGCCGGCGCGGCGGCCGTCCCCGAAACGCCCACTAGTTTCCGGCTGGCACCTGGTCCTTGATTTCCTCATAGCCGACCGGAGTCGGTGCCGTGCCCGGCGCGTAGATCACCCGGAGGACGCCGGTCGGGAACGCTTCCGAAGCCAGCAGTCGCAGGTGGTACGCCGCGTCGCCCTCGTCGAACAGCTTGCGGCCCTTGCGCGCGGCCACCGGATGCACCAGCAGACGCAGCTCGTCGACCAAGCCGGCGGCGAGCAGTTGCTGCACCACTGAGATCGACCCGGGGATGAGGATTCCCCGGACGCCGGCATCGGCCTTGAGCGCGGTGACAGCGTCGAGGAGGCCACCGTTGATCAGCTCGGAGTTGCGCCAGGAGAACTCCAGCGGCTGGCGTGAGACGACGACCTTGCGCATGTCGCCGAGTTGCTTGGCGAACGGCGCGTCGTCCCCACCCGCGGCCTCCCGGCCGGGCCACGCCCCGGCGAAGCTGTCGTACGTCTCGCGGCCGATGAGCAGCACATCGGCGGCGTCATAGTCCTCGGTGACGGCGCGGCCCATGTTCTCGTCGAAGTACGGGAAGTGCCAGTCAGGGTCGATCTCGGCCACACCGTCGGCCGAGATGAACAGCGTGGAGATGACCTTTGCCATCGCGGGGATCCCTTCGAGTCGGGTGATGTCGGTAGGTCGACCGGCGCATCGTCCCAAACTCGTCAGCCACAGGCGGTCCCGATGGTGCGTGTCGTATCCCGTCTTTGTCAGCCCGACGTCACGGGAGCGATCCAGTGCCACGTTTCGAGCAGCTTCGGCTGCCCCAACCCATTCGTCCTCTCGACGACGGCATCGTCGCTCCGGACGTATCCGGCGGACTCGGCGACCCGCCGCGAGGGCACATTGCCCTGCACGATGCTCAGCCGCAGTCGGGTGAAGCCGAGTTCTTCGTGGCAGAACGTCGTCATCAACCGCAGAGAACGCGACGCCAGGCCTCGGCCGCGGTGCGAGGGGCCGATGGCGTACCCCAGCACCCCGCTCGCCACGTGCAGTGCGACGAGGCCACGCGGCTCCTCGCCGTCGCGCGTCACGGCCAGGTCGACAATGCCCTGGGCACGGCGCCGCCGAATTCTGACCAGAAAGGCGTCCGCGTCGAATGGAGAAGGAATATCGGTGTTCGCGGCGATGTCCGGCGCGTCGAAGAGGCCCGGCATGTGCGGCAGATCGGCGTCGAGCCAGTCCCGCAGCACGATCCCCTCCCCTTCCAGTACGAGAGAGGAGGCGATTGGATCGACCGCCGACGACACTGTTGATTCGCAGCTCACACAACATCCTTACACGGACGTCGCCGCCGGCCTCAGCGCTGCCGTTGCTTGATCGACTCGCGTTCAAGGAAGTCGCGGCGTCAGGACGACCGGTATACCGCGACTTCCCTGAACCCGAGTGGATCCCGGCGTGGTGCGGGCGGGCTCGGCGTGACGCCGAGCCCGCCCGTCCGGGTCAGTCGAGCGTGATCAAACCGGGCGCTGCAGGGTCAGCAGACCCGGCCGGTACGGCAGGAGGCCGTAGTCGCCGCCGGAGCTGGGGGAACGACCCTGGTAGAGCAGTTGCAGGTTGCAGGGGTCGACTGTCATCGTCTGGTCGGCGTTGGTGCGCAGCAGCTCACCGTGGCTGATGTCGTTGGTCCAGGTGGCGCCGCTGTTGGCCTTGCCGGCGAACGGGTTGCTCTCGCTGGTGGCCTGCGGCGTCCACGAGCCGCCCAGGCTGGTGGCCGTGAACGAGCGGAAGTAGCGGCCCTGCGAACCGATCGCCTCGACAATCATGAGATAACGGGTCTGGCCCTGGAGCTTGTAGACCTGAACGGCCTCGAAGAGGTTGTTCGTGGTGTCGCTCATGATGGTCGTGTAGTTGGAGCCGAAGCTGCCGGGGAAGTTGCCGATCGGCATGCTGGCCCGGTAGATCTTGCCGTTGTCACCGGCGAAGAACAGGTACATGTTCGTGTCGTCACCGATGACCGCCTGGTCGATCGGGCCGGTACCCGAACCGGTGATGCTTCCGCTGAACAGGGTCTGTGCCGCGGACCAGCCGTTCGGGTTGGTCGGGTTGGTCGAGGTCCGGTAGGAGAACGCCGGCCCACCCCACTGGTAGGCGAGCACCCAGATGTTCTTCGGGGCGAAGTAGAACAGCGACGGCGCGACGGTCGCGTTGTTCATCGCGTTCTGGCTGGCCGAGGCCATCTGCGAGTAGTTCGTGAAGAGGCCGAAGTTCATCGAGCCCCACCGGGTGCCGTTGTCGTGGGTGGTGGCGTAGACGAGTTGCTGGCCGTTGTAGGGGGCGACGGTGAAGTCCTTGAGTGACACCCAGCCCGACCTCGGGGTCGCCAACACCCCGGTGGAGGACCACCGGTACGTCGAGGGAAGGTTGCACGTGGTCGGCGGCGGATCGGTCGGCGGTGGGGTGGTCGGCGGCGGGTCGGTCGGCGGCGGAGTCGTCGTGCCGCCGGTGCAGGTGACGCCGTTCAGGGCGAAGCTCGCCGGGTCGGGGTTGCTGCCCGTCCAGGACCCGTTGAACCCGAACGACACAGTGCCGTTGGTCGAGACCCCACCGTTGTAGCTCACGTTCTTCGCCGTCACTGCCGACCCGCTCTGCGTCAGCGACGTGTTCCAGGCCTGCGTCACCGTCTGCCCGGCGCCGTACGACCAGGTCAAGGTCCAACTGCTCAACGGATCACCCAGGTTCGTGATCGCCACGTTGGCGCCGAAGCCGCCCTGCCACTGCGACGACACGGCGTAGTTCACCGAACAACCCTCAGCCGCGGCACCGGCCGGCAGCGCCGCGACAACTGTCGACGACATCAGTAAGCCGACGCCGGCCGCAACCAGACCGACATTGGTGGCTTTGGATCTGGTCATGTAGCACCCTCCTCGCGGGACGGCGGCCTATGCATTGGTGTGGGTCATTGTGCAGTGACCGATTGTGAGCGTTAACAGGCCGCGTCAGGTATGTTACGGGAGCGCTCCCATACCCTCAACAGCATCTATCCCTCGTTCTCGCCCACGTCGACTTCGCCGGTGCGGCTGGCCCAGCAGCGACCGTTCTCAGACGACGGTGAGGGTGAGGACACCGAACTGGTTGCCCCGCTGCACGTAGTGCGGCAGATACAACTTCCAGGTCACGCTCAGCTCGCGCCCGGCCCGCATCGAGGCTGGCACCTCGGCGACCATTTCGAACACGGCGCTGCCGCCGGCAGGGATCTGCGGGAGCGCGCGGCAGTTCAGCCGGTACAGCTGGGCCGAGTTCACCGCGTCGTTCGTCGCGTCGCCGAGAGAGAACCGTTCCATCAGGTAGCCCGGGCAGGGGTCCAGCGCGAGGGGGCCGTCGGTCGGGTTGCCCAGCGTCACCTGGAAGGTGAGCCGCGACCCGGCGGCGGCGGTCGTCGGCCCCTGAACAGCGACGGTGAGCTTTTCGAGCGGCGAGGACGGGGGCTTCGACACCGTCACCGGCTCGGTGAACCCGCTCGCGGACAGCGTTCCCCGCGCGCGCGGGTGCACCCCCTCCCCCTGCGGACAGCCCGGACGCTCGTCGGCGGTGACCGGTGCGCGCAACCTGCCGCCGTCGTGCGGCAACTCGATCGCGAGCTCCAACGAACCCCTCACGGGCTGACAGAACGGCCCGGACCAGTCCAGGCGCAGGCTGGCGTGGCCGCCGGCCGGCACGGCGACCACCCGGGTACGGCCCTCCTCGTTGATGCCGTGGGTGTAGAGCATCGGGATCTCGCGGCCGCCGGCGAGCATGGTCGTGGGCACCTCGCCCTGCAGGGTGCACTCGACAGTCGACGAGTTCCGTACGTCCACTTCGCCGATGAGCTTGCCGATGGCGGCGTCGAAGCCGCGAGGCGTCTCACCGCCGGTGCCGGGCCGCGTCCAGGTGGTGAGCCGGCCGGTCAGCTGCTCCGCCCGGCACGGTTCGCTGCCGGGGGCCGGCGTTCTCGGCGCGGCAGGGCGGCCGTTGAGGTCCTCGCCGGTGATCTTCAGGTCGGCCCAGGGCACGCTGCCGTCGGCGAGCAGTTCGGTGGGCGCCGGCTCCGCGACTGACGGGTCCGAGCGACCCGGCTGGGCGTTCGGGTCGGCGCACGCCGCCACCATGGTGAGCAGGATCAGCAGTGGCACCAGTAGTCGACGCATGCCCGTCATCCTCACCCGAACGAACCGCAGGGGCCTGAGTAGCCGTGCTCAGCGCCCGTCAGTCCCCGGTGGTCCCGGGGCCCTCGGCGATCGCGACGGGAGTGCCGAGCTCGACGGTACGGGAGACAGTGCACAACCGATCGTGCGACTGCTGCAACGACCGGGGCAGCGCCGCACGGGCCGCGTCGCCCTCCGCGCCCTCCGGGAACGTCACTGTGAACTCGACCCGCAGGTTCCGCATCCGGTTTCCGCCGGCCTCGTCCCGGATCTTGTCACCGGTGACGGCGACGGCGAACTCGGTCGGCTCGGCCCGACGACTGGTGATGTGGTCCACGTCCACAGCAGTGCAGCCGCCGATGGCGGCCAGTAGCAACTCCACCGGCGTGAAACTGCTGTCCTCGCCCGTGCCCAACGACACCGAGCCGCCACGGGAGTTCCGCACGACGTAGTTGCCCAGGCTGGTGCGCTCGATCGCCACCGAACGGAAGGTGTCCTCAGTCATGACAGAAAACTACAGGCCCCGGCGATCACGAGTACATGAGATGGAGCGTCATCCCGGCATCGGCGTGCGCCAGGTTGTGGCAGTGATTGGCCCACATCCCCGGGTTGTCGGCCCGGAACGCCACCTCCCACACCTCGCCCGGACGGACGTCGAACGAGTCCAGCCACAACGGGCTTCCGGTCGCCGGCTTGCCATCGCGGGCCAGCACCAGGACGTGGTGGCCGTGCAGGTGCCACGGGTGCACGATCTGCGACCGGTTGACGATCGTGAACCGTACGACGTCACCCCGGCGTACGACCTGCGGTGGGATGTCCGGGTCGGCCGCACCGTTGACGGTGTGGGCGTACCGCGGTAGCAGTCTGCGCAGGTCGAGGCCGCGATCGAGGACGAGGGTGAACGTCTTGTCGAACCGGGACCAGGGCACCGGAGCGGTCGCGCCGTAGCCGAGCGGGTCGAGCACCGGCCAGGCGCCGGTCGCCGTCGACACCGGGCCTGTCGAGTAGACCGCCCGCCCGTCGACGAACAGCGCCACCGGGGTCGCCGGCGCGTCGAAGACCAGGTCGTAGCGGCCCCCGGCCGGGATCAGCACCGCGGTGTCCACCAGCGGCGTCGGGCCGCGCAGGTCGACACCGTCGATCGCGGCCACCCGGAACGCGGTCCCGGCCACTGCGTACCGGTGCGTCGTGCTGTCGGTGTTGATCAACCGCAACCGCACCGGCAGGCCGGCCTCGACCTGCTCCACTTTCGGCGCGGGCAACGGACGGCCCGCCAGGGTGTGCACCGGCACTGTGACGTCGAGGCCGGTCGCCGGGCCCGGTCGCACCACCAGCACGCCGTAGAGACCCATCCGCACGCCGACATCGGAGGCCGAATGCGTGTGGTACCAGTACGTTCCGGCCTGGTCGGCGCGGAACCGGTAGACGAACTCCTGCCCGGGCCGCACCGCCGCCTGCGTCACCCCGGGTACCCCGTCCTGATCGTTCGGCACGTCGTACCCGTGCCAGTGCACTGTGACGCCGCGCCCGATGTCGCGGTTGCGCAGCGTCACCTCCACCACGTCGCCGACGGTGGCGGTGAGCTCCGGTCCGGGGACCTGCCCGTTGAACGCCCACGCCGCGACGTTCCGGCCGCCCACGTCCACAGTGGCGGTCCCGGCGGTCAGCGTGAACCGCCGGGTGGGTTCGTCGGCGATCCGGGCCGCCGGAGAACCATGATCATGCGGTACGGCGGGCGCGGCGCCCGGAGCGACGGTCAGCCCGGTTCCGGTCAGCAGCGCCGCGACCGCCACCACGAGGGCCACCCGGGACACCGTCCGGGGCAGGTGCGCACCGAGCGCGCGCCCCGAGATCACCGTCGCCGCCACGACTCCGGCGACCGCGAGCAGCCCCGCCCCGGCCGACGCCGGATAGCCGTGCAGGATCGTCACGAGCAGGGCGCTGCTCGTGGCGTACCCGGCGAAGAGCAGCGGAACCGCGACGGCCCGGATGTCGCCCGGGGCCCGCAGCAACCGCGGACCGGCGATCCCCACCGCCGCGAGCGACAGTGGGGCAGCGATGAGGACCTTCTCCGCGGCGAACCACCAGCCGGCGCGGGCGAGGGCGGTGATCGTGATCGCGCGGGCGAGCGTGGCGAGCAGCGCGACGGCCGCCAGTCCCAGCGCGAGCGGGCGGCGACGGGCGGCGGACGCGGCGCCACCGCCCAGCCAGGCGGCAGCCGCGAGGACCGCGATCACGAGGTCGGCCGCGAGCAGCGACCCGGTGGTCACGCCGGCTCTCCTTCCCGGGTGACCAGCCGAGCCGTGACGGCGGGAACCGGGACGCTCAGCTGTCGCGCCGCCCGATGGACGCCGACCACGACGTGCACCGCGATGATTCCGTTGAGCGCGTGCAACCCACCGATGGTCAGGCCGAGCGGGGTGCTGACACCCGACGCGTCAGTGGACGCCTCGGCCAGCATGGCGATGAGCGGCTGGAGGACGACGAGGCCGATCGGCAGGATCGCCAGGCCGACGACCTTTCCCGGTGCCTTCGCCAGGGCGGCGAACACTGCGGTGAGCACTGTGAGAGTCGGGATGACCGCCATGCCGTTGACGCTGTGCAGCGCGTACGCGTCGTCGCCGGCGGGTCTGGTGAACCCGCCCACGGCGGCGAGGACGAACTGCACGGCGAACGCGACGAGCAGCAGAGCGCTGATGATGACGAATGCCTTGCGCATGGGTTACCTCCTAGAGGCGCGCCGAGGCGAGGGCCCGGGCGACGTGATCGGTGGCCGTGATCGCCCCGTACGCGACCAACCGCACGAGGTCGGCGTCGGCGGGGTGGGAGAGCCGCCAGAGAGCGACGTCGCCCGGGCTGATCGCGCTGGGCGCGAACGCCGCCAGCAACGCGATCCGCGTCCCGATGCGGTCCGTGCCCGGCACGTCCCGGACCAGGTCGACGGCCCAGTCCGCCGGCCGGGCCGGGAACCGCCCGTCCTCCCAGCGCACCGTGGCCGTGACGGTCTGGCGCGCCACGTCGCCCAGCAGCAGGTCCCCACCCCCTGTGGCGGCGTCCCGCAGCGACGCGTAGGCGACGCCCACCGGGCTGTCCCCCGCCCAGGCGGGAGGTGATGTGGTCGGGTCGGCGTCGAGGAGCGGGAGGCTTCGGCCGGGCTCCTTCGGCTCCCGGGCCGCCTTGGCGTAGAGCCGGCCCCCGACCGAGCGCACCAGCGGGGAGCGTTGCAGGCCGCCGGGGAGCAGGTCGGGGTCGAGCAACGCGGAGACGACCCGGTTGATGAAGTGGAAGGCGAGCAGGGTGCCGGTGATCTCCGGGACGTGGGTGCTGGTCCAGTCGGCGGCTCTGGGGCTGCGGCTCGCCTGCGCCCAGCCGACGAGCGCGGCGTGCCTCGGCTCGGTGGGCGTCTCGCCCCGGGCGACGGCCTCGGCCAGCTTCGCTGCGCCCAGCGCGTGCAGCAGCAGCACGTGGGCGTCGACGCAGAACTGACAGCGGTTGGCCCGGGACACCGCTGCCGCGACGAGTTCGCGCTCGACCCGGGGCGTGTCCCCGGCGAGCAGCGCCTCCCGCATCAGCGCCCAGGTCGCGGCCAGCACCTCCGGCACGGCCGAGAGCGCCTGGAAGGTCGGCAACGGTCCGAGAAAGTCGTCGCGCAACTGTTGGTAGACGGACGCTGTGCGGCCGGTGGCCGCCCTCGTCGGCGTGGGGGTGAAGAAGCGGTATGTCATGGGCTCGATGCTTGTTCCGGCGGGCCGGAAAAACGTCGTGCCGCCGCAGACACTTGCCCCGCCGCTCATACCGCGCCCGTGGTACGCCGCAGGTACCACGCGCGCGGGATGCTCCACCGACGACGGCCGTTCTACAGTGCGAACATGCGCCGCGACCTCCCGTACGCCCTCGGCGGTCTCGCCCTCGGCGTCCTCCTGCTCGGCAACGCCGTGCTCACCCCGGACGCCGCGCCGGTCGAGGTGCTCGACGTCGCCCTGGTCCTCGCCACTGTGGTGGCCCTGGCGGCGTGCCGGCGCTACCCGGTGGTGGCGCTGGGCGTGGTCACCGTCGCCATGCTGGCCGTTCACGTCCGGGTGCACCCCGGGGTGTCCGCCGCGTTCCCCGTCCTCTGCGCGGTGTACGTCAGCGCCTGGCAGGGACACCGGTCGGCCGCCGCCGTGGCGAGCCTCGCCTTCCTCGGTAGCTTCCTGGCCCGCGACATCTCGACGGCGCCGGCCGGCCGACCAGGCCAACTGGTCGCCGAGCGGACGGCCCTGCTGCTCGGCTGGTTCGTGGCGGCCAACGTCGCCGGGCTCGTCGCGCGGCAGCGCCGGGCGTACCTGGAGCAGGTCGAGCAACGGGCGATCGAGGCCGAACGCACCCGCGAGGAGGTGGCGTTGCGGCGCGCCGGGGAGGAGCGCCTGCGCATCGCCCGCGACCTGCACGACTCCCTGACCCACAGCATCTCGGTGATCAAGGTGCAGGCGGGGATCGCCGTGCACCTGGCCCGCAAGCACGGCGAGGAGCCGTCGGCCACGCTGCTGGCGATCCAGGAGGCCAGCGGCGCCGCGATGCGGGAACTCCGTACGACCCTGGACGTCCTCCGCGCACCAACCGACGGCGATCGGGTCGGGCTGGCCCGGGTGGACGAGCTGGCCGAGCGGACCCGGGCGGCCGGCGTACCGGTGCAGGTGACCGTCACCGGCCAGCGCGGGGACCTGCCCGACGAGGTCGACCAGGCCGGGTACCGGGTCATCCAGGAGGCCCTCACCAACGTGGCCCGCCACGCCGGGCCCGCGACAGCGCACATCCAGGTGGAGTACGCCCCGGCGGGGCTGACCGTCGCGGTCACCGACGACGGTCAGGCGTCACTGGCCGAGCCGTTGACCCCGGGCGTGGGTCTGCGCGGCATGCGGGAGCGGGTCAGCGCCCTGGGCGGCACGCTGCGGACCGCCGCGCACGACGACCACGGGTTCACCGTACGGGCCACCTTCCCGCTGGACGGCCCGCGATGACCGCCCGCCTCCCGGAGGAGCCGGGATGATCCGGGTGCTGCTCGCCGACGACCAGGCGCTGATGCGAGCCGGCTTCCGGGCACTGCTCGACGCCGAGGACCACCTGGAGGTCGTCGGCGAGGCGACCGACGGCACCTCGGCCGTCCACCTGTCGCGGTGTCTGCGCCCGGACGTCGTCCTGATGGACGTGCAGATGCCGGGCCTCGACGGCATCGAGGCCACCCGGCGCATCGCCGCTGATCCCGACCTCGCCGCGATCCGCGTGCTCATCCTCACCAACTACGGGCTCGACTCCTATGTGTTCGCCGCCCTCCGCGCCGGCGCCAGCGGCTTTCTCCTGAAGGACGCCGACCCCGCCGACCTGCTGCACGCCGTCACCGTCGTCGCGCGCGGTGACGCGCTGCTCGCGCCGACGGTCACCCGCACACTGATCAGTGAGTTCGTGGCCGGCCCACCGCCGGCCGTGCCAACGGCCGGGCGCGACGTGCTGACCGCCCGGGAGCAGGAGGTCGTCGAGCTGGTCGCCCGTGGGCTGACCAACGACGAGATCGCCGTGCGCATGGTGATCAGTCCGCTGACCGCCAAGACACACGTCAACCGGGCGATGACGAAGCTGCACTGCCGCGACCGGGCGCAGCTGGTCGTGTGGGCGTACGAGTCGGGGCTGATCACGCCCCGTCGGCGGTGAACGCCGTCTCCGAGAGGGCCCCGATCAACCCCCCTTGGCAACATGAGGGAGGATCGACGCACTAGCATTGCCGCCGTCCGCGACGGCTCTGCTGAATCGAGGCGACATGCGTTGGCTCCGTCGATTGCTGGGCGGTAGGAAGGTCCAGCTCGACCCGGGACGCCAGCAGGCGCTGCTGCACGACGTCCAGTCCCGGTACGGCCCCCACGCGCGGATCCGGTTCAACGAGCAGGTCGACGCGCTCACCGGTTCGCTCGACAGTGACGACGGCCTGGTGGTGGCGACCCGGATCGTGAGTCAGGTCGCCGACGAGGCCCACGTGGACCTTCAGGCCCAGGCCCAGGAGATCCACCGACGGACCGGCCGACGGCTGCTGGTGCACCGCCGTAACTACCGGCCGCTGTGGAAGGAGGCGGGCCCGGCCCTGCGCTGGCCGCTGTTCGCGTTGCCGTGTGGCTTCCACCCGTACGCGCAGGTGGCCGCCGCCGTCACAGTGGTCGGCACCCGGGCGCCCCGGCTCGACCGGGTGACCGACCCGAACCCGCTGGTGACCCGCGTGTTCGAGGTGCTCGACCTGACCACCTCCGGCTGGGAGTACGGCCGGGTGCGGGTAGACACCGACGCTGCCACCCTGGCCGATCGACTGATCGTCAGTGCCGGGCAGGTCCTCGCGGCGATGGACGACCCGCCGCGACTGCCGCCCGCGGTCCGTGAGCTGATGCGTCGCAACAACACCGTCGCGGTGCACGACCCGTCCAGCCCCCGGGCGGTGGGCGGGATCAACCTGGGCGCGCGGATGCGGGAGGAGTTCCTGGTTTGAGCGCCAGCGGGCGCTACTGATCGGGGCGTCGACGCGCGAGATGCACGATGACGTCGGCGGAGAGCTCGACCGTCTCGGGCAGGACCTGTTCGATCTGGGCGAAGACCTGCTCCTGCTCCGAGGTCGGCAGCTCGAGATACGCCGAGATCGTCGACAGATGCCCGACGTAGTCGCGAGCACTCATCGTCAGCCGACGCTCGATCACGGTCTGCTGCACATCGGTGAACCATTCGGAGCGCTGGAGCTCGGTGCCCGGCCACTGCATGGCCTGCCCCGCGGGCGTGCCATCGGGCGACGGAATCTCGTCGCTCTCCAGGAAGGGTGCCCGGGCGACGCGGACAGCGTCCGCCACCGCCGGGTCAACCAGCTGGGTCGGTCCACCGAACGAGGCGAACACGCCGCCGGGTTCCAGCAGCGCGGCCATCAGCGACCATCGCTCCTCCGGTTTCGTCCAGTGCAGTGCCGCTGCCGCGTAGACCAGGTGGTACCTCGCGCCCGGCCGCAGGTCCTCGAATGCGGCCCGCACGGTCCGGACGCCTGCTGGCACGTGCCTGCGCAGCTCGGCGAGCATGGCCCCGTCCGGCTCGGTCGCGGTGACAGTGACGCCCGCTCCGGCGAACAGCCGGGTCGCCTTGCCGGTTCCGGCGCCGATCTCCAGGGCCGTTCGAATGGGCCGATCCGCGTACGTCAGCACCAGGTCGACAAGCTCGGCGGGGTAGCCCGGTCGGTACCGCTCGTATCGTTGGGCCACCATTCCAAAGCTCAGTGCACGAGCAGGCATGCCGACAATCCTGTCACCACTCGCGTCGGCGATGCCCGGTATTCCAGGCAACGGGTGGGCTACGCGCCGCCGTGACGACAACTGCGCGCAACCGCTTGCCGGCCCGCCGAACACCGCTCGACCATGTGCGGATGGGGCCGGAGCGTCGGGTGATCGTCGGTGTCGACGTGGGCACCACTGCCGTGCGGGCTGTCGCGTTCGCGTTGGACGGCACCGCACGACACGTCGCGACGCGGGAGTACCCGCTGCGTGAGCCGATGCCGGGCTGGCAGGTACAGGAGCCCGACGTGCTGATGGCGGCCACCGTGGCGGCGATGTCCGCGTGTGTGGCCGGCACCGCCGGGGCGGAGGTGGTCGCCGTCGCGCTGAGCTCGGCCAGGTACGGCCTGATCGGGCTGGACACGGCCATGACGCCGGTGACGCCGCTGCTGACCCGGCGCGACACGCGGTCGTCGGAGGCGGCCCGTGAGTTGCGGTTGTCCGGCCAGAGCCGGGAGCTGCACCGGTTGACGGGCACACCCGTGCATTCGATGAACCCGCTCTGCAAGCTCCTGTGGTTCGCCCGCCATGAGCCGTACCTCTGCACGGCGACGCGGTGGTGGATCGGCCTCAAGGACTACGTGGTCCATCGGCTCACCGGGATGTTGGTGACCGAGCTGTCCTCGGCATCCGGCACCGGGATGTTCGACGTGCACCGTCGACTGTGGAGTCCCGCCGTACTCGATCTTGCCGGGGTGTCCGAGAGTCAGCTGCCCCCGGTGCTGCCCACGACTGCGGTGTTGCGGTTGTCGCCGACGGCCGGGCGCGCGGTCGGCCTGCCCTCCGGCACACCGGTGGTCGTCGGCGCGGGGGACGGTCCGTTGCGGAGTCTGGGCGCGGCGGCGATCGACCCCACCGTCGGTGGCCTGACGCTCGGGGCCACCGGGGCCCTGCGGACGGTCGTCGAGGCTCCCCTCACCGACCCGGCGGAGACGTTCTCCTGCGGTGCGCTGACCGACGACGCCTGGGTTGTCGGCGGCGCGCTCAGCAACGGCGGCAACGTCGTGCGGTGGACGGGACGCGTCCTCGGTGACGACAGTGCCGCGCCCGCTCTCCTGGATCTCGCCGAGCGGATCGCACCGGGCAGCGACGGTCTCGTGATGCTGCCCTACCTGCGGGCCGACGAGGCCCCGCCGCAGGGCTGTGCCCCGCCGGGCGCGTTCCTGGGTCTGCGCAGCGAGCACTCGCGCGGCCACCTGGTCCGGGCCGCCGTGGAGGGCGTCTGCCTGCAACTCGCTGGTGTCCGTGACCGGCTGGCCGAGCTGACGCCGATCGACAGCGTCCGCCTGACCGGCGGCGCCTTCGGGTCGCCGCTGTGGCGCGAGGTGATGGCGGCGGTGCTGGACTGCCCGGTCCGCGTCACGGGTGTGGCCGACCATGTCACCCTCGGCGCGGCGACCCTCGGGCTCTTCGCGATCGGGCACACCGCCGATCTTCAGGAGGCGCTCACCCAGCTCGATCCCGGGGTCGCCGGCGGCGAGCCCGTCGCTGTGGACCCGGCTCTCGCCGCGGCCTACCGCGGTCTGCGGACGAGGCTGCCCGCGCTCCTCACTGTCGCGGGTCGCCTGGGCGAGATCCTCGACGCCAGCACCGGCCTCAGTGCTCCGGCTCGTCCTTGACCTGGGCCACCAGCTGGGTCGGGTTGACGTAGCGCAGCGCGACGACGAGGAGGACCAGCATCATCGAGGTGTAGATGACCGCCATGGCGTCGACCGACTGTTGTGCCCTGATCCCGGATGCGGACATCGAGTAGTAGAGCGCCACCACCAGGGTCTGCGAGTCCGGTCCCGCGGTCAGGAAGGTGAGCTCGAACATGCCCACGGTCCGGACCAGCACGAGGATCGCGGAGGCGAGGATGCCCGGCACGAGCAGCGGCGTGAGGACCCGGAGGAACACCGTCCGCAGGCCCGCGCCGCACATGCGCGCGGCGCTCTCGATCCTCGGGTCGATCTGCTCGATGAACGGGGTCATGGTCAGGATGACGAAGGGCACCGACGGCACGAGGTTGGCGAGCACCACCCCGGACATGTGCCCGGCCAGGCCGAACTTGTAGAGGACGGTCGCCAGCGGGATGCCGTACGTGATCGGGGGCATCAGAATGGGCAGCAGGAACACCAGGAAGATCAGCCGTTTGCCCGGGAACGAGCGCCGCGCGAGGGCGTAGGCGGCCGGCACGCCGATCACCAGCGAGAGGCCCACGACGAGTACGGAGACCTCCAGTGTCACGACGATGACCTGGAGGAGCGCGAACTCGTCCCAGGCTCGGGCGTACCAGCTGGTGGTGTAGCCGTCCGGGAGCCAGGTGTCGAACCAGCGCTGGCCGAACGAGCTGACCAGCACGGACGCCACGACGCCCAGCAGGTTGAGGAAGAAGAAGATGACGACGCCCCACACGATCCAGGCGGCCGGGCGCGCGGCGATGCGCCGCCGCCGGTCGGTGCTGGTGGCGGGGGGCCGCGCTGGTGGGGCCTGGGTGGTCGTTGCCATCAGCCCTTGCCTCCGCTGGAGCCGGTGTAGAAGCGGCTACGAGCGGCCAGCACCACAGCGATGATGACCAGCTCGACGAAGCCCATGATCATGGCGATCGCCGACGCGTACGGGTAGTCGTACTGCTCGTAGGCCGCCTGGTAGGCGGCGAGGGAGATGACCCGGGTCTCCCCGGCCGGGTTGCCGACCAGGACTGCCGACGGGAACACACTGAACGCCAGGACGAACGTCAGGCAGAAGGTCGTGGCGAGGCCGGGCATCAGCAGCGGCAGGGTGATCCGGGTGAACCGACGACGCCAGTCCGCGCCCAGCGTCGCGGCCGCTCGTTCCAGGGTCGGGTCGATGCCGGACAGGTACGAGAGCACCAGCAGGAACGCGAACGGAAAGCCGGTGATCACCAGGGAGAAGAACACGCCCCAGTAGTTGTGGGTCAGCCGCACCGGCTCGTCGACGAGATGGGTGGCCAGCAGGATCCGGTTGAACCAGCCGGTGGGGCCGAGGAAGTTCAGCAACCCCTGTGCGGTGAGGACCGTGCCGAGTGTGATCGGCACGACCAGCAGCGTGGTGACCAGCCGTTTGCCCCGGAACCGGCCGCGCATCCGGTAGGCGATCGGCACCGCCGCGAGGACGTTCAGGAGCGCGGCGGGCAACGCGATCCGCAGCGTGATCCAGATCGTGCCGCGCTCGTAGGAGTCGGAGAAGAACCGGGCGTAGTCGCTGAACGGCCCGCCAGTGGTCGGCTGGAACGAGAGCGTCAGGCCGTAGAAGAACGGGTAGAGGAACAGGGCGATGACGAAGACCAGGGCCGGGACCAGCAACCAGAGCTGACGATCGACGCCCCGCTCGGCGAGACGGTGCTGCCAGTGCGCCAGCGGCCTCCCGGGCCCCACGCCGCTCACCGCGTCGCCCCCGGAGCGTCCGCGAGGCGGTCGGGTTGCGTCGACGCGTCGGCGGGATAGACGAGCAGCCGCTGCGGGTCGACGGCGAGCTTGACCTGGTCGCCGGGCGCGATCCGCTGCTCGGTCCGCAGGTGCAGCAGCAGTCCGGTGTCGGTACGGGCCTCGGCCGCCAACTCGCGCCCCTGGTACTCCACCACCTCGACCGTCGCCGACATGGCGTTGCGGGTCTCGCCGGGCCCGTCGACGCGGATGTCCTCGGGGCGTACCGCGACCACCGCCTCCGCCCCTGGCTGGAGGCCCCCCACCACCTCACCGAGCAGGCGATGACCGGACGACTCGACGGTGGCCCGGGTGCCTTCGGACTGCTCCACCCGCCCCCGCCACAGGTTGCGGTAGCCCATGAAGTCGGCGACGTGCCAGTTCGCCGGTCGGGTGTGCAGCTCACGCGGCGAGCCGATCTGCTGCACCCGCCCCTCCCGCAGCACCACCAGTCGGTCGGCCAGGGACAGCGCCTCCTCCTGGTCGTGGGTCACGTAGACGGTGGTGAGCCCCAACGACTGGTGCAGCCGGCGGATCTCGGTCCGCATCTCCAGGCGCAGTTTGGCGTCGAGGTTGCTCAACGGCTCGTCCATCAACACCAGGGACGGCTCGAACACGACGGCACGGGCGATGGCGACGCGTTGCTGCTGGCCACCCGAGAGCTGGCCGGGCAGCTTGTCGACGTGGTCCTCCAGTCGCACCAGCCGCACCGCCTCCGCCGTACGCCGGCGCGTCTCCTCCTTGGGCAGCCGCCGCATGCGCAGTCCGAAGGCGATGTTCGCCCGGACCGTCAGGTGCGGAAAGAGGGCGTAGCTCTGGAACACCATGCCGAAGCCGCGCCGCTCCGGTGGGAGCGTGTCGATACGGCGCTCGTCCTGCCAGATGCTCCCCTGCGTCAACGGCAGCAGCCCGGCCAGGCAGTTCAACGCCGTCGACTTGCCGCAGCCGGACGGGCCGAGCAGGGCGATGAACTCCCCCGCCTCGATCGTCAGGTCCAGCTCGGTGAGCGCGGCCTGGCCACCGAACCGGCGGGACACCCCGTCCAGCCGCAGCTGGGTGAAGGCGCTCATCCCTGCTTGACCTTGCCGCCGCCGATCTCGCGGTCCCAGCGGCTGAACGCCGCCACCAGGCTCTTCGCGTCGAGCGGGACCTCGGTCGGGTTTCCGGCGATCAGCGCGTCGTACTCGGGGCGACCGAACTCCCGGATCGCGTCCTGGCTCTTCTGCGGCGCCGACGAGAGCTGGACCTCCTTGATCGCCGGGCCCGGGTAGAAGTAACCCTCGTCATACGCCTTCGCCTGCTGTTCAGGGGTGAGCATGAACGCCAGCAGGGCCAGCACGGCGGCCTGGGTGTCGGTCGACACGCCCTTGGGCAGGACGGCGTAGTGCGCGTCGGTGACCCAGTGGAAGCCGTCGATCGGGGTGATCCTGGCCTCCTTAGGCACCGTGCCGAGCACCCGCGGGTTGATGTCCCAACCGGTTGTGCTGACGATCAGGTGCGCGGTGCCGTTGGCGAGGTTCTTCATCGTCTCGGTGGTGCCGGACGGGTAGTAGTCGACGTACTGGCCCAACTCCTTGAGGAAGGCCCACGTCTTGTCCCAGCCCGCGGTGGGGTCCTTGGGGTTCGAGTCGCCCAGGATGTAGGGCAGACCCATCAGGAACGTCCGGCCCGGGCCGGAGTTGGCCGGGCGGGCGTACTGGAATTTGCGTGGGTTGGCTCTGGCCCAGGCGAGCAGTGCGTCCGCGCTGGTGGGTGGCGTCGCCAGGCGCGACGGCAGATATTCGAGCAGCGGACCGGACGGGTAGTAGGTGACGGTGACGCCCGCGTTGCCGGCGAGCTTCTGCATCGCGGCGGCCGGCTCCAGGTAGTTGCTCATGCCGCCGAGACGGTCCTGGAAGGTCGGCAACACGTCGATCCAGAGCCCCTGCTCTATCCCGGCGGCCAGGCCGTCGACGCCGGTCAGCACGAGACCGATGTCCACCCGGTCCGCCCCCTGCTGGGCCTTGATCTTCCCGGCCAGCTCGGGCGCCGGCGCCTTCGAATAGGTCACCCGGGAGATCACGTCGGGGTTCTTCGAGACGAACTCGTCGATCATCCCCTGGGTCAGCTGGAGGTTGCCCGCCACGTCGAGGACGTTGAGCGTGACGGCCTTACCGGGCCGCTGTGGCACCTCACCGGTGCTGTCGCCAGTGTTGTCGCCGGGGGCCTCGGGTGCCCCACACCCGACAGTGCCCACCAGGAGCGACGATGCCGTGACCAGGAGAGCGCCGCGCCGCGAGATACCCATGAGCCGTTCCCTCCGCCAGGTGTCATCACTGCTGATTGAGGCAGCCGGCGCGCCGCGGCGGCAACGGGTTGCCATGTATTGCCTCGCGCGAATGTGATCGGGCTGCTGGATTGTTGCGGGGGCATTGCCGAGTATTCACTGCCGCCATACCATGATCACGGCGCGTAGCCGGGAGGAGCATGCAGATGCCCGACCACATCAGGCCGCCGGGACAGCGAGTCACGATCTACGACGTCGCCCATGAGGCGGACGTCTCACCGTCCACGGTGTCCCGCGCCTTCTCCCGACCGAGTCGCGTCAATTCCGAGACCGCCGAACGGATCCGGCGGGTCGCCGAGCGGTTGGGCTACCGGACCAACCCCCTCGCTCGCGCCCTCACCACATCCCGTACGCAGATGATCGCGCTGGTCATCGCCGACATCACCAACCCGGTGTACGCCGAGATCGTGCGCGGCGCGCAGGAGGTGGCGGCCGACGGCGAATACACCACAGTGCTGATCGACGCCCAGGAGTCCGACCGGCTGGAACGGGCGGCGGTCGAACGCACCATGTCGACAGTCGACGGCATCGTGCTGGCCAGCAGCCGGATGTCCGACTCGGCCATCCGGATGGTCGCCAAGCAGCGGCCGGTGGTGGTCCTCAACCGCGCTCTCGCCGACGTGCCGTGCGTCGTCACGGACGACCCTCGTGGGGTGCGGCGGGCCGCCGAACACCTCGGCGAGTTGGGGCACGACCACATCACCTACGTCGCGGGGCCGCAGGCGTCCTGGCCCAATGGTGTGCGCTGGCGCTCGCTGCTCGAGGCGGGCATGGAGCTGGAGATCAAGGTCCGCCAGATCGGGCCGTTCAGCCCCACCCTGGCGGGCGGTGAGCGGGCCGCGCAGGAGCTGTGCGCGCGTCCCGCGACGGCGGTCCTGGCCTTCAACGACCAGATGGCCATCGGGATCATCCGCGGTCTCAGCCGGATGGGCGTCAACGTTCCGGGCGACGTCAGCGTCGTGGGCTTCGACAACATCCTCGCCGCCGACATCGTCACGCCCGGGCTCACCACCGTCGCGGCACCGCTCTACGCGGAAGGCTCGGCCGCTACCCGGCACCTGCTCACGATGATCGAGGGGGCGCCCGGGCACACCGGCCGGCCGATGGTCCTGCCGGTACGCCTCGTGGTCCGCGACTCGACGGCCGTGCGCAACCCGAGCCCCGGTCGGGCCCGACCGGCGTGGGTGCGGCAGCGGCCCGTTCCCGGCCCGGCGGCCCACCTGCCGTGAGGGCCGAGCGGCCCCGCGACAAGAAACGACAACTCGTTGCCCGGGTGGAGCCACGCCGGGAAGGATCGACGCGCATCCATCCAGCAACGTCGTTGCGCTCGCGGGACGGGCCGAACGGCGTCCCCAGTGAACGAACGAGGAGATGGTGATGAACCGAGCTTCGGTGCCCCGGCTACGGCGAACCCTCATCGTGCTGGGCACGGCACTGGCCACCGTCGCGGCCACCCTCACTGTCGCCACCACCACGCCGGTCGCCGCGGCCCCGTCGCCGGACGACTACAACGGCTCCGACCTGTGGCTGCGGTACGTGCCGGTCGACGACGCGAAGCTGCTGCGTGACTACCGCCGCGCGGCCACGGCGGTCGTGGTCGAGAACGCCGACGCCACGAAGGTCCACCGGCACACGACCGACCTCGCCATGGCCCCCGATTCGAGCGAGAAGCTCGTCGAGACCACGCTGGGCGCCGCCCGGGACGAACTGGTCCGCGGTCTGGGCGGGCTGCTCGGCCAACCGACACCCGTGGCGACCGTCGACGGCGGCACGGTCCCCGACGGCGCGGTCGTGGTGGGCACGCCGACGAGTTCGCCGCTGGTGGGCCGCACCATCGCCACCCGCGACCTGGCCAAAGTGGGCGACGAGGGCTACCTCGTCCGGTCGGTGTCGAAGGGCGGGGCACGCTTCACCGTCATCGCCGGCAACACCGACCTCGGCGCGCTGTACGGCACCTTCGCCTTCCTGCGGCTGCTGCAGACCCAGAAACCCATCGACCACCTCCGCGTCGCGGAGTCACCGAAGATCAAGCATCGGTTGCTGAACAACTGGGAGACCGAGCGTCTCTACGCGGGCAACAACGCCTCCGGAATCGGCGGGCTGAACGGGGAGAGCGGGGCGATCTTCAACTTCGCCGCCACCGGCGCCAGCGCCGGCCGGAATCTGCCCGTCATTCTCGACCGCTACCTCGTCATGGCCCGCGCGTTGGCGTCGCTGGGCATCAACGGCATCACCATCAACAACGTCAATGCCGACAACGCGTACCTGACGAGCACCCGCATCGCGCAGGAGGCCGCCCTCGCCGACGCGCTGCGTCCGTACGGCATCAGGCTGGGCCTGTCGATCCGCTACACCGCGCCCACCGACAGCCGGTTCGCGCCGGACACGCTGACCAACAGCCAACTCGATCCGTACGGCGCAGATTTCCGGGGCTGGTGGCACCGCCGGGCCCAGCAGATCCAGGCCGCGATCCCGGACTTCATGGGCCTCACCGTCAAGGCCAACTCCGAGGGCCAGCCGGGGCCACAGGACTTCGGGTACGACCACGGTGACGGCGCCAACGCCATCGCCGCCGCTGTGGCGCCGCTCGGGATGACAGTGCACTGGCGGACGTTCGTCTACAACGCCGAGGTCGACAACGACCGGCTCAAGCGGGCCTACCTGGAGTTCGGGCCGATCGACGACGAGGTCCAGCCGGACGGCAGCCGGGGACGCTTCGCCGACAACGTGTTCCTCCAGACCAAGAACGGGCCACTGGACTTCCAGGCCCGGGAGCCCATCCACCCGATGTTCGGCCGGATGGAGAACACCAACCAGGCCCTGGAACTCCAGATCACCCAGGAGTACACCG
This sequence comes from Micromonospora noduli, assembly GCF_003264475.1. NCBI lineage: Bacteria > Bacillati > Actinomycetota > Actinomycetes > Micromonosporales > Micromonosporaceae > Micromonospora > Micromonospora noduli. The sequence goes on along the minus strand of NZ_PYAC01000017.1, from coordinate 120,402 downwards.
GCCAGAACTGGATGCTGGCCTACCTCGGCCCGATGTACGAGGAGATCCTCAAGACCGACACGTACGCGACCGACGCGAACGGGAAGCTGCTCAAGAAGCGCCTGGTCGGCAACATCGTCGACGGGACCGCCCAGCACCACCCGGACACCGCCATCGTGGGTGTCGCCAACCTCGGCAACGCGGACAACCTGACCGGGCACCACTTCGCCCAGGCGAACCTCTTCGCCTTCGGACGCCAGGCGTGGGACTGGACGCTCGACTCGGCGGACATCGCGGCCGACTGGACGCGGATGACCTGGAGCAACGACCGACGCGTCGTCGACACCATCCACGCGATGATGATGGGCTCGTGGGAGTCGCTGGTCAGCTACCAGACGCCGCTCGGCATCGGCCACCAGTTCGCCGAGGGCGTCCACTACCGCCCCGACCCCGCCGACTGGGCGGGCCGCGACGACTGGAGCCCGATCTACTACAACAAGGCTGACAGCGTCGGTCTGGGCTTCGACCGCTCCCCCACCGGCAGCAACCTGGCCGCCCAGTACTTTCCCCGGTTGCAGCAGCGCTACGGGAACATCAACTCGGTCCCGGAGAACCTGCTGATGTGGTTCCACCACGTGCCGTGGGGCCATCGGATGGACAGCGACCGGACGTTCTGGGACGAGTTGGTCTACCGCTACCAGATGGGCGTGCAGTACGTGACCTGGATGCGGGAGACCTGGGACAGGCTCGAACCTGACATCGACGCACGCCGGTTCGCTGAGGTACGCGCCAAGCTGGCGGTGCACGAGGCGGACGCCGCCGACTGGCGGGACACCTCGGTGAACTACTGGAAGGAGTTCAGCGGGCGGGACATCCCGGTCGACGACGCACCACTGTCGGCGACGATCGTGGTGAACGGGAAGAGGTTCGGCGGCTTCAACCTGTCGGACACCTCGTACACCATCCCGGTCCCGGCCGGCGCGTCGCCGACCATCACGAAGGTGCGGACGGCCGACCGGAAGGCCCGCTACGAGATCATCTCCCAGGCGGCCGGCGTACCCGGACAGGCGGTCGTCAAGGTCACGACGGAGAGTTTCTTCGGCCCCCTGGTGAAGAACTACGTCTTCAACCTGGTGCCCGACACGACGCTGACGGCCCTGCGCGTCGACGGCAGGCGGCTGGCGTCCTTCGCACCGACGGTGCTTCGCTACAACGCCCTCACGCCGGCCGGCACGACGACAGTGCCGACGGTCACCGCCAGCGCCGCCGACCCCGCCGCCACGGTCGCGGTCGAGCAGGCGACCAGCCCCACCGGGCAGACCCGGGTCACCGTCACCAACGGCGGAGCCTCATCGGTCTACACCGTGGACCTGAACACCACCATCACCGGCAGCGACGAGTTCGACTCGGTTCAGCTCGGCCCGCAGTGGCAGTGGGTCCGGCCGGACGAGAGCAGCCGGCGTCTGGCCGACGGGTCCCTGGTCATCACCGCGCAGCAGGGCGACCTCCAGGGCAACGCCAACACCGGGAGGAACCTGGCCCTCCAGGACGTCGACGGCGACTGGACGGCCGAGTCCCGGATCGTCTTCTCCCGCCCACTCGCCGCCAACAACGAGCAGGGCGGTGTGCTCGGGTACGCGGACGACAACAACTACGTGAAGCTCGCCTGGGAGATGGGCAACGCGACCGCCGCCGTCAACAAGACCCGGATCGTCTTCCTGCGCGAACAGAACGGCACGGCGTCCACCCTGGAGATCACCGGAGCCGATGCCCAGCGCATCGTCGGGGCCGACGGCGCCATCTGGCTGCGACTGACCAAGATCGGGGACAGCTACCGCGCCTACTACTCCACCGACGGGAGCGTCTACCGCTACATCGGCTCCACGACGCTCAACGTCGAGGCGACGAAGGCCGGGCTGCTGGCCTTCAACCGGGCCGGCACCTCCACCGACCTCGACGTCGCCTTCGACTACTTCCGGATCGAGAGCCGCGGCGAGCGCATCCCCTAGACGAGTAGGTCCTAACTCAAGACGGGGCTGGGGTCGCGGCAGCATGAAGTGGCTGGCGGGCATGATCACCGAGGGACAGCGTCTCGGTCCACCGGGATCACTGCTCCGCCGCCTGGCCGACCACCTGGTCACCAAGAGGGCTGCGCCGGTACAGCACGTGCCGTCCGTCGCGGGCGCGAGTGATCAGGCCTGTCGCGTGGAGGACCTTCAGGTGTTGTGACACGGCGCTGGGTGTGACGGTGAGCCGGCGGGCGATCTCCACGGTCGGTAGCGGTTCGGCAAGGAGGTGAAGCAGTCGCGCTCTGGGCGCGCCGAGGAGCGATGTGACGGCGGCCGTGTCGGCGGTCGGTGTCGGTGCCCAGAGCGTTGCTACTCCACGGCAGGGGTATGCCAGCACTGGCGGTTCCTGCGGGCTGACTGGCGGGGCGGGCTTGTAGGAGAACACGGACGGCACCAGCAGAAGTCCTCGGCCGGCTGCCGCAACATGGTGCCTGCCGATCATCTTGTCGATGTGCAGGACGCCGTCCTGCCAGCGCAGATTCGGGTGCATGTCGGCGAAGAGCAGGCGCGCGCCTCCGACGGCCAGTTGTCGGGCGCGGTAGGTCATGTCTGCTTCCAGGACGAGTCGCATCTGCGGCCAGGTCGGCTTGATCGCGATCTCCCAGTAACGCTGGAGGTGGTCGCAGATGGCATCGCGGAGTGCGAGGACAGGAGCATCGTCGTCCGCGGTGATCTCCTGCAAGATGTCCGGAAGCCGGCCACGTACGTACACGGCCAACACGTCGCGGCGAACGACATCCGGAGGCGTCCGGCGTACTGCGGCCAACTCTTCTTCGAAGGTCTCGGCGAACTCCGTCGGCCGGGGCGTCAGGAAATCCGCAACGGCGCGGTCCGGCCCGACCAGGGACATCAGCAGGTCGGCACCGGGCGCATCGAGTCTGCCGAGAACCGACCTGCGCCACGGCAGGTGCAGCGCGTACAAGCCGGGCTCGCGCAATACCCGCAGGCTGAGCACAGTCTGGTAGATCGGTGAGATCGCGAAGCGGGTGTCCGCGAGGTCCTCGACGCTGAGCATGAAGCTGATCATTAAGCTGCAGGCTACATCGCTTGGCGTCGCCGCCAACGTGCCGTGGACTATCCGGCATGACACAGATCAACATGACAGACCAGGCCATTCGGCGTACGGCGATCGTCACGGGCGCGGCACGGGGCATCGGCGCCGGGGTGGCCAGGCGTTTGGCGCGCGATGGCCTCGCGGTCGCCGTGGTCGACCTGGTCGAGGAAGACTGCGCAGGCACCGTGACTGCCATCACCCGCGACGGCGGAACAGCGGCGGCGTTCGCCGCCGACGTCAACGACGAGTCGGCCGTGACCGCCGCTGTCACTCGGATCGCGGCCGAGTTGGGATCACCGACGGTGCTGATCAACAACGCCGGCATCGGCGGCCCCAACGCCGGCGTCGAGGAGACGAGCACCCAGCAGTGGGACGCGGTCACCGGGGTCAGCCTGCGCGGAGCGTTCTTCCTCACCCGGGCCGTGACCCCCTACATGATGGCGGCCGGCTGGGGACGGATCGTCAACATGTCGAGCATTTCCGCGCTCGGCGATTCCGGCCGCGTTGACTACGCCGCCGCGAAGGCCGGTCTGATCGGCTTCACCAAATCGCTCGCGCTGCGGCTCGGGCAGCACGGCGTGACGGCAAACGCCATCGGGCCAGGCTTCGTGGTCAGTGACATGACCAGGGTCGGGGCCCAGCGGCGGGGCCGCACCTTCGAGGAGCACCAGCGGATCGTGGCGCAAACCATCCCGGTGCGCCGGGTCGGCGAGCCCGAGGACATCGCGCACACCGCGTCGTACCTGGTCAGCCCCGAAGCCGGGTTCGTCTCCGGCCAGGTCATCTACGTCGCAGGCGGGCCGGTGGACTGACGTGACCGACGCTTTCGCACAGGCGGTTCGCACATGAGTCGCAGGCTGCTGGTGCTCCTCGCCCTCACCTGCGGGGTCGCCGTCGGAAACATCTACTTCCCCCAGACGATCAGCCCGCTGGTCGCCGCCAGCCTGCACGTCAGCGCTGACTCGGCCGCCCTGGTGGTGACCGCGGTGCAGTTCGGCTATGCCGCCGGGATCTTCCTGTTGGTGCCGCTCGGCGACCGGCTCCCGCACCGCCCGCTGATCGTCACCCTGCTCGGCCTCACCGGGCTGGGGCTGCTCGCCGCGAGCGCCGCACCCGCGCTGCCGCCGTTCGTCGGCGCGAGCGCCCTCGTCGGGGTCACGACGGTTGTCGCGCCGATCATCGGCCCCATGGCAGCCGGACTCGTTCCCGACGACCAGCGCGGCGTGGTCAGCGGCACCCTGCTGAGCGGCTCCATCGCTGGCATGCTGCTGTCCCGCACCGTCGCGGGCACCATCGGCGACTGGTTCGGATGGCGGGCCCCCTACCTGACGGCGGCGGCGTCCGTGCTGTTCATCGCCGTGGTCATGGCCCGCGTACTGCCGACAACACGACCGCCGTCCGGACACCGATACCCAGCGCTGCTGGCCGAGTCGCTGCGACTGCTGCGCACCGAGGCCGACCTGCGCCGCTCCTGCTTCTACCAGGCGACGGTTTTCGCCGGTTTCTCCGCGGTCTGGACCGCCGTCGCGCTGCTGCTCACCGGTCCCACATACGACTTGGGCGCACCGGCGGTCGGAACGCTCGCACTTGTCAACGCGGCGACAATGCTGTGCACCCCGGTCGCCGGACGGCAGGTGGACCGTAGGGGCAGCGACGCGGTGAATCTGGCCTGCCTGCTCGGGGTCATCGCCTCGGCCGTCGTCCTCGCGTTCGCTAGTCTCGGCGGGGCGGGAGGCCTCGCGGCACTGGCGCTCGGCACGTTGCTGCTCGACGTCGGGATGCAGTCCGGCATGGTCGCCAACCAGGTACGCGTCTACGCCCTGCGGCCCGAAGCCCGGAGCAGACTCAACACCGCCTACATGACCTGCGCCTACCTCGGCGGCAGCCTCGGCTCCTGGCTCGGAGCGCGCGCCTACGCCCATTTCGGGTGGCTGGGCGTATGCGCGGTCCTGGCGCTCCTCGCCGTGATCGCTCTTGCCCGCCACCTGACGTCAAGCCCGACCACCGGCCACCCTCGAACCACAGTCGCCGCCCGGAACACCGGGACCTCCGAGATCATCGCGGCACGGCCCACCTCGTTGGGCGAGAAGCCGCGACCGGGCCCGTCCCTGGTGGGGACGGGCCCGGTCGTGCTCCCCCGAGCAGGATTCGTTGCTGTCAGCCCCCGATCGCGATGGCGAAGATGTGCATGGTCGGCACGTTCGTGGCGGGCCGGGCGCTGATGTTGGGCAGCACGACCGAGGCCACCGCCTTGCTCTGCAACGCGACGCCCACGTAGTAGATGCAGGCGGCGGTGGCTTGGCGCTGGTTGTTGGGCCGGTTCTGGTACGCGGACACGATGGCCGCGGTGCCCCCGGAGTGCGGCCCGCCGTACCAGTCGGGCGTGCTCAACGTGAACGTCTGGCGGGTGCCGTCGGCGTAGACCACAGTCCCGGTCCCCGACACCGCGCCGTAGGTGCCGGTCAGCAGGAAGCCGAGCGTGCTGCCGGTGCCGGTCACGCCGATGGTCTGGCCCGAGGCGATGGCGTTGTCGGCGGCCCCGGAGCTGACGTTGGGCCAGCGGAAGTTGACCCCGTTGCGGCTCACCGTGCCGCCCGGGCTGGCACCGGCCTGCGCCAGCGCCTGCGCGGAGAGCGAGGCCCCGCCGCCGTCGAAGTTCCCGACGTTGGTGTTGCTGTCGCTGGTGATGCCGACGTTGCTGAAGCTCTGCTCCAGCGTCGGCGTGGTGGCACCGGAACTGGTGATCCGGTAGGTGCGTCCGGCCTGCACTGTGACGTCGATCAGGTCGGACTCGATCCGGGTGGTCCGGGCCGCCGTACCGTCGGCGGTGTCGACCACTGTGACGGTGCCGGTCAGGATCCGGGAGCGCAGGCGGACGGTGCCGGCCCGGTCCGGTCGGATGAGGATCTCGGTGGCCAGACCGCTCGCCCAGGTGATGCCGACCGTGTGCCCACCCCGACCGCGCAGGCCGGTCACCCGCCCGCTCGGCCAGGCCGGCGGCAGCGCGGGCAGGACGTGCAGCTCGCCGGTGTGGCTCTGCAACAGCATCTCGGCGATGCCGGCGGTGGCGCCGAAGTTGCCGTCGATCTGGAACGGCGGGTGCAGGTCGAACATGTTGGGCGCGAGCCGCGCGGTGGTGGCGAGGTAGCGGATCAGGTCGTGGGCCCGCTTGCCCTCCTCCATCCGAGCCCAGAAGTTGATTTTCCAGGCCAACGACCAGCCTGTGCCGTCGTCGCCGCGCAGCGCCAGGGTCCGCCGGGCGGCCTCGAACAGCTGCGGGGTGCCGCGCTTGGTGATCTGGTTGCTGGGGGCCAGCCCGTACAGGTGCGAGATGTGCCGGTGGTTGGGTTCGGTCTCCACCCAGTCGTAGAGCCACTCCATGATGTTGCCGCGCGAGCCGATCTTCATGGGTGGGAGCCGGTCCCGGGTGGCGCGAACCTGCGCCCGGAAGGTGCTGTCCACGTTGAGGATCTCGCTGGCCCGGGCGCACGCGTCGAACAGGTCCCGCAGGATCTGGTTGTCCATGGTGGGGCCGGCGCACACGCTGGCGTTCGCGTGGTGGCTCAGCTCCGGCGAGTTCGACGGGTTGGTCACCAGGTAGCCGAGGGTCGGCTCGGTCACCAGGGTGTTGAGGAAGAACTGCGCCGCGCCCTTCATGGCCGGGTAGTTCGTCCGCAGGAACTCGATGTCGCCGTTGAACAGGTAGTGGTCCCAGATCAACGTGGACAGCCAGGCACCGCCGGTCTGCCACATGCCCCAGAACGCGCCGTCCACCACAGCGGTGGCCCGCCACGCGTCGGTGTTGTGGTGGGTGACCCAGCCACTGGCGGCGCCGTACTGCACCTGGGCGGTGCGCGCTCCGGCGACGGCGAGGTCTCTGACCATGTCGAAGACCGGGTTGTGGCACTCGGCCAGGTTGGTGGTGTTGGCCGGCCAGTAGTTCATCGGCAGGTTGGCGTTGATCGTGTATTTCGAGTCCCACGCCGGGGCCAGCGAGTCGTTCCAGATGCCCTGGAGGTTGGCCGGCTGGGTGCCGGGCCGCGACGACGAGATCAGCAGGTAGCGGCCGTACTGGAACAGCAGCGTGGAGAACTGCGGGTCGTTGACGCTGTTGTGCTGGGCGATCCGGACATCCGTCGTCTGGTCGGCCGCGGACGTGCGCCCCAGATCGAGAGTGACCCGGCCGAACAGCGCCTGGTAGTCGGCCACGTGCCGGCTGCGCAGCTGGTCGTAGCTGCTGGCCCGCGCGGCGGTGAGGCGCTGCCGGGCGATGCCCTGGTAGTCGCCGCCGACGTTGCGGTAGTTGACGTAGCTGGAGCCGATGGAGATCAACAGGGTCACGCTGTTGGCGTTGGTCACCCGCAGGGTGCCGCCGGAGCTGGACACGCTGCCGCCGCTGACTGTCGCGTTGGCCAGGGCCAGGAAGCGGACCGCGCCGGTGACGCCCTCCATGTTTCCGGAGACGCCGTCGAGGCCGATCGTGGTGCCGTCCGGGCTGGACACCGTGGTGCGCTGCGGGCTGTCGAAGGTGGCGGTGAAGCTGATCGAGCCGGTCCGATCGGCGGTCAGTCGCATCGCGATGACCTGGTCGGGCGCGCTGGCGAACACCTCCCGCTGGTGACGAACGCCGTTCAGCACGTACGACGTCGTCACGGTGGCGGTGGTGAGGTCGAGCGTCCGGTCGTACTGTGACGCTCCGCTGGCGGAACCGAAGGCGAGCCGCAGGTTGCCGACGGTCTGGTAGGCGAGCTGGCCGCCGGGGTTGCCCATCATGGTCTGGTTGATCAGATCCTGGGCCTGGGTCCACTGGTTCGCGTTGACCAGCCGCCGGATCTCCGCGAGTGCTCCCGCGCCTCTGGGGTTGCTGGGGTCGTGCGGCCCACCGGCCCAGACGGTGTCCTCATTGAGCTGAAGTCGCTCCGTGTCGACGTTGCCGAAGACCATGGCGCCGAGCCGGCCGTTGCCGATCGGCAGCGCCCGCAGCCAGTCGGTCCCGGCCCCCTCGTCGTACCAGAGGGCGAGGTCCCCGGCGGCCAACACCTGCGGCGGCGCGACCGAGTCCGCTCGTGCCACGGCGGTCCAGGGCACCGGCAGGAGAGCACCACCCGCGCCGGCTGCGCCGATCTTGAGGGCCTGCCGTCGGGTCAGGTCTGACATCGATCCTCCAAACGGTGACCAGTCCGGCCACCCCGAAGCGTGACAACTATGGGACTCGACATGGGGATCCGCTTGGTGGGGCCAACCGGGCCCTGCCTGAGCAGGCCGACGCCGGGCCTTGGCGAGCCAGACATCTGATGTGTTTCGGGAAGGTTACTCCGGGGCCACAGAATAGGCAACGGTCGATCGATGTGCGGACGCGGCGCCGCTCTGGCCGGTCAGCAACATGCACGAGCGGATGAGCAGCGGCGTAGCGACAAGGCACAGCACTGCGATCCGCCAGAATCACGCCGACGATCACCCACTCCGATGGGCATACATCAGATGTACGCAGGCGGGCAGCCAAGCCAGCCGCGCACCAGCTCCGAAGTGCGCCCCGAAGCGGCTCAGGACTGCGGCTCCCGTACGCAATCGGGTTGTTCTCTGCCGACGCACGGGTGACCATGGGCGGCATGGCGGGAGCTCGGGGGTGAGATCACCTCTGCAAGGTGGACTGCCGCCGGGCGGCGCGGTGGTGGTCGGAGCCGTCGTGGAGATCGCCTGCGACGAGTCAGGGTTCTCGGGTACGAACCTGCTGCACTCGACCGCCCCGGTGATCACGCACGCGAGCGTCGACCTGGCCGTCGACGAGGCGGTCGCGCTCATCACCGCCCTGCGGTCCGGGTTCCGGTTCGCACCGCAGGAGCTCAAATCCGGCCGGTTTCTGCGCGGCTCGGGTGCGCAGGAGGCACTGGAGTGGTTCCTGGCGGCGCTCGCCGGCCGCGCGCACGTCCACCTCATCGACAAGGAGTTCTTCCTCGTCACCCGGATCGTGGACTTCCTGCTGACCGAGCCGTCGTACGCGGCGGGCACCCGCCTGGCTCGCGAGCACCATCCGGCGGCTCTCGCCCTGCACGAGGCCGGACGTTCGGCGGGAGGCGAATGGGGCGCCTTCCTGTCGGCGTTCGTCGATCTGGTCCGGATGAAGCGGCGACTTCCGGTCGACCAGACCGTGCAGCGGTTCTTCCAGGCCCGCGACGCGCTGCGGCGACACGGCCTCGGCACGGTGGCCGACGCCGTCCTCGACGGGCTCAGCCCGAGTTACGTGCGGGCCGTGGTGGCCAGGCTCGACGTCGACGACCGCACGGTCCCTCCCCCGCTGGAACCGCTGCTGCCGGCGCTGGCGGAGACGGTCCTGTCCTGGAGCGGCGGCCGGCGGCAGGTGCTGGTGACCCACGACGAGCAGAGCGCCCTGACGGCCGACCGGCTGACCCGCCTCCAGCGGGTGTTGGCCGACGGCGACGCGTCGACGGCCGGCGTCAACCGGGCTGGAGCACTGCCGAACGGCGTGTCACCCCTGGCGGGGCTGGTGGTCGTCGACTCCCGTGACGATCCACGCGTGCAGGTAGCGGATCTCCTCGCCGGAGTGGCCCGGCGGATGCCGGGCATCATCGACGACGCGCTCCGTCAGCCACCGGCCGCTCCCCCCGGGTGACGGGCAGCGGCCGGGTCACGACGCGGCACGGGCTCGGAGGGCTTGCGTGGTCGCCGAGTCAGCGGGAAAGAACGCCTCGACGGCCAACCCGGCGACTGTCACATCCCGCGGCGTACCGAAGAGGGTAGTGGTGCTGACGAAGGACAGTTCCTGGTCACAGTGCCGGTAGCGCAGCGGGACGAGAACACGTGAAAGGGCATCGCTGGCCGGTGTCGTGTCGACGTCACCACCGGGATAGCCGCGAAGCTCCTCGTGCAGGTCGTACAGGACCGGGTCGTTGGTTGTCGCCGCCTGCTGGTGCAGCCGTTTCAGCAGGTGGGCGCGCCACTCGGGCAGGTTGACGATGCGCGGCGCCAGACCGTCGGGGTGCAGGCTGAGGCGCAGCACGTTGATCGGTCGGGTGAGCAGGTGGGGCTGCGCATCCATTGTGAACAGGTCGACGGCAGGGTTGGCGTCGACGAGGTGCCAGTGCTGGTCCACGAGCAGCGCGGGGTACGGGCTGTGACCGTCGAGGATCTGCCGTACAGCGGCCCGTACCGGTGCCAGCTCGGGGTCGCTCAGTTCGTGGCGGGGGTACGCGGGCGCGTAGCCGCCGGCCAGCAGCATCGTGTTGCGCTCGGCCAGCGGCATCTCCAGGTGTTCGGCCAACCGCAGGAGGAGCTCGGGGCTCGGCCGGGATCGGCCGGTCTCGACGAAGCTCAGGTGCCGGGTCGACACTCCCGCCTCGATCGACAGGTCGAGCTGGCTCATTCCGCGAGTCTGGCGCCAGTCGCGCAGCAGCTCCCCCACTGGGCGCCCGTGCCGGGTCGAGATCGTCACTCACCGACCCTAATTCCGCACTGACAGCCGGGCCATTACCTGCGAGGTAATCGACAGCCCACCACGACGTTGGAAAGATCGCTTCCGGAACGACCGATCCGGTGCCGTGAAGCGGCGGCACCCACCGCGACCCACGTCAGAAAACCAGACGCGAAGGACGGACAATCATGACCGCGTACGCGCTCGCACACCTCCGCAAGGCACCCGTCCACGCCGAGGTGCTGACGTACCTGGAGCGAATCGACGCCACCCTCGCGCCTTTCGCGGGCCGGTTCATCGTCCACGGCGGTGCCATCGACGTCCTGGAGGGCGACTGGCCCGGCGACGTGATCGTCATTGAGTTTCCCGACCTGCAGCAGGCCCGCTCCTGGTACCAGTCCAGCGATTATCAGGAGATCAAGCCCTTGCGGACGAGGCACCTCACCGGCGAGGTGATTCTCGTCGACGGAGTCGAGTCCGGGCACGACTCGTCGCAGATGGCCGCGGCCATTCGCCGCGCCACCGATCGGTAGCACCTGACCTGCTCCCCGCCAGGGCACGAGCGCCGTCCCGAAGAACCGATGGCTCGCCGCCCGCACGGCACCCTGACACAGTCAGCCGGCCGTAGTCTCATCGGATGCAGGACATCCAGACGCACACCCTGGTCATTCCCGGCGTCGACCTGGTCTACGACGTCCGCGGCCCGCTACCTCCCACTGGCGCCCATCGCGCGCTACTCATGATCGGCCAGCCGATGGCGGCGGAAGGCTTCACCGCGCTCGCCCCGCACTTCACGGACCGCACGGTCCTCACCTACGACCCGCGTGGTCTGGGCCGCAGCGTCCGCAAGGACGGTCGGTCCGACCACACGCCGCAGCAGCAGGCCGCAGACCTGCACGCGCTCATTCAGGCGCTCGAGGTCGGTCCGGTCGACGTCTTCGCCAGCAGCGGTGGCGCGGTGACCGCACTCGAACTGGTCGCCACCCACCCCGACGACGTCGCCACCCTGGTGGCGCACGAACCGCCGATCAACGCCGTGCTCCCCGACGCCACGGCAGCCGAGCGCGCCCGAGCCGGCTTCTATGAGGCGTACCAGGCGAAGGGCTCGGGGGCGGGAATGGCCGCGTTCATCGCCATGACGTCCTGGCAGGGCGAGTTCACCGATGCCTACTTCGCCCAGCCCACCCCCGACCCGGCAATGTTCGGCATGGCCGCCGACGACGACGGCAGCCGCGACGATCCGCTGCTGTCGCAGAACTCGTGGGCGATCACCGACTACCGTCCCGACGCGAGCGTGCTCAACGCCGCGTCCACCCGGATCGTGGTCGCGGTCGGCGAGGAGTCGGCCGGCACGTACACCGCTCGCACCGCCCTGGGCCTCGCGGCGCTGCTCGGCCAGGAGGCCGTGGTGTTCCCGAGCCACCACGGCGGGTTCCTCGGCGGCGAGTTCGGCTACGCGGGCAAGCCCGAGGAGTTCGCCGCGCGACTGCGGGAGGTACTGGACGCGGGCTGACCCCTGCTCAACGGGTTGCGTCGGTGTAGACCTCGACGTCGTAGAGCAACTGCACGTCGCGACGGCCGTTGGTGATGCCGACGAAGACCGGATCACCGGCCGGGGTGCGGCCCTGACGCCACGCCTGCTCCCGGGCGGCCTCCCGCGACTCGTGATGGATCCTGCCCTCCTGGTGCAGTTGCAGCACGCGACGGGCAGTGGTCCGGTCGGTGTCGAGATGGATTCGCAGGAGAGGCATGCCGGGACCTCCTTGCGCCAACCGTCACCCCAACTTCCCTACGGACAATCACCTTACCGTCGTTAAATTGCCTGTCCATCTGTTTAGGATGCCTCCATGACCCCCGTCGAGCCCGGCATGTCCACCTCACCCTCGACGGCGCGACCGGACAATCACGCCGCGCCGCCGGTATGGCTGCGCGCGGCGCCGTCGCGGGCGCGGCGGAAGCCACCTTTGACCCTCGATCGAATCGTGGACGCTGCCGTGATCGTGCTGGACGAGCTCAGCGCCGAGGGCCTGACGATGCGCTGTCTCGCGCAGCGGCTCGACGTCACGGCGACCGCGTTGTACTGGCACGTGAGGACGAAGGACGACGTCCTGGACCTGGCCGTCGACCGGATCTTCGGCGAAGTGCCCGTTCCGGACACGAGCGAGAGCTGGCTGGAGGACATCCGCGTCCTCGCTCGCGCCTGGCGCCGCGCCATGCTGGATCATCCCTGGGCCGCAGGGCTCGTCGGCCGCCCCATGCTCGGTCCGAACGTGCTGGCCCGCACCGAGTTTCTGCAATCGGCGCTGGTACGCGGCGGCTGTAGCGGACTGCACCTCGCGGTGGCGACGCGCCTGCTGGCCAACTACGTCATCGGCGCCTCGCTCACCGAAGCCACCTGGCGACGGACCACGGAGCCGGAAACCAGGGCCGCGGCCCGCGCCCATATCGTGGCGAGCGCCAACGCCTATCCGACCCTCGACGCCTCCGGCCACCTCGACGACACCCGATGGGACGACGACCTGCTGTTCGAGGAGGGCCTCAACGGCATTCTCCGCACGGCGGCCCGAGGCTAGCGAGCGAGCCCCATCGGTACCGGTGCCACCAGGCGTCGCCAATCCCGCACCGTCCGGAACGAGGAAGAGGCTGGGACCTCGTGCAGATGGCCCGACCAGCCGTATCGTGGGACACGGAGGCGACGATCCGCCGTCTTCGATGAAGTTCCTCCCGCAGCGGTCGAGGAGAACGAGATGACTGGTCTGGCGGCCGTCAGCGCAATCGTGGGTGTCCTGCTCGTCGGTCTCGTGGTCCTGGTCCGCAAGCCGACCAACACCCGGTCGGTGCTCAGATGGTCGGCCCTGGCGATCACCGCGCTGGTGGCCGCCGTGCTGGCTCCCTTCACCGTGGACGACTCGGGCACCGCGGCCAGCTATCTGCTCGGCGTTCCCGTTGTCGCGGCACTGCTGCCCGTTCTCGCGCAGCGGATCGGTCGACTGGCAGTCGTCGCCGATGTGGTGGCCGCGCTCGTCCTCACCGGCTGGGGGCTGCTGCTCGGGTTGGGCATCGGTGTCGCGTTCCTACCAGCGGTGATACTCCTGATCGCCAGCGCCGCGGGCACCTGGGCGCCGCGACCGTCCACCATCACGTGACCCGGTCACTGCCGGTTGCACCGCCACACCAGCGGCCGATACGCCTGGTTCTCGTAGACGGCCCCGACCACCGTCAGACCGTCGTCGCTGATTCCCTCTGCCGTGTACGTGCCCGCCTCGGTCACCCGGACCTCGGGTTGGCCCGGCAACCGGCGGGAGGTGCCGTCTGGGGCCACGACCAGCGGCGCACCGTCGACGACCAGCACATCGCCATTGCCGGCGATGCCGCTCGCCCCCGGGAAGGGCAGCAGGCTCACCGCTCCGGTGGCGAGATTCCACCGCACCGGCAGCATCTGCACGGCGCCGCTCCGTCGGCCGCCGGGAACCATGCCGATCGCCCATTCGCCCCGCGCCGAGTCGACCGACGCCCGCGGGTAGCCGTCGGGCACTGCCAGCGCCGCCCCGACGCCCCGCGGCGTCCACCGGTAGGGCCGATCGCCCACGGTGCCGACGATCGTGCCGTCCTCGGTGATCCCGGTCGCGGACGACCCCCGCTGGCCGATCAGCCGGTACTTCTGGGGGTGGTCCGTCGACCACAGCACGGCCTGGTGCGAGTCGTCGGATTTGCGGGCGGTGCCGACGATGTCGCCCCGACCGTTGACGGCGTGCACGAGCACCGCGTCGTAGCCGGGCGGGGTGGCCAGGACACGCAGCTTCCCGTCCCGGTACAGCCAGCCGGTGCCGTCGCCGTTGGTGCCGACCACATAGCCACGGGTGTTGACCGCTGCCGCGTGCCGCGCGGTCGCCGGCAGGACGACCGGCCGGCCGTCGGTCCACAGCACGACCCGTCCGTCCTCCCGCCCAGTGCCGATGTCGCCGACGATGTGCCGTCCGGTGGGATCGACCCCGCTGGCCACCGCGACCGGACCGCCGACCGGCTGCGGCAACCACGACGCCTGGCAGGTGACCGTCGGGCGCGGGGCGGCCGACCCGGTCACCGCCGGTGACACGGCGATCGCCGGCGTGTTGGGAACTGGCGGGCTGGTGGTCCCGCCGACCTGGACGGCACCCACGACACCGACCCCGGCCAGCACCGTCAGCGCGGCGATTCCGCCGACTCGGCGACGCTGGCGGCGCCGCCGACCGTCGCGGACCGCCCGGCTCAGGTCGACCCGCGGCTCCGGTACCGGCACCGAGCGCAGCAGCTCGGCGATCCGCTGATCGTCCACCGTGGTCATCTCGGGCTCCTCACTGACATCTCGGTGACGTCGAGCACCTGGCGGACGGCCGCCAGCGCCCGAGCCGTCTGCGACTTCACGTTGCCTTCGGAGCAGCCCATCGCTGCGGCCGTGTCGCTCAGCGACAGGTCGCACAGGAACCGCAGGACCAGCACGGTGCGCTGGCCACGTGGGAGGCGGGCGAGCGCCGCGAGCAGGCTGTCCCGCTCGGCCAGGTCGTCGTGCGGCGTCACCGGCGAGCGCTCCGGCTCCGGCACCGACCCCAGCAGGCGAACCTTCGCCCAGCTCAACCGCTTCTCATCGACGAGCTTGTGCACCATCATCCGGTGTACGTACGCGTCGACGTTGTCGGCCCGGCTGACCCGGCGCCAGTTCACGTAGAGCGCCGTGACAGTCTGCTGCACCACGTCATCGGCCAGATGGGCGTCGCCGCACATCAGGAACGCGGTCCGATGCAGGCTCGGCAGTCGCGCGGAGACGTACTCCACGAACTCACCCTCGGCATCCACCATCGAGGCTCCCTCCTCCGCAAGCTCGACGGGACCGGACCATCATCAGGTTGCGTCCCGTCGAAGAACGCTCGGAAGCCCTACCGCCCGGCCGCCGCGCGCCACGGTCTCAGCCGACGGCGCTGGCCATCCGGTGTACCGCCTCGATGATGAGCTCCGGCGCGGTGGCCAGGTTCAATCGGACATGCCCCACACCGCCGGTGCCGAACGCCAGTCCGGAGTTCAGCGCCACCCGGCCACGGTCGAGGAACACGCTGGCCGGGTCGTCGCCGAGGCCCAGGGCGCGGCAGTCCAGCCAGGCCAGATAGGTGGCCTGACCGGGCTGGTAGCGGACGGCCGGCAGGTGCTCGGCGAGCAGCGCGGTCAGGAGCCGACGGTTGTCGTCCAGGCCGGTCAACACTGCGTCGAGCCACTCGCCGCCGTCGCGGAAGGCAGCGGTGTGGGCGATCACGCCGAGGTGGCTGGTGCCGACGCTGACCCCGAACGGGACACGGGCGAGGTCCCCGGCCGCGGCCGGGCCGGCGACCAGGAGCCCGCCGCGCAGGCCGGCCAGGTTCCAGCCCTTGGAGGCGGACATCAGCGACAGGCCGTTCTCCGCGCCGGGCACCGAGAGGTACGGCACGAATCGCGCTCCCCCAGCCACCACGGGAGCGTGGATCTCGTCGGCGACCACCCGCACCCCGTGCCGCTGGGCCAGTTCGGCGACGGCGGTCAACTCGGCCGCGCTGTGCATGACGCCGGTCGGGTTGTGCGGGCTGCAGAGCAGGTACGCGGCCGGCCGGCCACCGGCGCGAGCCCGCCGGAACGCGTCCCCCAGCGCGTCGAGGTCGATCCGCAGGTCCTCGCCGAGCGGTGCCTCCACGATCCGGCGCTCCGCGTGCGCCACTGACTCATAGAACGGCGGGTAGACCGGGCAGTTGACGACCACCGCGTCTCCCGGGTCGGTGACCAGTCGCAGCGCCTCGACGACGCCGTGCATGACGTCGGGCACGAGCGCGGTGCGCTCCACGGCCAGCCCGTCCCAGCCCCACCGCCGTGCAGCGAACTCGGCCACCGCCTGTGGGTACGCCGTTCCGGCGGTGTAGCCGGTGTCGCCGCGCGCGACGGCGTCGGTGATCGCCAGTGCGACCGGCTCGGCCAGGGGCACGTCCATCTCCGCCACCCAGAGCGGCAGCACGTCGTCGGGGTACTCCCGCCACTTGAGGCTCGTCCGCTGCCGGAGCTGGTGGATCGTGAGCTGGCGGAGGGGATTGACAGCGGTTCGCGCACCACTGAGCAGGCCACTCATGTCCCCACCCTATTCCCTGCCTCCGGCCGACGCCTCGGGTAACCACTGATGTGTCCACTGTGGTCGTATCGGAAGGATTTCCGGAGACGGTTTTGGCATTGACCAGTGTCTTTGTGTTTGGGATCGTCGTACCGCTCGGAATCAACGGCGAAACATTGCTGCGGGTTGCTGGTTCATAACCTAGGCTCCCGAATATCCACATCGACGGCCCGCCCTCACGCCGTGCCAGCCACCGACCTCGCACGCCGGCCATCGCAACCCTCGACGCCGATTGGAGTATTCGATGACCTGGCGTCCCACCATTGCCGCACTGGCCGGCCTGTGCCTGGCGGTCAGCGCCACCCCGTTGCCCGCCGGTGCTGCCGCCGACGCTGCGCATGTCAGCGCTCACGCCGCGCTCGCCGGTCCGCCCGGCGCACCGCCCGGGGCCTGCCCGACGGGGGCCAGTTACGGTCCACCGCTGCCGGCCAGCACCATGACGGCCCCGCGAATCCAGGGCGGGTTCACGTTCCTCGAAGGGCCGGTCTGGGTCGCCGACGGCGGCTACCTGCTGATGTCGGACATGACCGCCGGCACCGGGCCGTACAACGTCCAGCCGTCGACGATCCGCCGGTTCACCCCGCCAGCCGGCTTCGACACGTTCATCGCCGACGCCGGCAGCAACGGCCTGGCACTCAGCGCCGACGGCCAGCAGCTCGTCGCGGCCACCCACGACCAGCGCAGCGTGTCCGCGTACCGGTTGAGCGACCGGGCCCGCAGCACCGTCGCGCCGAACTACCAGGGCCGGGCGTTCAACTCGCCGAACGACGTCGCGGTCCGTTCCGACGGCGTCGTCTACTTCACCGACCCCAACTTCCAGCGCGGCAACCGCCCGGACCAGATGAGCGGGCGTACCAGCGTCTTCCGCGTCTCCAACGGGCAGGTGTCGCTGGTCGACGACCGGTTGCGCCAACCCAACGGCATCTCGCTCTCGCCGGACGGGACCGCGCTGTACGTGGGCGCCTACTCCGAGAACAAGATCTACAAGTACGCGGTCCAGCCCGATGGCAGCATCGGCGCTCGCAGCGTCTTCGTGAACTACATCGGCGGCCCGGACGGCGGCACGATCGATTGCGCCGGCAACGTGTACTGGACCTCGGGCGGGGATTCCCTGGTCCACGTCTACTCCCCGGCGGGCACCCAGCTCGGCACGATCCGGTCCGGCAATTCCGGCACGACCAATGTGGCGTTCGGGGGCCCCGACCGGCAGACCCTCTTCGTCACGTCGGGCCGGTGGGGCGACTCCGGGCTGTACAGCGTGCGACTCAACGTCCCCGGATATCCGTACTGACCAACGGCGGGATGGCGCGCCGCTTCCGTCGTAGCCCGACGAGGCGGCGCGCTATCCGGTGGTCGCGGCAATGAACACCACCGCCCCGACGACCACCAGGGCAGCGGCCAGGAAGGTCTGCCGGCGGGCCCGGCGCAACGCCTCCCGGACCTGCCAGGCGTGGGCCGTGGCGAGCAGCCAGCGCAGGTACGGGTCGGTCCGGGCGATGTTGCGGCGCGCGGTGGCGAGCCCTGCCCGGAGGGCGTCCCGCTCCTGCGGCGGGGCCGTCGACAGGCGATGGGTGATCTCCGCAGCGATCCGGCGATGACGCAGCAGACCGTCGACGTCACCGGCGTACCCGCCGAAGTGGTACCAGGGCTCGGCCTCCAGCCGCTCGCGCAGGCCGCGCAGCTCCGGCCCGGTGAGCGTCGCCGGCGTGGTCATCGGCGGGACGAGCACCTCGCTGGTCCGCCAGATCGCCCAGGCCACGCCGAGCAGCGTCACCAGCAGACCGCCGCCCGCCCACACCGCATGAGCCCAGTCGGTGACCTTGCCGGCGGCGATCAGCGGGCCGCCGCCGAGCAGCAGCGCGCCCACCGCGCCGGCCGAGGAGATGATCCACCGTGCCGCCGCCCGACTGTCCGCGACCGAGTCCAACGGGGACGGCAGCGCGTCCAACCCCGCGCCGCTCGTCGGCGATTCCCCGGTCATCGGGGGTCGTCGCGGAAGACGACACCCAGCGGGCCGTTGGCGTCGTCGGGCAGATCGGTGTACGGAACCCAGCGCTGGCCGTCGAAGAACTCCAGCTCGCCGCTGTCGTTGATCCGCACGGCGTTGACTTGCGCAAGCTCCTCAGGATCGTCAGCCATGGATACAGTATCGGTCAGTCCGGCAATCCACCCCGGCGTCGGGGCGTCCGCAGGGGGCCTTCGTGATCCGGTTGACAGTCAGCGCGACCGACGTGGTCCTGGCCGTCCGGGACGACCGGCGCCGACACCCGGTGGGCCCAGCCGATCAACGCACCGCCGACCTGCTCTGGCGGCTGCGCGGCGGCCCCTCGGTGGAGCTGTCGTACGAGGTCGGCGTCGCGCTCGGCCGCCGCTTCCTCGACGCACCCGGCGCGGCCCTGCGCGCCGAACTGGCCCGCCCCGGCCGGCACCGGCTCGGCATCGAGGTCGTCGGCCCGGCACTGGCCGACCTGCCCTGGGAGACCCTGGTGCTGCCCGGCGAGGAACTGCCGCTGGCGCTGCACCCCGACGTCGACGTCTGCCGGACCGGCTCCGACACACCGGCGCCCACGGTCCGGGTGGACGGCCCACTGCGGATGCTCGCGGCGATCGCGAGCCCGGACGACTCGACCCAGCCGCTGCTGGACCACGAGCGGGAACTCGGGCGGATCCTCGGCGCGGTGGAACCGGGGCATCGGCACGGGGTACGGGTACGCGTCCTGGAGTGGGGCAGTGCCGCGGCGATCCGGGCCGCCCTCACCGAGGAGCCGTTCCACGTCCTGCACGTCTCCAGTCACGCGCGCCCCGGCGCGCTGCTGCTGGAGACCCCCACCGGCACGGAGGACCGCGTGGACGCCGCGCGGTTCCTGGCCGAGGTGCTGCCGCCCGGCCGGACCGTGCCGTTGATCGTGCTGGCCGGCTGCTCCACCGCGCGTCAGGATCAACGGGAGCTGCCCGGGCTGGCCGGCGCGCTGCTGACCCACGGCGCGCCGGCGGTGTTGGCGATGAACGGGACGGTCAGCGACGGATACACCATCGAGTTCTGCGCTCGGCTCTACGAGCGGTTGGCCGCCCGCAGCGAGCCGGAGTTGTTGGCGGAGGTCTCCGCCGTACGCCGCGAGCTAGCCCCGACCGCCGCCGAGTGGTGGATACCGACGCTGTTCCTGGCCGATCCCGGGCTGCGGCTGGCCGGCGGACGGGGTGGCGCTGCCGTCGCCGCGCCGCCAGGCCAGTCGCTCGTCGGGGACGGCGTGGTGGGCGCACCCACGGACTTCGTGGGCCGCCGGGAGATCCTGCGCCGACTCTCCCGGGGAAGGCTTCGGGTGCTCGTCCACGGCATCGGCGGGATCGGCAAGACCAGTCTCGCCGCGGAACTCGCGCGGCGGTTCCGCGACGCGGGCGGCATCGTCGTGGCGACCCACGGCGACGCCACCGTCGACGGGATCCTCGACGAGCTGCGCCGCCAGGTGGAGAGCCGATGCGCCGGAGCGGCCCCGGACGACCCGCTGCGGCGATGGCTCGTCGCCCTCGCCGAGCCAGGCCAGGACTGGCGGCGACGGTTGGACGCGATCGGCACCGGCGACCCGGCGCTACTGCTCGTCCTCGACAACGCCGAGGACGCCCTGAACGCCGAGCACCGGTTGGCCGACACGGACCTGGCCGCGTTCCTCGCCGCCTGGGCGTCCCGCCACGAACTGGTCGTGACCAGCCGACACCCGTTCCCGGTCGCCGGCCTCGAAACCTGTCACCTCGGTCCGCTCTCCTGGCAGGAGACCCGCAAGCTGCTCTGGCGGCTGCCGGGCGTGGGCCAACTGCCGCCGGCCGAACAACAACGGATGTGGCACCGGCTGGGTGGCCACCCACGCGCGCTGGAATACCTCGACGGCCTGCTGCGCGGCGACAACGCCCGATCCGACGAGGTGGCCGGCCGACTGGTCGCGGCCGGCGGTGGCCGGGACGCCGGACCGGCAGCGGCCGGCACACCGCTGGCCGAGGCCGGCGCGCTGGCCGCCGAGGATGTGCTGCTGCCCCGGCTGCTCGCCCGCCTGGAGGCCGTCCCGGCGGCCCGGCGGTTGCTACTCGGTGCGGCGGTGTACCGCACCCCGGTGGACCGGGCCGGCCTCGCCTGGCAGCTCGCCGACCCGGCGGACGGCGACGACCCACCGCCGGAACCGGCGGGGTTGGACGAGTCGGTCGAGACACTGTCACAGCTGGGGTTGCTCGCCCCGGTGACCGGGGGCCACCTGGTGCACCGGTGGACGGCGGCGAGCCTGCTGCGGATCGCCGGCCGCGACGCGGTGGTCGAAGCGCACCGCCGGGCGGGCCGTTACTGGGGCTGGCGGACCCGGTCCAGCACCGACCAGCACGACTTCATCCGCCGGGCGGTCGAGGCGCGGTACCACCACCTGGCCGCGGGTGACACCGACGAGGTCGTCACCTACTCCGAGCTGGCCTGCCAGGAGTTGCACGCGGCCGGGCACTGGGCCTGGGAGGAGAAGATCTGGCGGGAGCTACTGCCGATGGCGCCCCCGGGCTCGGCGCGCGGGGCGAGCTTCCTGAAGGGACTCGGCGACGTGCACCTCAGCCGGGGCGAGTACCCGCAGGCCACGGCGCGCTACGAGGCGGCGCTGGCCGTCTACCGGGATCTCGGCGACGACAGCGGGGTCGGCAAGCTCCTGCACCAGTTGGGCCTGGTCGCCGACAACCGGGGTGACCGGGCGACCGCGGACCGGCTGTTCCAGGAGGCATTGGCGATCCTGAGCGGGCTCGACGACCGCGGGGCCGTCTCCCGGACCCTGCACCAGCTTGCCGGCATCGCCCGCGACAACGGTGACGCCGAGCTGGCCATGTCGCGTTACCTCCAGGAGCTGGCGATCGCCCGGGAACTCGACGACCTGGAGGGGATCGCGGCGAGCCACCACCAGATCGGTGTACTCGCCTTCGAGGCCCGGGACCTCGTAAAGGCGGAGCAGTGCATCCAGGTGGCGATCACCACCTACGGACGGTTGGGCGTCCGTGTCCAGCAGGGCAGCGGGCTGGTGATGCTCGGGCGGATCGCCCTCGCCCAGTTCGCGTACGAAACCGCCGAGGAGCGGGTCCGCGCCGCCCTGAAAATCTTCGAGGAGGTCGGCAGCAACGGTCACATCGCGGAGTGCTCGCTGCTGCTCGGTCACCTCTCCCGCGACCTCGACGACCTCGACTTCGCCGAGAGCTGCTTCGCCCGCGCCCGGACGATCGTCGCTGCCCTCGGCGAGGATCGGCTACTGCGCCGCTGCGACGAACTGCTCGGCGGCGTCCGCACCGTCCTCGGCCGGGCTGCCGAGGCGGTGCCGCACACCCTGAACGCGATCGGCGGGGACGACGAGCCGCCGCTCCAGGCGGCAGTGGAATGGCTGGCCGTGCAGCGCCTGGAACTGGGCGCGCAAGCCTTCTCCGCCCTGCTGGCCCGGCACCTCGACCCGCGGCAGGCGGCGCAGCGGGCCGAGTGGGTCCAGGCGTACCTGCGGTTCCGGTTCGACGTCTCGCACCCGACGCCGCTCGGCAGTGGGTACGTCCTGCTCGCCATCGCCGCAGCCCAGGCGGGTGAGTTCGGCACCGCCCGGATGTGCCTGCTGCGGGCGTTGCCGATCTGCGCCGCCGCCGGCTACCGGGCGGGAGTCGCCAAGTGCCACGAGGATCTCGGCGGGGCGGCCCTGGAGACCCGCCGGCTGGCCGAGGCCCGTTCCCGGTACGAGCAGGCGCTGGAGGTCTACCGCGTGCTGCGCCACGAAACCAACCAGGCCATCGTCCTGCACCAGCTCGGCCGGGTCTGCGAGGAGCAGGAGAACCTCGCCGGCGCGGATGGGTTCTACCGCCGCTCCATCGCGATCAAGAAGCGGCTCGGGAACCTGTCGGGCGTCTCCAACAGCACCTTCCACCTCGGCCGGGTGGCCGGCCTGCGCGGCGACCAGGCCCTGGCCGAACGGTGCTACCGGACCTGCCTGCGAATCGACCGCGAGCAGGGCAACTGGGAGGAGGTGGCGCTGGACCAGGTGGCGATCGGGCAGCTACGCGTCGAACAGGGCCACCCGGCGCAGGGCATCCCGCTGATCGTCGAGGCCCTGAGCATCGACCGGCAGATCGGGTCGACGAACGCGGCGCTCGACCTCAACGCGCTGCGCGAACTGCGGGCCCGGCTCGGCGACCAGGCGTTCACCGCCATCCTCACCGACGCCTTCGGTCCGGCCGGCGCCGTCGAGGTGCTCAACCTGATCGCGGTGCTACCGACCACGGCCGAGCCGACCTGACCCACCCGGCCACCCGTACACTCGGCTCATGGCGAACCGCCCGTGGCACCACTGTCGGTAGACCGATGAGTGCGTCGACCGCAGACACCGTGATCGTCGATTTCGACGGTGTACTGCTGCGCGGGGACGCTTTCGGGCTGTTCCTGCGACGCACTGCTTTCGCGGGTGCTCGGCTCCCGCTCGCCGCCGCCGCGCTCGTTTTCCTCGCGCCCATCGCCACCGTTCCCGCCTTCCGTCCGTGGGCGGCCCGGTGGGTGAGCCGAATCGGCCTGTTGGGCCGGAACGCGGAGGAGTTGCGGGCGGAGTTGGCACGCTTCGGCGCCGACCTCGGTGCGGAACCAGGCCGGATCATCGCGCCCGGTCTACGGATGATCCGCACCCACCTCGCCGCCGGCGACCGGGTCATCGTGGTGACCGCGTGCGAGCACACCCTGGCGCGCGCGGTGCTCGACGCGATCGGCCTCGCCGGGGTCGAGCTCGTGGCCTCGCGCATTCGCGGGCCGAGGCTGATCGTGCACAACCACGGGGCGACCAAGATGGCGCAGCTCGCCGGCCAGGGGGTGACGCCACCGTGGCGGGTGGCCTACAGCGACTCGCTGTCGGATCTGCCCATCCTCGGCGCCGCCGAGCAGCCCGTGCTGGTCAACGCGAACGCGCGTCAGGTCGCCCGGGCACGCCGGTTACTCGGCGCCCGGCTCACCACCGTCACCTGGTTGGGTGGCCAGGGCCCGGAGGTCCGCCGATGAGAGGCCGCTACGACAACCTGACCCGCACCCGTGCTCTCGACCCGGAACGCGACTACCTGGCCATCTACCAGACCATGCTGCGCTACGAGTTTCCGTGGGACATGAAGCTCGCGCTCAACCTCGCCTTCAACCGCTCGTTCTCCATCCCAGCGATCGCCACCGTGCACACCGCCACGGGCGAGCTGACCGAACGCACCCAGAAGCGGATCGACGACACCGGACTGCTGATGTACGAGATGGTGCTCAACGGCTTCGACCAGCCTCGGGCCCGCGAGGCGTTGCGGCGCGTCAACCAGATCCACCGCCCGTACGACATCAGCAACGACGACTTCCGCTACGTCCTCGGCTGCCTGGTCGTGATCCCCACCCGGTGGTTGCAGGAGTACGGCTGGCGCCCACCCTGCTGCCATGAACGTCACGCCACGTACCTGTTCTACCGGGAGCTCGGCCGACGAATGGGCATCACCGACATCCCCGGGTCCTACGACGAGTTCGAGACCTGGTTCGACGCGTACGACGCAGGTCACCTGCAACCCAACGACGACGCGGCGGCCATCGAACGCGCCACCCGCATGCTGATGCTCACCCGGATCCCCCGGATGCTCGCTCCACTGGGAAACGCGCTGGTCGGCGCCCTGTACGACGCGCCGCTGCGGCGCGCAACGCGGGTCGACACGCCGGCCTGGCCGGTCCGGGCGGGGTTGCACCTGGCCCTGCGGACGCGCTCACGGTTGCAGCGGTGGTTCGGGGCACCACGGACGACCGCTTTGTTCGCCGATGGGATCAAAACCAAGAGCTACCCCGACGGGTACGAGATCAGCCAGCTCGGCCCCCACCAGGACGGCGTGCGGGAGTAGCGCGTCCGGTTGTGCTGGCGTCGCTGGCTCGGACGCGCGCCGGCCCTGCGCTGCCCGTGCGAGATCATCGCGGAGAACCGGCGCGCGAGTGGGGCCGGTCCGCCGACTGTCCGCTGGGGACGGTTGGCGGACCGGCTCTCAGCGCACCTCGGTGGTGGTCCAGCGTGGGGAGGTGGTGGTGACCGGGACGGTGTCACCGACCAGCGTGGTCACCGCCTGGCCGTCCCGCCGCGCGCTGGTGCCGACCCACAGCTCGACGTCGCCGGGCTCCACCACGCGGATGAACGTGCGGTCGGAGAAGGCCAGACGGGTGGTGGGCACCGTCAGCTCGACCGTGACGGACTGGCCCGGTTCCAGATGGACTCGCCGGTAGCCGAGCAGCTGCGCCACCGGCCGGGTCACCGAGGCGACCACGTCGCGACCGTAGAGCTGGACCACGTCGTCGCCGGCGACCGCGCCGGTGTTCGTCACCCGCACGGTCACCCCTACCGCCCCGCTGGTGGGCGTCGTGGCGGGCACGGTGAGTTCGCTGTACGCGAATGTCGTGTAGGACAGGCCGTGGCCGAACGGCGCCACGGGCGTCGCCGGCAGGTTGGTCACCTCGTTGCCCGCACCGAGGGTGGGGTGCAGGTAGGAGTACGGCTGCGCGCCGGCCGACCGGGGCAGGCTGACCGGCAGCCGGCCCGACGGGTTGACCCGCCCGGAGAGCACCCCCGCGATCGCCCCGGCGCCCTCCTCGCCCGGGAAGAACGCCTGCACCACCGCCGCGCAGCGCGAGAGCGCCCAGTCGACCGCGTACGGCCGGCCGGTGACCAGCACGAGGACGACCGGTGTGCCGGTTTCCAACACCGCCTCGACCAGTTCGCGCTGGACGCCGGGCAACTCCAGGTCGTCCCGGTCGCAGCCTTCGCCGACTGTGCCACGTCCGAAGAGGCCGGCGTGGTCGCCGACGACCAGGACGGCCACGTCGGCGCCGGAGGCCGTGGCGACGGCTTCGTCGAAGCCGGATCGGTCGTCGTTGTCCACGTCGCAGCCGCGAGCCCAGGTGACGAGATCGCCGCCGAGCTCGGCCCGCACGGCGTCGAGCACTGTCGGCACCTCGATGCCGGTCTCCACCCCGGGGTGCTGGACGAGGACGTGGTTGAGGAACGAGTAGCACCCGAAGAGCGCGCTCTGCCGATCGGCGTTCGGGCCGATGAGGGCCACCCGTCGCCCGGCGGGCAGCGGCAGCGCGTCCCGGTTGGCGACCAGCACTATCGATTCCTCGGCGAGCCGGCGGGCGATCGACCGGTGCTCGGGTGAGTCGAGGTCGATCGCCTGGGGCGGCTCGTCGGTGAATGTCGCGTCGAGTAGCCCCAGGTCATGCTTTTGGCGCAGCACCCGCAGCACCGCGCGATCGATCAGCGCCTCGTCGAGCTTGCCCGCCCGCACCGATTCCCCCAGGGTCAGATAGGCGTCACCGGTCGGGAGTTCGACGTCGAGACCGGCGGTCAACGCCTGCCCGGCCGCGTCCGCGTGATCGCTCGCCACGTGGTGCAGCAGGTTCAGGAACGCGACCCCGTAATAGTCGGCCACCACAGTGCCGTCGAAGCCCCACTGGTCCCGCAGGATGCCGGTCAGCATCGTCGGGTCGGCGGCGACCGGCACCCCGTCGATCTCGGTGTACGAGTGCATGACGCTGCGGGCGTCCCCGTCGATGATCGCCATCTCGAACGGGAGGAGCAGCACGTCGGCCAGTTCCCGGCGGCCGACGTGCACCGGGGCGAAGTTGCGCCCGGCGCGCGAGGCGGAGTAGCCGGCGAAGTGCTTGAGGGTGGCGTGCACCCCCTGCGACTGCAGACCGCGCACGTACGAGGTGCCGATGGTGCCGACCAGGTACGGGTCTTCGGCGATGCACTCGTCGACCCGACCCCAGCGGGGGTCACGGATCACGTCGAGCACCGGAGAGAGCCCCTGGTGCACGCCCAGGGCCCGCATCGAGGCGCCGATCGCCGCGGCCATCTCGGTGACCAGTTCGGGGTCGAACGCGGCACCCCAGGCCAGCGGGGTGGGGAACGTGGCCGCCTTCCACGCGGACAGCCCGGTGAGGCACTCCTCGTGGACGATCGCCGGGATGCCGAGCCGGGTGCCGGTGACCAGGTCCCGCTGGAACTTCCACAACCAGGACGCGCGTTGCGCCGCGTCCAACGGGCGGGTGCCGTAGGCGCGGGTGAGGTGACCGAGCCCGTGCCGGGAGAAGTCTTCGAGCTTGAAGGCGTCGCCGAACTCCCCCTGCAACGGTGCGACCGCCTCGCCGTCCGACTTCTCCCAGAAGCCGACGAGCTGGGCGATCTTCTCCTCGATCGTCATCCGGCCGAGGAGATCGCGTACGCGGGCCTCGCCGTCATGCCCGTCCGGTCGTCCGTGCACCGGACCGGCCTGAGCCGGCACCGGCCCGCCCACCACCGCGTGGACCTCAGTCATGCTGTGCCTTCCTGTGGTTGTGCAAGTACCGCTGCCGCTCAGCCCTTGACCGCGCCCTGCAGGCCACCGACGATCTGCTTCTCCGCGAGCGTGAAGAAGAGCAGTGCCGGCAGCATCGCCAGCGAGGTGAAGGCGAGTACGCCTGCCGTGTCGGTGGTGTACTGGCTGGAGAAGTTCTGCACGCCCAGCGGCAGGGTGTGCAGGTTGACGTCGCTGAGGACGAGCAGCGGCAGCAGGAACGAGTTCCAGCTGGCCACGAACGCCAGGACGCCAACGGTGACGAGCGCGGGCCGCGACAGCGGCATCGCGACGCGCCAGAGGAAGCCGAGCCGACTGGCACCATCGATGGCGGCGGCGTCCTCCAACTCTCTCGGGATGGCCGAGAGGAAGGGACGCAGGATCACGATCGTCAGTGGCAGTGAGAAGGCGACCTGCGGCAGGATCACCGCGTAGTAGGAGTTGATCAGGTTCAGGTCACGCAGCATGAGGTAGAGCGGCAGGATCGCGGCGCCGGCCGGAAACAGCAGACCGAGGGTGAAGAAGGTGTAGAGCCCTTCCCGCCCGCGGAAGCGGTAGCGGGCGAGCACGAACGCGGCGGCCAGTCCGAGCACGACCACGGCCAGCGTGGTTCCCAGGGCGATGACCGCACTGTTGAACGCCTGTTGCCAGAAGTTGCTCTGGGTCAGCACCCTGGCGTAGTTGTCCCAGACGAACGGGTCGGGCAGGCCGGCCGGGTCCGCGACGATCTGCGGGGTGGTGCGGAAGCCGCCGATGACCACGTAGATGACCGGGGCGATCGACACCGCGGCGATCGCGAGGGCGAGCGCGTAGGTGAGCGGTGTGCCCCAGGAAACCTGACGGCGTCCGGTGGACGGGGGGAGAACCGAGTTCACGGCCATCGTCACTTCGCCCTTCCGGTGATGGCGCCCTCGATGTCGCGGCGAAGCAGGAACCGCTGGAACAGCAGCGCCGCCACGAAGGAGATGACGAACAGGATTACCGCCACAGCGTTGCCGTAGCCCCACAGCCGGGCGAAGAACCCGTTGTCCACCATGTATGTGGCCATGGTGGCCGATGCGCCGAGGGACCGCACCGCGGGCACCGAGGTCACCCAGATCATGTCGAAGATCTGCAGCGAGCCGATCATGGACAGGAACATCCAGATCCGGATCGTCGGGCCGAGCAGCGGGATCGTGACGTGCCGTTGGATCTGCCACCAGCTCGCGCCGTCGATGGCTGCCGCCTCGGTCAGCTCATCGGGCACATTGGACAACCCGGCGAGGAGCAGGATGATGGCGAAGCCGACGTATTTCCAGGTGAGGATGGCCAGCAGGGTCCAGATGACCACGTCCAGGTCCGCCAGCCAGGCCTGCACCAGGCCGCCCATGCCCAGCGACCGCATCAGCGCGTCGACAGTGCCGTCGCCGGTCAGCAGCAGCTTCCACATGATGCCGACGGTGACCTCGGCCAGCACGTACGGCACGAACACCAGCAGGCGGAACACCGCCCGCCCACGGAAGCGACGGTTGAGCAGCAGGGCGACGCCCAGGGCGATCGGGCCCTGGATCAGCAGCGACCCGAACACGATGATCGCGTTGTTGCGCAACGCGTCGAGGAAGATCGGGTCCTGGAAGGCGAGGGTGTAGTTCCGCAGACCGACGAACTCGGTGGGAGGGCCGACCCCGCGCCACCGGAACAGGCTGTAGTAGACCGCGAAGCCCATCGGCACCAGCACGAACATCACGTAGATCAGAACGGCCGGCGTGGTGAGCCCGATGATCTCGTACCACTTGCGGCGGTTGTCGGCTCGGCGGGCGGAGTCGCGCCCGGCCCTGTGGGGGCCCGCCGGCGACGCGGAAGCGCCGCCGGCGGGCATACGGATCTGGTTGGCGGAGGTCACTTGCTTGCGGCCGCCTTCATTGCCGAGACGACCTTCTCAGGCGTCCCGTTGCCGGCGAAGATGGCGACGATCGCGTCGTTCATCGCGTTGCCGACGGTGCTGCCGTAAGCCGTGTCCAGCCAGAGCTGCACGTAGCTCGCCCCGGAGGTGGCCTCCAGGATGGACTTCAACGCGGGGTCCTTCACGGCGTCCGCCGCGCCCTTGGCGACAGGCAGGCCGGTGCCGGTCTCGGCGTAGCCCTTCTGCACCTCGGGGCTCACGATGTACTTGAGGAACTCGACGCACTCCGCCGGAGCGTTCTTGGCGCAGGAGAACCCGTCGCCGCCGCCGAGAGCCGCCTTCGGGTCACCCGGGGAACCGGAGATCGCCGGCACCGGGAACCAGCCGAGGAACGACGCGAGCTTCGCCTTGTCCGTGGTGACGGTGTCCAGCGTGCCGCGGTTCCAGTCACCCATGAGCTCCATCGCGGCCTTGCCGTTGGCGAGCATGCCGTTGGCGCTGGTCGGGTCGTTCTGGCCCGGCGTGGCGATGAAGTTGGGCTGGAACGGCTTGGTGTCGATGAACGCCTTCAGGTCCTGGCCGGCCTTCACGAAGCACGGGTCGTCGAAGTTCTTCTCCGCGGAGGCCTTCTTGAGGGCGTCGACCGAGCAGGCGCGCAGCGCCATGTTGTACCACCAGTGCGCGGCCGGCCACTTGTCACCGGCACCCACGGCGATCGGAATGACGTTGATCGCCTTGAGCTTGGTGACCGCGGTGTTGAGCTCCTCGAAGGTGGTCGGCGGAGCCGCGATGCCCGCCTTGGCGAACATCTCCTTGTTGTACCAGACGCCCTCGATGCCCATCCGGAACGGCAGGCCGTACTGCTTGCCCTTGACCTGCCAGATCTCCGCGGCGCTGCCGATGTCGCCGACCTCGGTCTTGGTCTGGTCGGTGATCTCCTTGAGGTAGTCGGCCTCCACCTGCTCGCTCATCTCGCCGCCGCCCCAGGCCTGGAAGATGTCCGGCGGGTCGCTGCTCAGCAGCGCGGCAGGGAGCCGGGTGCGCTGGAGCTGGTTCGTCTCGATCGCCTCGATCTCGATCTTGACGGTGGGGTGGAGTGCGGAGAAGTCCTTGGCGACCTTCTCCCAGTAGGTCTTGCCGGGCCCGTCCTGTGAGGCGTTGTGCCACCAGCTCAGGGTCACCGGGTCCTTGTACAGCTCGCTCTGAGGGGCTGCCTCTTCGCCGCCGCCGGAACACCCGGCGAGGACGACAACACTTGTCATTAACAGTGCCAGAACGGCACTCGCACGCCGCTTCGTTGCCATCGATGTCTCCTCGACTAGTCAGTCGCGGTACTCGGCCTGCGGCGAAGTTTTACAGTCATGTAACTTGATGTCAATCGGTATCGATAACGTTTTCGAGTCGCTGGCGACGCGCCCGCAGCGGGGCCCTATCATCATCGACGTGGTGTTTCAGCAGCGCGTCAAGATGTCGGATGTGGCACGTACTGCCGGCGTCTCGGTCGCGACCGTGTCGAAGGTCGTCAACGGCCGCTACGGCGTGGCCCAGGCGACCGTGGAGCGCGTCCAGCAGGTCATCCACGAGCTCGGCTACGAGGCGAGCCTGGGGGCGCAGAGCCTGCGCAGCCACCGCACCAACGTGCTCGGCATCCTGGTCGCCGAGTTCGAGCCGTTCTCGACCGAGCTGCTCAAGGGGGCGTCGCAGGAGGTCGCCGGGAGCGGATACCAGCTGCTGGCCTACTCCAGCGGGGACGGCGAGGGCGCCGCCGTGGGGTGGGAGCGGCGCTCACTCGCCCGACTCTCCGGCACACTCATCGACGGGGCTGTGATCGTCACGCCGACCGTGGTCGAGACCGAGCACAGCTTCCACGTCGTGGCCGTCGACCCACACACCGGGCCGTCCGACCTGCCCACCGTCGATTCGGACAACTTCGCCGGCGCCGTGCTGGCGACCAACTACCTGCTGTCCCTCGGCCACACGCGGATCGGGCACATCAGTGGACGCACCGACCTGAAGTCTGCGCAGCTGCGCGAGGCCGGCTTCCGCAGTGCCATGGCCGAGGCCGGCGTGCCGGTGGACGAACGCCTCGTCCGCGTGGGCGGGTTCCGGATCGAGAGCGCCGCCGGCACGGCCGCGGAGCTGCTCGCCCTCACCGACCGGCCGAGCGCGATCTTCGCGGGTAACGACCTCTCCGCGATCTCCACGATGACCGTGGCCCGCGACATGGGCCTGTCGGTGCCCGACGACCTGTCGGTGATCGGGTTCGACAACGTACCGGAGTCGGCGCTTGTCAACCCGCCGCTGACGACCATCATGCAGCCGCTGCAACGGATGGGCGCCGAGGCGTTGCGCCTGCTGGTCGACCTGATCGCCGGCGTCGAACGCGACACCCACATCCGGCTCCCCACCGAGCTGGTCATCCGTTCCTCCTGCCGCCCGCTGCACTGACACCCGGGCCCGGCGGGGGGCCGGCGCGGCGAGCGTTCCCGTCTAGTCCGGGTAGGAGTCGTCGATCACCATCTCTCGGATCTCGATGATGCCCGGCCAGTGCCGGGAGACCGGGTCGGTACCGCGGCGCAGCCAGAGGGTCGTGCCGTCGCCGGCCGTCGCGGTCTCGATGACGTGGTCGGCATCCGCCTCGATGCGGCCGGTCTCGACCGGGCCCAGGCCGAGCCTCTCCGCCTCGGTCCCAAGGTCGGCGCGGGCGAGGAACAACAGGGCCGCGCGGCCCGGGTCGACGCCCACCGCGGCGGGCTCGACGCGGGCCAGCCACGGCTCCAGCGCCTCCACCGTCCCGGCAATCGTGGTCGCCGCGACAGTGACGAAGAGCCGGGCGACGAACTCGGCCTCGGTCGGCCCGATCTCCATGGTCCGGTCGGGGGTTCGGCCGGTGCCGTGGGTCGCACCCTCCCAGCCCAGCTCCTGATTGGCCCGGTTGATCACCAGACGGGTGGCCGGCGGACCGGACGGGGGTTCCAGGGTTTCGGCGTAGCGGACGTTCGACGAGTAGACGAAGTCCCGCTCGCGCCACCCGAAGCGGTGCAGCAGCGGGCGCGCCATGGCGTGCATGGCACGTTCCTCGCTGACGGCGACGAGGCGGCCCGACAGCAGCACGTCCGCGCGTTCGACGTCGACGTCCATCCCGTCGGCGCCGAGCTCGTCGGCGAGCGGAGCGTATCGGCGCAGAGTGGCGGCGGCATTCGCGGTGCCGCGTTCCAGCCTGAGCATCGCCCTCATCGCAAACGGCGGCTTGTTCCTGGCCACAACTGCCCCTCTTCCGGTCCGAGTGGTACGCGACGAGCAGGAACACCCTGAGGCGAGGTTGCTCGCACCGATGATCTTCGCAGGGCCCGGAAACGGTTTACCGTCAGCCGCGCTCCTCGTGCCCGGTCAGATCGGGTAGACGAGACGGGGCCTGCCGGATGGTCGGTGCAGGTTGTGCCACGCGACAGGGTGGCGGAACGTGAATCTCACCTAAGACGACAATTCCTCCCCTAGGTTCGGTGCGCAGGACGCAGCCGAACCGGGGAGAGACGTGGACAGCTATCCGGCGATCGAGGATCACGGGCTCATCGGCGACCTGCAGACCGCCGCGCTGGTGACGTGCGACGGGACAATCGACTGGTTCTGCGCGCCGCGGTTCGACTCGCCGAGCATCTTCGCCGCCCTGCTCGACAAGGAGAAGGGCGGCTACTTCCAGATCGCCCCGCACGACGTGCGGTACGTGACCAAGCAGCTCTACCTCCCCGGCACACCCATCCTGATCACCCGGTTCATCAGCGCCGACGGGGTGGCCGAGGTGACGGACTTCATGCCGGTCACCGGCGAGCGGGCCACCGACGCGCATCGGCTGGTCCGCACCGTCACCATGGTCCGCGGCAGCATGCGCTTCCGGGTGGAGTGCCGGCCGCGGTTCGACTACGCCCGCGAAGAGCATCAGCTTGAGCGCCACCACAACGGTTACGTCTTCCGCAGCCGGTCGGCGACGCTGACGTTCAACCCGGTCGACCCCGTGCGGCGGTTGATCTCCGAACAGGGTGACGTCCACCTTGAAGGCGGCGACCTTGTCGCGTACGGCACGCTGAACGAGGGCGACACCGGCGGGGTGGTCCTCGAGACGGGCGGCGCCGAACCGCGCATCTTCTCGCCGGAAGAGATCCAGGGCATGTTCGAGTGGACCCGGGACTACTGGCGGCGCTGGCTCGAACGTTCCCGCTACACCGGCCGCTGGCGGGAGATGGTCGAGCGCTCGGCCATCACGCTCAAACTCATGACGTACGCGCCGACCGGCGCGATGATCGCCGCACCCACCACCGCGCTGCCCGAGCTGGTCGGCGGAACCCGCAACTGGGACTACCGCTACACCTGGGTACGCGACACGTCGTTCTCGGTGCACGCGCTGCTCGGCCTCGGCTTCACCGAGGAGGTCAGCCAGTACATGAACTGGCTGGACGAGCGGATCCGCGAGGCCGGCGACCACCAGGACCCGCTGAAGATCATGTACCGGGTGGACGGCTCCTCCGACCTGCACGAGGAGGTGCTGGACCATCTGGAGGGCTACCGAGGCTCCCGGCCGGTGCGGATCGGCAACGGCGCCGCCGACCAGCTCCAGCTCGACATCCACGGCGAGGCCCTCTACGCCATGCACCTCGCCGACGAGCAGGGCATCCGCGTCTCGCACCAGGTGTGGAAGAGCACCGTCCGGCTGGTCGACTGGCTCTGCCACAACTGGGACCAACCCGACGCCGGCATCTGGGAAAGTCGCCACCACCCCCGCAACTACACCTTCGGTCGGGTGATGTCCTGGGTCGCGCTGGACCGGGCCATCCGGCTGGCCACCCGCACCGGCCGCCCCGGGGACATGACCTGCTGGACCGAACAGCGCAACCGCATCTACAACCAGGTCATGGAGCGCGGATACGACCGGGCCCGCGGCACCTTCGTGCAGGCGTACGACGAGAAAGTGCTGGACGCCGCGCTGCTCGCCATGCCGTCGGTCGGTTTCGTCACGCCGAGCGACCCACTGTGGCAGTCCACCTTGCAGGCGATCGAGCGTGAGCTGGTCTCCGACAGCCTGGTCCACCGGTACGACCCGGTCCACTCCCCCGACGGCCTCCCGGGCCACGAGGGCACCTTCAACATGTGCACCTTCTGGTACGTCGAAGCGCTGGCCCGCTCGGGCCGCCTCGACGACGCCCGACTCACGTTCGAGAAGATGTTCACCTTCAGCAACCACCTCGGCCTCTACGCCGAGGAGATCGCCTCGACCGGGGAGCAGATCGGCAACTATCCCCAGGCGTTCAGCCACCTCTCATTGATCAACTCAGCGCTGACGCTCAACGACCTGCTCGACACCGAGGCCGACGCCCGCCGCAGGCGGTAGCGCCAGCATGGTGCGACCGGCCGCCGCCCACGCGGAGCCGACTGCGGGAAGGGCTTGACGCGCCCACGTCGCATCGCGCATCGTCGATATGCATCGACCATCTCGAATGTATTGACGCGGGGAGAACCGATGAAGGCATTCGTCACCACCGTCTCGGTCGCGGCCCTGCTGCTCCTGGCCACGGGCAGCGCATCCCACGGCCAGCCGGCGGCGGACCCGCCCTGCACCGGGCAGATCCACCCGAACCCGGGGTTCGAGCGCGGCACCACCGGCTGGACGGCCGGCCCCCGCATCGTCGTGCTCGGCGACGCGACCCGGCCCGCACACACCGGCCGCGCGTACGCCACCTTCGCTGGGCTGGACGTGACACGTAGCGACCTGCTGCGCACCACCGTCACCGTTCCGGCCAACTGCGACCTGACGGTCCGTTTCTGGGTGCGGACCACCACCACGGAGACCAGCCGCGGCGACTACCTGAACGTCGGGCTGGCGGTCACCGGGATTCCCCCGAAGACGAGGTTCTCGCTGGCCTTCGACGGCGGGGCGGAGTGGCGGCAATACGTCATGTCGAGCGGAACCGCCACTACCGAACGCACCGCGACGGTCAGCTTCCTCGCCAGCGAGATGGCCGGCAACGGCGCCACCGCCTTCGACGTCGACGACGTGTCCTTCACGTTGAGCTGACCTGCGCGGGACAGCCCTCGCCGCCGCGGTGATCGTCCTCGCGCCGCGCGACCTCGTCCGTCCAGATGAACCAGGACCGGTCCGTGGGCCACAGATTCGTCGACGAGAACGGGTAGGGGGCTGGACGGCAACGGGCCGACTGCGGTGTGGGAACCAGCGGTGGCTTGGCGGGTAACTCCGATCCGATGCCTGTCCCTCGGTGCGATGCTGCGACCAGAGCGCCCGTCGCCCTGGACTTCCCGGTCGGACAACGAAGCCCAGGGGAATACCAGTGTCGGTGGTGTCCTCGTCGAGGTTTATGCCTCCGATGATCTCCGGCGCGAGGTCGCCAGATTCGAGCCGGTGGTCGCCTCCCGAACAGGACGGTCTGCAAGCCAGGTCCCATAGAACAGATAAAGACCGGACTGTCAATAAGAAAATGGGATTGGTGAGGCCACAAGCGACCCCGAAACTGCAAGGCATTGAGATTCCGATCTCTGCCGGCGGATTTCCTGGCCGGTAAGGGAGACCAACTCTATGCTTGCCGCCGAATGCGCTGCGGCTCATCCGGGCCGAGGGTTACCCCGATACAAGGATTTGCGAATGCACCGGAAGTCTGCCCTGAGCGACGGCACCGCCGGCGTCGACGAAGTAGCACCGGACGGCCAACTGCCGACCTCTACCGCAGAGGGTGCAGCGCGTCGATCCGCGGTCGCCGAGGAACAGGCGTTTCTCGACCTGGCCACGGCCCGGCGCGACAGGCTGGCCGATCACCTACAGGTCGAGCTTTCGTCAGAGCCCCTGGACGCGTTGGAGCGGGCCCGGCAGCGCATGCTCCGCCAGCAGTACGACGAGCTACGGCGAGCAGAGGACGGTCTGGTCTTCGGCCGCCTCGACGGCCTTGACGGCACCGTGCGACACGTGGGCCGTGTCGGTCTCCGCAACGACGGTGAGGGCGCTGAGCCACTGCTGGTGGACTGGCGCGCTCCCGCAGCTCGGCCCTTCTACACCGCGACGGCTGTCGACCCACAGGGTCAGGCGCGGCGCCGGCACATCCGCACGACGGGATCGGCCGTCGTCGGCGTGGACGACGAGCCCCTGGACGGGAGCACCACGGCGGACCTCGTCGGCGAAGGCGCTCTACTGGCCGCCCTCGACCAGCGGCGCACCGGTCGCATGTCCACGGCGATCTCCACCCTGCAACGCGAACAGGACGACATCATCCGGGCTGAGGCGACCGGCCCGCTGATAGTCCAGGGCGGTCCGGGCACGGGCAAGACGGTGGTTGCCCTGCACCGCGTCGCGTACCTGCTGTTCACCCACCGAAAGATGGCCGACCAGGCGGTTCTGGTCCTGGGCCCCTCGCCGCGGTTCCTCCAGTACATCGCCCAGGTGCTGCCCGCGCTCGGTGAGACCGCCGTCGTCTCGGCGACCTGCGACACCCTGCTGGCCGACGTCCACGTGGGCCGCGACGAGAGCCGGCTTCTCGCCGAAATCAAGGGCCGCGCCCTCTGGCAACCCACGCTCGAAAGCTACGTCGCGTCGCTGCTCCCCCGACCGCGCGAGCTGAAGCTGCGCTGGGAGGGCGAGTTCTATGTCATACCAGCCGCAACTGTGGCGCAGGCGCTCGCCTCGGCGGTGCAGGGGCGCCCGTACCACCGCGCCCGCGCGGCGTTCGCCGAGCAACTGCACCGCCTTCTGGCCGATGTCGTCGCCGAGCAGCGCGAGGCGCTGATGGCCGAGATGGAGGAAGGCTTCGAGGACATCCTCGCCCGCGTCGACAAGGGCATGGAGCAGGACCACCACTCCACCCGGACGTCCACCGGCAGCGACATCGACGGGTTGCTCTCCGAGGAGGAAGTCGAACAGCTTCGTTGTCGTATCGCCGAGAACGCCACCATCGCCCGATTCATCGAGGCATGGTGGCCCACCCTCGACCCCGAAACCCTGCTGGCTGATTTCCTGACCGACAGCACCCTGCTGGCCCGGTTCGCCCCTCAACTGTCCCCCGATGAGATCACGGCCGTCGCGGCCGAGCCCACTCCATGGGCATCAAGCGACATCCCTCTGCTCGACGCCCTCGCCGACCTGCTCGGCGAGGTCGACACCCCGCAACCACAGGGCGAGTTCCTCGCCGATCGCGCTCGCCGCCAGCGCGGCTGGGTGTACGGCCACGTCGTCATCGACGAGGCGCAGGAGCTGTCCGAGATGCAGTGGCAGATGGTTCTCCGGCGCTGTCCCAGTCGGTCCATCACCGCCGTCGGCGACATCGACCAGGCCGAGGCAGCGCACCGGCACACCAGTTGGGCACAAGCGGTGCGGGCCGCCTTCGGAGACCGCTGGACCGGCGCGGAACTCACCATCTGCTACCGGACCCCACGCGAGGTCATGGACCTCACCGAACCGGTCTTGAAGAAGGCTGGCAGCCACAACACTCCGCCACGAGCGGTACGTTCCTCCGGCATCGCCCCCTGGGAACTCACGACCACCCCCGCTGAGCTTGCCGGCGCCGCCGTGGAAGCGGTGCGGCAGTTGCAGCAACGGTGGCACGGCGGCACGGTCGGCGTCATCGCCCCCGCGGAGCGCATCGCCACACTCCAAGCCGTACTCAGTGATGTGCCGGTGCTCACCGCAACCCAGTCCAAGGGACTGGAATGGGACGCGACACTCCTCATCGACCCGCAGGGCATCGCCGCCGAACCGCGCGGTTGGAACGGCCTCTACGTCGCGCTCACCCGATGCACCCAGGAACTCGGACAGCTGACACTCACACAGCAGTCAGGTTGCGCGGCTCAGCCGCGTAGCCAGGAGTGATGGCCGCCGGGTCGCGGCGCGGTGGAGGTGGCGGTCGAGGTCGCGGCCCGGCCGGAGTACGGATTGGTCCGTCCCAGGGTCACCGAAATCTCGGTGGGGATGGAAATATCCGGAGGCGTTGACCGCCTGGTCCTGACCACTGACCGTGCGCCGTTCTCAGCACAGCTGCCCCCCTGCACTCTGCCAACATCGGCGAGCGTCAGCATCTGCCCGTACGGGCCGCAAGCCTGGGCAGTTGAGCATCCGCTCGACGCCGCTGTCCGTCAGGTGGAGTAGTCGGAAGGTGGCACTCGGGAGGGACGCGGTTGGACGGGGCATCGGACATCATCAGGCGTTGCGTGGCGATCAGTCGGGCGGCCTTCGGCCGGGGCGACCTCGACACCGCGATCGAGGACCTGCACCGGCTGCCGGCCGACCTGACCATCCGGGGTGTCCTGGCGGCCGACCTGCTCGGTGCTCTGGTCCGCGGCGGTCCGACGGCGGATCTCCACCGGCTGCGGCAACTCGACAGCCTTCTCGAGATCGCCGAGGAGGATCCACCCGATACCCCGGAGTGGCCGATGGTGCGCGTCGCGGCCCGGGTGATGGCCGTGCTACGCGCCGGGATGGAGGGTGAGGATGCGGACCCGCGGGTCACGCTCGCCGAGGCGGAGTCCCTCCTCGCCCTGGCGCCGAGTGTCGGCGACGACCCGACGGTGGCACCACTGTGGGACGTGATGAGGACCATGATCGGTCTCCTGCGGGCGATGGAGGACGGTGACGAGGCCGCGATGGAACGGCTGCCCGACGAGGCCCGTCGGGTCCGCGAGACGTTGGCCGGGAACCCGGCGCTGACGACATTCGGTGACGCCTTCGCCAATCTGACCGACCTGGTGACGGTGCACCACAGTGGTGGCGACTTTCGGCCGGCCTTCGGCCTGCTCCGCGAGACGGTGCAGCGGTTGCCAGCCGAAGATCCGCTGCGGGCCTCGGTGCTGTCGTTGGAGCCGATGCTGATGCCGCTGGCCGCGGTGCTTCGCGAGGACGTCGACGAGACGGGGTCGGCCGTCGTCGCCACGGCCGAACAGCTCGCCGCCATGACCGCCGTGGCGCAACGGCCCGACCTCTCCCCCGGCGACCGTGCGATGCACTACGCCGGGATCGGCGGCACGATGCTCGGCCTCGGCGAGGAGACCGATCCCGTCCGTGTCGAACAGGCCGTCGCGCACTTCCGCACGGCGGTGGACATCGCACCACCCGAGGACCCCCGCCTCACCTCCCATCTCGTCGGCCTGGCGCTCGGGCTGGTGACCCGGGGCGACGTGACCGGCAGGATGTCGGACGCGGTCGAGGCCGACGAGGTGCTGGGGCGTGCGAAGCGGCTGGCCGGCGGGCCGGCGCACCCCCTGTGGTCCGTCATCAACGAACTGCTGGCACAGGTACGGCGGCGGCACGCCGGTGTGGCGGAACCACACGCCGTCGCCCTCGAGGGCCTGCGTGAACACTCCTGGCGAGTGCTGCTCCAGACCGACCTGCGGGCGGCCAACTCGGCCGCCCGCCGGGCCGCACAGGAGGCCGTCGACGTCGCCCGCCAGTGCCTGGTGTTCCACGATCCGGCCAGCGCGATCCGGGCACTCGACGCGGGCCGGGGCCTGGCCCTCTACGCGGCGACCGAGAACCGGCAGATCCCCGGTCGACTCGAGGACGCGGGCCGACCCGACCTCGCGGCGCGCTGGCGTACGACCACGGCGTCCGGCGCGGCGGAGGAGGCCCCGATCGACCTGCGTCGCGAGGTGCTCACCGTGCTCACCGAGCAGAGCAGCACGGGAGCACTGCTCGACGCGCCGACGCTCGGCGAGATCCGGGCCGCGCTGCACACCGTGGACGCGGACATGCTCGTCTACCTGGTGCCGAGCACGGCACCCGTACCCGGCTACGCGGTCATCGCGCCCGCGCAGGGCCCACCCGCCTACCTGCCCCTGCCCAACCTGCATCTCTTCGACGACCTGGACGTGGAGCGCTATCTGACGGCCCTGGTCCGACGCGACGCGGCCATCGCGGACCCGGAGCGGGACCTGACCGCGCTCGACGACCCCGTCGACTTCGCCGGCAGCCTCGACGCCATGTGCGACTGGGCGTGGCGGGCGGCGATCGGCCCACTCGTGCAGCAGTACCTGCCGACCCTCCCCCGCCCGACCACCGGACGACCGCCCCGGATGGTCCTGGTGCCGATGGGCGAACTGGCCCGGATCCCGTGGCAGGCGGCCCGCCGGCCGGACGGCACGTACGCGGTGCGGCTGGTCGCCATCTCGCAGGCCGCCTCGGCCCGGATGCTCTGCCACTCGGCGGCGCTCCCGCCGGTCGCGCCGACGCCTGTCGGCCTGGTCGTCGGGGACCCGGACCCGGGCGGCGAGGCGCCGGACCTGGCTGCGGCCAGGGTGGAGGCATACGCCATCCACCGGTCGTTCTATCCCGGCGGCCGGTACGTGGGCCGGCGGCCCGACGGGTCGCCGAGCCGGTCCGGTCCCGGCAGCGTCGACGAGGTGCGAGCCTGGCTGACCGGTGCGAACCCCGGCGCCGGCGGGATACTACACCTCGCCTGTCACGGCGTCATCAACACCGATCCGGCGGCGGCCACCTCCTACCTGCTACTGGCCGGCGGTGGGCGGCTGACCGCGGAGGAGCTGGTCGAGCTGACCTCGCGCTCCCCGGAGCGCGCCATCGGGCTGATCGTGCTCGCCGCCTGCCGGACGGGTCAGGCGATCAGCGGCTACGACGAGGCGTACAGCCTGGGCACGGCCTTCCTCGCCGGCGGCGTCCGGTCGGTGCTCTCGACCCAGTGGGCCATCCCCGACCGGGCCACCTCGGTGCTGATGTACATGTTCCACCACCACCTGATGACGAAGGGGCTGCCCGCGTGGGAAGCGCTGCGGCAGGCGCAGAGCTGGATGCTCGGCCCGGAGTGGCCCATTCCGGAAGGTATGCCGGAGCCGATGCGCCGACACCTGGACCAGGACGGGCTCTCCCATGTCACGGCCTGGGCCGGGTTTGTCCACTGGGGGCAGTGATGCGACCACGCGAGGACGAGAGGGGCCGATGGTGAACGATGACAAGGAGAGGCGTCTGCGGGATCAGCTGGCCCGGCTGACCGGGCCCGCCCGCGTCCGCCCCCTGATGGAGCTCTCCCAGATCCTGGCCGACCGCTATTGGCGCATCGGCCCTGGCCAGGCGAGCGGGCAGCCGGCGCTCGACGACGCGATCGCCTGCCTGGTGGAGGCGCACGGCATGTTCGGCCCGGGCGACCCGCTGCGCGCGCAGATCGCCGCCCAGTCGGGCTGGCTGCTGAGCGCACGGCACGTTGCCCACGGCGGCCCGAACGAGGACCGGGAGCAGGCGATCGAGCTGCTGGAGGAGGCCGTCGCGGCGGTCGGTCTGCCACCTGTCTTTCCCGTCATCGCCCGCTTCGCCCTCGGTCAACTCTACGTGGCCGGGCTGTCTCGCGGCCTCGCCACCGGGAACCTGGCGGGACGGCTGAGCGGCGCCCCGGCGGACCCCGCCACGCTGGCCGAGGCCGAGCGGGCGGTGGAGTGCTTCCGTGAGGTGGTCAACGCCGACCAGTTGGGTGTCGAGGTGGCCGAGGCCACGAAGGTCATGCTGGAGCTGGCCGAGGCGATGCGGGACTTCTACCGTGCGCCGAAACGCGGCGCCCCGTTCGATCTCGGGCCCATGATGCGGTTGATGACCACAATGCAGGAGATGCAGCAGCGGATGGAGGGCGGCGTCACGGCCGGGCTCCCGATACCCTCCCTGTTCGACCTGTCCACCCAGGCCACGGGTGACCCGCTGGACCGCCCCGTCGCCGTCGTGACCGTGCCGGACGGTGCCGAGCAGGCATCCGTGCCCACGCCCCGGCCGGCGGCGACACCGCCCGACCCGGCGACGCTGCGCCGCGCTCTCCGGGAACGACTCGGCGGCGATGAGCTCAACGCCGCCCTCGCGGCCCTGCTTCGCCCCGGTGCTCCTGCCCCGCGGGTCGGGCTGGTGGACGACCTGGTGGGGCTGGCCAGCTCGGTCGTCCACGCGGCGGGAGTCGCGGCCACCGCGCAGGACCAGATCACCCTGGCGGTGGCGTTGTACCTGCGCGGCAGGGACGACGCCGACGACGGCTGGGGCGACACCGACGACGATGTCCGGTCGGCCGCCGCGCACCTGCTGGCCGCCACGGACGCCCTGCCCACCGACCCGTTCGGCGTCGTTCCGCTCGCCGTGGACCTGGCCGGGCTGCTCGACGAGCGCCACCCCGCCGGACGGCTGGGCGAGACCCTGCGAGCCAGCTTCGCCCCGGTGGCCGCGGCACTGCACGGCGTCCGGGTCGCGGCGCTGGGCTGGCCCAGGGCGGACGGGTTGATGCTGCTGCACACCGAGACCGGCCGGTTCGACCGCGTCCCGCCCGAGCGGGCCCTACCCGACCGGCTTGCTGTCGTCGGCGGCCCGTTGCCGGACGACGACCAGGTGGTGGTCTCCGCGGTCACCTCGGCCCG
This sequence comes from Micromonospora noduli, assembly GCF_003264475.1. Lineage (NCBI taxonomy): Bacteria > Bacillati > Actinomycetota > Actinomycetes > Micromonosporales > Micromonosporaceae > Micromonospora > Micromonospora noduli. Next base: position 78,081 of record NZ_PYAC01000017.1, on the reverse strand, counting down.
ACAGGCGGCCGAGCTGGCCCGCCGGGTGCCGATGCGGGTCACCGAGGCGCCGGTGCTCGTCAGCGATCCGCGCGGCGACCGCGGCCCGGCCGAGGTGGAACGGCTTCGCCGGCTCTACCCACGGTCGATCGTTCTCGGCCGGGTCGGCTCAGGCGCCGACGGCGCCGGCACCCCGGACGACGTCCTCGCCCACCTCGACGCGTCGATGCTGCACCTCGACTGCGACGTAGACGCCGACGGTGCGCTGGCCCTGGCCGGGCCCGCCGCGTTGACACCCGCCGCGATCACCGGGCGGGCGGGGCGGGCCGGGGCCGAGGGCGGGTTGGCCGTCCTGCCATCCGTCGGCGCGCAATCCGCACCGCTCGCCGACGCGTTGCTCACCGCCGGGTTCACCGCCGTGGTCGACTGGGTCCGGCCGATACCCCGCCCAGTGGCCACGCTGATGCTGACCCTCCTGCACACCGAACTGGTGCGCGGCGGGTTACGCCCCGCCGCGGCCGTCCGGGCGGTGGGCCGACGGCTTCGGGCCCCGGGACGGATCGCGCCCACCCTGCTCCCGGCGACCCTCGCCGGCCGCACCGACCTGGACCTCACCGACCCGGCCTATCGGACCGCCATGGTGCTGCGAGGGCTCTGACCCGACCGTTCAGCTCCGGGGCACCTCCACCTCGAGAGGAACGGTCACCGTCGTCCAGTCGTACGCGCCGTCCTCAGCGGATGCCACCAGGTCGCGATGCTGCACGGCGCGCCCGATCCGGTCGAGGAACCCCCGGACGGCCAACGGCCCACGGTCGACACCGCGCGGCGCGCCGAGCGCCGGCAGCTCGAAGGGCGCCGGGCCGAACTGTTCCTCGGCCACCACCAGCTTGAGCCAGTCCCGCACCCGGGCACCCGGCTCGGGTGCCTCCCCCGACGGTAGGGCTGCCACGACCCGGCGTCCCCGCAGGGCCGCCGCCCGGCCGCCGGGGGCGACGAAGCTACCCGGAAAGAGCTCGGCATGCGCCCGGAAACGCTCGGTCAGGTCCAGCAGAACGCAGAACAGCATCCGGTCACTGCGGTTGTGCAGGCGGACGAAGATGGTCTGCGGCGTCCAGCCGCCCGGCCCCCGCTCGTAGCGGAGCCGCAGCACACCGTCGACGTCGGCGGCGACAGGCGGCCGGTCGAACGGTGCGATGCGCTCGCCCGGTCGTGCCGCGACCACCTCCACCGTCACCGCGCCGGCCAGGCCGGTCACCGGATTGTTCAGCTCCCGGATCTGTCGCCACCTGGCGATGTGCTCCAGGACGTGGACGGTCTGCCGCGCCCCGTCCCGGTGGATGTCGGTCAACTCCCCGGCGAGCGGCGTGCCGCGACGGTCCACCACGATGGCCAGATCGCGCCGCGGAACCCGCACCATCAGCTCCGGCGTGGTGCCCACGTCCGACGGACCGACCGGGCGCAGGTGCGGCGAAGGCCCGCCCCCGGGGCCGGCGGAGCCCAGCGCGGCCAGCACCGTCGCGACGGTGGCCCGGTCCTGGCCCGGCCCGCCCACCATGACGGTGGTGGCCGGCAGCGGCACCCGGCTGAGCACCATCCGGTACTGCCGATCCCGATCGGGCTGCCAGCCGATCGGCTCGACCAGGCTCCGTTCGGCAAGCACCTGGACCGCACGGACCTCCCGCACCGGGAGCTCGCCCACCACGGCCAGCCGGATCTCGTCCGTGGTGGTGGCGACCAGGCCGTGACAACTGCCGGCGTCGACCTCCCAGCCCTGACGGACGTACCGCAGCAGCAGGCCGGAAGCGGGTGGGGCCAACGGGCCGCCGAGGAAGGGCTGGTCGGCGATCCCCTGGTGGGCCGGCGCCAGCTGCGGCACCTGCCGGTAGACGTTCTGCTCCACCTCCGTCTGTGCCGCGGCCAGCAGATCCCGATACGTCGCCGCCGGGCCCAACCGGCCGAGGGCGTTGAGCAGAGCCCAGCTGAACAGGCCTCGCCGCCGGCCGCCCAGCCTCATCTCCTGAGCCAGCTCGTCGGACCGGCAGGCGGCCAGCGCGACGTGCTCCGGAGCGGACGTCTGTCCGGGCACCGCGACCAGCAGTTCCGGAATCAGCAACTCGCGGACCGGCGCGGCAGCCATCGGCACCGCCATCCGGGCGCGGGTGCCCGGCAGCTCGCGGGTGGCACCCGCCGAGTGGCAGCAGTCCAGGACCGCCGCCACGTGCCCGGCCCGCAGGGCGACCTCGTCGAGCAGGATCGACAGCTCCTTGTCCAGCAGGTCGGGCACCTCGCCGTCCCTGCTGTCCGCGCAGACGAGGGTCTGCAGCATGCCCGTTGACTCCTCGAACCACCAGGCCGGGGCGGGCGCCTCGGCCCCGTGACCGCTGAACCAGAACAGGACCGAATCCGCCGGGCCGGCCTGGCCCAGGTGGGACCGGATCGCTTCGATCACCGCCGCCCGGGTCGCCTGGCCGTCATGCAACGACAGTGGTGCGAGGGTCACACCGGGCGCCAGCCGGGTTTCCAGGAAGGCCCTCGCCTCCACCACGTCGGTCAGGCAGCCGTTCAGGTCGGGCACCGTGGGCGCACGGTACGAGTTGATGCCGACCAACAGGGCGTAGAGCGTGCTCACACTGACTCCTCGGGTCCGATGTGCAGCCAGCTGTGCTCGACGAACCCCTTCGCCGGTAACTCCACGATGATCGGGGCGAAGTCCGCCGGCAGCGGTGGCTCGGTGGCGTGCCGGATGACGTCCTGGAACAGCACGTCGGGAACGCCGAGGACGAAGTCGACGGCCGGCCGGGCGGTCAACGCGTCGCGCAGGGGCGAGCTGTCGAGGATCCGGTGCACCGCGATCGCCGCCACCCCGACCCACCCGTTGGACGCGGGCTTCACCAGGCCCCGGTGCAGTGCCACCCGTACCCGCAGCCGCTCCGCCGCCGGCCGGCCGGCGTTGAGCACGCGCAACTGCTGGCCCAGACCAGTGACCAGGCGGGAGATCACCACCGATTCGTCGATCCCGGCCGGCAGCACCGTGAACTGGCCGTCGCCCTGCGGCTGGGGCCGGACGGCCGACTCCGGTACGCCAGCGCCCTGCCGGACCTGGGACAGCAACGCGACCAGGTCGCGCTGCACCTGCTCGGCAGCAGCGGTGCTGCGCCGGCTGTAGCCGGTGACGTCAACGGCCATGCAGAGCCGGACCGCCGCGCCCTCGACCGCCCCGCCGGCCTCGAACGCCTCGTCGAACGTCACCGACTCGCGCAGCCCAGCGCTGTACGGGTCGCGCCCACCCGTCACCCGCACCCGCACGTCGAGTGCCCCGGCGACCCGGCCAACGCCGGGCGGCAACTCCAGCAGAGCGTGCATGCCGTGCACCCGGGGCACCAGCAGGTCACCTCGGGGATCCTCGTACACCCAGCCGAACTCGTGGCGGTGAATGCCGAAGACGTGGGCGCGCGGCGACCCCGCCCGGGTCGCCAGCCGGGCCAGCCAGCCCGGTCGAGCCCGGGCCGCCGTCACCGCGTGCACTGCCGTCGTCGAGGTCGGCTCGGCGAACGCCGCCGGCCAGCTCAGGCCGAGCGTGCCGCCGTCGCCGTCGAGCCGGACCGCGAGGGCCGCCGGGTCGGTCAGGATCACCTCGAACCGGGCGGCCGAGTACCGCTGCCGTCGCGGCAGAGCGTCGAGGTCGAAAGCGAACAGCGCCCCCACGTACCGCCGCCCGGTGGCCTCGGATCGGCGGCGCAGGTGCGCAGGCAGATCCTCGCCGGGCACGGGATACAGCAGCGGCCGTCCACACCGTGCGCGGACAGGCTCGGTCGGTCTCTCCTCCCCCGGGCCACGACCATCGGTCGACACCAGCTCGCCGAGGGCGAGGAGGTCGCTGTCGCCCAACGGAACGGGCGCGCTCGGGCCTGGAGCGGGTGCTGCCGGGCGGTCCTCCTCGGCCGGGCCGCCGATCACCGCGACGGACCGATCAGGCTGCTCTTCGCGGCGGCGGCCGCCGGTGTCGCGGTGCGCCAGGTGAAGTCGACTCCGCCCAGTTCGACGGTCTCCCCCGGGCCGCAGGTGCCGACCTCCCGTTCGGCGACCGAGCCGTCCCGGGAGTAGCCGATCACCAACCGGACCTCGGACGCCCCGACGGAGGGCCGGTGTGCGGTCACCTCGCCATACCCGGGCAGCCCCGTGGAGTCCGCGGTGATGGCGGTCCGGCGGCCGCTGAGTGCCAGGTCACGTTCACCGCCTGAGGCGTCGCGGAGACGCAACGTGCCGGCGAGGGCCGGGTGCCGCCGCCGGCCGCGGCCCCACCAACCGGCGACTGCCATCGCCGTCAGCAGCGCCGCGCCCAGGGACCACCACCCGATGCTGCCGCGTTGGGCGGAGAGGGCGCCGCGGGTGGGGCCGCCGTCCAGCCGCGGGGCGAAGTCCACGCCCAGCTCATCGGTGAGAACCTCCGCCCACGCGGAGCCGACCTCGCCATCGAGCGTCAACGTCGCGTCCGCGGTGACCCGGGCCAGCGGCGCTACCCGCCGGGGGCCAGCGTCCCAGTCGACAGTCACCGGAACGGTCGCGGTGCCGCCGGCCGGCAGTTCCACCGGCCCGCCCGGCACGGACAACCGCACGTCGGGCCGGTCACTGCGAACAAGGAGGTGGTCGACGACCAGCGGGACCTTGGTGGTGGTCGACCGGAGCCGGACCTCCAGCCGGGTCCGGCCGGCCCCCAGGCGGCCCGCGCCGGCCGGCCAGACGACCTGGACCCCGTGGGACACGTCGTCGCCGAGGACGCTACGCGCCTTCGCGGCGCGGGCCGACGCCTTCGGCTGTTCGAGTTGGTCGCCCAGCCGATCGATCGACGTGGGCGCGAGCAGCTTGGCGCCCGGGTAGACCCGGGCGAGCAGCGGCGCGCCCGTCGAACCGGTCAGCGGCACGGCGTACGCGGTGAGGGAGGTCTTCTTCAGCGACCGGCCGGAACGGACGAGCTCGTTCCAGGCGTACCCCTGCTCGAAGGGGTACGCGCTGCCCACGGGTGGGTCGTGCCGCCCGTCGGTGAGGAGGACGACGGTGGCGATCGGCGGCACACCCTCGCGCGCCAGCAGCCGGAGACTGGTCTCGATGGCCGCGCCGATGTCCGTGTACCGCCCGTCCGCGCTCCGGGGCAGCTTCGCCACCAGTTGGTCGGGGGCACGGCCGACCGGCCCGTCGTGGACCACCCGCGCCGAATCGGCGAAGGTGACAAGCGCAACCCGGTCGTCCGGCGCGAGCGCGGCCAGGAAGGATCGCAGCGCCCGTCGCACCTGCTCGTACCGGCCGCCGTCGCGCATCGACCGGGACACGTCGACCATCACCACGTAGTCGGCCGCGACCTTGTTGACGCCGAGCGCCGCGTACACCTCGTCGCTGTTCGCCGGTGCTGCCGCCGCCGGTGCGACGGGCAGGAAGACCATCGCCACCGCCGTCAGTGCCGCCGCGGCGGCTGCCACCGTACGCCGAATCATGCTGATCGCCCTCCGCGTCTGCCGATCGTCGTGTGTCCCTGACGGACGGCGGAGCTGTCCGTCAGGGACAGACGACCAGACGCCCACAGTGGCGGCGGTGGACCAGGGAGGGAGCACGGGTGCACGAGGAAGCGCACGGTCCCGCGGCGGAGGCCAGCGTCGACGCGACCGCGCCGGTGGCCGAGCCGCCGTCGGAGCTGATGGCCGAGCGGCTGGAACCGTCGGCAGCGGATCTCGCGGAGCCGGCGGGCGAGGTCCATGCCGAGCCGGCGGGCGACCCGCCGCACCGGCTGGACAGCCTGACCGAACGACTCGGAGACGAGCTGGCCGGGCTGGCGGATCGGCTCACCGGCGAGCTGGCCGGGCTGCGGGCCGAGGTCGCCCGCACGCAGGACCGGGCCGCGGCCCGCGAGCAGGTCATCGACCGGCTGCACGAGGAGAACCAACGGCTGCGGGCCGGTGAGCGACGGCTTCTGCTCCGCCCGCTCCTGACCGACCTCCAGCGGCTGCGCCACGACCTGCTGCGTACCGCCGCCGGGCTGCCCACGACGTTCGACGCCACGGCCGCCGCGGAAATGCTGCGCAGCTACGCCGCCAACCTCGAACTGACGCTGGAACGGGGCGGCATCAGCGTGCTGGCACCGGCGGTCGGTGCCACCTTCGACACGTCAACGCAGCGGGCCACCGCGACCGAGCCCGCGAGGGACCCCGGTCAGGACGGCACCGTCGCGGCCGTGGTTCTCGACGGTTACCACGACGTCGAGACGGGACGCACGGCCGTGCCCGCCGCGGTCCGCGTGCACCGCTGGATTCCCGACCCGCAGCCCCCGGCGGGCGAGCCCCATCCGGAGCCGGAGAGCGAAAACCAACACGCGCCCACACCGTGACAGCCGATCGATCGGCGGACAGGAGCAGGATGTCGGACGAGAACCTGACTTTCTACGGAATCGACCTGGGTACCACCTACTCGGTCGTGTCGTATGTCGACGAGACCGGACGGCCCGCCGTCGTCCGCAACGTCATCACCAATAACGAGACCACCCCCTCGGTCGTCTACTTCGAGCAGGACACCGGTGAGGTGGTGGTCGGCGAGGCCGCCAAGAACGTGTCCCGGCTCTACCCGTCCCGGGTGGTGGAGCGGGTCAAGCGGAGCATGGGCAAGGAGTCGCAGTGGGAGTTCGACGGGACGACGTACACCCCTGAGTCGATCTCCGCGCTGATTCTCAAGCAGCTGGCGCAGGACGCCGAGTACTACACCAACCGCCCGGTCCGCAAAGTCGTGATCACCGTCCCCGCGTACTTCGGTCTGCTGGAACGCGACGCCACCCGCAACGCCGGCCGGATCGCCGGCCTGGACGTCGTCGAGGTGGTGCCGGAGCCGGTCGCCGCCGCCCTCCAGTACGACCTCGGCAAAGACACGGCCCGGACGGTGCTCGTCTACGACCTCGGTGGCGGCACCTTTGACACCACAGTCATCCGCATCGGCGTGGACGCGGTCGAGGTGCTCTGCACCGACGGCGACCAGCAGCTCGGCGGCACCGACTGGGACGCCCGCCTGGTCCAGTACCTGGTGGACGAGTTCGTCGCCCGTGCGCAGCCGGCCGAGGACCCGACGCTGGACGAGGAGTTCATGCAGGACCTCGCGCTGACCGCCGAGGAGGTCAAGCGACAGCTGTCGACGGTGACGTCGCGCAAGGTGCCGATGCGTTACGCGGGCGCGTCCGCCTCGGTGGAGGTCAGCCGGGAGACGTTCGAGGAGATCACCGGCGATCTGCTCAACCGGACGATCGTGTACACCGAGCGGACACTGCGCACACTCGGCGAGAAGCTCGGTGTCGACGACCCGGCCGCCGCCATCGACGAGGTGCTGCTCGTCGGTGGTTCCAGCAAGATGCCGGCCGTGGCGAGGGAGCTGACCGAGAAGTGGGGTTGGACGCCACGTCTGCACGACCCGGACCTCGCGGTGGCGAAGGGCGCGGCCCGCTACGCGCTCAGCCGCGCCGTCTGGGCGTGGGACGGCGAGGGTGCCGCACCCACCGCCGAGGAGAAGCGTGAGCGGGTCCAGGCGCTGGCGCTGGCGACCGGGGTGGACGAGGAGGCCCTGTCCGCCAGCGCCAACAAGCGGATCGTCACGGTGCTACCGAAGTCGTTCGGGGTCAAGCTCCAGGACACCACGGCGGACGACTGGGCATCCCAGCCAGACAAGTACTACATCGAGCACCTGGTGCACGCGAACGAGTCGCTACCCATCACGCAGCGAGAGCTGAGTGCCCGCACGGTGGTCGAGGGCCAGACCGCGATCGAGATCGAGCTGCACGAGCAGGCCGGCGCCGAGGAGAGCCCCGAACTGTCGGCGAACAAGCCGGTGGACCAGGGCAAGGGTCAGATCAGCGGACTACCCCCGCTGCCCCGGCACTCACCGATCAGCATCACGATGGATGTCAGCGACGGCGGTCAGCTGACGTTGCACGCGGTCGAGCCGAGCAGCGGCGAGAAGCTTCTGATCGAGGTGCAGGTCAGTCTGCTCACCGAGGAGGAAGTGCACGACCTTCGGGACATCGTCGCGGGGATCACGGTGCGGGGCTGACCACGATGGCGTTCGACCAGCGCACATACCTACGCGAGGTGATCGGCCCACTGCGGGACCGTCCGGGCGGCCTGTCGCCCACCGATCTCGCCCGGCACTACGCGGTCAGCACCGAGATGTCCGCGGCCGAGCTGCGGGAGCAGCTGACGGTAATTCGTCGACTGTGGAACCAGCGCTCCAGCGGCGTCGACTCCGCCGCCCGGGTCTGCGCGCAGCTGCACAGCCGGGACGAGCAGCTGCGGGCCGAGCACGGCACGTCCATGTTCGAGCCGTCGTGGTGGCGGGAACGGATCGAGGAACATGGTCGCGGCGCGCGGGCGGAGTCCGAACGGTTCGCCCGGGACCTGGCCCAGTCGTACGGCGCCCTCGGCCGGATCACCCAGGCGCAGCTGAAGGAGATCGCCGGGCACTGGCCGGGCCTGGACGCCGAGCAGATCGACCAGGCGGTTCGGCGCGCCGGCCTGGTCGTGGTCGATCCGGTGGAGCTGCCGACCGAGCCCGATATGGAGCGCACCGCCTACCGTTCCCTACTCCGGCTACAGGACCTGCTCGGCGCGCCCACCGTGGTCCAGGTGGTGCACCCCGACGGTGCGCCGTTCCGGCTGCTCGGCGCGGAGGCGGTGCCGCTCGACGTCGCCACGGTGCGAGCCCGGACGCAGGAGGCGAACCGGCTCGCCGACGCCGCTGCGGTGCGCAACCGCAAGGAGGCCCTCGGCCTCCTGGAGCGGGCCGCCACCGACGGTGTTGACCTGCGCCTGTTGGCGCTGTTCCAGGTGGTCGACCGGCTCCGGTCGGGGCGGGCCAGAGGGCTCGCCGACGGAATGCTGGTGCGCATCGCCACCGACACCGGGCTGGAGCACTCCGACGCCCGTTCGGTGGTGGCCAACCTGCCGCTCGACACCGGCCAGGACGCCGGGCCGGCGGGGCGGATCCGTGACCTGGTCGCCGACGGGCACTTGCTCGCGGCCCGGCAGGCCGTCGCGGTGCTGCCCCTGGACGACCCGCACCGGGATGAGCTGCGCGGCCAGGTCGACACCCTGCTGGGCGAGGTCGAGTCACTGCGGCGTGCCGCCGACGAGGCCACCCGGTCGGAGCGCGAGGAGGAGGCCGCCCGGCTGCTCCGATCGGCGCTACGGATCGCCGCGGACGACGACGACCTCGCCGACCGGCTCGCCGCGCTCGCGCCGCCGCCCCCACGTGGTCTGGCGGCACGGTCGATGGAAACCGGCGTTCGCCTGACCTGGACGGCCCCGCCTGGGCAGATTGCCGAGGTGCGCTACCGGGTCGTCCGGTCCGACCGGCCACCTCGCTCGGCCGCTGACGGCGAGACGGTCAGCGAGAGCACGCTGGCCGAGGCGACGGATCCGGCCGCGCCACCCGCCCGGTCCCTGCACTACGGCGTCTTCGCCAGCGTCGGTGGGGACTGGTCGCGCCCGGCCACCGTGGCGACGCGCATCGTCCCGCCGGTCACGGGCGTGCGGGTGTCCGTCCGCCCCGACGAGTTGTCCTGTTCCTGGCGGGCGCACCCGGCCGCGGAGGGCGTCCGGGTGCGTCGCACCCTCGGGCGGCCGCCAGCCTCCGCGGAGGACGGAGAGCCGGTGCCCGCGAGCCGTGCCGGGCTGTCGGACGACACCGGGGACGGCGTCACCGACCGCTACTACGGCATCGTCCCCGTCTATCGGGACGAGCACGGCGCCGAGGTCGAAGGGCCGTTCGTGGTGGCGCGCGCCGTCCTGCGGGACGCCGCACCGTCGCACGTGGAGCGGTTGCGCGCCCACGTGACGGCGGTCGACGCCCAGACCGCGACGGCCCACTTCGCCTGGCTCACGCCGGCCGGCGGGACAGTGTCGGTCCGCCGGTCCGAGCTGCGCCCCACCTGGGCACCAGGCGCCCGGATCCGACGCGAGGAGATGGAAGGGTACGGCGAGGCGCTGGTCAGCGACCGGATCGTGCAGGAGGCGGAAACCCTGCTCGAGGTGACCGTACCAAGTGGCCGGTTTGTGTACGTCCCGTTCACCGTGGACCGGGCGACGGACACCGCAGTGGTGGGTGAACCCCTCGCGCTCGGGGTGACCGAGCCGGTCCAGCAGCTCATCGCCCGCCGCACGGGTGACGAGGTGACAGTGGCGTGGGTGTGGCCACCCTCGGTCAACCTGGCCGAGGTCACCTTCACCCCGCCGCAGGGCTCGCCGACGGTACGGCGGCTGACCCGGGGCCAGGTCACCGCGTCGGGATGTCGCCTGCGGGTGGGTCCCGCCGGTGGTCGGGTCTCGGTCCGGACGGTGGAGCGCGGCCCCGGCGGCGAGACGTACTCCGCCGTCGAGTCAGTGCCGGTGGACGGGGTGCCCGTCGCGTTCGGCTACCGGATCCGGCGGGACGGCGGCCTGTTCAGCCGCAAGCGACTGTTGAGCGTCGACGTCGACCAGCCGTGCGAGGGAGTGGAACTGCTCCTGGTGGCCGCGTCCGGAGTGGCGATGCCGGCCCGACCGGAGCGGGGCAGGGTCGTGAGCCGGGTGACCGGACTCTCGCTGCACCCGGACGTTGCGTGGCAGCTGCCCTTCACGCTGCCCACCGGGCTGTCCAAGCCGTACTGGCTGCGCTGCTTCGTGATCCGACCGCCCGACGCGCGAGTCACCGATCCCATCGACGAAATGAAGGTGTCCTGAGATGACGACCCTCTCCTGCCCGTACTGCTACGGGAAGATCGACCCTCGCGGGCCGTGGTTCCGGTGCACCGGGCGGCGGTCGCCGGGGAAGGAGCCCTGCAAGCCGCAGTGGGACGAGGCGCGCGAGCAGGAACTCGGCATCAAGGAGCTGGTGCTGCCGTCGTTCGCCGGGCCTCGACGCACCCTGCGCACGGTGGCCGCCGCCCCCTGTCCGCACTGTGGAAGCGAGTCAGCGGTCCGGGTCTGCCCGCACTGCCACAGCCGACTGCCCGCGGCGTTCGGTGAGGGTCGCAGCCCGCTGATCGCCATGGCTGGTGCCCGACACACCGGTAAGAGCGTCTACCTCAAAGTGCTGGCGCACCAGCTACGCCGCGGCATGGGGCAACGGTTCGGTGCCGACGTGCGACTGGCCGGCGATGGTCAGTTTCGGGCCGAGACAGGCGGCGGCACGGACTTCCTCGACCCGGCCGGCGAGCTGTTCCCGGACGGTGGGCTCTACCAGAAGACGATGCAGGCTTCGGGCGGCCGGCGTGAACCAATTGTGTTCGCCTGGCGCCAGACCCGGCGGGTGACGGGCTACCAGACGACTTTCCTGTCGTTCTTCGACACCGCCGGCGAGGACCTGCTCGACCAGGAGACGGTCGACAACCTCGGTTACCTCGGTGCTGCCGACGCGCTCATCCTGATCCTCGATCCGTTCGCGATCCCGCAGGCGCGGGACCGGATCCGGCTCCCCGAATCGGCAATCGACGCGAGCGCCAACACCATCGACGTGGTCAACCGGGTGACCGAGAACCTGCGGATCAGCCACCGCCTGGGTGGCCGCAGGAACATCTCCATCCCGGTGGCGGTGGTCTTCGCGAAGATCGACGCCTTCTTCGACGTGCTGGGCGCGGACCATCCCCTGGTCCGCCGCCCGCAGTCTGGTCCGTACTACGACGAGCAGGCCGGGCGGGAGACCCACGAGCACGTCCGGGCGCTGCTGTACGACTGGGGTGCCGACGATATCGACACCCACCTCATGCACAACTATCGAAACTTCCGCTACTTCGCTGTCTCCTCCCTGGGCACCGAGCCCGACTATGACGCGAACAGGGTCGACCTGCGCGGGGTCCAACCGTTCCGGGTGGATGAGCCGTTGCTGTGGCTGCTCAGCGAGTTCAACGTGGTGCCACGCCGCCAGGCGGCCCGATGAGCGGTCGCTTCGAGACGTTGATCTACACCGACTGCCATCAGGGGCAGGGGTTGAAGGGCAACGCCGGCCTGCAGTTCCAGGCCCGGTCGGCGGATTCCGCCGCAGCGGCGGAGACACTCGTCCGGGACCACCTGCTCTACGAGCCGCCGTCGCGGTGGATGGCCGACCGGCGGCCGGTCGAGCAGTACCCTCCCTCGTTCGCGCACATCAGCTCCAACGGAATCCTGGCCACGGCGACCGGGCTCTACCTCGGCCGGGAGGCCAACGGCACCCGGGAGGGCAACCAGCTGACCCACGCCATCGTCACCACCGATCCGGCCAGTTACGCCGACCTGCGTCCGGCGCAGTTGTTCCAGGCCAGGTTCTGGTCGAGCGCGCCGGCACCGACCACACAGTCGGATCCGGTACGCCTTGGCGACGGAGTGGGGAGCGACCACTCCCCCACGCATGCACAGGCCTTCGTCCTCGACCAGCCACGCGGACGGGAGACGTTGCTGGCGCTGGTCTCGGCGCTCGCCGACGCCGGTCGCCCCGGGCGTTTGCGCGTGCTCTTCGTCGGTGATGACATCGCCTCGATCGTGGGATGGCTCGTCGCGGGCACCCTCCTGCTGCCCCGCGAGCGGGCGTTGGAGTTGGGCTTCAAGATCTTCTCGACCGACCCGGCACGCTCAGCCCTGCCGGTCGTCGCGGTCCGGCCGGAGTTCGCGGGCCCGGCCGGCCGGATCGACAACCCGCTCGGCTACGCAGTGTTCGACCTGCACCGGCACCAGCACACACCGATCGAACCGACAGCGTCGGCCCGCCGGTGGGTCGACCTCTTCCTGACCGAGGACCCGCGGGACGTGGTGGACGCCCTGGGCGTCGCGGCGGCGTCCGGGCTGGCCGGCGACGACAGCCGCGAGGAGTCCGCCGCCGCGCTCGGGCTGGCCGCCATCCTGCACCGCATTCCCGAGCCCCGGCACGCCGAGGCCATCGTGGGCTGGTTGCGCACCGGGCCGGAGGGGCTGCGCCACGCGTACGGCCCCGACGTGGCGGACCTCTTCGCCGAGACGCCCGAGCGCTGGCCGCAGCGGGTGCTGGTGCTGCTCGACGAGGTCGGCTGTGATGGCCTCGTGCCTGGCAGAGCGGCCGATGTCCGACTCGCCCTGATCATCAGCGAGCTGGCGGACGCCCGCGTCCGGGGCGCTGTGACCGACCGTCGGCTGCCCCCGCTGCCGGTTGGTGAGTGGCACCCCGACCACAGCGACCACGCACGGCAGCTCCTCACCGAAGCCCTCACCTCCGGTGTCCCGCCGCGGCGGTTCGAGGCGCTGCTGCGGGTGGCGTCCCGGTTCGAGGTGGACGTGCGGTGGTCCGACATCGCCGGGGCGGCCGAGGAGTTCGTCAGGTACTGGGCGGATCACCCCCGGGATGTGCGGCCCGCCGGGCTCGCCTGCCGCGACCGGCTGGAGGAGCGGCTGATGTCGGTGCTGGAGGATCGCGCTCGGCTCGGTCCGAGGGGCCGGGCGGAGGTCGGCGACGGTTGGTGGCGGTCGCTGCTGCCCCGGCTGGAGACGCTGGACTACCCGTTGGCGGAGGCGGTGCTCGGCGCGGCGGTGCGGCACGGCGACGAGCGGGACGCCGTGATCGAACGGTACCTGACCGCGTACCGGCACGATCCCGATGACTTCTCCTGGGTGGCGGGGGCGCTGTGGAGCCAGTCCCCGCCGACGAGCGCGGAGCTGGAACTGGTGCTCGGCCTCGCTCCGAAGGGCGCCCGCCTGCCCGACCGGGTCTTCTTGAAGGTCACCGACGGGGTGACCCGCGGGGCGGTGGCGGACCTGGATCTCTTCGATCTCTGCCACCGGCTGGTCGCCTCAGGCCTGATGACCCCCACGGCTCGGGTCGCGGCGACGCTGGCAGAGGACGAGGAGCTGACCGGTGCCCTCACCGAACTGCGGCACCGGCCCCACGGAGGTCGCAGTGCGGTGCTGCTGCGCAAGCTGCGCGACTGCCCCGCACGGTTGATGGAGATGCGGCAGGCCGAGGTCGTCACGGCGCTGAGCCGGGTGGTGGCCCTGCTCAGCCTCGACGGTGTCCTCGACCGGCATCCGGCCCTGCTGGGCCCCTTCGTCGACCGGCTCGTCGACGCGTTGACGACGGAGGACGGGGAGGCACCCGCGGTGCTCGCCTACTACCTGACCGCCGGCTCGGGCGCGCCCCCCGCGCAGCAGGTCACGCGCCTCGAACACGCGCTCGGGCGGTGGCTGACCCGGGCCCCGGACGTTCAGCTCGAACGGGCCGGCCAGCACTTCGCCCAGCACAGCAGTGACTGGCGCAAGGGTTGGCAGCGGCTCGCCGACAAATACAGCGGTCGTCGCCGCAGGTACCGTCTCGCCCATCCGTTCCGGGACCGGTGAGCCGTGCGACTCCTCGGGCGTCTTCTGCACTTCACCCTCAGCCTGGGTCTGCTGTTCATCGTCGCCCTGCCGTTGGCCAACCTCGCCGCGCTCGGTGGCCTGGTCGCGGGGGCCGCCGTGGTCCTCGGGGTCGCCGGTGTCGTGCTGGTCGGACGCGCCTCCTGGGTTCGGGTACGCACACCTGACGATGTGCACGGCGGCACGCTGGCGGGCCGGGTGGCGCCGGCATTCGTCCGGCGGGACTGGGCCTGGCCGCAGTACTTCGCCGCTCAGGTGCTGCTCGACGCCCGGGCGCTTGTGGAACGCGTGCGGCTGATCACCCGTGCGGTCTGGGTCCGGCCCTACCGGTGGGCCCGCGCCCACCGACTGAGGTGGTGGTGGCCGTTCTACGTGCCGGTCCTCGCCTCGCAGGCCGGGGTGACGGTGGGCGTGGTGGCCGGCGTGCTGGGCGCCGGGTTGGTAACCGCCGGCGTCTCGGCGGCCGCCTGGCTGGTCGGCGTACCGGTGGTTCTGCTGCTGCGGGGCTTGGACGCGGGCTGGCAGACGGTGTTCGGCGCGCGGGCGAGCTGCCGGCGTTGCCATCAGCTCGCGGCGGTCCCGGCGTACCGCTGCCGTGGACCGCACCCGCCTGGCGACCGGCTGACCGGCGCGGACCTGCACCGGGATCTGCGTCCCGGGCGGCTGGGCGTGCTGTGGCGGCGCTGCGGTTGCGGCGTCCTACTGCCCACCACCGTCCTGCGCGCGGCATTCAGCCACCAACTGGAGGCCTGCTGCCCCAGCTGCACCGAAGCACTGCTGCCGGGCGCCGGAGTGGTCACCGACGTACGGATGCCGGTGTTCGGGGCCGCCTCGGCGGGCAAGACCCAGCTGATCATGTCGGCCCTGGCGGGCCTGGAGCAGTCCGCGAAGCGGGTCGGCGTCGCGGTGGCCCTACCGGACGAGCACAGCCGGCAACAACACGAGGTGTACGCGCGGCTGATGCGCGAGGGGGCATCGCCGGCCAAGACCGAGGCGGCCGGCCCGCCGGTGGCCGTCACCCTCCGGCTGGCCCGAGGGCCACGGGTGGCGCTGGTGCACCTCTTCGACGCGGCCGGCGAGAACCTGGTCGACCGCGAGCAGAATGCCCGGCTCGCGTACCTCGACCACGCGCGTTCCCTGATCTACGTACTCGACCCGTTCTCGGTCCGTCGGGTGCGCGACGAGTTCGCTCATGGGGCGCCGGAGATCTTCGCGGTCGCGAACCCGGCGACCTACGACCCGGAGGACGCCTACAACGCGACAGTGCAGCGGTTGCAGGAGTTCGGCGTCCCCACCGGCCGTCGGCGGCTCGCCTTCGTGGTGTCCAAGGCGGACCTGCTCGAGAAGATGTCCGCTGGTCCCGACGATCCCGCCGCGGTACGAACCTGGTTGCGGGAGAACGGGCTGAACAACCTCGTGTTGGCTGTCGAACGGGACTTCCGGGAGGTGCGCTACTTCCTGGTGTCCGGGCGGGATGCGGGCCCGGACGGCGGGTTCGGGCCGGCGAACTGGATCCTCACCAGAGAGTGGAGCGGTCTTGGCTGAGCAGGGGCAGGGAGGGCTGCCGCCCGGTCACCGGGCGGCAAGGCTGGTGCTCCTCGGCGCGCTGCTGGCCGCGCTGGCCGCCGGTGTCGTATCGCCCGCCGCGGACGGGTACACCAGGGGAGCCTGGGAGCAGGCCGGGCAGGTCGTCGCGTATTTCTTGGCGCCGCTGCGGGACCGGGCCACACCGGCGCCCCCGCCCACGCCGTCGCCCACTCCCGCCAAGCCGAAACCCAAGCCCAAGCCGACCAAGAGCCGGGCCGGCTGAACTCAGCCGGCGCGGATCACGGTGCCGTGCGGCTGCACCGACAGTCGCAGCGCCACCTGCCCGGGACTGGCGAAGACGTGCTCGACCAGGGGCTCTCGCACCAGGCGGTCCAGGACGTCACGGATGCTGCGCACCCCCAGCCGCAGCGCCTCCGGCCGGCGCATCACCTCCTGCACCCGGGCAACGACGCTCTGGTCGTCGAGGGTCAGTCGGACCCCTTGACGGTGAGCGCTGGCGACCAGCTGCGCGAGCAGCTTACCGACGATCTGATCGACAAACTCGGGCCGCAGGATGTCAAACACTGTGATGCCGCCGCCGAGGCGGCCGAGCAGCTCCGGCCGGCCCAGGGTGGTGGTGAAGTGGTCGCGCACGGCGCGTTCGAAATGGGCGCTGACCTTCTCGTAGTCGGGCAGTTCACCGCCGTCGAGCCAACCGTACGTCTCGGCGCCGCCCAGGTTCGAGGTGAAGATGATGATGGTCTCGGAGAAGTACGCCGTGTTGCCGAGCGCGTCGGTGAGCCGACCATCGTCGAGCACCTGGAGGAACTTGTCGAACACCGAAGCGTGCGCCTTCTCGATCTCGTCGAAGAGCAGCACGCTGAACGGGCGCTGGCTCACCCGGTTGGTCAGTTCACCCCCGCGTTCGTGGCCGACATATCCGGGTGGCGCCCCGGTGAGCCGCTCCGCGGAGTGCGCCTCGGCGAAGGTGGACATGTCGAAGCGGGCCAGTGCGGTCTCGTCGTCGAAGACGAACTCGCTGAGCGTCCGGGCCAGCTCCGTCTTGCCCACCCCGGTCGGCCCGACGAAGAAGAATATGCCCTTGGGTCGGGACTCGGCGTTGTGCGGGTCGGCGACGAAGTCGATGCCGACGGTGGCCGAGGTCAGCGCCCGTCGGACCCGATCGACTGCGACGGGCTGGCCGATGACCCGTTCACCGGCCATCGGCCCGAACCGGGCGAGCCGGTCGCGAACCCGGCGCCACGGGTCCTGGCGCGGGCCGAACAGGGTGCGCTTCATCAGCGTCCGAGGTTCGTCGAGCGGGATCTCCTGTAGGTTGCTCATCCGCCACAGCCCGTCCAGCTCGCTGATCGCCATGCCTTCGCTCAGGTTGGCCAGCACCCGCAGGTCTTCCGGGGCCTTTTTGGCGGTGGCCGCCTGGTGGAAGTGGCGGGCCTGCTGGTGCAGGTAGACGTGCCGCTCGTCGAAGGTCGGCAGGGCCGCCTCGACCACCTGGACGTACGGGCGGTCCCGGTAGAGCCAGGCCGGCAGGGCTGCGAGGTCGTCCGCGACCAGCACGAGCAGATTACGCAGCTTGCCGGTCTGGGCCGCCTCGGTCATCGCCTTGGCCATCGTGCCGAGCAGCCGTCGCTCGGCGTCGCCGCCCCGCTCGGGCGGGGAGAGCATCAGGTCGGCCTGGTCGATGAGGAACGCCGACGAGGTGCCGGCCTGCCGGAGCACCCGCCGGATCGCCGCCAGCGAGTCGTACGGGTTGGTCAGAGCCGGCGTGGGCGCGTCCCGCAGCACGGTGGAGAGCCGGCTCCGCACCGTTCCGGCCCGGTCTGCGCCGGCGGGCGGATCGCCTGCGGCGGGCCGGCCGACGTTCGGATCCACCAGCAGTCGGTGGAACTCCCGCTGGTCGTCCGCGTTGCCGAAGCTGAGCCCGTCGACCGGATCGAAGTAGCCGGTCAGCTGGTAGCCGAAGATCGACAGCAGGCCGGAGACGGCGGTGCGCAGCGGGTGGAACGAGCGGTCCCAGCGCACCAGGTCGCGCACATTGCCGTGGATGACGACGTGCCGGCCCCTGGCGATTTCGGCGGTGACCCGTTCCAACCAGGCCGCCGCCGGCGGTGCGGTGGGCCGACCCGGCGACGCGCCGGTCACGATCGGCTCCGGTCGTCGTGCGCCGGCCGGCGCAACGCCTCCACGGCCGGTGGCCGGGGCTGGCCGGGTTTGCCCTCCCAGTGCAGGCCGTCGGTCGCCACCCCCTGGTCGGCGAGCTCGGCGTGGAAGCGTTCGAGCAGTTCCTCGGTCAGGTCACAGCGGGAGATCGCCCCGCCGACCGCGTTCTCCACGACGATGTCGGAGCCAGCGGTGCGGTACTCCAACCGGTTGCCGTCGGCGTCCCCCGCGTAGACGGTCATCTCCACGGGTGAGCCGTCGGCGCGTTCGGCGACGAAGACCACGGCGTCGGCGCGCTCCGCCAGGCTGTCCGGCACGACCCGCAGGCCGGCTGCCGGCAGCGCGGCGCTGGCTGCCTCCACGATCAGGGCCATCCGGTCGAGCTGGTCGAGTCGGTTGTCAGTCGCCGCGGTCACTGCCGCGACCCGGTCGCGCAGGCCGGCGACGCGCCGCTCCCACCGGTCGACGTGGCCGCCGGCCGCCTCCTGGCGCAGACCGGTCAGCTCGGCGCGCAGCGCGGATTCCTCGGCCACCGCGAGGCCCGCCGCCGCCGCGTCGGCCAGCACGTCGACCAGCTGGGCGGAGAGCTCGTCGGTCTCCGTGGCCAGGCGCAGCAGGTGCGCCTGCCGGTCGCGGACCGTCTCCAGGTGTGCGCCGACCGCCTCGCCGAGCCGCTGGTGCAGGTCGGAGAAGCCACGCGCGTCCCCCGCGCGCCGCCTGGTGTCGTCCAGCAGCGCCGCGATGGTCCGGTGTCCCACCGGGTCGAACTGTGCCCCGTCGGTAAGCCCGCGCAGCGGCGCGACGGCCAGTTCCACCGCCCGGCTCTGCTCCTGCCGGGTCAGTTCCCGGGACACCGCGACGGTGAGTTCATCGGCACGTCGTTCGGCACCCCGCAACTCCCGCCCGATTCGGCTCAGCCCGGCCTCGTCGGTGGGGCGGCGCAGGCCGACGACCTGGTCGGTCGCCGCAGTCACCTGGGCATGCTGGGGCAACCCACGCGACATGCCCACCAGCTCGCCCATTCGCGCGGTCAGCGCGTCACGGCGTGCCTCGGCGGCCCGGATACCGGCGGAGAGACGTCGCTGGCGGTGCTCCTCCCGCCGCCGCCGGCGGTCCTCCTCGCGCCGCCGCCGGGCGGCCGCCAACTGTTCACGGCGGGCGACGTCGAACGCGACGGTCGTGTACTTCGGACTGCCGGACATTATCGGCCTCCCTCGTCGGTGGGGTTGGTGGGCGTGAACGGCGCGATCTCGACGCCCTGAGCCCGCATGGCGGTCTCGAACCCGGCACGGAAGTCGGGCACCGGAGGGACCCCGACCCACTGGACGCCGTCCTCCGCCAGCTGCAGCTCGATGCCTGCGGACGTGTCCTGCACCGACGGCGCGTGCCGGTCGGTGAGGAAGTGCAGCCGTTGGTTCGTCGAGCCGCGCCAGAGCAGGTCGGCGTGGCGGGCGGCCACGTACGGGCCGTCCACCAGGATGTCGAGCTGGCCCAGCAGCCGGATCTGATCGGCGTCTTGCTGCCGGCGCAGGTGCTCCACGGTCCATCCGGTGAACGACATCACCGACCAGTCGCGGTCGGCGCGAATCCGCTCGACGAGCGCGCTGAGCCCGGCCGCCTGGGCCATCGGCTCGCCGCCAGAGAGGGTCAGCCCGGTGATGTCGGACGGCAGACCGCCGAGCCAGCCGGCCAGGTCGTCGATGGTGCGGGTGACCCCTCCGACGAAGGGCAGGTCTTCCGGCGCGACGCAGCCAGGACAGCGCAAGGGACATCCCCGTACCCAGATCACCGCGCGCAGACCTGGCCCGAGCACGGCGGTCCGGTCGGCGACCCGGCTGATCTCGATGGTCGTGGTCATCGTCCGCTCCCCGGAAACGGATCGGGTGCGCCAGCTGCCACCATCCGGCACCAGGGGCAGTCGCGGTGCTCGCGCGAAAACACGTGGGTCGGGCTTGTGGAACAGCCGACGAGCTGGTTCCGCAGGTACGCCAGCACGGCGGCCCAGGACTGCGGGCCGGGCCGCGCGGTCGGCGCGTCGTACCCGACGTCGAGGGCCTCGGTGAGCCGGCGAAGCAGCACGGCCGGCAGCGCCTGCGGCGGTACCGCGCTGACCGGTGACCGGACGTCCGCCCCGAGCAGCCGGCAACAGCGGAGCCGGACGTTGTCGACCTCCTCGACCGGACCGGTCGCCCCTGGCCGTACACCTCCGTAGGGATGGAAGCCGAGGCAGGCCAGTTGGGCGGTCAGCACCGCCAGCGCCCAGTTGTCACTTGCCGCCTCCCGCCGCTGGCCCGAACGTCCGAGGTCCTCGGGCGCGGTGTACTCCGGACGCGAGAACGGGCACGGCAGGTCCTTCCCGGTCGTCCGGTCGTGCAACTGCCAACCGTCGACGTCGATGAGGCAGACGCCGCCGCCGGCGGAGACGAATATGTTGGCGGGCGCCAGGTCACCGATCAGGTGCCCACGCGCGTGCACAGACTGGACGAGCCGGGCCAGGTCTTCCGCCAGGGTCAGCCACCAGGCCCAGGTGGCGCCGGGCAGCATCCGGGCCCGGACGGCGGGGTTGAACAGCAGCGGCAGCGGCGCGAACCGGGGCGGCGCGAGCAGCGGTGCGGCGTAGCCGAGAAGCCGCCCGTCGTCACGCCGGTGCACGGCGGCGCTCGGCCAGGCCACCACGGGCCGCCCCGAGCGCACGGTCCAGCCGGTCGGTTCGGCGAGCATGACCCGGGTACGGACGGCCAACTCCTCCGGGTCCGCGCGGTGCAGGACCTTCACCACGGTGTCCGGCCGCAGCCGCAGCCGAAAGACCTGCCCCTGCGACCCCACCGAGCCGACCGGCGTGTCGAGGGTGTCGGCCGTCTGCTGGCCCTGCGGGCCGGTCAGCCACACGTCGAGGCTCATCGGGGCACCGCCAGCAGGAGGGTTCGGTCGTCGTCGGTGAGGCTGCTGACCCGCCGACCGTTGAGCAGCCGGACCAGCGTCGACGGGTCGGTCTCGGCACCATCGACGAGCGTGAACAGCTGCGCGAAGACCGCCGCGCCCGGCTGGCGGGGTCGGCTGCCGTCGTACTCGACGAGGAGGCTGTCGAGACCGTCGGTGCATACGGCGAGCCCGGTGAGATCGGGCAGTCGGGCGACGAGCCGACGCGCCTGCTCTCCGGCACGGGCGTTGGGCAGGAGCGTCGTCGCGCCGGGCTGCCGGTCGGCGCCGCCGGGCGGGGCGAGCAGCAGGTCGAGGTGGCCGCCGGCGGCCCGGACCACCACGAGGCCGTCGCCCACGGCGAGTACGGCGACCCACGGCGGGCGGGCGACCACGACGGTCACGGTGGTGGCCAGGTCGTCCGGCTCGATCCCACCGACGGCTCGGGCCAGCGCTCGCGCCGCACGGCGGAACCGGCGGAACAGCCGCTCTCCCACCAGGTCGAGCCACCCGGACCAGGCGGCGGCGGAGGTCAGTGGCCGGTCGCCGAGGAGCGGGACGAGCAGCTGCACTGCCAGGGTGACGACCAGGGACGCGCCGGTTCCGGCGCAGCGGCGGCTGCCCGCACCGTCGGCCGTGACCAGCAGCAGCGTGCCGTCGACCTCGTGGACCGCGTACGCGTCCTGGCCGCTGATCCCGGCCCGGACGTGCGCTCCACCCGCGGCGCTGCCGCCCAGGACCGACCATCGCGCTGTCACCGGAGGTCGCCTCCGTACACCTGGCTGCGCACCCGCTCGAAGTCGACGTGGTCGGAGGTGGCCACCAGGATCAGGTCGAGCAGCTTCCGCAGGTCGAGGTCGTCCAGCGGGAAGTAGCCGCTCGGGGTGGCGAGGGCCCGCATCACCTCGTCGTCCACCCCGGGCACGCCGAACGCGAACAGCTGCATCCGCCGCGTCGACCGCCACTGCTCCAACCGCCGGGCGAGAGGCCGCCAGTCGTCGGTGGGGTTGCCCTCCTCGTCGGTCGGGGCGCCGTCGCTGACCAGGATCAGCCGAGGCCCACCGGTCTGTTGGGCGTGCACCGCCTGGACGTGCTGGCGGCGCTGCTCGACGAGGGTGAGGGCCAGGTCCACCGCCGCCACCATCGGCGAGGCGCCCCCCGCGACCAGGGTCGGCAGTTCCAGCCGCGATGCCGGTACGAATGCGCCGTCGTCCTCGGCCGACGGGGTCCCGTTGCCGGAGACCACGCCTACCCCGCCCGCGCCGAAAGTGATCACCAGGAACTCGACGTCCCGGAGTGGTCCGCGCCCTTCCGCACGTACGTTGGGCAACCACCGCGCCAGTTCCCGGTTGAGCGCGTCGATCGCGCGTACGCCGTTGCTCTGGGTGGCCGCCATCGACCAGGAGGTGTCGATCAGGAGCGCCACGAAGCGACGCCGGTGGGTGTCGGTGATGAAGGGGATTTCGTCGGGCCCGTCGCTGTCCTCCTCGAACAGCGCAAAGGGGTTCATGGTCCAACCTCCGCCTCCGCCAGCCAGCGCCCGCCCGGGTCTGGCCGCCGACGGACGCGGGCGCCGGCCGCCGGCGGTGGCCCGTCGCCTACCCACCAGGCCGCGACGATGACCCCGTCGGTCTCGACGAGCCCCCGCGGCTGCAACGTCGCATGCACAGTGCCCAGCTCCGGACCGGGTCTCGGCGGAGAACGCCGGACGAGGTGCCAGCCCCAGAACCTGCCGGCGCGAAGCCGAGCGGAAAAACTCGCCACGTTCTGATCTGACGGACCGCCGTCGAAACGACAGCCGCGGCGCACCGGACGCGGCTGCGGGCTTCAGGTGTGCGAACCATCGGCGAAGGTCCACGCGATCCCGTACGCGTAGCCCTGCTGCAACCCGTCGAACGCCGACGTCACCTCGCCGACGGCGTCGGGTCGCAGCCGGTCCGGACCAGGTGTCCGTTCGTCGACCGCGCGGGGCGGGACCCCGTTGAGCCGCCAGGCTGTCGCCGGCCCACCGCCGGTCGGGAACCGCAGCCGGACGGTGCAGTGCGCGCACGGCGCCAGCGGCTGAAAGACGTAGTGCTCCCGCATCGGTTGCCCCTCGGGGAGCCGGTAGTGCAGGCAGAGGTCGTGCCGTTCGCCCGGTTCCAGCGTCCTCGGCAGGGCGAGGGTGAGCCGGAGGTACTGGCCCGAGTTGTGCCGGGTCAGTTCGCGGATCCGTGCGCCGAACAGCACGTCGGCGTGCACGCCGTGCTCCCGGGCATCGTCGTTGGGCTGGCGCGGCAAGCTGAACTGCACGGTCAGCTCGTCGATCGGGCGGATGGCCACGACGCTGCGCGCCTCGTAGAGCTCCGGTGTCAACGTGTCGAGCCGGAGCAGCGCATTCATCGCGCGCAGGTGCCAGCCGGGGCCGGCGTCGGTCGGGTCGGTGGGGATTTCCGGTACGGCGGCGCGGACCAGCCGGGCGACTGCCTCGTCGATCCGGCGACGGGCCGTGCGCTGCTGGACCGACAACTCACGGGCGAGTTGGTCGGTGCGGCGGTCCAGCCGGAGATAGTCGTGAACGGGATCGAGGGCGTACGCGAGAACGACGGCCCGGCGCAGGTCACCGGGCAGGTCGGCGGAGAGGGCGAGCAGGGTGGCGCGCACCTTCGCTCGTACCGCCGATTCCGGCTCGGCCGGCGAGACGCCGCAGAGGTCGGCCAGCCGCGGCCCCAGCCGTCGGTGCAGCGGGCTGCTCTGCAGGCCCGGACCCCGGCGGAGGTCCAGCAATTCCTGTCGGAGCTGGTCGGAGGTACGGGTGTCGTTGCCGGGACGCACGGCCCTCTCCTCTTCTCTGAATGGTCCGTCAGGACCGTGCGGAGGCTACCGGCATTCCAGCGGGCACGTGGTCCTGTAGTGCGCTGAGTATCCCGCCCACGACCATTATCTGGCCAGGGAAAGGGACATCTTCTGGCCAGTGTCGATGCCCCCTGCGCACGAGGATGGACGCGTCACGTCGCCGCCTCAGAGAACAAGGGATCGATCCCCGTCATGCGGGTGAAGACAATGGATGGTCATAGCACATTTCGAACCGGGTGCCGAGCCGCCGTTCGGCCGGGTCGCGAACGGGCGTCGGTCGCCCTGACGGACGTGCCTGGGTCGACAGGAGGGCCGACACGACTCGGCGGATTCGTCAGCGATGTACGACGATCCGCTTCTTCGACGAGTGAGGGCTCGCCTTCCCGGCCCACCCACCACATTGTTGTTGGCAAGCGCCGGAAGCTCTCGGGCGCAATTTGCAGATCGCAGACGACGTGCCGCATTCCGCATTCCGCATTCTGGGAGGGGGCGTGATGACGAAAGTGGATGATCCGACCGTGCGGCGCCCTTCGGATGGGGCCGTCGAGGTTACGAAGCCGTGGCAGGCAACGTGCACGCCACGGGAGCCCTGC
Organism: Micromonospora noduli; assembly: GCF_003264475.1. NCBI lineage: Bacteria > Bacillati > Actinomycetota > Actinomycetes > Micromonosporales > Micromonosporaceae > Micromonospora > Micromonospora noduli. Next base: position 53,693 of record NZ_PYAC01000017.1, on the reverse strand, counting down.
GCCCGTATCGCCGTGGACGACCTGCGTGACCTGGCCCGCCGCGGCGAGTTGGCGAACGTGGTCGCGTCCGCGACGCCCGAGGTCCGCGCCCGGCTCAGCGGAGCCGCGTACGCGATCGTCTGGCCGATCGTCTTCGCCCGGGTGACCCGCCCCGTGGAGCGCCGACGGGGGCACTGGCTCTGCGCGAACTCGGTAGAGCAGCTTGCCGACGACTGCCTCGACCGACACCACGACGACGTCGAGGCCGTCGTGTCCGACTTGTTGACCAACGCCAAGGTGCCGATCGTCGACGTCGAGCGGTGGTCCTCGGCCCGACTCACCGCGGCCACTGTGGATGGTCACCGCCGTCGGCGCGGTCAACGGGGCGCGTTGCAACGGCCCCGGGTTCCGGCCTGGCTCGCTGCGGAACTCGGCGGTGACCCCTGGCTGACCGAACTGGCCGTGCAGATCCTCACCTGGGTCGGCGTGCCCACGACCGCCGGGACGCAGCTGTGGCCGCTGGACAGCTGGGCGCTCCGACGGGAGGTCGCCACCGGGGACCTGACCGGCAACCCGATGCTGTCCATGGAGATCGAGCGGGTGCTCGCCGCGATGCGGCGGCGGCCCCGGTGGTACGCGGATTACGTGGAGCGGCCGCTCGGCCGCAAGTACGCCCCCGCGCTCGCCGTCTCCGCCGACGGGGCGGCCGGCCTCCGGCCGTTGGTCGTGATCGGCTCGCACGAGCGCGACGAGGCCCACCTCGCCGATCTTGCCGCCGCCGCGGTGGAGCTGATCAGCCGTCGTCTTCGCGCTGGCGCGGACCCGGCCCACGCGGTGGTGGAGGTGCTCGGTGTCGTCTTCGGTGCTGGCACTGGAAGCGAGCAGATGGACCGTACGCCGGACGGTGTGCCGGCGCCGGAGGAACGGTTGTCAGTCCTGCTCGCCGATGACCGGACCGTTCGGCGGATCGTCGACGAGGTGCTCCGTATCGTCGCCGACGGCAGCGAGTGACAACATTTTCCGTACCCGGTGCGCAGCGGCTTCCGCGAGGGCGGCCGAGTCGGCTCCGGCCGCGACGGCGGCTCGCCACGCCTCGCCGAACTCCCGCTCGAAGAGCCGTCGCAGGCGCTTGCGTTGCTCCGGCGACAGGCCTCCGGGCGGCGGTTCCCCGGCCGCCGGCGGCTCGCTCATGGCTCCACCACCGCCCGAAGGCGCTCGGTCGACGGGTCGCAGGTAGCCATATCCCTCCGATCCGTGCCGCACCGCCCTGCGGGTCATCTGTCAAACATCTGACGGACAGACGGACGGATCGGTGGCCTACCGGGCGCGCGCCCGGTAGGCCACCGATTCAAGACGCGGGGCCGTGGTACGACTGTCATTGATGGGATTCCACGTCAACTCCCCTCGGCAGGTAACGGAACCGGTCCTCTGCGGGTATTGCATCCCGGCCCGGTGAGCGGTATTCCGGGGAAGGACGGGATCTCGTCCGGCCCCACCCCCGAGGAGGCCCGGTCATGGCTGCCGTACCGCTGGACGTCGACGCGGTGTGGGCGGAAGGATCGTTCCTGGACCGGATCGCTCCCGCCGACCGCAGAGACCTGCTGGCCCTCGGCGTGACCCGTACGGTGTCGCCCGGCCGCCGCCTGCTGACCGAAGGAGCTCGGGACACCCACGTCGAGGTGATCCGGCGCGGCTTTGTGAAGATCACGACGAGCGCGGATGGCGCCGACCGGCTGCTGGCGATCCGCCTGCCTGGCGATCTCGTCGGGGAGTTCGCGGCGATCAGCGGTCAGGGTCGCTCCGCGACCGTGACCACCTGCGGGGAGGTGGTCTGCACCGTCATCCGGCAGGTGGATTTCCTCCGCTTCCTCGAACGTCGATCCGCCGTCGCCGCGCAGGTCACCGCGACGGTCGGCCAGCGCCTGCGGTGGGCGAACGATCGCCGGGCCGAGTTCGCCGCCTTTCCGGTGCACGTACGGCTGGCCCGGGTGCTGGCCGAGATCGCGGCGAGCTGCGGGTGGACCAACGACGACGAACTCGTCATCGGGGTCGAGTTGAGCCACGCGGAGCTCGCCACCCTGGTCGGCGCGGCGACGGACACCACCCAGCGGGCGCTGCGCACGTTGCGCGCCAAGCGGCTGACCCGCACCGGGTACCGGCGCATCGCGGTGCTCGACCTGGCCGGTCTCCGCGCCGTCGCCGCTCACGGCGAGCCGCGGTGACGCCGGCCGATCAGCCAGTGCCGGGCGGCCACCGCACGATCTTGGCTGTCCTCACATTCCATCGTTGTTCCGGCTGTGGCCCGGCCCATGCCCCTCGCCACGCGGAGCGTCGAAGCCCTGTGACGTTGGATCACCACCAGAGCCGGCCGGACGTTGCTCAGCTGTAGAAGGCATCCAAGGTGTCAGGCTCGCGGTGCGGGCGTTCGCCTCCGGGGTACGGCACCCCCATCTCTCTGAACCAGACGTGGGCCAGCAGTTCCGTGTGGTGGTAGTACACCGCCGCGGACCGCAGGGACGCGAACGATTCGGGACGGTTGTTCAGGTTCTCCAGCGCATGGTGCAGGTACCGCAGCGCCCGCTCGCCATGCCCCGAATACCGACCGGTGCGACCCGGCGCGGACGGTTCGTTGGCGTTGACGGCGGCCATGATCCGGTCGGCGACGCCCTGGACGTAGTCCTGCACGGTCCGCCGCGTGGTGATCTGCCGGACCGCTTCCGGGTCGGACACGCCTTCCTCGGCGAGCTCGGTGGCGGCGTCATCGACCGGCGACACCGTGCCGTCCCGGCCGATGACGAACAGGTGCACGCCGATCTCCGCGGCTGCCCCGCGCGCGGCGGCCGTGTACCCGGACGTCGAGTAGAACAGGTGGTGTGCTGACTGCGGCCGGGTGCCGCGCAACTGCTGTACCAGTGGCGCGCCGACAGGCTGCGCCTGCATCTTCACCTGTGCCACACCGGTCCCGGCGACCACGTCGAGGCCGCCGTCGCGGCCACCACCGGTCAGCTCTGCGTCGGCGAAGCCGAGCGCCCGCATGTGGGCGGCGGCGATCTCCTCACTGGTACGCCAGTCCGTCGGCAGGGAAGGCGGCGTCGCCGTAGCCTCGCCTGCGGAGGCCGTGGCGTCCAGGTCCGGAAGCGCCGGCACCTCGGCCTGCTCCGGAAGCAGCATGATCTGGGCGGCTGCGCCGTCCTTGATGAGCTGTTCCAGCCGGTCGAGCCGTTCGTCGTCGGAGAAGACCTTGAGACCGACCTGCTGGCCGTCGTCGGCGGTGATGGCCAGGCTCCAGCCGACGTTCGGCCAGGTCGTGGCTCGGGTGGTGCCCGCCATCATCCCCGGAAACGACGGACCGGTGCAGACCGTGACTGCGCCGGTAGCGCGTTCGACGATGATCCACCGGCGCATCGTCCGGGCTGCGACGAACGGCGCCGTACCGTTGCGGGTCAGCTCGGGCAGATCGAGCAGGCGGGCCCCGAACTGGACCGCGGCCTCGATGATGATCTCCACGTGGTCGTCCGGGTCGACCGCGGCGAGCAGTTTCGCCCCGGCGGCCGGGTGCAGCGGCTGGGAACCACGCGCCTGGAGATACGTCCGATACGCCCACGCCGCCCGGGCGTCCTCCCGTAGCGGGTCGGGACCGCAGCTGTCACCTTGGTCCAGTACCGCCGGTGCCGCGACGATGTCCTCCGATGTCTGTTCTGCCTCGCCAGGCTCATCGGCTGGCAAGACAGAGACAGCCGGCGTCGTGGCAATGAGTTCGGTCGGCACGGCGGCTGTGAGCGTGGGCTCCGGCGAGGCCAGGCGGGCCAGCGTAGGCCCGACCGACACCGGCGGATCCGCCAGCACGGGCGCGGTACGCGCCTCGGCCCGCAGCGCGTCATCCGCGTCCGAGGTGCGAGGCGCCTGGCTTTGCGGGGTGCTGCGACCGATGCGCGACCTGGGTGTGGTCTTCGCCAGGATGCCCCAGAGCATCAGGGCGCAGGAGAGCACGATCCACAGAATCTTCACGACATCCTGGGTCGTGCGCCCTGCGAACACGCCGTCGTCCGGTGGCACGATCGTCCCGCAGAGCAACAGCCATCCGGTCAGGAACCGCAGGATGCCAGGGGCGGCGGGCTGAGCTGTGGCCTTGACTACCTGTGTTGGCAGCGTTGACCCGACGTTACCCTCCTCGGGTGCCGGCTCCCTGCTCGGCCGACCGGCTTTGCCCGCGCCGCGCCCCCAGGCGAACAGATAGATTCCGGCCAGCAGCGTGGTGATCTTCATGATGGTCTCGGCCACCGGCCCCTGAAACGGATTTCTCCCGGTGACCACGGGCAGGAGGGGCACAATGATCAGCCCGACGCCGATGACCCGCCGCCAGGTGCCTGGCGGGGTTGGGGTGGCGGGCGCGGAGGTCTTCGTCAGCTTCATGCCCGATGGCTGAACCGTCACGTAGGCGGCGCTGATCCGCTCGGCGATCGCATTCATGGCCCGCATCGAGCCGTCGAGCGAGTAGACGAAAAGCGCCATGTCGTTCTCATCGGCGTACGTGACGGCAGTCGTGGTGTAGCCACTACCGGTGAAAAAGATCAGTTGCTTGTGCGACGCGCCCCCGCGCGCTCCGTAGAGGAGCTGCAAGGCTGGTCTTCCGACAGCGGAGGCGTGGTACTTGACCTGGGCAACCGCACCAGATGCCTGAACGTCGATCCCGCCGTCGGAGCCACCCGGCCTTGCGGCGGCATCCGCGTATCCCCAATAACGCATCCACTCCGCCGCGTTGTGCTCGGCGTCCTGCCAGGTCCGGATCTGGTTCGGTCCAGGCTGCCCAGATCTGACGGTCGGGCCGGTTTGGATGCTCGTCATGGGCGGGAGTATCGCAGTCGACCCTCGCCTCCTTTCAAGATCCCCCGCCACGGTGACGTCCAGGACCAGGCCTGACCCGGCTTCTGACGAGGTCGGCCGAGACGCGCGGAGAGGTGGCGGCGTGGGGGCGAGTCAGGTCCGGCGCGCGGGACTCAGCAAGGCACAGGTGCGCATCGATTTGTCGGCAGTCTCCGGCTCGTCGTCCTGGCCGGCCATGAAATGAACACGAGCGCCCTCGACCACGCGGTCCCATTCCGCTGTCTGACTCACCGAAGCATCATCGCAGTTTCGGACGCTCGGCTTGGGCACGATTCTGCTCGGCACCGACAGCGGTGGAATGAACCGGACCGCCGCTTCGGCAAGCCTGGTTAACCCCGACGGCTCTTGGACATCTGCATGGAGCGTGCGGTGGCGCGGGCGGCGGTGTCGATGAGGTCTGCGACCGGGCCGGGTTGCGAGACTGCCACCGCGTGGGAAGCGGCGATCTCCACTGTCGTGGACCCCGCCCTGTCGGCCAGGAAGCGCTGTAGGTCCGGCGGAATGCCCAGGTCCTGGGTGGTGATCAGGGTCCAGGAGGGGATCGTCTTCCAGGCGGCCTTCGTCACGCCCTCCTCCTGGGCGCTGGCGGACGCGGGCCGCTGCGTTGCCGCCATGATTTCGGCGGTGCCGCGGTCGACGTCGGCGGCGAACACCTCGGGGAACTTGTCCTGCAGGATGTACTGATCCATGGTCGTGCCGCCGTCGTCGGAGGGGATCGGCACCATATTGATGCTGGTGGCGAGCTGACTTCCGGGGTACTTGGTGAGCAACCCGATGACGCTTTCGCCTACGTCCGGGCTCACGCTGGCCACGTACACCAGGGCCTTGACGTTGGAGGCACCAGCCGCGGCCTCGGTCATGACCAGCCCGCCGTAGGAATGGGCGGCCATCACGACCGGTCCGGGCAAGCTGTCCAGGAGAGCCCGCACGTAAGCGGCGTCCTTCTGCACACCGCGCAGCGGGTTGGCGACGGCAATGACCGGGTACCCCTGACGTTTGAGGTTGGCAATCACCCCATTCCAACTCGACGAGCCGGCGAATGCCCCGTGGACCAGCACAACTGTCGGCATCTCCTGCGCGGACATGTCAGGAGCAGGGCTCATCTGGAGTTCCTTTCGAGGGGCTCGCCACCGCTGCCTGCGGTATGCAGGCCGGACCGACGAGGACGGTCGACGGAGCATTTCCCCGGCATCGCGAATCAGCCCGCGCGATCCTGGCTCCGATGGGGTTGCCGCATCCAGAATCCAGCATTGATGAGCCCACTGTCAGCGAGATCGAAGAACGGGGTGCCTCGCCAAACGCTTGGTTGGCATCCGACCCGGACACGAGATGAGCTGCCGTCGCTGTCCCACACTGGGCGCCGCGCCAATACCGCAGGCACAGATCAGACCGAACGTTCTGTCGCTAAGATGGTTGGATGGCGAGCGACGAACCCAATGCCCGACCCTCTGAGGCACGTCTCAAGCTTCTCCGCACGGCGACCAGGATCTTCTACGCGGAGGGCATCCACTCCGTTGGCGTCGACCGGATCATCGCCGAGGCGAAGGTGACCAGGGCTACCTTCTACCGGCACTTCCCCAGCAAGGACGACCTCATCCTGGCCTACCTGCGTGAGGTGCATCAGCTGGAGCGCGGCATGGTCGACGAGGCCCTCGCCGCCAACCTCTCGCCGGTCGAGCCGCTCCTGGCCATCGCCAATTCCATCGCTCAGAACATCCAGTCCCCCGGGTTCCGTGGGTGCGCGTTCCTGAACGCCGCAGCGGAATACCCCGACACGAACCATCCCGTGCACCAAGAACTCATCGCCCACCGGGCATGGTTCCTGGGCACCATCACCACGCTCATGGCACAGGTCCACGAAGGAACGGCGGACCCCGCAGCGCGCCACTTCGTCATGCTTCGGGACGGCGCCATGGCGGCCGGATGCCTCTCCGACCCCACGTTGGTGTCCGAGACCTTCCTGCGCGGTGTCGAAGGACTCCTCAGGATCAACTCGGAGCGCCAGTCGACAGAGTCGGCCCGTTAGCCCCCGCACGACCTGGGGCTGGGCCACCCCCGGTGAGGGGATGACCCAGCTCCTCGATGTTGCTACCACCGGTTGAGCCCGCCCTCGCTCGCAGGCGACGGCGCGGACGACCGCACGGCTCAGATCAGCGGCCGTATGCCTCGAGCAGGCGCAGCCAGACCTCGCTGACGGTCGGGTACGCGGGCACGGCGTGCCACAGCCGATCCAGTGGGACCTCGCCGACGATGGCGATCGTCGCGGCGTGGATCAGTTCCGCGACGTCCGGGCCGACGAGGGTGAGGCCGACGATCACCCGTCGGTCCTCGTCCACGACCATCCGGGCCTGCCCCTGGTAGCCGTCGGCGTGCAGCGCGGCCCCGGCGACGGCGGCCAGGTCGTAGTCGACAACCCGGATCCGCAGCCCGGCGCCCTCGGCGGCGGCTGCGGTCAGCCCCACCGACGCGATCTCCGGGTCGGTGAAGACGACCTGCGGCACGGCGCGCTCGTCGGCGGTGGCGACGTGCCGACCCCACGGGCGGTCGTCTGCCGCTTCGCCAGTGGCCCGCGCCACGATCACGTCGCCCACCGCGCGAGCCTGGTACTTGCCCTGGTGGGTCAGGAGCACACGCCGGTTGACGTCCCCGGCCGCATACAGCCATCCGTCGCCGATCAACGCGCCGGCAGCGTCGACCACCCGCAGGGTGTCGTCGACAGTGAGCCAGGCGCCCGGTTTCAGGCCGATCCGGTCGAGGCCGACGTCGTGCGTGTTCGGCGTACGGCCGATCGCGACGAGGATTTCGTCGGCCTCGACCTGGTCGCCGTCGGTGAGCGTGACGTGCACAGTGCCGTCGCCGTCGCGGCTCACCGACGTGGCCTCGGCACCGAGTTGGACCGACACGCCAGCTTCCCGCAGGGACTGCGTGACCCGCTCGCCGACGAACGGCTCCGCCTGGGTGAGCACTCCGTCGCGCACGAGCACCGTCACCGCTGATCCGAGGCCGGCGTACGCGGTCGCCATCTCCGTGGCCACCACGCCACCACCGATGACGGCGAGCCGGCCGGGAACGTCACTGGCGGCGGCTGCCTCACGGCTGGTCCACGGTGCCGCCTCGCGCAGACCGGCGATGTCCGGTACCAGTGCGCTACTTCCGGTCGCGATGACGACCGCGTGTCGGGCGGTGAGCGAGGTGGTGGCGCCGTCCACCCCGGTCACCTCGACGATCCGGTCGGAGCCGATCCGCCCCTGGCCCCGGTACAGGGCGATCCCCGCGGAGTCCAGCCAGGACACCTGCCCGTCGTCCTTCCAGTGCGAGGCGACGGCGTCCCGGCGGCGTAGCACGGCCGCCGCGTCCAGCTCGCCGGTCACCGCCTCGCGCGCACCGGGCAGCTGACGAGCCGCCCGGAGCGCGGCCTGGCTGCGCAGCAACGCCTTGGTTGGCATGCAGGCCCAGTACGAGCACTCGCCACCCACCAGTTCCCGCTCGACGATCGCGGCGGTCAGGCCGCCCTGCACGACGCGGTCGGCGACGTTCTCCCCCACCGGCCCCGCGCCGATGACGATGACGTCGTACGTGGCGTTCTGCACGTCAGTTCCCCTTTGCGGGGCGACCGAGGCGGATGGCCGCGATGAGGAAGAAGATGGCGCCGGGGATGGCGTAGCCGATGGCGTTGGTCAGCGCCGGGTTGTCGGCGGAGGCGGCCGCGATGAATGATCCACCGGCGATGACGGAGATGCCACCGCTGATGATCATCGGCCATTGGCCGCCCATCTTGCGGCGGGTGACAGCCACGATCAGCTGCACCAGTCCGGCCACGACCGCCCAGGCGCCCCAGACGCGCAGGACCGCAGGGATGCCGGACGCGCCGGCGATGCCCAGGCCCACCGCGGCGAGCAGGCTGATCGCGACGTTCACGTACAGCAGGGTGGGCGATCCGGTGGCCCGCGACGCTCGGACGTCGACGATGGCGGCGGCAACATCGAACAGCGGGTAGAGCACGAGCAGCGCCGCGGTGAGGGGGTTGAGGTGCTTGGCGAGTGGGAGCGTCACGGCGGCCCAGACGATTGCGAAGGCGAAGCGACCGAAGTACAACCGCCGCAGGGCAGCGGCCGTCGTCGAGATGCCGGGAACGGCAACGGTGGTCATGGTCATCCTCTCGGTGATTCCGGAGCGAAGGGGACGTCCGGCGGGGGGTGCGGGCCGCCGCCGGGAGGGGAAGGGCGGTGCTACTCGATGTTTGAGAACAGCCCCGTGATCTCCACCTGAGCGCCCTGGAGCCCGCCGAAGACGGCACCGGCGGCGGGCGTCGCGACTGCGGCAGCGGCGTCCTCGTAGCTGGCGAAGTACAGGTCGAGCGTCCGGTACGCGGGAGTGGGCGTGCCGTCCTCCTTCGGCCACACCTTGGCCGACTCGACCCGCTGAAGCTTCGGGAACGTCTCGGCGGCCCGGCGTACGTCGGCGTAGACCTTCTCGAACTCGTCGGGGTCGGCGGGGTTACCGATGACGATGGTGATCTTGGTGGGCATGGCGCTCTCCTTCAGGCACAGCCGCACTTGACTGACGCCAGGTGGAACGAACGTTCTGTCCCTGAGAACGTACCGGACCGGGTCTTCGTCGTCAAGACCGACCGTTCTATCTTGCCGGAAGCCACGCTGGTGCTCGCCACTACGCGTCAAGCAGCGCGGCGGCGATCTGACCTTGAGGTGTCGGCGTTACGCGGCGAAAGGGGTCATCGCGGCGACCGACCGGTTCATGTCCGCTTCGGTCGTGGCGGCGTCGGTAATGCCGCACCGACCGCGAAGGGGCTGCCGTCACCGAACGCCAGCCGCGCGAAGTTCTCCGCGATACGGCGATGCCCCGCAGGGTCCGGGTGGACCTCGTCGGGCAGTGGCAGTTCGGCGTAGTCCGCCTCGCCGTACAGGTCGCGTCCATCGAGGTAGTGCAGATTCGGGTCGTCGACCGAGCGCTGTTCGACGATGCGGGCGAGTTCGTCACGGATAACGTTGAGCGTCAGCCGCCCCGCGCTGCGCTCGGCCGGATCGCCCGTTGCCCTGAACCGCAAGGTCCCGCCCTCGAAGTCCGGCGCGAGAGGGCCCGGCGTGTCCTCCTGAACCGGGCACAGTATGGAGGACACGACCAGCAGTGGTGCGGTCGGATGCCCCTCGCGGACAGTGTCGAGAAAGCCATGGACCGCGGGAGTGAAGGCGCGTAGACGCATCACGTCACTGTTGACGATGTTGATGCCGATCTTGACGCTGATCAGGTCCGCGGTGATGTCCCGCATGGCGCGGGCGGTGAACGGGTCGAGCAGCGCGCTACCGCCGAACCCGAGGTTGACCAACTCCACGCCGCCCTCAGCCGCGGCCAGGGCCGGCCAGATGGCGCTGGGATGACCAGCGTTCGAGCCGTGGCTGATGGAACTGCCGTGGTGCAACCACGTCGGGCGTCCGGTGGGCGGGGTCTGCTCGACGGGCGCGTCGGTGCGCAGCCCGATCAGCTCGGTGATCTCCGTGTGCGGAAGCCAGATCTCGACGTCCTTCTCACCTGCGGGCAGGCCCGCGAAGCGGGCGGTACCGGCTGGGCCGACGGCGAAAACGGAAGTCTGGGTGAACATGTCGGTGACGGTCCGGACGTTGCCTCCGGGCACCGACGCCTGCGCGGCCAGGCGGCCGTCGATCAGCAGGTCGTAGACGCCTTCCGGCGGAGGCGGAAAGCCTTGGTAGACCCGCCTGGTAGGCAACGTGTCCAGTTCGATCGTGGTGGCCCGGGTACGGAATGCCAACCGCACACCGGAGGGCTGGGCCTCAGCGACGGCCAGTTGATCGTCGGGGATCTGCCGGCGAGCCCGCGCGGTCAGCCGATGCGGCAGCAGACCGCGCGTGGTCGCCTCCACGTCGACGAAGCCGCGCAGCAGGTCCGGAGTGACCGGGGTGGTCCAGTGAAGCTCGGTGGTCATTGCCTCAAGCCTCTCAAGGAATCTCGGTGTTCATCGGTGAACAACTCCGGCCAACTGCACGCTGACGTAGCTACGCAGGACCGCCGCGTCACGCCTCGGAGTCGCGATCTCCGGACGTCTCCCGTCCGATCGGCGAGGTGGAAACCTTCAGCGACTGTCCCCGCCTTCGCAGCGCGCCGGTCAGCGCGACCAGAGCCAGTACTCCGGCCACCACGCTCAGCCCGGCCATCGGCGCCCAACGGGCCAGCAACGGCGTGAACAGCAGCAGGGCGACGAAGCCGATGATCTGGGATCGGGAGGGCTGGCCGAAGATCTCGTACTCCAGCCGCATACGGGCGACGAGGAAGAGCATCGGACCGCCCACCACGAACAGCAGCCAACTGGGCCGCGGCTGCCCGTACGGATGATCGATCACCAGCTCGTAGCCGACCGCCGTGACGAGCACGCTGAGCACGATCAACAGATGCGTCCGCTCCGATACCGCGCCCAGCCGGCCGGGCATACCCGCCCGGTCGAACGCCTCAGTCAGCAGCAGGCCGGCGCGGTAGAAGTAGATCCGCCACAGCAGCGCACTGGTGGCGAACGCGACCGCGAAGGCGGCTGCCCGCTCCGCGGAGTAGTCCGCGCCGCTGAAAACCACGCCGATAACCAGAATCGACTCACCGAGTGCGATGAGGAACATCTGCTGATAACGGTCCGCGAGATGGGTCCCCGCGATCCGCCACCGACCCACCTTCGCGACCCCGAGCCACGGCAGCGGCCAGCCCAAAGTCCAGGCGAGGTAGTCGACAGCGAGGGCGACAACCCACAGCGGCAGGCGGAGGTGATCCGGGCCCAACGCGCCGGCCAGCCACAGCGGGGCGCTCGCCAGAGCCCATACGACAAGCCGGAAGGGCACCAGCCGTCGCGGATGGCCACGCAGCGCGACGGCGACCACCAGCGGCCGCACCACCATCACCATCAGGTACGCGACCGCGAACGGCAGCGCTCGCTCCTCCATGGCGCGGGGCAGCGTCACCGCCATGATCAGGCTGGCGAACATGGTGCCGACCACGACGGCCTGAATGATCGGCTGTTCCGGTTCGTAACGGCTGGTGATCCAGGCGGTGTGCGACCAGATCAGCCAGAGCGCCAGAAAGAGCAGCAGGGTACGCCCGAACCCCCCGGCGAGCGCCCAGCCGGTGTCATCGCTCAACCCCGCGAATCGTTGCGAGACCCGGGTGAGGGCCACAACGAACGCCAGATCGAAGAACAGCTCCAGGAACGTCGCCCGACCCGAACTCACCGGAGGGCGCAGCAGTTCGGCACCCCGCCCCGCCGCCATCGTCCGCCTCCGTCCGCCCCTCGCTACCAACGAGCCGGCCGCCGGCGGAGTTGCGTCAGCGCGCACCCTGCCGCAACCACACCTGGTACGACCGGCCGCGAGAGATCAGCGAGAGGTTGGATATCGATTCGAGCCAATGTATCGTGGGAACGCTCCCAGACCGCGTCCACCACCCACCTGCTCGAGGAGCTGAACATGTCACGACGACGTCGTCGCCCGGCCGCCATGCTGGCCGGGTTGCTCGTTCTGGCCCTGGCTACGTCTCTGTCGCCACTGGCGCCGGTGGCCAGCACCGCCGCGGCCGGCCCATCCAAACTCCGTGCTGCGCCACTCGCTGAGCTGACCGTGGTTTCCGAACAGGTGGCTTTCGGTCTGCAGCGTCCGATCGCGATCACCGGGCTGCCGGACGGCCGGATGCTGATCGCGGAGAAGAACGGCACTGTCCGCGCCTACCACCCCGACACCGGCCTGGCACCCGACCCGGTGATCGACCTGACCGCCCGGATCGACACGTCGGACAACGAGCGCGGCCTTCTCGGCATCACTCCGGCGCCGAACTTCGCGCGGACCGGGATGCTCTACGTGGCCTACACGAGCCTGCCGGCCGGCGCGCTGACCCTGGCGCGAGTGCCCATCAACGCTCCTGATCGGGTGCAGGTGCTGCTCACCCAGGCGCACGCCGAGTACGGCAACCACAACGGCGGACAGGTGGCCTTCGGCCGCGACGGCTACCTCTACTGGTCCCTCGGCGACGGTGGCTACGCGAACGACCCCTACAAGAGCGGCCAGAACCTCGGCACCCTGCTCGGCAAGATTCTGCGGATCGACGTCAACCGCAGCTGCGGGGGAAAGCCCTACTGCGTGCCCTACGACAACCCGTTCGTCCGCACACCGGGCGCGCGCCCGGAAATCTGGGTCTACGGGCTGCGCAACCCGTGGAAGTTCTCCATCGACCCGGCGGACAACTCGCTGTGGATCGGTGACGTCGGCCAGGGTCTGATCGAGGAGATCAACCACGTCCGCCCGTCGCAGCGTGGCGCGAACCTCGGCTGGTCCTGTCGAGAGGGCACGCCGGTCTTCGACGAGACGCAGTGCCGGCCGGGCGTGCGACTCACCGACCCGATCGTCGAGTACGACCACTACATGACGGAGAACTGCTCCATCATCGGCGGCCTGGTGTACCGGGGGTCCGTCACCCCGGAGGCGCGGGGCACCTACATCGCCAGCGACTACTGCTCGACCCGCGCTTTCGCCGTGCGTCCCAAGTCCACGGGTGGCTACGAGTCCGCTGAGATCGGCACCTTCCCCACCCAGCCGACTGCGTTCGGCGCCGATGTGAACGGCGAGCTGTACGTGCTCAGTGACCTCCCGGGATTCCTGAGCAAGGTGCGGTTCGAGCGGGTCCAGCCGGCCCCCACCGGCGGGGCGACGATCCGCTGAAGCTTGGGACATGCCCTTGACACCCGCGCTATCTCAGGGGGCGGCCGCGTTCGGCGGCCGTCCCCTGCTCGCGCCGGGCTGGTACTCCCCGGTTGACAGATCAACCTTGCGGTGGCCGAGTGGCACTGGCGTCGTCCGGTCCGCGCCACGCCTTCTCGACCGACTGCCCGGCGGCGCGCTGCCGCCCGATGACGAGCCGGCTCAGCACCGCCGCCACCGCCCCGGCCACCACCCCGGTGAGGGTTCCGGTGACGAGGCTGGAGAACACCGCCGCCACCCGAAAGATCGCTTCCTGCGCCCGAGGGTCGATGTCCCCGAGCCTCGGCCCGGTCGCACCGAACGCCTCGTCCCACAGAATCTGGTGACCAACCGCGAGAAGAACACCGTAGATCGCCCCGATGACCACCACGGTCAGGAACGGACGCGGCGGACGCCGCCACAGCACGGCGGCGACCCAACAGATCAGCGGTACGACAGCGAGCAGCACCGCGGCTGGCCGCCCTTCCTCCACGACGTGCAGGTCGTGCAGGACCACCCGCGGTGCGGCCAACACGGCGAGCGCGACCAGGGCAGGCCACGAGAACCCGAGCGTGCGACGCACGACGCTCATCGCTCCACCCGTACCGGCGCGGTTTCCCTGGCGAAGCGCAGCAGGGCGGTGAATGCCAGCGCGGATGTCACCGCTCCGCCGGCGAGGCGCACCCAGTGACCGGCGACGAACTCCTCGGCGACCTGGCGTAGGTACTCCGGGGAATGCGTGCCGACCGGGTCGACGAACATGATCTCGTTGCGTGGCCAGAAGAACACCACCGAGAACAGGAACTCGCAGGCGATGAAGACCGCCGCGGCGGCGGCGACGTACCACCGCAGTCGCCGATTGCGCCACGTGAGGGCGGTCGCGGCGAGGCTCATCAACACGACCGAGGCGCCCAGCGGCGGGAAGTAGTCGCTCGGGCCTCCGGCGACCAGGAACTCACGGGCCCGGTCCAGCGAGGCGGGTGCGTCCCCGAAAATGTTCGGGTAGAGCATCACGGTCTCGGCCGCGACCCCGCCAAAGGACATCATCGCTGCCCAGACGAGCACGACAAGCACGATCCACGTCAGCCTGATACGGGACACAGCAGTACTTCTCCTTGGTTTTCGCACCCTCGCGGGCACGATCTGTGATGTCGCCGTCGACGCTAGGTCGCCAATTCGGGGCCGTCTGCCGCGCAGCCGCGTGAGCTGGCATCGCTTCTCGACGTACGTGTGGGGGCCGGGGTGATGCCTGCGGACGGCAGCGGCGCGGGCCCGCGCCGACTTAGGCTCACGGACGTGCAGGCCACCTCACCCACCCGAACCGAGGCGCTGCTCGCTGTGGCCATCCTGGGCCTGGTCGCGGCGGCGATCGCGACCGAGGATGCGCCGACCTCCCAGGCGGCGCTGGCTGGCGGGTTCGGGGTCGGCCTGGCCGGTCTGCTGCTGGTGGCCCGGCGTTGGACCGTTCCCGCGCTGCTGGCGACAGCCGCCGGCATCCTCGGCTACTACGCGCTGGAGTTGCCGCCGGTCGGCGTGGCCGCGCCGGCCGCCGCCATCCTCTACGTGGCCGCCCAGCGGGGCCGGGTGGTCCCGGCCGCCGCCGTCGGCGGGAGCCTGCTGGCCGTTTCGGTGGCCGCCCGGCTCGTCGAGGGAGACGACATCTCTGTCGTGATCGGTGCTGGTCTCGGCTCCGAGGCGGCCCTGATACTCGCCGTCATCGCTCTCGGTGACGCCGTCCGCAACCGGCGTTCGCTACGGGTCACGCTGGCTCGGCAGGCCGCCTCGGCGGCCGAGGAACGCCGCCGGGAGGCAGCCCGGCAGGTCGAGGCCGAGCGGCTGCGCATTGCCCGGGAGGTGCACGACACGCTCGGACACACGATGTCGGTGGTCACCCTGCAGTCGGCTGTGGCGAGGGAGGCACTTGCCGATGCCGAGCCCGAGCGGGCCGAGGCCGCTCTGGCCGCGATCCACTCGGTGAGCGGCAGCGCCATGGCCGAGCTGCGTGCCACGTTGGGCACGCTGCGTCGCGAGCCCGGGCCGCGCGAGCCGGCCCCCGGTTTCACCCAGCTGCGTACGCTCATTGAGGGCGTCCGCCGCGGTGGGCTGCCGGTCGAACTGCGTCTCGACGGGTCGGTCGACGCCCTGCCCACGGTGGTCGGCAGCACTGTGTACCGCATCGTGCAGGAGGCGCTGACCAATGTGCTGCGCCACGCACAGGCCACCCGCGCCACGGTGACGATCCGGGCGACCCCCGCCCGGCTGTCGGTGGAGGTCGTCGACGACGGCCGGGGATCCACCGGCCGCACGGCGGTTGAGACGGGTCAGGGGCTTCGCGGTATGTCGGAGCGGGTTGCCCTGCTCGGCGGGACCCTCGATGCCGGTGAGACCGCTGACGGGGGCTTCCGGGTCTCGGTCCACCTACCGCTGGCCGGAGTCGCCGCATGAGCGACGTACGCGTCGTCCTCGTCGACGACCAGCATCTGGTCCGCACCGGACTCCGCGCGTTGCTGGAACGCGCCTCGGACATCACCGTTGTCGGCGAAGCCGGCGACGGCCGGGCCGGTGTGGCGCTCGCCCGCGAGCAGCGGCCCGACGTCGTCCTGATGGATGTCCGGATGCCCGGCGGCGACGGTATCGAGGCCACCCGCCGCATCCTCGCCGACCCGACCCTGGCCGACGTCCGGGTGGTCATGCTGACCACCTTCGACGACGACGAGTACCTCTTCGAGGCCATCCGCGCCGGCGCCGCCGGTTTCCTCCTCAAGGACACCCCGCCCGACGCCCTGCGGGACGCCGTCCGCGTGGTGGCCGGTGGCGACGCGCTGCTGTCCCCGGCGGTGACCCGGCGGGTGATCGCCGCGGCCGCCCGCTCCCCCGTCGCGGACCCCGCCCGGTTGACCGGGCTCACCGCGCGGGAACGAGACGTCCTGGCACAGGTCGGCACCGGACGGTCGAATGTGGAGATCGGGGCGGCGCTGCATCTCAGTCCGGACACCGCCCGCACGTACGTGAGTCGTCTGCTGCACAAACTGAACGCCCGCGACCGCGCCCAGCTTGTGGTTATCGCGTACGAGAGCGGGCTGGTGCGCCCCGGCGACGGCTGAGCCTTCCCGGCGACGGCGAAGAGCAGGCCACCACCTCGGTGTTGGTCGCGCCCCACCAGCTCGTACGACCAATTCCGTGGGGCCTGCAGCCAGAACTTGATGCCATCACCACTCTCGCTGGCGCACAAGCTGAGGATGTCCCGGGTACCCCCACCGTGACGGCCAGGGCCGTCCCGGGCAGACCGCCGTGATCACTTATGGTAGATCCCTAATCAGACCCACGTACTCCTTGATGATATTGATTACTGATTGAATGTGTATCTAGGATGTCGCCCATGACGCATGGTGATCCGTCCGGCCGGCCCGAAGTTCTCGCCGAACAGAGAGCGCTCTGGCGCAGGCAGGCCAGCGCGATCCCGGGTCTGCTCGGCGGTAAGGCAGTGTGGCTGCCGCTAGTCCTCGAGCTCGTCAAGCAGGTCGGCGAGGGGCGCGCGGTTGGCCTCGACACGAAGCCTGAGTTGTCGTTCGACATCGAGAGCATCGAACGGCGCCAAGGTGGCGCAGCCCCCAGACTGGAGCCTGCGACGTGGCGTGACTACTACGGCTTCCTTCGGGGCCTCCAGCTCGTCGAAAACACCGCCGACCAGCTTTGCCTCACCGCGACCGGGTTGAAGCTCCAGTCCGATCCGACGCCCGCACGTCTGGCCACGATCCTGGCCGATCGCATCAGGCTCTTCGCGGAGGCCCTGTCGCTGATCGCCGTGGAACCCCTCACCATCGACGAGGTCGACGAGCGCATCCGATCGCGTTACAAGCAGTCCTGGAAGAGCAAGGGAAACACTCGCATCCGGATGGACTGGCAGGAGGTCCTCGGCCTGATCGAGGCAGTTGGCAGCCGGCGGTGGGGCATCACAGAGGCTGGGCGGAGCGTGCTTGCGGATCGCGTGCTGGTGGGGCCGGACGCTTTCGATGAAGCACCTGCGAGCGTGATTGAGGTTCCTGAGGCTCCGGCCGAAATTGCTGGTCTTCTGGAAAAGTTCTCGACATCGGCTCGCACGCACGAGTCGCGAAACACCTACAACATCTGGGTTCCGAGCCCACCGTCGAATCCCAACAAGGTTGAGAACCTCAGAACCATCATGAACGCGGCTCTGGGAAGGATCGAGCGCAGAGAGCTCTTCTCGTTCATCAGCGAGACGTTCGACCTGAGGAGCAGCAGCGTGGAGTCGATGCTGCCGTTCCTGCGGGCGTCGGGGCTTCTCGTCGAGGTGGGTCGGGGGGTTTTCAAGGCCACGCCTGCAGCGAGAGCCTGGGTCGAGTCAGGCGAAGACCTCAACTTTGTAAGAATCTTGCATGCGAACATGCGGTTCGTCGGCGAAATGATCCGCACGGTCGAGAACGACGTCACCCGGAACGACATGTATTCCGAAGCTGCCAAGTTCGGCTTGAATATCGACAAGTGCCGGTGGATCGCCAGCTTCCTTCTCAACACCGGACTGATTGAGGAGCCGCGCTACGGGAGTCTCCGGGCCACGCCACGAGGGACTGCGCTGGCGGCCGAGCTGCCTCTGGCCGACATCCCCAGTGCTCCACAGGAGGCTTCAGCTGAGACCCAGGACGCTCGGCTGGCACCGGCAGAGACCCAGCCCCTTCTGGTGAAGCAAAACCTGGTCCACCTCTCGAGGGAACCCCTGGCCGGAGGAGAAGGTAACGGCCGGGGTTTCGAGAAGGCCATCTGTGACGCCTTCCTCGCTATGGGCTTCGAGGCTCGGACGATCGGCGGATCCGGTGACACGGACATCCTTGTCCAGTGGCGCAACGCCGACGGCTCACGGTCGACAGCGATCATCGAAGCGAAGGCGCGGTCGTCCGGCCAGGTCACCCACACCGACGTCAGCGATGTGGCGATCGAGACCCACAAGGGGCGCCATCGTGCCAACGGCATCGCGATCGTCGGACCGGGTTTCACCGGTGACACCATAAAGAACATGGCGTCGCAGAAAAAGTGGGTGCTGCTGGACGCCGACCGGTTGGGAACGCTGACGGAGGCCTCGATCACCTTGGGGCTCCGGCCCTACGAAATAGGACAGTTGTTCCTCGTTCCGAATGGACTCTCAGATGTCGACGACCTGATCGCGGACCGCCGCCGGGAGTTGGACATTGTGTCGTTCCTGCTCACCAAACTCGCCGAGGAGGAGAGCGACGCGGGCGAGCCGATCTCCGCCCGCGACATCTCCCGGGACGGACGCAGAACGGAACTCCGCCCGAGCGTTGAAGAGATCGTCAATGCGATCGACGTCATGTCAGGCTTGCACGTCGGCGCCCTGCAGCTGGTCAACGCGGCCGACGACCCGAAGTTCGCTACGTACGTTCTCGGTGATGCTCTAGCGGGAGCAAGGCGGCTCCGCGCACTGGCCGACGCCATAGACCGCCCACACCGCGAGGCCCGATAGAACCCGGATCATTGTTGACGGGTCGGTCGGCGTCGCAGAGGCGTTGGCTGTTGCCGAGGCACGCGGAATGCTCCCCGCTCCGGGACCGCGCGCCCCGGGGGCAGGCCGACAGGACAGAGCGGGGTCCCACCGCGCCCCGCTCCCCCACCTCCCGTAGCCAAGAAACGGGTACGGGCCTACCGGTCGCGACTCGCCTACCGCAGGCAAGGGATTCGTGCCGGTGGGGCGACATCGACCACGAATCCCCTGATCGTCGTTCAGGTGGAACTGCGACGCACGCCGTTCCCATCGACCGCTACCTCACCGCTGCCGACCACAGCGTCCAACCACACCAGGTCAGCCGACTCGGCGGCCGACACCGATCTGTTCGCGGGGGCCGCAGCAAGGTCTCTGCTGTATGTAGCCTGCGGAAATGACAAGAAGCGAGCGAATCGCGGACCAGTTGGACCGGCACTGGCACAAGAACCTGCGGCCGCGGTTGCACGGTCTCGCTGATGAGGAGTACTTCTGGGAGCCGGTGCGTGGCTGCTGGAGCATCCGCCCACGTGGCACGTCGGCCGCACCGATGTCGGCGGGTTCGGGGGAATGGACGATGGACTCCGCGTCCCCTGCCCCGGCGCCGGCGCCGGCGCCGGTGACCACGATTGCCTGGCGGCTGGCGCACATCATCGTCTCCTGCCTGGGCTATCGGGTCGGATGGCACTTCGGCGGCCAGGACATCGATTCCCAGACATTCGCCTACGCGGGGACCGCCGACGAGGCGCTGAAACAGCTCGATGAGATGTATGGGAGGTGGAACGCGGGGGTCCGCGAACTCTCGGACGCCGACCTGGAGAATCCGCCCACCGTGGGTCCCGAGCGGTTTCCCATGGAGGGCATCGTCCTGCACGTCAACAGGGAGCTGATCCATCACGGCGCCGAGATTTCCCTACTGCGCGACCTCTACCGCTGGCAGGACTCAGCCGGGAGCGCCCGCTTCCACCGGTAGGTGGCTGCACCGCCATCGCCAAAGCGGAGTGCGTCGCTCACCCCTCGATCTGGCGCGGTCCTAGAGCCCGTACCAGCTCATCGATCAATGCTGGATCCTCCTCCAGCATCCGTTTGATGCTGTCGCTCACCTGCTCCGGGCCGAGCGCGCTCTCCATGTTCAGCTCCTCGGCCCCGACGTTGAGCAGTACCCTCGCCTGGACCTCGTTGAACAGTCGACCGTCCTCGGTGAGCAGTTGCGCCATCATGGCCGCGACAAAGCGTTCCCTCGCTTCCGCCTCGCTGGCCCCGGCACTGAAGCTCTCAAGCGCCGCAACCAGTTCTAGCGACGGTTCCGCGCCCACAGTCGCCGTAACCCGGATCGGACCCGACTCCGGCGCCGACTCGGCGGCAATGGCACCGCGAGAGGCTCGTTTCCCTGACACAAAGTTCCACGTCGACCGCATGGCGGGGAGCGCCTGGTTATTCCACGTCGACTTCACTGCTGGGACGGCCTGCTGGGTCAGCGCGGTCTTCGCCGCCGGCAGCGCCTGCTGCACCAACCATCTCTCGACATGCGGCGCGGCCGCCTTGGCAGCCCTCGTGGCGGCTTCCAGGGCCAGCGTCCTGACCAGATCCTTGAACTCCGAGGACGCTCTCCCCGGCCCTGCCGACCCCTTGCTGTCACCGTCCGGGATGAACGTCCCGTGGTCAACGAGCTTCCCGGCGCTGTTGTACAGATTCTGGTGAAGTCCACCCGCTTTGGACGTTCCTGGAATCAGCCCATCGGGATACTCAAAGCTGCCTCTGACGCTAGCCATTGCGCACCATGACCGGCACTGTAGCGAAGTCGTCCCGGCACTGGAATCGTACGAACGCCATTGCTCTTCAACCATTTGGCAGGGCCTTCGCGGGGCCGAGACACGTGGTGGCGGGCCGTGCTCCGCAGCGATAACGCCCTCCGTCTGGTGCAGCTGGGGTCGCTCGGTCGCGGCAGCGACCGGCACGGCAGTGAGCACTCGACGCCCCGGTCGTGGTGGCCCGCCGGCACGGCCGGGTCGCCGGCCTCCGTCAGACCGGCCCGCCGCCGAAGCCGATCTCGTTGCCGTCCGGGTCGCGGAAGGTGGCCTTGCGGACGCCGTTGTCGTAGGTCTCGCGCCCGGCCGGCTCCAGGCCGCGCTCGGCGATCTGGGCGATGCGGGCGTCGAAGTCGCTGACGAAGACGGTGTGCATGGCGTGCCCGGCATGGTCGGGCCGCACCTCGATGAACACGTATCGGTGCTCGGCGAGTTCCCACACCGCCTCGGTGTCGTTGGGCAGGAACGACGGCGGGGCGCCGAGGAGTCGCTCGTACCAGGCCGCCGCGGCGGCGTAGTCGCGAACGGGGATGCCCGCGAACAGATCTACGGTCATGAGGCCATGCTAGGGGCTCGGCCCCGAAGATCAGGACAGGGCGACGATCACCATCATCGCGAGCGCTGACGGCGGGAGCGAGAATCCCGGTGGGGATGACGGCCAGGGGGCGGGGACACCGATGGCTCGCTGCCGATCACCGGTGCCAGGGCCGGCCTTGACCGCCGGCATCGGTGGCGTACTGCTCGCCGCCGGCGCTGTGGGCTTCCTGGTGGCCCGTCGCCGCATGACCCGCTTCGTCGCCTGATCTACTCCCTGCACCAACCGTGCCCCGTCGACCTCAGGTCGGCGGGGCACGGGTTCCCTCTCATGAACTGCCGTGACTCCGCACGGTCGTCGCCCTGGTATGCCGCAGCATCTAGTGACCTCGGTCCGGGTGGAGGAAGCACGACAGCAGTTGCCTGAACTCCTGCGGGTGCTCGATCGCCGGCACGTGCCCGCACCGGCCGAACACGTGCAGACGGACGTCGGCCAGGTGGTCGAGCAGTGGCTGGGCTGTCGTCTCGAGCGGGGTGACCCCGTCCTCGGTGCCGTGGACGAGCAGCACGGGCGCGCGCACCGCTGCCAGTGTTTGCGCCGAGAGGGTGAGCTCGTCGGCCCATCGTGCCCTGGGTGGCGGGAACAACGACGCGAAAGCGGCCTCCCCCGCTCGCATCGCGGTTGCACGGGCCTCGACGGCGGAATCGGTCACGAGCGCTTGGTCGAGGACGAGGCGACTCAGCATGTCTCGTGCCCCGATCGGGCCGGCGGGGGCGGCCCAGACCGCGTCGAGGTCGGCGGACAGCGGCGCCCCGGGGGCGCCCATCGTCGAGACCGCCACGACACGGGTGACCTGCTGGGGGCGCGCGGCCGCCAACGCCAGCGCCACGGCACCGCCCATGGAGTGACCCACCACGGCGTAGTGCTCGATACCGAGAGCATCCATCAGGCCAGCGGCCTGCTCCGTCCACAGCCGGAGCCCACCCCGGGAGCCCGCCGGGATGGGGGTACGGCCGAACCCCGCCTGGTCAGGAGCCACCAGGCGCCAGGACGCGCCCAGCGCCTGCGCCGTCGTCGCCCAGGCGCCGGACCCGGTCGTGCCGGGTCCGGAGCCGTGAAGCATCAGCACCGCAGGCCCCGTGCCGCTCTCCAGGACGTGGACGGGGGAACCGTCGACTGTGACGGTCCGAAGTGCCGTCACCGGGGCAGGCCAAGTGTGCTCATGCCGATGCGGGGTCGACAGACTTCGAGAAGAGTTCCATCATCGCCCTGCCGAATTGCGGCATGTCGGGCCACCCCCGGCAGGAGACGAGGTTGCCGTCCACGACGTCGGGAGCGTCGATGACCGTCGCGCCCGCGTTCTCCATGTCACCGGTGATCGGGGGGAAGCAGGCCGTCTTCCGACCCTTCAGCAGCCCGTACACGGCTGGCACCTGCGCGCCGTGGCACACCAGCGCGATGGGGAGGTTGCGCGCGAAGAAGTGCTCGGTGATACGCCTGACGTCGGCGTCGACCCGGATCCACTCGGGGGCACGTCCCCCGGGGATGATGAGGGCGTCATAGCGCTCGACGTCGACCTCGGCCCAGGGCACGTCGACCGGCAGCTTGCGGCCGTTCTTCTCCACGTAGGCGTCGGAGTTGGGGTCGAACTCGTGGATGACCAGTTGCACGTCGCGCATCGTCCGTGACGAGACGTCGACGTCCCAGCCGCCCTCCTGCACGCGGTAGTAGGGATACATCGTGTCGAGCTCCTCGGCGGCGTCGCCGGTCAGGAGCAGCGCTCTGGGCACCTGCTTCTCCTCGCATCTGGGGGCGGGTGAGGTGGATCCAATCCGATCCGATCAGGATTGAGTCAGCATTCCTGGGCCCAGCGTGCCCGTCAAGCCTCAACCGCCATTCCGTCCGCGCCCTCGATCTCGTCGAACAGTCGTCGGAAACGCTCGCCGGACCGCAGGATGTGCCGACGCATCGCGTAGGCGGCGGCGTCCGGGTCACGCGCGGCGATCGCGGCCACAATGTCCTCATGCTCGGCCATGGCCAGGTGAGTGACCTGGGTGTCGTGGTGAAGCCGGAAGAGGTGCACGTGGCTGTGCAGGCGAGCGAGCGCTTCACGGATGACCTGGTTCTCCGCGCTCAGGGCGACGAGATCGTGGAAAGCGGCGTCACGTAGGCCGAAGGCGCCGTAGGCCATTGGCCCGTTGCCGCCCTCCAGTTCCGCCATCTCCTCCAGCATGCGTCGCAGACCGGCCACCTGCTCCAAGGACGCGCGTTCCGCGGATCTGCGCGCCGCCGCCGGCTCAAGGAGCAGGCGGACCTCGAGCATGTCCTCGAATCGGTGACGGGTGATCTGGGGAGGAATGCGGTAGCCGGCATGCGGCACACGCACGACCAGGCCCTCAGCCTCCATCCGGTTCAGAGCGTCTCGGATCGGCGTCTGCGAGACCCCCAGCTCTCGCGCCAGGACGTCGATCGTGACGCGCGAGCCAGGCTCGATCCGTAGCGACATCAGCTGTCCGAGCAGCGTGTCGTACACCTCGTCGGCAAGCCGGCCGCCAGATCTTGCCGGCGGCATTGCGCCCGTCACGGTCCTGCGGCCCCGCGCGATCATCGCTTCGTCGTCCATCGTGACGTGAGGTCCTTCCTTGCGCCTTCGGGAAGCTGTTGACATCGATCGCAACGCTGCGGGATGCTGACGCCCCCACCGGGATCGTATAGGAAAGGTGGCGGATGGTCGCCATCCTGCACCCATGGCGGAGCCGCCCGCCATCGCTCCAGTTCGATCACCTGAAGCTCCCCTCGGCATGTTCGACGTCCTGCTCGGTTCGTCACCGGGCCGCAGATGGGCCGACGGACTTTTTCAACATGAAGACCCAGTACATCGCGGCGCACTCGTGACGCTGGTCCGCGGGTCGGCCCCCGTGACGGCCCGGCAACACGCCTGAACAACCCAGCAACTGCTCGGCGAAGCACATAGCGAGGTTCTAGAAGTCCCCACCCAGAAAGCAGGCTTGAAAATGCGCTCTCCGAAGCGAATAGGAAGAATGTCCGCTCCCGGCCGAAAGGTACGGCTGGCGACAGCGGCCATGCTGCTGGTGGCCACAACCGTGACGGCTTGCGGCGATGGCAAGGACGACGGCGAGAAGGCGAGCGCCCCCAAGGCGCCGGCGGCCATCCCAGAGCTCACCAAGGACCCGCTGACCCTCAGCTTCATCTGGTTCGACTGGCCGCCTGCAAAGGCACTGGAAGCCTTCGCGAACGCGGAGTACAAGAAGGAACGGCCGAACGCGACCATCAAGGTCAACACCGTGCCGAACGCGAACTGGCACGACGCGATGTTCACCCAGTTCGCGGCGCGTAAGACCGACTTCGACATCGCGATCCTGGACTCGCAACACATCGGCGAGGCCGTGACGAACGGCAACATCCTCGACCTCACCGACTTCGTCAAGGAAAACATCGACGTCGCGGCGTACAACCCGTACCTCCTGGCGGCGTACGGCCAGTTCCCCCAGGCGGAGACCGGCAAGCGCGACGAGAACGCCAGCCTGTACGGCCTGCCACTGCTCGGCGACACCTGGACGATGATCTACCGCAAGGACCTGATCGGCGACAAGCCGCCGCAGACCTGGGACCAGATGATCGCAGCCGCCGAGAAGTGCCAGGCGGACAACCCCGGCGTCAGTGGGCTGGCTTTCCACCAGGCCAACGGCTCCGATGCCGCAGCCGTCACCTACAACACGGTCAACGGCGTCTACGGCGGCAACCTCTGGGATTCCAGGGCGCGCAAGATCGATGGCGTCATCAACGACGCCGCGGGCCAGGAGGCGATGGACGTCCTGGTCAACAAGATGAAGCCGCTGACCGCCAAGGGCTCCGGCAACTGGTTCATCGACGAGGTGAACGCGGCGGTCGCCCAGGGCAAGGCCTGCATCGCGTTCAACTGGATCGCCGCGAGCGGCGGCCTGCTCGATCCGAAGCAGTCGACGCTCGGCACCAGCCGGGAGCAGATTCTCGACAAGCTGGGGTTTGCCACCCTGCCGAGCCAGAAGACGAATCTGGTCCCTCTCGGCGGTATGGGGATGCACGTGTCGGCCTACTCCGCCACGGCAAACCAGACCGAGGCCCTGAACTTCATGAAGTGGTTCGAGCAGGCTGACATCCAGAAGAAGTGGGCCGCGGCCGGTGGCGTGCCATCGCGTACGGACGCCCTGGAGTCGCCCGAGTTCCTCAATGCCGGGCCGTTCAACCAGGTGTACACCGACTCGGTTCCGCGGATGCGGGACATGTGGAACGTGCCCGAGTACGCGCGTCTCGTCGACATTGAGAACACCAACGTGAACGCGGCTCTCAACGGCGCGAAGAAGCCGAAGGATGCGCTCGACGACATCGCCAAGGAGCAGCAGAGCGTGCTCGACTCGAGCAGCCGCAAGGGCGGCGGCGGGCTGTGAGTGACCCCGTCCCTCTGACGACCGATCGCCCCGGGCAGGTGGCGTCTGCGACGCCACCTGCACCGGGTCGGTCCCGCCGGTTGAGCGACCGCTGGCTCGCGGTCACCTTCATCTCCCCCGCGATGCTGCTGTTGCTCGCCATGTCGGTGTTCCCGTTGCTGTGGGCGTTGTACCTGTCTTTCACCGACTACTCGGCCACCCGCGGGGGGCCTGCCAATTTCATCGGGTTCGGGAACTACACCGCCATCCTGACGTCGGCGCAGGTCCACACGAGGGCCTTGACGACGTTGATCTACGTGGTCGGCGCGGTCGGCCTGCAGACCGTGCTCGGATTCGGCATCGCCTACCTGATCTCACGGCGCACGCATGGGCGAGGAGTGCTGACCACTCTGTTCCTGGTTCCGATGATGCTGTCGCCGGTCGTGGTCGGGCTGTTCTGGCGGTTCATGCTCGACGCGCAGTTCGGCGTGGTCAACAGCATGCTCGGCTCGCTCGGCCTGGGGCAGGTGGAGTGGCTCACCCGGCAGCGAACGGCACTGCTCTCCCTGATCGTGGTCGACACCTGGCAATGGACGCCGTTCATCATGCTCATCGCGCTTGCGGGCCTCACCGCGGTTCCCAAGTACCTCTACGAGGCCGCCTCGATCGACAGGGCGTCCGAGTGGTTCCGGTTCCGCACCATCACTCTCCCGCTGGTATGGCCACTGCTTCTCATTGCCGTGATGTTCAGGGCCATCGAGGCGTTCCGACTGTTCGACCTCGTCTACATCCTCACCAACGGAGGCCCGGGTGTCTCCACCGAGACGTTGTCGTTCCACATCTACAAGGTCGCGTTCCTGGGCTTCAACACCGGAACCGCTTCGGCGTACGGGATCCTCATGGTCCTCGTCGTCATCGTCCTCACGCAGTTCTACCTGCGCTACCTGAACAAGCTCAAGGAGGGCTGATGGCCGTCTCCGTCGACGAGGCCGTGTCCACAGGTCCTACCCGGGATCACACTCCCCCCGCGCGCCGCCTTGGCGGCCGAGGCCGCTCCGTGCTGGAGGTCACGCTGCTGACCGTGCTGGCCGTCGTGATGCTCTTCCCGGTGCTGTGGATGATCGAGACGTCCATCAAGGAGAACCGGGACGTCTACGCCATCCCGGCAAAGCTCTTCGACTTCACTGTCACTCTGGAGCATTACAAGGACGTGTTCGTCGCCCCCGATGGCGGTCGCTCGGCCTTGTCGGTCTCGTTCCTCAACTCCGTCGTGGTCGCCGGAGCCTCCACGGTGCTGGCCACCGTGCTGGGGGTGCCGGCGGCCTGGGCCTACTCACGCTTCGCCGTCAAGGCCAAGAAGGACCAACTGTTCTTCATCCTGTCCACGCGCTTCATGCCGCCCGTGGTGGTCGTGATCCCGATCTTCCTCATGTACCGCCAGGTCGGACTCATCGACAACAAGCTCGGCCTGATCCTCATCTACAGCGCGTTCAACGTCCCGTTCACGATCTGGATGATGAAGGGGTTCGTCGACGAGGTGCCCGCGGAGTACGAGGATGCCGCCATGCTCGACGGCTACACCCGTTTGCAGGCGTTCCGGCGATTCACCCTTCCCCTGCTCGTGCCCGGCATCGCCGCGACGGCGGTCTTCGCACTCATCTTCTCGTGGAACGAGTTCGTGTTCGCCACCTTCCTCACCTCCAGCGACAGCGTCCGGACGGCCCCACCCGCCATCGCCGGCCTCATCGGCGGCACCACTACGGACTGGGGTCTCGTGGCCGCCGCCTCCGTGGTGTTCGCCCTACCGGTGCTCGTCTTCGCGTACCTGGTGCGCAAGCACCTCATCGCCGGTGTGACGCTCGGGGCGGTGCGACGCTGATGGCGGGCATCGAGGTGACCGCCCTGCACAAGCGCTACCCGGACGGGACGGTCGCAGTTGAACACGTGGACCTTTCCATCGGCCACGGAGAGCTGTTCGTGATGCTCGGCCCCTCGGGTTGCGGCAAGACGACCACGCTGCGGGCCATAGCCGGCCTGGAGAGGCAGACGACGGGCGACATCCGCATCGGCGACGCGCTGGTCAACGACCTGCCGCCCGCCGAGCGCGACATCGCCATGGTGTTCCAGTTCTACGCCCTCTACCCGCATCTGAAGACCCGCGACAACCTGGCTTTCCCGCTGCGGGCCGAGGGACTGCCCAAGCCGGAGGTGCACGAGCGGGTCAACGAGGCGGCCCGGCTGATGCGGCTTGGTCCGCTCCTGGACCGGCGACCGCGCCAGCTGTCCGGCGGGGAGCAGCAGCGTGTCGCGCTGGCTCGCGCCCTGGTGCGACGGCCGCGCGCATTCCTCATGGACGAACCTCTCACCAATCTGGACGCGGAGCTGAGGGCGGACATGCGCACCGAGATCAAGCACCTGCAGGGGGAGCTGGGGGCGACGATGGTCTACGTCACTCACGACCAGGTCGAGGCGATGTCGCTCGGTCACCGAATCGCCATCCTCAACAAGGGCCGCGTCGAGCAGATCGGCACGCCGCTGGAGGTCTACGACCGCCCGGCGAGTCTCTTCTGCGCCGCGTTCATCGGATCCCCGCCGATGAATCTCATTGAGGTGGAGGTGGTCGACGGGGAGCTACGCGGTCAGGGCGGACTGGTCCTCACCCCACCGCCAGGCCTGCCGCGCGACCGTCGCCTGGTCGCAGGCGTCCGGCCGGAGGCGCTGGAAGTCACCGAACCGGGGGCGGAACGTTCGGTCCCGGCCCGCGTGGTCTCGGCGGAGTGGCTGGGCGACGAGATCATCTACGTGGTCGACCACGGCGGCCAGCGCGACGTACGGGTTCGGATGCCGCCGACTGTCCGTTTCGCCGCTGACGCACCGGTCGGGCTGCGGCACACCGGCGCGACCCCGGCGGTCTACGACGTGAGCACGGAAGAGCTGGTGGCCTGATGGGAACCGTGGCAGTGCAGGGGCTGCGCAAGTCCTTCGGAAAAGTCCAGGCCCTGGACGGGGTGACGCTGGATGTGCCGGACGGCTCGTTCTTCGTCGTGCTCGGGCCCTCCGGGGCAGGCAAGACGACAACCCTGCGAGCGATAGCCGGCCTGGACAAGCTTGACGCCGGGTCGGTGCATCTGGACGGCAGGGACGCGACCGGTGACACCCCGGCGGCCCGCGACCTGGCCATGGTCTTCCAGAGCTACGCCCTCTACCCGCGACACACGGTGTACGAGAACATCGCTTCGCCGCTGCGGGCACGCCGCTGTTCTTCGAGTGAGATCGCCGCCGCCGTCGAGCAGATGTCGAGCCTGCTGCACATCGAACGTCTGCTGCAGCGTCGTCCGGCGCAGTTGTCGGGCGGTGAGATGCAGCGTGTCGCCCTGGCCCGGGCGCTGGTCCGTCGCCCGCGCGCGTTTCTCATGGACGAGCCGCTGACGAATCTCGACCTCAAGCTCCGCGTCGAGATGCGCACCGAGCTCACCCGCATCCACCGGAGCCTCGGAGCGACCTTCGTCTACGTGACAAACGACCAGGTCGAGGCCCTGTCCATGGCCGACCAGGTCGCGGTTCTCAAGGAGGGGAAGGTGCAACAGGTCGGAACGCCGACCGAGGTGTACGAGCGTCCAGCCAACCAGTGGGTCGCAGGATTCGTCGGGAGCCCGCCGATCAGCCTGCTCGCCTGCCACGCCGAGGGAGATCGTCTGGTCGGTGCGGACGGCTGGACGCTGCCGCGGCCCCGCTGGACCACGGCTGAGGACGGTCGTGAGCTGCTGCTGGGCCTGCGGGCGGAGGACCTGTCCGTCGAGCAGCGTGGGAACGCGTCGTTGTCGGGTGAGCTCTACGGGCTTGAGCCGCTCGGTGACCGAACGGTGGTCGACGTCCGGGTGGGGACGGAGATCCTCAAGGTCAAGGCACGACCCACCGTCACCGGTACGCCGGGCGAGCGACTGCTTGTCACTGTCGACCTGGACCGTGCGCACCTGTTCGATGCGGACACCGGGCTGTCGCTGTCCGAGGCTGGGCGGTAACCGCGTCGGCGGCGACGGCAACATGCGCCCGCACCTGGCAATCGAGCCTCGGCGGACCGTCACCCGGTGCGCGCCGCCTGACGACGCTGAGACGGCCGTCGCGCCCGCGAAGGCGATCGGTGGCGTCGCCCGCAGACCGGTCCACTGCCACATTCGACCCGCTCGGCAACCTCGCCCCCCGACGAGGGCGTGTGACCCGTCCGTCTACGCGCACAGCCCGATCGCTGAGGCACGCCGGACATCACCAGGAAGATCACAGGAGGCGACGCGATGAGTGACCCGATGAACGTGCTGGCCCCCGAGCATCGGCGGCTCCGGATCGGCGACGCCTGGCGCGACGCCGCAAGCGGAGCCACCTTTGCCGTCGAGGACCCTGCCACCGGCAAGACCATCGCCGAGGTGGCGGACGCCGGCGTCGTTGACGGGCTCGCCGCCCTGGACGTGGCCAGCAAGGCGATGGCGGAGTGGGCGGCGACCCCGCCCCGCAAACGGTCAGAGTTGTTGACCGCGACGTACCGGGCACTGACCGAGCGATCCGAGGAGGTCGCCCGGCTGATCACGCTCGAGATGGGCAAGCCGCTCGCCGAGGCTCGGGGAGAGGTGGCCTACGGCGCCGAGTTCTTCCGTTGGTTCGCCGAGGAGGCGGTGCGCGTCGAGGGGCGCTACAGCATCGCTCCCGCAGGTGGATATCGCATCCTCACCGTGCCGAAGCCGGTCGGACCGTGCGTCTTCGTGACGCCCTGGAACTTTCCGTTGGCCATGGGTGCCCGCAAGATCGCTCCTGCGCTGGCCGCTGGCTGCACGACGATCACCAAACCAGCAGGCCAGACGCCACTCACCATGCTGTTCCTGGCCCGCATCATGGAGGAGGTCGGCGTTCCCCCGGGCGTCGTCAACGTGGTGACCACCAAGCGTTCCGGCGAGGTGGTCTCGGCACTGCTGGCCGACAGTCGGACCCGCAAGCTTTCGTTCACCGGGTCGACCGAGGTCGGGCGCGCACTGCTACGACAGGCCGCGGACAACGTGCTGCGCACCTCCATGGAACTGGGCGGCAACGCGGCCCTGATCGTGTGTGCCGACGCTGACCTGGACGTCGCGCTCGACGGTGCCATGGTGGCCAAGATGCGCAACATCGGTGAGTCCTGCATCGCGGCCAACCGGATCTACGTCGAGGAACCGGTGCGCGAGGAGTTCGCGGCGCGCTTCGCCGAGCGGATGGGCGCGCTTTCGATGGGCCATGGTCTCGACGACGGCGTGAACGTCGGGGCGTTGATCGACGAGGCCTCGGTCACCGAGATCGACGAGCTCGTCGTCGACGCGGTTGATCGCGGCGCCCGGGTCCTGGTGGGCGGCGAGCGTCCGGATGGGCCGGGCCACTTCTACCCGCCTACGGTCCTCGTCGACGTGCCGGAAGATGCGCGGATGCTGAAGGCGGAGATCTTCGGCCCGGTGGCGCCGATCATCTCGTTCACGTCCGACGACGAGGTCATGGCGAAGGCCAACGACACCGAGCACGGCCTGGCCGGATACGTCTTCACCCGCGACCTCCAGCGGGCGCTCCGGTTCACCGAAGGGCTGGACACGGGGATGCTCGGCATCAACCGTGGTCTGATATCGGACCCGTCAGCTCCGTTCGGAGGCGTGAAGCAGTCCGGGATCGGCAAGGAGGGGTCGCACGAGGGCATCCTCGAGTACCTCGACCTCACCTACGTGGCGATCGACCTCCCGTGACCGCCCTGCTGCTCCGGGCGCCCGGCGCGCGCGCCTGCGCCATCCGGACGGCCAACCTTGCCGACGTCGTCCCGGCCTCGCAGGTGACCTGGACGTCCGCCCAGCACATCGCCGCCGACGTTCCGGAGAGGCACTGACATGCTTGAGACAGTCCGCGGGCCACGCCAGCTGATAGTGGGCGAAGGGGTCGCGCAGAACATCCCACGAGTGGTGGCCGAGAGCGGCTCGCGAGTCCTCATCGTGACCGACCGGGTTCTTCTGGGGCAGCCGGGCGTGGCCGAGATCGTGGCCGCCGTGCGGGCGAAGGTCACTGTCGTCGAGGTGTTCTCCGACGCGACTCCAGACGTGCCACTCTCCGATGTCGACCTGGCCGTCTCGGTCGCCGCCGAGGTGGACGCCGACGTGATCCTCGCCATCGGGGGTGGCACGGTGATCGACCTCGCCAAAATCGTCGGCGTCATCCGGCGCCACGGTGGGACGCCGCGCGACTTCTACGGCGAGTCGAAGGTGCCGGGGCCGACGATTCCTCTCGTCGCGGTCCCGACCACGTCAGGCACCGGCTCCGAGCTCACACCCGTCTCGGTGTTGACCGACCCGGACCGCGAGCTGAAGGTGGGGGTTTCCAGCGTCCACATCGTGCCCGACTTCGCCATCGTCGACCCCGAACTCACCTACACCTGCCCTGCGACCGTCACCGCCCACTCCGGCATCGACGCGTTCTGTCACGCGGTGGAGAGCTACACCGCGCGACCCCGGGCCCACGGACCGCGCGACCCGGTGGAGCAGGTGTTCCTCGGCCGCAACCCGATCACCGACCACTACGCGCTCCGGGCCGCGGAGCGGATCGCCCGTAGTTTGCGTCGTGCTGTCACTGACGGAGGCGACACGGACGCGCGCGCGGACATGTCCTACGGGTCCATGCTCGCCGGGCTCGCCTTTTCCCACGCGGGCAACGGGGCCCCGCACGCTCTCCAGTACCCCATCGGCGCAGCCACGCACACACCGCACGGCCTGGGCGTCGGGCTGCTACTGCCCTACGCGCTGGACGCGGCCAAGGATGCCATCGGCGACCGGTTGGCCATCCTCGCCGGAGTGTGCGGGCTCGACGTGACCGACGCCTCCGATGCCGAGGCCGCAGATACGTTCCTCACCTGGCTCGACGGGCTCCTCGCCGACATCGGCATCCCTCGCACCTTGGCGGACATCGGCGTCGCACGCGCCGACCTCCCGCGCTTCGCCGAGATGGCCAGTGGTGTCACCCGTTTGATCCAGAACCATCCAGGCCCGACCGACACCGCCAGCCTGACCGCGATCCTCGAAGCGGCCTGGACCGGGGACCGGACCCGACACGTCCTGACTCCGACCAGAGATAGCAGCCGGCGGATGGATACTTGAGTTAATGCCGGGGCGACGTCCGGGTACGCCGTAGGGAGCGTCGATCGGCGGACCGGATGAGCCCGGCGAGACTGGGCGTGCGTGCCGCACGGGCCGTTGCTTCAAGAGATCACCTGCGGCACCATGATCGCGATGATTAGGCACCTGGACTGGGTAAACCGCTACGTCGCCGGGCAACAAGATCGGGTATGGCATGAGATGCGGCAGCTTGGCAGCCGCGTCCGTGAGCCAGCCTTCGCCGCTGAGGCGCAGGCGGTGTGCGACGAGATGGCCCGCCGAGCCCGGAGCAACATCGAAACCCT
This sequence comes from Micromonospora noduli, assembly GCF_003264475.1. NCBI lineage: Bacteria > Bacillati > Actinomycetota > Actinomycetes > Micromonosporales > Micromonosporaceae > Micromonospora > Micromonospora noduli. The sequence continues at coordinate 20,357 of NZ_PYAC01000017.1, read as the reverse complement.
GGTCGCGCGCCTACGCGAGCAGGGCTACCGATTCCACCAGAACGACGACGACCAGACCCCGACAGAGCCATACACGCCACCCGACCCGAAGGCGGAAGAGCTCCTTCACTGGCTGGAACAGCGTCTTGGCCCACTCCCGATGGTGTTGTCGTCGTGGATCCGCATCGTGGGCGACGTGTGGTTGGTTGGGACGCACCCGCAATGGCCCAACTCGGCTGCGGCCGACCCGCTTGTGCTGGAGTTAGCGGGTTCCCGCTACCCGAACAGCGACATCCGCGAGTACTTCGCGGAAGAGATCGAGGCGTGGCAGGAAGACCAGGACGAGCCATTCCTACTGCCCGTCGCGCCCGACCACTTCCACAAGGACAACGTCAGCGGCGGTGGCCCCTACGGCATCATCCTCCCCGACGCATCCGCCGACGCGCACTTCGTGGGCGAGGCCCGCATGCCCTTGGTGGCCTACCTGAACTGGACCTTCCGACACGGCGGCTTTCCCCGACCCACCGCCGACCAAGCACAGTGGCAAGTCATCCGCCAGCTGAGAAAAGACCTCCACCGCCTCTGACGAACGCAGGCGATACCCCTCCCGACTGCAACCCGAACCACGGACGGGCGTGCTGACGCCTCACAAGCGTCGGCACCACTCGTAGCCGTAGACCCACCCAGTCGCCCTACCACGCAGTTGCGAGAATTCGCGTACGAAGCCGGCGAAGTCGACGAACGAGGCTCCGTCGATGACGAGCACGGGAAGGGCATCGCTCTGGTTGCTCACGAGGCAAGCATGAGCGCGACCCAAAATCGCTACGCACAGCAGAGCCAATCCGACTCAATGAGCACCGTCAGTTTGGAAGGTGCCGAGCATCTCTTCATGGGTCATGCGCGCGACCTTATCGCCGGGACGACCTGTAGGACCAAGCACAGGCGCTGCCATCGGCTACTCCGTGCGCTCACGCTCCGCCATCTGTCGCTAGGTTCCAAACCCCTGCCGAACATGAGCCCAGCGGTGTCGTGCACCGGCGAGAGCAGAGCCGAGCTTTGGAGAACCGCCGGTTCTTCACCTCGCGGGCCGGTGCACCTGGGGCGGCGCGACCGCCGTGCACCGGATGTCGACGCCGATGCGTAGCCACTCAGTTAGCGGGCCGGTCCGCCGTATGGGTCGTGGCTGAGCTGCTGGATGCCGCCCTGAGGGGGCCCGCTGTACGGGCCGGGGAACCCGTCGGCCGGCGGCGTCGTGTGCAGCACCGCGGTCGGTGCGTCGCTCATGCCCACTCCGGCCGGAGCTGTCAGCTGAGTCGCCGCGTGCGGAGCCGGCTTGTCCGGCGTGTTCCGGCGGCGGTTCACCAGCAGGGCCAGTGTGCCCAGGCCGGCGGCGACCAGCAGGCCGCCCAGGATGTACGGCAGGGAACCGCTGCCCTCGTTGCTGACCGGTTCGAGGGCGGGGGGTGCCGCCGCGACTACGCTGGTCTCCGGCTCGGGAGCCCCGTCCGCTGCCGCGGTTGCGGTGGGCGAGGGCGGGGTCTTGGTGGGCGCGGCCACGGTGGCCAAGGTCAGCCGCACGCTCGCGATGTCACCGGCGGGGCCCTGTACGGTCGTGCGGGTGGTGCGATAGCCGTCCAGGGCTGCGACGATCGTGATCCGGCCCTCGGCGATCGTCTTACCGGCACCCGACTTGATCGAGAACCGGCCGCTCCGGTCGCTCGTCGTACGGTATTCGTGCCCGGCGCTGTCCCGGATGGTCAGGGCCACGCCGCCGATCCCCTTGCCGCTGGTGTCACGGACCTGGCCGGACACCCCGTCCACCTCGGACGACGGCTTGTCCGCGCCGGGTTGCGGCGCGCCCGCGCCGGGTAGCGATGTGCCCGGGCCGTAAATGTAGACCATCTTGTAGTCGAAGCTGTTCTGCCCGCCGAGCCGTACGGCGACCGAGATGTTGCGACCGGAGATCTCGCCCGCGTTCACCTGGGGCGCGACGACGGTGGCCTGAAAGTCCTGGCTCTGGCCGGATTTGAGGTTCGGCTCCACCCGGCAGCCGGTGGTGCATTGCAGGCCGCCACTGACCACCACGATGGCCGTTTCGGCCCTGCTCCCGTTGTTCGTGACGCGGAACTGAACGCGAACCTTGTCGCCGGGCTTCACGTTCTCCGCCGACACGCTCCGGATGCTGATGGGTGCCGGGGCGCCCGCCACGGGCGCCGCAGACACCGCTAGCGTGCCCCCGGTCAGCGCGATCAATGCGGCGACCCGGGCCCATCGAGCACGTAAGCGCGTCGTCACTTCCTACCACCCTCTCCACGGGCAGGCGACATCGCCCGATGACACCGCAGGACACTATGCCCTGTCGGGATGGGTTGACTCGCGGGCCCCTACCCGGCCTCTCACAGGGGACCTCGCGCCGCGACCAGGAGCCTCGCCCGTGCAGTGCCGGGTAGCGCCGCGCCCGACGGACCGCACGGCACAGCCACTTCTGGCAGGATCCGCCGGATGCGCAAACTGATGGTGCTCCTTCTCCTGATGGCTGTTGCCGGCTGCGGCGACGATGATGCGACCGAGACGGGAGCCACCGAACAGTTCACCCAGGGCGGCGTCAGTATGGAGCCGACGGTCAAGGCCCGCCAGGTCGTCACCGCACGAACAGTGACCGGAATGTACGAGGCACGACGCGGCGATGTCGTCCTGATTCGTTCCCCCGGCGGCCTCTGGGGTGACCGCAAGGTGCCGCTACTCAAACGCGTCGTCGCGGTTGGCGGCGAAACCATCGCCTGCTGCGATACCGCGGGCAAGGTGACGGTCGACGGTAGGCCGCTGGCCGAGCCGTATGTGGCTGAGGACGCGTCACTCAACGAGCCGCCGAACGCAGACTACTGCGGCCCGCGGCGGTTCGCCGCTGTTACCGTGCCGGCCGACTCCGTCTTCCTGATGGGCGATAGCCGCGCCCGGTCGAACGACTCCCGGTGTGCCGGGCCGCTGCCGGTGTCGTCGGTCTTCGCCGTAATGGTCGGCTGACCCGGGGCGCACCTGACACTTGCCGCGGACGTACCGAGGTGGCTGACGCCAAGCGCCCGGACGGCGGCAGAGGGTACGTCGTCCAGTACTGGGGCCTCTCAACCCTCGGCACCACTCGTAGCAATAGGCCCCACCCGGTCGCCCTGCCATCCCGCGCACTGCCGCCTCAGCCGCAGGTTGGGATCTTCTCCGTTACCGGGCTCGTACTGTGGATCGTCAAGCACTTCCCATGCCCGGCTGTCCGTCCGGGCTCCTCCTCCGCTGTACAGGCGCTGGCAGCTCCGGCGGTCGATCGCAGACCGGACGGTCCGACACAGCGACGTTTCCCCGTTCCCTGCCGCGATGTCGACTGCCGTGGGTCGGCACTGTCGTCCAGGAACAGCCTGAGGAGGCTGGTCGATCATGGGGTGGCACCCACACCGGTGGTCCCGCCACGCCCGACCAGCGCCCTACGTCGTCGCCGACCGCCTTGACGACCTATAGGGGCCTCCCCGCCACGCCGTGAGCCTGGATCGCCAACTCGACTGGTCCGGGCCGGCGCGCTACGACCTAGACAACCCAGCGTGCTGGTGACCCCGTCCGTATGACGCCTCCCACAGTTGTGGACTGATCAGTCTCCTACTTCTAAGGTTGTCGCATGGGCAGGCCAAGGACGTTCGACATCGACACGGCGGTGGACCGCGCGATGGAGTTGTTCTGGCGTCAGGGATTCGAGGCGACCTCGACCGAGGATCTCGTGGAGAGTCTCGGAATCGCCCGGGGCAGTCTGTACAAGGCGTTCGGGTCCAAGGAGCAGCTCTATGCGCTGGCGCTCCGCCGTTACTGCCAGCGCCACGCGGCAGGGCTGACCGAGGTGTTGGACCGGGCGGAGCAGGTGCGCCCGGCGATCCGGGCGGTGCTCCTGGAGCTGATGGAGGCCGACCTGGCCGACCCGGAGCGGGGCTGCCTGCTGGTCAACGCGGCCACGGAACGCTCGGCGCATCCGGACACGGTGCTGCAGGTCTCGCGCACGATGGGTCAGGTCGAGTCGGCCCTGGCCGGGGCGTTGGAGCGGGCGCGGGTCCGCGGGGAGATCGCGGCGGACAAGCAACCGCAGGAGCTGGCCCAGTTTCTGACCACGTTTCTGCAGGGCCTGCGGGTGATGGGCAAGGCCCGCGCGGATCGGGCGCTCCTCAACAATGCCGTGGAGGTCGCCCTGGGCGCCCTCGACTGACTTTTTGCTGCCCGAATTAGGAACTGATCAGTCAACAATTGTGGGAGTGAGTGTTAGTGGATCTCGAACTGCAGGGCAAGGTTGCCATCGTCACCGGCGCGAGCAAGGGCATCGGTCTGACCACCGTGGCGGCGTTGCTCGACGAGGGTGCGCACGTGGTGGCGAGCAGCCGTGCGAGCACGCCGGAGCTCGACGCCCTGGCCGCGCGTGGCGCCACCGTGGTACTGGCCGACATCACCGACGCGGCTACCCCGCAGCGGCTCGTCGACACCGCGCTGTCGGCGTACGGGCGTCTGGATGTCCTGGTCAACAACGTTGGCGCCGGCAGTGCCCGGTCAGGATTCCTCCACGTCGACGACGCCGAGTGGGCGCGAGTGTTCGACGTGACGTTCTTCAGCGCCGTGCGCACCAGCAGGGCAGCCCTGCCAGCCCTGCTGGGCAACGGCGGGGCGATCGTCAACATCAGCAGCATCAACGCTCGGCTGCCGTTCCCGATGGTGGTCGACTATTCCGCGGCCAAGGCGGCGATGTCCAACCTGACCAAGACCCTGTCGGAGGAGTTCGCGCCGCGTGGCGTACGGGTCAACGCCGTCTCGCCCGGCCCGGTGCGAACCCCGTTCTGGACCGGGCCGGATGGCTTCGCGCACGCCGTCGCCGCCAGCGCGGGTGTCAGCATCCAGCAGGCGCTTGACGAGGTCGTGCCACAGAGCATGGCGATCAGCACCGGCCGGATCACCGAGGCCCGCGAGGTCGCCGACCTGGTGCTGTTCCTTGCCTCCGCCCGCTCCTCCAACACAACCGGTGCCGAGTTCATCCTCGATGGCGGCCAGGTCAAGACCCTCTGACAACAAATGCTCACCGTGCGCCGGCCGGGTCTCACTGACCCGGCCGGCGCTCCGACGGTCAGTGCTGTGCCAGCCGCCCGGCCGAGAGCGTCAGCCGCTGGATGCTGGGTTGTCCACCGCCACAAGAAAGCCGGGGCAGCTCGATGAGCGAGGCCGCGACTGTGATCTCCAAGAAGGGCTCCGGCGGCGAGAACGTCCAGACGCGCGGGTGCGGCGGATTTCGCTGGCACGTTGCCTCATCGGCGAGCTGGAGGTCCCGGTGAATCTGCGGGCTCTGCACGCCGGGGTGACGGGTCAGCGGATGAGGGCGCGGCTGAGGAGGTGCTGTAGGGCGTCCTGCTCTTCGGGGGCCAGAGGGGCCAGGGGGCTGTCTTCGGAGAGCAACTTGAGGAGGCGTTCGCGCAGTTCGGTGCCCTTGGGGGTCAGGACGAGCTGCTTGGCGCGGCGATCGTCGGGGTGTGGGTGGCGTTCGAGATGGCCCTGCTCTTCGAGGCGATCGGCGATGAAGGTGATGTTGGAGGGCTCGCAGCTCATCCGTTCGGCGAGTTCACGCAGGGTCAGGGGGTGGGTCAGCTCGCGCAGCAGGTTGCCCTGTGAGGTGGTCAGACCGAGGGCGGCTGTCCGGGCCCGAAGGTGGGCATCGATCTGATTGGCCAGGTCTTTGACCAGCCCGCACAGCCGGCGGTCGCTCTGGCCTGGGGACTCGCGCTCGGTGGACACGTCTCAAGCTTACTACAGCTGACATAGTTGCAGCTGAAGTAGTTCTAGCTGTAACTTGTTGCCCGTGCCGCTGCCAGGTGGCACCTCTCCGAGCACGAGGTAGGACCATATGGCCGCAACAACAGATTTCGACCGCATACGACTGACCAGCGCACCGCGCGTCCGTTCGCTCAGCCTGGGCGAACTGAAGATCACCTACGTTCCGGACGGGCTGGCCCTGTGCAAGCCGCGCGGCTGGCTGCCCGCCGCCACCGACGCGGACTGGGCCGCCAACCGCGATCATCTCGACGACGGCGGCTTCCTGCCCGCAGCCATTGGCGGGCTGCTGGTCGAGCGGGGTGACCGGGCGCTGCTCATCGACACCGGGTTCGGACCGGAGTCCCACCCCGACGACCCGGCCAACCCGATCCTGGGGAGCATCCACGGCGGTGAGCTGCTGGACGGCCTGCGGCGGCTGGGCCGCGAGCCGCGCCAGATCGAGGCCGTCGCCATCACCCATCTGCACCTCGACCACCTGGGCTGGGCCTGGAGCGCCGAGCCCGGCACCGATGCGCCGCCATTCGCACACGCCACCCACTTCATCGCGGCACCCGAGTGGGAGCGGCGCGACCTGGCCGCCGAGGGCGGGGCGACCGAGGAACGTGTGGCCGCCTTCGCACCCCGTGTTCGTACCGTCGAGGACGGCGAGGAGATCTTCCCCGGCGTGCGGGCCTCGTTCTCGATCGGACACACCGTCGGCCACGTCACGTACATCATCACCGGCGGCGACCGGCGGCTCATCGCGTTCGGCGACGCAATGCACGCGCCGGTCCAGGTCACCCACCCCGAATGGGGCTGCGGGATCGACCACGACCCCGCCGAAGCCGCCGCGCACCGCCGCCACCTGGTCGAAGAGCTGAGCCGCCCCGACACCATCGGCTACGGCAACCACTTCGCCGACGTGGTCTTCGGACGCGCCGAACGTCGCCCCGACGGCCGGTTCACCTGGGTCCCGGTCGCCTGACCGTCCCGCCGGCCACCATCGCCGCCGGCCGCCATTGGCCCGCCATCACCGCCGCCACGCTCACCCTGACCAGCGGGAGTGATCGGCAACAGTGCCGGCGATGAGCGGCGGAGCCGCTCATCGCCGTGCCCGGCAAGTCGTACGAATCGCTAGAGGAACGGAGAACTGTCATGAAGCACATCAAGCTGGGGAACCTGGACGTCTCCCGCATCGGTCTGGGCCTGGTATCGATGTCCTACGCCTACACGGGAGCCGGCACGGACGACGCAGAGTCGATCCGCACCATCCACCGGGCCCTGGAACTGGGCGTCACTCTCCTCGACACCGCCGAGGTCTACGGCCCGTACATCAACGAGGAACTCCTCGGCAAAGCGCTCGCGGGCCGCCGGGACCAGGCCGTAGTGGCGACAAAGTTCGGCATGATCTCGCATGCGGGCGGCGGGGCAGGGCAACTCGACAGCAGCCCGGCCAACATCCGCACCGCCGTCGAAGGGTCGCTCAAGCGGCTGGGCACCGACTACATCGACCTGTACTACCAGCACCGGGTCGACCCGACCACGCCCATCGAGGACACCATCGGGGCGCTGGCCGAACTGATCGCTGAGGGCAAGATCCGCCACATCGGCCTGTCCGAGGCCGGACCGGAGACGATCCGCCGCGCCCATGCTGTCCATCCCATCGCTGCCGTCCAGTCGGAATACTCCCTGTGGACCCGGCACCCGGAGGCACAGGTGCTGCCCCTGCTGCGCGAGCTGAACATCGGCTTCGTGCCGTACTCGCCCCTGGGACGCGGATTCCTCACCGGCCAGATCCGCTCGACCAGCGGCTTCGACGAGACGGACCTGCGTAAGAACAACCCGCGCTTCACCGGCGAGAACCTCCAGCGCAATCTGCGTCTCGCAGACGAGGTTCAAGCCGTTGCCGCCGAAGCGGGTACCACTCCGGCGCAGATCGCACTGGCCTGGCTGCTGACCCGGGGCGACGACATCGCCCCCATCCCCGGCACCAAGCGCGTGGCACGCGTCGAGGAGAACACCGCCGCTGACGCCGTGGAACTGACCGCCGAACAGATCGAGAAGCTCGACAACCTTCCTCCCGCTGTCGGCGAAACCCACGACGAAGCCGCCATGCGCCTGTTGGAGCGTTGACCCCAGCCCCGGCGGTGAGCGCCCTTGCCGCTTGTGCACGGGCGGCATCGACCCCAGCAGCTCTGACCGAGAACGTCTCTTAGCCGGTTGAGCCCGGCGAACACCCCGTCGAGCGGTTCAGTGCGCAGCGTGCAGATGCGCCCTTGCGCCTGCACGCTGCGCACCACAACCCCGGCGATCTCGGGGGACCCTTCAGATGCTGAGAGACGGTTGGCTTGCTGACCTCACTGGCTGAGCCAGCATTCCGACAGTGGCCGGCCGTGGCTCAGCCGCGCCGGCATGGCACGCCGGCTTGCGTCGGTCAGGGCACCGAAGATGAGTTGGGACGTCCTCCGACGCTCGGCAGCTCCCCAATTGGGCACTTCTTCAGATGGAAGGCGGATTATTTGTCATGTCTAGTGATCTTCGCTGCGCCGTGCTGGACGACTACCAGGACGTGGCACTCGGCCTGGCGGACTGGTCCCGGGTGCGGGCCACCAGCTTCCGGAAGCACTTCACGAACACCGACGATCTGGTGGCGGCCATCCACGACTGCGACATCGTGGTCGCCATGAGGGAGCGCACGCCGTTCCCCGCCGAGGTGTTCGACCGGCTGCCGCACCTGCGGCTGCTCGTCACCACCGGCATAGGCAACGCCGCCATCGACCTGGGGGCGGCGCGCACGCACGGCGTCACGGTGTGCGGCACAGGTGGCGGCTGGACCTCGACGGTCGAGCTGACGTGGGCGTTGATCCTCGGCCTGGCCCGCCACCTGGTGCCCGAGGCGACCGCGCTGCGCGCCGGCGGCCCCTGGCAGCACACCGTCGGCACCGACCTGCACGGACGCACACTCGGGCTGCTCGGCCTGGGCAGGATCGGGTCCCAGGTGGCGGCGGTCGGGCGGGCGTTCGGCATGGACGTGCTGGCCTGGAGCCAGAACCTGACGCGCCAGCGGGCCGAGGAGGGCGGCGCGCGGCTGGCCCCCAGCCTGGATGCCCTGCTCGCCGGGTCCGACGTCGTCTCCGTTCACCTCGTGCTCGGCGACCGGACGCGCGGGCTTGTCGGCGCGCGGGAACTCGCGCTGATGAAGCCCACCGCCTACCTGGTCAACACCTCGCGGGCGGCGATCGTCGACCAGTCCGCCCTGGCATCCACGCTGCGCGAGGGGCGGATCGCGGGAGCCGGGCTCGACGTGTTCGACGAGGAGCCACTACCCGCCGGCCACGAGTTCCGTACGCTGCCGAACGTGCTGGCCACGCCGCACCTCGGCTATGTCAGCGAGCTGAACTACGCGACGTTCTTCCGTGACGCCGTGGACGACATCGGCGCCTTCCTCGACGGCAACCCGATCCGGGTGCTGACCTGACTCACTCGACCCTGGTCCTGGCCCGGAAGGCAGCAGCCTGGATGTGCTGTCCAGGCAGGTTGGTCAACCTGGTGATGGGTGGTAGGCCGCTGGTGTCGGTGTGGGGTCGGTGGCGGTTGTTGGGCTGTGGCCGGTAGGGGCGGGTCTTCTTCGGCGTAGTTCCCAGTCCGGTGCAGGCGTCGCGCCAGGCATGCGACTTGCAGGCCGAGCCGTGCGGGGGTCAGGCTGCGGTCAGAGATCTGTGCCAGCATCCTCCGTAAATCTCGGCACGTTGCGCCGAGATCTCGCCGGTGGTCAAACCCTTGGCATACAGCGACAACACGACCTCGTCGACCCCCGACATGGGCTTCGTCAAGATCAGCACAAGCGCGGACAGCACGGACCGACTCCTGGCGATCCGCCTGCCGTCGATCTCGTGGGAGAGTTCGCAGCAATGCACGGTCGGCGGGAACTCGGTCAGGCACCGGTGTACGCGAAGGCCGCCCAGTGTTCCGAATCCGTGTAGGGACAATCACCCGGTGCACCTGGTGGCTCGATGTCGGGTAGGAGCGCGGTCAAGTCAGCTTGGTTAGCAGTGCGGAGCCACTGTTGGGCGCGGTTCAGCGCAACGGCCGGTTCGTTTTCCTCCCGACACCACAGGTGATAGAACGCCGTCATGAGATAGGTGGTGGCCAGATCGTCGACTGCCCACGCTGTCGCGATCACCCCGGCGAATCCGAGCTGGATCAGGGCCGACGGCAGCCCGACCACCTCGTTCGGTAAGGCGATACCGCTGACATTGGTCTGGCAGGCGGAGAGCACCGCCAGGCGGCGTCGGCCCGTTGCTAGGGCGCGACGCAGTTCCTCCAGCGTGACCTGACGGTCGGCGAAGTACAGCCGGCTGTCCAGGATCGAGCCGGGTTCGGCCGAGCCGTGGCAAGCGAGGTGCCAGACGGTGTGCTCGTTGGCCGCACTGCGGAACTCCTCCCAGGTGCAGGCATGGCTCGGCGACGTGGGCAGCCCCGTCCAGCGGCGCACGATCTCGATGGTCTCCCGGGCGACGTACCGCAAGTGACCACGAGGGTCGACCCGGTGTCCGTCCGGCACATCGATGGCAAGCAGACTCTGCTTTCGTACGGCGAGTTCCCTTGCCGTGTCCCGGCAACGCCGGAGGGCGCGAGCGTTAGGTGCGTACCGAATCGCGGAGAACTGTCCGATGTGGCGCCGCCCGGCGGGTTCCTCACTAGGCGTGCTCGGCTCACCGGCGGCGTGAAGCGGCAGCAGGTTGAGCAGACCGACCGGCACGAGTGTCACGATCCGACCTCGCGCACTGAGAAGGACAACGTCGCGGACACCGTCGTTCCACAACGTATGGAGGGCCTCGGTCATCGGACTGGTTGTCGTCTGCCCGAACGCTGAAAGGTCGCGCGCCCCAGCAGGCTTCCCATTCACGATCGCAAAGCTACGGAGGCCGGTCGCCGCCTCGGTTTCTGGCAGCACCTTGGCGACGAGCCCGGCGACACTCGCCCGATCGAGCTTGGGCAGGTCGACATACTGCGGATCGTGCCGCGCGGCCACCACGAGCGCGTACCCACCCGCCTTTGCCGCACCGAGGTATACCAGGGCGCCGTCGCCGGTCGCGGCGATGATGTCGTCGTAGTTCACCGCGATCGCCAACGGGTCCGCGCCGGTCACCGCGGCGATTCGCCGGGCGACATCACGGAGGTACGCCCAGGACCCCCGAAGTCCGGCGGATGGGTGACGTTCCTGCTCATCGAAATCCTCGATCGCACGTCGGTACTCGTCGGCAAGGTCCGCCCGACCGGCAGCACGCAGCCGATCGAATACCACGGCGTTGTCCCGCCCGATCACCTCGGTCAGGCCGACGGCCCGCCCGGTCTCCAACGCGAGAACCGCCTCCCGGTACCGCCCGGTCCGGGCCAGCCAGTATCCAGCCTCCTCGGCGTACTCCTGGGCGGCGGCGAGCACCCGTTGCTTCGCGCCGGCACCGTACCGCGCGACGGCGTCCTGAGACGCCAGAGCGACCAACTGCTGGTACGCCTCGGCGGCGAACTCCGCGACGCCGGTGCCGACGGCCCACTCCGCCCACGCGACGGCCAGCCGGGCCCTCGCCGCGGTGCTCCACGGCGTGTTCACCGAGTCGCGCCAGGCCCGGTGCCGATGCTCGTTGCCGGTGTTACCGGCGAGGGCGTCCCTGGCGGCAAGCGCTTCCTGGAGCAGGAGTTGGTCGTCCGCGCCGTGGTGGTGTCCGAGGCGGGATCTGCGACGGATGAGCCGTACCGCCTCGTGCACGTCGCCGGGACCATCGGCGAATGACGATCCGGGCCGCAGCCCCCGCCACAACAGCAGCCTGGCCAAACCTGCATCAGCCGGGGTGGTGCGCCTCCACCAGCGAAGACCGGCCTGCCGACCGGCTCGACAGCACTCGATTCCGAGTTCAAGGTTCTTCGGGTCGATCCGTACCAGAAGCAAGCCAAGGGTAGCGAGGATCTGCGGCCGCAGCCGCCGAGCGAGCCTGTCGTCCTCATGAGAGCCGCGTTCGAGTTCAGCGACGGCCGCATCCAGGTCCCCGGTCACGATCTGCCGGCGGCCCTGCAGCAGGCGGATGAGACCAGGATAGGTCCCGGCGTAGTCGAGGCGTTGGACCAGCTCGTCGAGCGGACCAGTGTCGTCGTGGGTCTCCGCGATCGTGATCGCCGCGTCGGCGAGCGCCAATACGCGCTTCGAGTCCAGTTCCGAGACACCGGGAAGATCGTGCGGATCGTCCGTGGCGCAGGGCCCTCGGCCGAGCGCGATCGCCGCCGAGATCGGCGGCAAACCGTCGAAGGCGACCGCGGACGATCGGCGGGTCCGCACGATGGCGGCCCGGGTCCGATGGAGGGCACGGATCTCGGCGATGCGACGGATCCCGCGGTGGTGCTGGTCCAGCAGTACGCTCTCGATGCGGCCCGCGACGTCGCGCATCGCGGCGTGGAGTTCTGCCTCCCGAGGATGGTCAATGGAGGACTGGCGCACCAGCACCGCGATGCACATCGACACGAAGGTGCGCGAGATCGTCCGCCGGGTGTTGTCCTCGTCGACGTCGCTGGTGTTGATGAATGGGTAGCACTCCAGCACGTCGTGTATCGCAGGGTCGAGGTCGTCGAACGCAGCGGCGAGCCGCACCATCTCGGACATGGACTTCGTCGTCATCCAGTAGCCGTCGGTCTCCTGCCACCGTGGTGGCCTCGCCCGGCGGTACGCCCTCCACGCCCGGTCGGCCGCCAGGCGATCGTCGCGGAGCCACGCGTCCTTGTACGCCCAGGAGTGTTGCTCCAGCTCGGCCATCCCCCGCAAGTGATGGTCCGGGCTGTGCAGGTGATTCTGGATCTTGTAGCCCCTGGCGTCGTGCGCCCACGGTTCCTCGAAGGTGGCATCGGTTGGCCTGTGACACTCCCGACACGGGTACGGCCAGGAGTGCGGCGCAGGTTCGTCGCCGGTCCCACAACCGTCGTTGTTGCACTCCCAGCCTTGCACCCGCGCGTCCGGCGGCGCGAGGTATCCGTAGGAGGTTCGCGGCGGCCGTTCACCCATTGCCGATGCCGTCCTCTCGCCGTGTCGCAGGGACCTCTCGGTAGCCTTCCGCCGTTCTCTGACGGACAGCGGTCCGTCAGAGAGCGGCATGGGAATCTTCAGTCGGTCACCTCAGTCCCCGTTTCCCGACGACATGTTCAGGTGGTTGGAGACCTTCGGCCGGTACTCGCTCGACGTGCACGGGAGCGGCATCGACGGTGGCGACATGTGGGACCGCTTCGGGGAGCTGCACCGGCACGCGACCAGGGACCAGGATGGCTTCCTGACCGCGCTGCGAGCTGTCGTGGCAGGAGACCAGGGCGGTTTCGCGACGTTCGGCGCGGCGCGCCTTGCCTGGGAGATGTACGGCGGCGACACGCTGCGCATCCCCGCCGCGTTGCCGCTGATCGACGCGGGCATCGAGTTCAAACGCTCGCGTGGCCTGCCGACCGCCCTGTTGACCGGCTACGAGATGCAACGTGTCAACCAGCTCCGAGAGCAGCGCGACTGATTCCTCCGCCGTGTCACCTGGGCAGGCCGTGTCGATGCCATTCACTGAGAAATGGAGCCATTATGGAAGGCTTTCTTTGCTTCGTTGGGGTCACCGCCCTAGTCAGCTTCGTCGTCTGGCAACTCATCGAGACACGAAAGGCGGTCGCGACAACCACGACCGAGACCGCGTACGACCCGGCGCAGACCGCCCAGATCGTGCGCACCGCGTTCGGCGGCCCCCGCGCGGTGCTGTGGACCACCGCGAGCGGACCGGGCACGATCAACATGCGCCGACGCGGAATCCACGGCGGCATCACCATGTCCATCACCATCGCGCCGCGCCCAGGTGGTGGCTCCCGGGTGGCGATGTGGGCATCGGAGACCGTCATCTTCTTCGGTTTCCTGGTCAACTTCGCCGGTTCGGTCAACGGACGCAAGAAGGCGATCGGACGTCTGCTGGAAGCAGCGCAATGAGCCTCTGCCGGACAGCCTGCGCAAGGCAGCCGGCACACCAGGTGTCGGCCAGGGCGACTGGTGAACCGGGGTGGCCAGGCCACGGTGCCCCCCGTCACGGCACGTCTCCTGGACTGACCTGTTGGGTGGTGCCCAGCGACACCGATGGAACTTCTTGATCATGGTTTGTTGGCCGTGAGGGAAGTTTCAGTGGCAGCACCGAAGAAGTGCCCCGATGAGCTACGTCAGCGCGGTGTGCGCTTGTATCGCGAGTCGGGTGATCCGGAGGTTGGCTGAGTAGCTTGTGTGCATCACGAGGCGCCCAGGAACTGGATCCGGCAGGCCGAGGCTGACGCGGGTGAGCGCACCGACCGGCCGACCAGCGAGATGGCAGAGGAGAACCGCCGGCTGCGCAGGGAGGTCACACTCCAGATCCTCGCTGTGTTCATCTGCCCTGCACCAGCACAACATCCCGCAGTACGACAACACGCCCTGAAGCCACTCGGAGAAGACGCCACCAAGATCCTCACCAACCAGACCATGACCAGACTCGCCGAGCTGTTCACCGACTGGCGATCCGACGGCGATGCACCGCCAAGCGGATAGCTGCGCAGGCCGGCGCTCCCCACGACTGACTGTGCCCTCATGAAAGCAACGCGCCACTCTCCTCTGAGGAATCGGCAGACACCGAGGGCAGCATCACGATGACCTGCCCGATCGTCATATCAGGTAGAGCCCGAGGTCGCCCCTCCGGCACGATGCCCGGATGATGTTGCTGGTCCCTGCGAACCCCCTACGGCCACGCCGGCCCGACGGCCACTTCGCGCCCGAAGCCCGCGGCCCGCGCCGCCGGGATCGACGTCGCGGTGATCGACCACGACGCTGCACCGAGACGCTCCCACGCCGCTCCGGCAGGTCGGCGGCCCATGCGACGATGTCCACGACGCGACTCGATTCCCGAAACCACCGCCGCGATCGCGAGCAGTCCCGCCAGCGGATGGATCCGGCCGCCAGCGTCCCGTCGGTCCGGAACCCGGGCGAGGGCCTGCGGCAACCCTGGCATGTCCTGTTCCGACAGCGGCAAAACTCGCCGCTGCACCGATCGCGACTCCTGCGTGACAAGGCGCCTTTGATAAACAGCGTAAGGCCCGGCTCGGAACGGCATTGATCGATGTCTTGACTCTATGCGCCGCCCTGCTCATGATTTACTGCGGCAGTTCAACAGTGAGGGTCAATGTGATGACGCAGGTAGAGCCACCGGCAGGAGGCCCGACATCAGCCGTCACTCTCAGCGAGCTTGGAAAAAGTGGCCGACTCGCGCGTGCCGGTCGAGGCACGAGGGACTGGCTGACACGTAGGGCCCATCTGCGAGAACTGAGTATCGCGAGCCTCGGTTCGGTGCTCCTCGCTGTCGCGATGATCTGGCTGATTCCGCCGTACGCGGTTCGCGTGATGACTGCTGGCGCCAAGACTGTGCCCATCGCCGACCCGGCCCACACCATAGTCGGTGACGTTGGTGACCCGACGGCCCAAGCATGGCTGGTGGGATGGGGTGGCCACGCTCTCACCCACGGTCTGCGTGGCCTGTGGGATACCAACGCTTTCTATCCCGACACGTACGGCCTAGCCCTGAACGACAGCCTGCTCGGCTATGCCCCGGCAGGGCTGATAGGCAACGGTGTAGTCGGCGCCGTGCTGCGCTACAACATCCTGTTCGTGCTGGCTTTCGCGCTCGCCTTCCTCGGCGGCTACGCGCTCCTGCGCCAGCTTGGCGCGAATAAGGTCGCCGCCGCGGTAGCCGGGGCCGCCCTCGCCTACGCGCCCTGGCGTTACGGCCACGACGGCCATCTGAATATTCTCTCCACCGGTGGTATCACTCTGGCCCTGGCGATGCTGGCGCGCGGCCACGGACTCTCGTTCACCCGCGGCTACCTTGCCGAACGAGTCCGGCCGGGCTGGGCGTTCGCTGGCTGGCTGGTTGCGGCCTGGCAGGTCAGCCTAGGCTTCGGCGTGGGGCTGGGATTCGTATACGTCCTCGCCGCCCTCTGCCTGATCACACTGACAGCCTGGCTGATCCACCGCCCACGCCTTAGCCTCCGGCTGATCGTCGGTGATCTGATCGGCGGGCTGGTGTTCACCGCGGTGACCGGATACTTCGCGTACGCGTACAAACACGTGCGCGAGCTCAACCCACATGTCACCCGGGACTGGGACTACGTCGCGCATTTCTCCCCGACACTGCGCGGGCTTCTCGTGGCGCCGCAGTCCTCGCTGCCCTGGGGCACCCTGCACAACGACGCCCGCATCGCACTCGGTGACGTACCGACTGAGAAAGTGCTGCTATGCGGGTATGCACTGTATCTACTGGCCTTCGCCGGCCTGTTCCTATCCCGCTGGTCACCGGTGCAACGGCTTCTGCTGCTGTTTGGGGCGGTCGTCGGAGTGTTGTTCGCGCTGGGCACGAACGGGCCGATCTACCGCCTGCTCTATCTTTACGTGCCCGGGTTCGATGGATCCCGTACACCAGGCCGCTTGATCTTGTGGCCCACTCTCTGCCTGGCCATCCTCGCGGCTGGCCTGGTTACCCACCTGTACGAGGCGGCTCGCAGGGACGCCAAG
Organism: Micromonospora noduli; assembly: GCF_003264475.1. Lineage (NCBI taxonomy): Bacteria > Bacillati > Actinomycetota > Actinomycetes > Micromonosporales > Micromonosporaceae > Micromonospora > Micromonospora noduli. The sequence continues at coordinate 3,964 of NZ_PYAC01000017.1, read as the reverse complement.
CCGGAATGGTCGGTGAGAGCGGGACGCCTTCTGACCGTTCCGCTGCTGGTCCTCGTGCTAGCTGAGGGCCTACCTGACCTGGACCACCCCCAAACCCCAGCCGAACCGGCCGCGATGGCGCTAGCCTCCGCGCACGCTCCCATCATGGTATTGCCGTCCAACGACGGCATCGACCTCCACGTCCTACTTTGGTCGACCGACGGTTTTCCCGCCATGGTCAACGGTGCGGCCAGCTACACCACACCCAACCGTCAGGCGATCCGCGACGTTATGGCGACCTTCCCCAGCGAGCCGGCCTTGGATCGGCTGCACCAGCTCGGCATCCGCAGCGTCGTCCTGCTGCGCAACCGGGTCCAAGGCACCCCATACGAACCACTGCTCAACATCCCCGACGTACCCGGCATCACCCGCCATGACGTCGGGCCAGACGTGGTTTACACCATCGACACCAACACCAAGAACCCCTAACGAAACGACGTCGTACCGCGCGCCATCGCGCAGGCCGTGTGGTCCCTACATGGTCCCCGGGACGCCGACACGCTGGATGACCGCAGCGTACGGTTTAGGAACTGTGGTCACGGTCTCATCCCGCTCGGCAGTGATCTGGCGTGACCTGGACCGCCAGGCTTGCTGCCTCGTCCAGGAGCTGACCGCTGTTGACCCTCGGCTCCCGCTCCATGGGGCACGCAACGGGCACGGGGCAGCGCGGCGGAGGAGGCTCCGGTCATGTGTCGACGTTCATCGGCATGTACGCATCGTGGGTGGCGTAGTGAATGACGGCCGCGCAGGCATCGCCGGCAGTGGGCCTGCGGCCCTTCCTCCATTCCGACCACACGTCGACCGCCTCACGCGCAAGTTCGACCTCAAGGAGATGCGGGAGTTCGGTGGGTGACTCACCGCCTGGCCCCTCGATCGCGGCAACCGCGTCCGACTCAGGTGACCACGGACGAGCCGCGTAGAGGGTCGCGTCGTCCGGCAGCTCGGCCAGGCGCTCAATCAGTTGCAGGAGCGAACCATGCACACCTTCAGTATGGAAGAGCGCGCCCAACCGGTCGTGATGCCCGAAACGCCTGCGGCCGGTGGTTTGCCGGGCTGCGTTTCGTGCCCCCTCGTGCCCCTCGTGACCGCTGGGTGCCACGGTTGCTGGCCACAGATGGCCCGTGCTGACCTTCAGACTCGGTCGTCGTGACCGGCGGCGGGGCGGAGGTGCTCCCACTGTGGGTCGTAGCAAACAAGCCCGTGATCGGCGGCCATCTGTGCCGCTCCGGCCGATACCTCGTCGGACCGGTTGAACGGGATCGTGAGGTAGAGCATCGGGCCTGACGCCTCGTCTATGAGCCCTTCGGACAGGGGATAGAGCTGGGCGTCGTGGCCATAGAGGTCGGGCCACCGAGCTGCCACAGCATCGACGTAGGCGCGGATGCACGGCGTCGGCGGCAGTTCCTCTTCGCTCTCGAAGTACTGCTCGTAGAGGGCTTCGTATGCCTCAGCGGCCGCTTCGTCGTCGGCGGGCAGGTCGCCCTCCCACACCGCCAAGTCGTAACTCATGCGGGGAGTGTGCCACTGCTGGCGGATCTCTGAGGAGGGCCGGGGTTCGGGGGCGGAGCCCCGAGGTCTTCTGATCCTTGCGACTCTCAAGCGTGGCCGACCGGCCCGGCCGATGCCGGCCGGAGGTCGCCAGCAGGCCGGGACCGGGCCAGCGCAGCCCGCTTTGCGGGCCGCCTTGATCCAGAGAACGAGCGATTCGGCAGCCATCCCGGCTGGACACTTCAGACTTGACCGTCGGTCAAGCAGCGCTAGGCACGCTTCAACTTGACTGATCTTGGGCTGATCTTGGTCCCCAGAACGGCGAAAGGGCCGACCCGATTTCCGGATCAGCCCTCTGACCTGCGTCGGGACGGCCGGATTCGAACCGACGACCCCTTGACCCCCAGGCAACCAACGCGGCTTGCTCACCTGGACGGTCAGCCCGTTCGACCTGGGGACCCGTTCCGCTGGCGTCCATGGACGTCCGTCACCGCTCGCTCCCGTCGTCACTCAGATAGTCACTCAGCGGAAGAGGGAGCGACCCTGTCGCCTATGTACTCGACTTCCACACATGCTTCAGGTCCCGGTCGCCTCAACCTGATCACGTCGCGTCCAGCTAGTGCAGAGTCACGTGGCCGCCCGCGTCTTCTACCGTAGAAGGCCGAACAAACCCTGGCGGCGGGGAGACAGCTTGAATGAACCGTTCGCCGAACGAAGTACGAGAGATCATACCCTTCGTGTGCACAAGCTTCCGGACCCCTATCGCCCTACTGAACTGAATGTACTCGGGTCGCTTGACTACCCACTCATATTGCTTTTCATCAACTAGGTGGCTCTGGTAGCTGACGTCAATTAGGCCAAGCCTTTCCCAGTTGTCTATCCAAAGCGGAGCAAGCGGAGCTTCGATCGGTTCGTTGGTAAGAACGTCACGAACGTCAATAAGGTGAGACAGCAGCACTCGGTAGCCGCCGGAATCCGCTCGGTCGTCGAGGCGCGCGGCCGGCACACTCAGTCTCGAAAGCGTGGCGTTAAGGAGTGTCGTTTCCCGCGCGCTTAGTTGCTTAATTACTTCAGCAAAGGCTGGGTGGGCACTCTCAGAACGGCGATCATCCGTAGCGGTTGTTAGCAGGTTCAAGTACAGTTCTCTGAGGTCGGCTTCTTCGAAGCTGTAGCTGAGGCCCTGCATCGCCGGCACCGCTACGCTCGCTGGCGGCGTGACCATGTGCTCATCAGGAATGTGAGCAGTCCTGGCAGCCATCTCATCGGGAAAAACGTCCTCAAAATAGGCTTTGCTTACGCCAATCATGCGCGCAAACGGCTGATAGAGCCGTAGCTTGATCCGCTCCTTCACCGCTATGCGCGCTGCCGCAGTGCGAGCTGCTGCCTGAAATTCAGGGGTCCCTTGGGCGGCTACAAGCAACTCATCCCGCGTCTTTTCATCCTGGGCCAGCGCCCTCTGGCCCAGGACCTCAATCGCCTTACCCACGGCCGCAATCTCTGGTCCAGTCACGCAGGTAATCTTAGAGCGAGACGTGCCATCCCGTCTGCCATCGACCCGCCGTATTGGGAGCGGGCCTCCGCCCGGCCCGCCACGTCAAGCGGACCTTGACGCGCGTTCGGACGCTGGCGGGTCGGGTGGTGGTCTGCTCGGCTTGCCCGGGTCGACGGCAGGCGGGATGGCCTACCGCAACCATCCACGGACCGCGATCCGCCGACGGTGCCCCGCCATCCTGGAGCCGGAGCGCCCCCGCCGGAGGCGCAGTATCCGCAACACCGTGACCGCCGCCAGCTCGCCGACGCGGCCGGCGTGCGCTCCCCTACGCCGCGCGGTCTCGTGACCGCGCGGCCCGGCCGGCTGCCGGCCCACCACCACCCGGTCAACCGCCTGTCGTTCTGCGGCGGCCCCCTGGGCTTCCCGCTTCCGCGCCAGCCGCCGGGCGTGTTGCGTGGCCGGAGTCGGAGCGCCAGCGGAGCGACGGACGCGCGCCCAGGCGGCGGCGCATGCGGCCCGTTCAGGGCCGCCTTGAAGACGTACAGAAACTTTGAACGGGGATTCTGTGAGGGTGCTCCCGCCGGCCGGGCCTGACCCGACTTTGAACTGGCTCCGTGCCCTCATGTGGACCCGTCGACCCGGTCGGCGGGGGCACCTCTCTCGGCACCTGCACGGGCCGGCGTGGTGACCTGATTAGGAGCTCGGGTTCGTCCCTCATCCCCGTTCTGTCCAGCGTTCTCCTCGTGCTCGGTGGTCGAGCCATGCCGTCAATGCAGCAGCAGGTAGGAGGCAGCGTGAGCGAGGACCAGGACGTGACCGTCGGCGTCGACACGCACAAGGACGTGCACGTCGCGGCGGTGTTGGACCAAACCGGTCGAGTGTTGGCCACCTGGAACTTTTCGATGGTGATTGGTGTCCACGTGCCGCTCGCCAAATGGGCTGCTG
>NZ_PYAC01000016.1:0-52100 GCF_003264475.1 Micromonospora noduli | reverse complement strand
CTGCCCGGGCAGACCGGGGGCGTTGCGGTGCCGCATCCGGCTGTTGCGGGAGGCGCGCTGGCAGGCGCCGTCGTTGTCGCGGCAGTAGCGAAACGGTCGACCCGCGCCGACACGTTGCGGCACCGGCGCTCCACAGTGGGCGCACGGGCGGGTCTCGGTGGTGCTGGGCTGGGCCTCCATCGAGGGCGAAGTCTAGTGCTGGCCGATCAGCTCGCCGCCCGGGCCGTCGCGTCCAGGGTGTAGCGGCGTTGCAGCAGCAGCGCCGCGAGCATCGCCACCGCCGGCAGCAACCCGAAGCCGTAGCGGACCGCCGCGAGCGCGGCGTCCGGCTGCACCGGCGACTCACCGGCGGTCGAGGCCACGAAACCACCAACGGTCAGGCACAGCGCGTACGCGTACGGGCCCAGGGCCGCGCCGGTGGCCTCGGTGGCCGTCCACACCCCGGTGTAGGTGCCGGCCCCGGTGCTGCCGGCGTTGCTGGCGGCGCGGATCACGTCGGGCAGCATCGAGAACGGCAGCAACTGCATGCCGGCGAACGCCACCCCGAGCACCGCCACCGCGGTGACCAGCACCGGCAGGCCGGCCGGTCGACCCACCGCCAATACCAGGGAGCCGATCGCGAACGCGCCCTGCGCGCCGAGCAGCGCCCGCTGCTTGCCGACGCGTCGGGCCACCACCAGCCAGGCAGGGGTGACCAGCAGCGCCGGCGCCACGAACGCGGCCACCAGCACCGTGGTCAGGCCGGGTGCGCGCAGCTCGTACTCGGCGTAGTAGGGCACTCCGGCGAGCACCAGGTGGGTGGTGGTGGACATCGCCAGGTACGCGGCGACCAGCCACCGGAACTGCCTGTCGCGCAGCGCCGTGCGCAACGCCCGCCACCCGCCGTGCCCGGACGCGGTGCTGGCCGGCGCGGACCCGCGCAGCCGGGCGATGCCGGCGACACCGACCAGCATGGCCACCAGCATCCCGACGGCCAGGACCACGCCCATCCGCTGGTAGCCGCCCCGCGTCGCGGCGTCGCCGCCGGTGAGCAGCGGGGCCAGCAGCCCGGAGACCAGGATGCCCAGGGTCAGCACCACCATCCGGAACGCCATCAGCCGGGTGCGTTCGTGGTAGCCGATGCGCAGGTCGGCCGGGGTGGACAGGTAGGGGACCTGGTAGGCGGCGAAGAGCAGGTTGCCGGCGATGAAGAACACCGCCACCCACGCCGCGGCCGGCGCGCCGGTCAGGCCGCCGGGCACCGCGAAGAGCGCGGCGAACGCGACCGGCAGGGCGCAACCGAGCAGCAGCAGGCGACGACGGTCGCCGCGTCGGGTCTGCTCGACGTCGGCGCGGTGCCCCACCCAGGGGTGCAGCAGCACGTCGGCGATCTTCGGCAGCAGCAGCGCCAGGCCGGCCAGCCACGGCCCGACGGCCAGCACGTCAGTGAGGAAGTAGAGCAGCAGCAGGCCGGGAACGGTCACCCAGACACCCATGCCGAGCGAGCCGGCCGCGAAGCCCGCCAGGGGCCCGCGCGGCAGCGCCGCGTCGGTGGCGGCCGCGGGCCGCCGGTCCAGCCCGGTCATCGCCGCATCCTCTCCGCAATCCAACGGTTGCTGGATTCTAGGGGCAGAATGGCGGCCATGACCATGCCCCGCCGCCGCCCGGGTCGGCCCCGCCGCGACGAGACCCGGCCGACCCGCGAGGTGGTGCTCACCGCGGCGACCGCGCTCTTCGCCGAGCGGGGCTTCGACGCCGTCGGGCTGCGGGAGGTCGCCGCCGCCGCCGGGGTCGACGTCGCCACTGTCGCGCACCACACGGGTACGAAGGCAGCGCTCTACGACGCATGCTTCGCCCGGGTGTTCGCCGCCGAACGGGAGGTGCTGACCGAGGCCGCCGAGCAGGCGCGCGCCGCTCTCGACGCCGGTCCGGACGCGGCGCGACGGGCCCTGCACGAGCTGGTCGACGTCTTCGTCGACTTCCTGGAGGACCGCCCCGAGACCACCGCGCTGTGGCTGCGCCGCTGGCTGGAACCGCAGCGGCACGCCGAGCTCGACCAGCGCTACGCCGACCCGTTGTACCGGCTGGTCGCGGAGCTGCTCACCGCCGCCGCGGCGACCGGCGCGCTCGCCGAGCCGACCCCGCACATCACCGTGCGGAGTCTGGTGTGGGCGACGCACGGGCACGTGGTGGCGCTGGCCGCAGGCGCGCCCGGCGCCCGGGAGCGGCGCGAGTTCCGGGCGTTCGTGCACCGCCTGCTCGACGGGCTGTACGGATCACCGACCCCTTGACGGGCCGCCGCCGCGCGACGATTATCCATCGGACGTTGGATTAATGGGGGCGGCAATGGGCGTACCACAGCGGGTGGCGGTGATCGGGGCCGGCGCCGCCGGGCTCGCCGCGGTCAAGGCACTACGCGACGCCGACGTGCCGACGGTGGGCTTCGAGTCCGCCGAGCAGGTCGGTGGCCTCTGGGTGTACGGCGCACCCGACTCGCCCGCGTACCGCACGCTGCACCTCAACACCAGCCGTGGTCGAACCCAGTTCGCCGACCACCCGATGCCGACCGACTGGCCCGACTACCCCGACCACCGTCGTGTCGCCGGCTACCTCGGCGACTACGCCGCGCGCTTCGGTCTGGCCGACACCATCCGGCTGCGCCACACCGTGGAGCGGGTCACCCAGCATCCCAACGGCACCTGGACGGTGGCCGCCAGCGGCCCGAACGGGCCGGTCGAGGTCACCGTCGACGCCGTGGTCGTCGCCAACGGGCACAACCGGGTGCCCCGGCTGCCCGACCCCGGCTACCCCGGCACCTGCACCTGCACCGCCGAGCAGATCCACAGCCACGACTACCGGGGTCCGGAGCAGTTGGCCGGCCGGCGGGTCCTGGTCGTCGGCGGCGGCAACTCCGCGATGGACATCGCCGTCGACGCGTCGTACGCCGCCACCCGTACCCTGCTGTCGCTGCGCCGGGGCGTCTGGGTGGTGCCGAAGTACCTGCTGGGGCGCCCCTCGGACACCCTCAACGGGGCGTTGGCCCGTCGGCTGCCGTGGCGTCTGCGCCAACGCATCAGCCAGACGATGCTGAGCGCCACCGTCGGCAACCCGGCCCGCTACGGGCTGCCCGCACCGACGCACGGCTTCCTGCAGGACCACCCGACGCTCTCCGACGGGTTGCTGTCGCGGCTGACCCACGGTGACGTCGAGGCCCGACCCGGTGTCGCCGCCCTCGACGGCGACCGGGTGGAGTTCACCGACGGCCGCAGCGACAGCGTCGACCTGATCATCTGGTGCACCGGCTACCGGGTGGACGTCCCGTTCCTCGACGCGGCGCTGCTCGCCGGAGGAGCCGACACCCTGCCGTTGTACCGGCACGTGTTCCACCCCGACGCCCCCGGGCTGAGCTTCGTCGGGTTGATGCAGTCCACCGGCTCGGCGTTCCCCCTGGTCGAGGCGCAGGCCAAGCTGATCGCGGCGCACCTCGCCGGCCGGTACGCGCTGCCGGACCCGGAGCGACAGCGCGCCGCGTGCCGGGCCGAACTGCGGGCCGCGACCGCCCGCTGGGGTCAGCGCCGCCCGGCGATGCGGGTGGACTTCGACGTCTACCTGGCCGAGCTGGCCCGGGAGTTGACCGCCGGGACCCGCCGCGCCCGCTCCGGCACGGCGCCCTCGGTGGGGGCACCCCGGTGAGCGGCCGAACACTTGCCGGTCGGCGGGTGCTGGTCACCGGGGCGAGCGGGACCTTCGGCCTTCACCTCGGCGCCGCGCTGAGCGCGGCCGGCGCCCGGGTGGTGGGGCTCGACCTGCACGCCCGTCCCGACGACGACGTGCCGGTGCTGGGCTGTGACCTGACCGACCCGGACGCCGTACCGGCGGCGGTGCGGGCCGCCGTCGACCGGCTCGGCGGACTCGACCTGCTGATCAACAACGCCGGGGTCGGTGGTCCCGCGCCGGCCGAGTTGCCACCCGACGAGGTGGTCCGGCGGCAACTGGAGGTCAACCTGCTCGCCGCCTGGCGCACCACCGCCGCCGCGCTGCCCCCGCTGCTCACCGCACGGGGACGGGTGATCTTCGTGGCCAGCCGGATGGCGGTGCTGCCGCTGCCGCTCGCCGCCGCGTACGGGGTGAGCAAACGGGCCCTGGTCGCCTACGCCGACGCGCTGCGCCACGAGGTGGGCACCCACGTCGGAGTGAGCGTCGTCTACCCGAGCATGGTCGCCTCACCGATCCACGACAGCACCGCCGAGGCCGGGCTGTCCCTGCAAGGGGTGTCGCGCCCCGAGCCCGTCGAAGGGGTGGTCGCGGCGATCCTGCGGACCGCCACCGCCCGGCGGGCGCCCCGGGACGTGGCGACCACCACACGCGGCCGGCTGGAGATGGCCGTCGGCCGGCACGCGCCCGCGCTGGCCGACCGGCTGGTACGCCGTACCCTCGCCGCCCGGCTCGCCGCCGGTGACCTGGACGCCGCGCCGCTGGCCGCCGGGATGCTCGGCCGCCACCGGGGGCGCTGACCGCCCGGGTCAGGGCGTGGCGACGGCCGCGCGCGAGCGGTCGGCAGCGATGCGCACGGCCAGCGCCGCGAGCGCGGTGCCGGTCACCCAGCGCTGCACCCGCAACCACATTGGCCGGCGGGCGAAGAACCCGGCCAGCGAGCCGGCGCTGAGCACGATCAGCGCGTTCACGCTCAGCGCCACGACGATCTGGGTCAGACCGAGCAGCAGGCTCTGCGTGGCCAGATGCCCCCGCGTCGGGTCGATGAACTGCGGTAGCAGCGACACGTAGAGGATCGCGATCTTCGGGTTCAGCAGGTTGGTGACCAGGCCCATGGTGAACAGCCGTCGGGGCGGGTCCGGCGGCAGCGGCGCGGGGCTGAACGGCGAGTGCCCACCCGGACGCAGCGTCCGCCAGGCCAGCCAGAGCAGGTAGCCGGCGCCGGCCAGCTTCACCACCGCGTACAGCGTCGGCACCAGGACGAAGACGGTGGCCAGGCCGGCGACCGCCGCCGCCAGATAGACGCCGAAGCCGGCGGCCACCCCGAGCAGCGAGACCAGCCCGGCCCGGCGGCCCTGCGCCACCGAGCGGGACACCAGGTAGACCATGTTCGGGCCGGGCGTGAGCACCAGTCCCAACGCCACCAGCGCGATGCCCAGCAGTGCACCAGTACTCGCCACGACGCTTCCCCCCGTCCGATGGATCCCACACCGACCGTAATCGGGATGAACATCCCAACCCAGGGCCACCTGGCAGGCCGTGGCCTGCGATCCGGGGTGATCCACTCGTGTTCGGTGCGACGGCAGCACCGTTGGCGGGAATGCGCACCGTCGCGGGCGTGCTGACCCCTGGCAAGTGCGTGTCGCCGGCCGGAGGCGGCGCGTTACGGTGGCCGGGGAGGTGCCGCACGTGACCGAGGCGTGGGAAGCGTCAGTGGAGGCGAAGATCCAGGATGCCGTTCAGCGCGGCGAGTTCGACAACCTGCCCGGCATGGGAAAGCCGATCCCCGGTCGGGGGGCGCCGTACGACGAGGCGTGGTGGATCAAGAGCTTCCTGGAGCGCGAGGCGCTCCCCAGTGACCTGCTCCTGCCCACGTCGCTGCAACTGCGCCGACGCATCGAGCAGGTCCCCGACGAGGTCCGTGACCTGCCCACCGAACAGTCCGTCCGCGACTTCGTGGGGCAGTTGAACGCGCAGATCGTGGCGTGGCTGCGCTTCCCCGACGACGGCCCCCGGGTCGCGGTGCGTCCGGTGAACACCGAGGACGTGGTCCGCCGTTGGCGCGCCGAGCGGGCCCGGCCCGAGGTCACGACGACCGTCACCGAAGCGGCGGCCGTTCTGCCGCCAGCGCGCAGGCCCCGCCGCAGCTGGTGGCGGCGGTGGCGCCGACGGGGCTGACCGCCGGGCCACGGCCACGGCAGACTGTGCCGATGCTGATCGAATCGCGGTCACCCGACCTGCCCTCGACGCCGGGAGTCGCGCTGCGTCAGTGGTGCGCCGACGACCTGGATGAGCTGGTGCAGGCGTACCGGGATCCGGTCCTGCGCCGCTGGACCAGAGCTCCGGTGACCACCGCCGCCGAGGCACGACGGTGGCTGGAAGGCGCGCTGCGCGACTGGGCCGACGGGCGGCGGTACACCTTCGCCGTCGTCGAAGAGCAGGCCGACGGCGCTCGGCTGGTGGGCAACGTGGTGCTCAAGGGGGTCACGCCGCAGCGCCCGGCCCCGGAGGTCGGCTACTGGACGGCGTCGTGGGCACGCGGCCGCGGCGTCGCCCCTCGCGCGGTCACCGCGCTGAGCCGCTGGGCGTTCGACCGGTTCCCGGAGGTGGCGCGTCTCGACCTGCTGCACCAGGTGGACAACGTCGCGTCCTGCCGGGTGGCGCAGAAGTGCGACTTCGTGTTCCAGGAGGTGCTGCCGGCCCGGCCGCCCTTCCCGCTCGACGGCCACCGGCACTCGCTGCACGCCGGCTAGCCGGGCTCCAACCGGGTGGTCGCCCGGCAGGCGACCACCCACCCCTCAACGCTGGTGCGAGTCAGTCGACTGCGGCCCGCCAGACCCAGGAGGTGCGCCTCGCCCGGCCGGGCAGCTCACCGCGGCCGGTCATCCAGAGCAGCACCTCGGGTGCCGCCCCGGCCGGGGCGTCCGGGAAGAGTCGCCGCAGCACCAGCGCGCTCAGCCGCTGCGGCGGCTGCCACCGCACACCGAGACCGAGGGTGACGTCGTGGGTGTGCAGCACGGTCTCGGCCACGCCCATGGCGGCGAAGCCGACCGGATCGCACGGACCGAAGTGCCAGGCCCGCGCGTCCGGCGGGGCGGCGTCGACGGCGGCGGCGAGCAGCCCGGCGCAGGCCTGCACCACGGTGAGCACCTGCGTCGGGCTCGCGTCGGGGGAGACCCGCAGGTCGTACGGCAGATAGCCGTCGTCCGGGCGGCCGGTGACCTGCCCCGCGTACGCGAGGAGGTCGTGCGCGACGTGCGCCGTGGTGGTCCAGCAGCTCCAGCTCAGCGAGCCGGCGGGCACCGACCAGTCGCGTTCCCGGTGTGGCAGCAGCACCCGGGTCATCTCGTCGGCTGCCTCCCGCAGGTCGGCGCCGGTCACCGCCGACATTCGCCAACCCGCCGGGTAGCACCGGGCGTGGGATTCCCGCCATGGGTAGAGAAAGTCGAGGCATGCAAGAATCCATCCTCGCATATGGGGGGAGGCGAGCGGGGTGTTGCCAAACCTGGTGGTGGACACGACGGTCCTGCCCCCGGCGGACCGGTTCGCGTTCTGGTATGCCCTGGTCGCTCAGGAGACGGCGCCGGCGCACATCAGCAGCGGCCACCTGGACAACTTCGTGGCCTACGCGCAGGCCATCGACCTCGGCCGCATTCGGATGACCTCGCTGCGCTACCCGTCGCTGGACTCGATCCGGCCCACGAAACTGGTCCGCCGAGCCGAGGGGGATGTGTATCAACTCGCGCTACCACTGACGGGTCACAGCACCCTGATCCAGGATCGCACCGAGTCCACGCTGGAAGCCGCGAACCACTTCACCCTCTTGGACACCGCGCGGCCGCACGTCGCCCGACATCGCGCGGACGGCCCCGGTCTCGCCGCCACGATCACCGTGCAGATACCACACGCGGCGCTGCCCCTGGCGCCGGACCGGCTCCGCCGCCTGCTGGCCACGCCGATGCCGTCGCACCTCGGCGTCGGCGGGCTGTTGGCCCACCACCTGCGCAGCATCGCGGCGCACCCGGAGCAGTTCGAGCCCGCCCAGGCCGAGATCCTGGGCGGGGTGGCGGTGGACCTGCTCACCGCCGCGCTCGCTCAGTACCTCGACATCGAGGAAACCCTGTCACCGGAGGCGCGGCAGACCGCACTGCGGGCCCGGGTCGTCGACTTCATCGACCGGCACCTCGACAGTGACGAGCTGAGCCCTCGCAGCGTCGCCGCCGCCCACCACATCTCGCCACGGTCGCTGCACCGCCTGTTCGAGGCGGAGTCGACGACGGTTGCCGAACTCATCCGCGCCAAGCGCCTGGAGCAGTGCCGGCGCGATCTCGGCAACCCGCTGCTGCGACAGCCGATCCAGGCCATCGCCGCCCGCTGGGGTTTCCCGGACAAGGCCCACTTCAGCCGCCTCTTCCGTGCCCACTACGGACGTTCGCCGCAGGAATACCGCACGGGCGTCGCTCGCCAGGATCGGTGACCCGACCGACCGGCCACTACCGCCGTCGGTCGGTCGGATCGTCCGCGACGAAGTCCCGGACCGCGTCGCGGATGCTCTCGCCGTACGGGTCGTCCGGTAGCCGCACCAGGTGTTCGCGGGCTCGGGCAAGGTGCTCCCGGGCCGGGCCGACGTTGCCCAGGCGCCGGTGGCAGTCGGCCAGGTTGAGGTACAGCGACGGCAGGAACGCCTGGACCTGGAGCGAGGACAGATACCGCTGGGCGCGTTCGTCGGTCAGGTCGGACACGGCGGCCAGGGCACGTTCGTCCCAGGCCAGCTCCGCCTCGGTGTTTTCCTGAAGGTCCGCGAGGTAGTGCGCCAGCGTGCAGCGGTGCAGGGCGTCACCGGTGGGGCCGAGTTCGTCCCACAACGCGGTGAGCAGCTCACGGGCGCGGGCAGGTGCGCCGCTCTGGCCGAGCTGCACGGCCTCGATGATGCGGGCCATGGTCGGGTCGACGGTCGCTTGGTCGGTCATGTCGCCGATGGTCGGGCCTCAACCCGGTCGAGGGTCAAATTGCTCTCGGGCCCGTACAGTCTCAGCTCCGCGCCGGTGACCACCCGTCGGCGACGAACCGGGAGGCGTCGGCACCCTCGCCGGAGAAGAGCATGCCGTGCCGGTCCGCCGCTACGAGCCGGTCGACGTAGACGCCACGCCCCTGGCCGGAGCCGTCGGTGCTGCTGCTGAACCGCAGGTGGGTGGCCTGATCGGGCAGCGCCACCGTGACCTGCCACCACACCCGACCCCCGTAGCCGGTGACCGTGCCGTCGGCGCTCCACCGACGGGCTGCGTCGCGGAGCTGCATCGTCGCTGGCGCCCAGGTCTGACCACCGTCGGTGGAAACCTCGAATCGCGCGCTGTCGAAGCGGGGCTCGGTGTCGTACCAGAGCAGGAAGCTCGCCGTCCCGCCACGGCCGGGCCGACGCAGCGGCGCCGTGAGCGTGCTCGTCGCGGAGTCGCGTGGGTCGGCCCGCCAGGCGCTGGCCGAGCGCGGCCGTACCGGCATCGCCTCCGCGAGGTCACGCGCGACGGCCCGTCGGGCGACGTTGTTGCTGCCCCAGCCCCGGTCCGGGTGCACCCGGTTGCTGAGCATGACGACGAACGAGTGGGAGAGCGGGTCGATGACGATCGACGTTCCGGTGAAGCCGGTGTGCCCGAAGGCCACCGGAGAGGAGAGCCCCATCATGTACCAGTGCTTGTTCAGCTCGAAGCCGAGCCCGCGGTCGCTCTCCGGGTAGGCCGACTCGAGCGGCGCGTTGTGATTGACCAGCATCGCGCGCACCGTTTCCGAGCGCAGGATCCGCCGGCCGCGGTATTCGCCGCCGTTGAGCAGTGACTGGCAGAGCACGGCCAGGTCCGCGGCCGTGGAGAAGACCCCGGCGTGCCCGGCCACCCCGCCGAGCGACCACGCGTTCTCGTCGTGCACCTCACCCCACACCATGCCGCGTCCGGCGTACGGCTGGTATTCGGTCGCGGCGATCCGCGACCGCCGCTCCGGGCCCGGGTTGTAGCCCGTGTCGGTCATGCCCAGCGGCCCGGTCACGTCGTCGCGGACCAGGTCGGCCAATGGTCGACCGGTTACCCGCTCCAGCAGGACGCCCAGCGCGATCAGCCCCAGGTCGGAGTAGACGTACTGGCTGCCGGGCGTTGCCCCGGCGGCCAGCGGCGTGGCCAGCGCGGCGGCGAATCGCTCGGCCGGTGTCGGGTACCTGCTCCACAGTGGTGCAAACGCGGGCAGACCCGATGTGTGGGTGAGCAGCATCCGCACGGTGACCGCCGCCTTGCCGCCGGCGGCGAACTCCGGCACGTACCGGACGACCGGCGTGTCCAGCTCCACCCGCCCCCGCTCCACCTGCTGCATGGCGACGATCGTGGTGAACAGTTTCGACACCGACGCCAGGTCGAAGATGGTGTCGCGCCGGGTCGGGATCTGCTGGTCGGCGGGGAGTTCCACACCGACCAGGTCGGGCGGTGGCCCAACCGCGGAGTACTTCACCGCGCTGCCCACGGCGGCGTGCTCAACGATCACACCGTCCTTGGCGGCCAGGACCACCGCGCCGGCGTACGCCGGGTAGCCGGGGTGCTCCGGGGTCGGCTGGAGATACGCCGCCAGGTCGACGGGCAGGCGACCCACCTGGTCGGGGAGCAGCCCGACCTGGCGAGCGCTGCCGCGCCGCAACGTGTCGTGACGGAACTGGATGTCCGCGGGGGTGACGGTCGGCGGACCGGACGTAGGTGTCGCGGCGACCGCCCCGGTGGTGGGCAGCACCGTGCCCAGGATCACCAGAGCCAGGCCGAGCGCGAGTGAGCGGAGCGGACGATGGGTCGACCTGGTCATCACCGCACTCCTCAGTAGAGCAGGTAGGGCCGGCGACGCCGGTTGAAGGTGGCCAACTCCTCGGCCCAGGCGCCGACGACGTCGTCCACGTCAGCTCCGGCATCGATCTGGGTCCGCAGTCGCGGCGACCCGGTGAGCTTGTCGATCCAGTACGGGCGCACGGTGTCCCACGAGTCGCGTCGCCAGGCGAACGCCGGGTACCTGTGCGCCTCCACGAGCATGGCCACGCCGGTGCGGATCGGGTCGTACACCGCCGGGTCGACGACCTTGACCTCGACGCCGGCGCAGAGCTTGTTGAGCAGGTCCGGCTTCTGCCCGGCCGCGGTCGGCGAGAAGTACGCCTCGCGGAACTCAACCCCGGGCAGGTCCCGGGCGTTGAGCCGGTCACCCCAGTGGTGGTCGAAGTCCGTCGCCAGGCCGCCGATCAGCTCGAACGGGCGACACGTGCCGCGCCCCTCGGTGATCGAGGCGACACCCTCGAACAGCCCGGTGCCCGGGTAGACCAGAGCGGTGTCCGGGGTGGGCATGTTGGGGCTGGGCATCACCCAGGGCACGCCGGTGTCGGCGGCGAGGGCGTCGCGCTTCCAGTGCCGGCACCGCATTACGTGCAGGTCGACCGGTCGTCCCGCCTCGGCTGGCAGGAACGTGGCGTTGAAGAACCGGGCGAGCTCTCCGACGGTCATCCCGTGCTGCTGAATGATCTCCTTGAGACCCACGCCCGAGGTGTACGGGCTGGTCATCATCGGCCCGTAGGCCCGCCCGCCGATCGGGTTGGGCCGGTCCAGCACGACGTAGCGTTTGCCGACCCGGGCCGCGGCGACCATCGAGGTGTACATCGTCCAGATGTAGGTATAGAAGCGGACCCCGACGTCCTGGATGTCGAAGACCACGGTGTCCACCCCGGCCTCGGTGAACATCGCTTCCCACCGGGCCTGCGAGGCGCCGTACGCGTCGTACACCGGGATGCCGGTGCGTGCGTCGACGCCGGTTCCCTCGCTGCCACCTGCCTGCGCGGAGCCGCGGAAGCCGTGCTCGGGGCCGAACGCCGCGACCAGTTGCACCCGACCGGAGCCGTGCATCAGGTCGACGAGATGCCGGTAGGACGCATCGACGCCGGTCGGGTTGGAGATGACGCCCACGCGCTGACCGGCGAGTTCGGCGAACCCGGACGACACCAGCTCGTCGAGGCCGGTGCGGACCCGACGGTCACGGGAGTTGGCCGCCGCCGGTCCGACACCGAGCGTCCCCGCCCCCAGCGCGCCCGCACCGACCGCGCCGACCAGGAAATTCCTCCGCTGCATGCTTGCCTCCTACCAGCTCAGGCCGTGGCCGTAGGGGTAGAGCACGAAGCCCGCCCCCTCGGCCGTGGGGATCGTGACCGGCAGCCGTCCGCTCGGGGACAGTTCGCCGTGCAGCGCGCGGACGAGGGCGTCCATCGCGGCGCGGGTGTACGAGTACGTCGCCAGGTAGGTGGTGACACCCGGCAGGTACGCGATGTCGTACGGGTCGCGGACGGCCACGACGACCACGGGTTTCCCGGCGCCCAGCAGCGCCGCGACGAGGCGTTGTTGGGTGGCTCGCGGGTCGGTGACGGCGGTGTCCCACGCCTTGTTCACGAGCACGACGGTGAGGTCGTGCTCGGCGGCCTGGCTCGCCGTGGCGGTGATCGTCGCGTCGGAGGGCAGGGTCGCCGGTCGGGCGGTGACGCGGGCACCACGCGTGGTGAATCCGGCGGCGACCGTCGCGACCGGGGCGAAGGCGGCGCTGTCCCAGCCGGTGATCAGGACCGACCGGTCGGCGTGGGGCAGGGGCAGCACTCCGGCATCGTTGCGGACGGCGGTGAGCGTCGGGTCGGTGACCTGGGTGACGGCGGCGAGGTGCTCCGGAGCGCCGACGGTCCGGACGGCCTTCTCGACGTCGACCAGCGGTGAGCGGGCGAGTCCCTGGCGATACTTCACGCCGAGGATGCGCCGGACCGACTCGTCGATCCGACGCTCGGTGAGCTCGCCGGTGGCGATGGCCCGCAGCACCGCGTCCCGCGCCAGCGCCAGATTCGGCGGCATCAGGAGCTGGTCGGCGCCGGCCTTGAGCGCCAGTACGGGCACCCGCTCGTCGCCGTACTTCGCCCGCACGCCAGCCATGTTCAGCGCGTCGGTGACGATGACGCCCCGGAAACCGAGCTCACCGCGCAGCACGCCGGTGAGGATCGTCGGCGACAAGGTCGCGGGGTCGCCGGACGGGTCGAGCGCCGGGACCACGATGTGCGCGGTCATGATCGTGTCGACACCGGCGCGGATGGCACGTTTGAACGGCGGCGCGTCGATCCGATCCCACTCGGCGCGGCTGTGGTTGATCACCGGGAGACCGGTGTGGCTGTCGGTGGCCGTGTCGCCGTGCCCGGGGAAGTGCTTCGCCACGGCGGTCACCCCGGCCCGGTCCTGGAAACCGGTGACCTGGGCGGCGGTGAGGTCGGCCACGAGGGTGGGGTCGGCGCCGAAGGACCGCACGCCGATCACCGGGTTGCCCGGGTTGACGTTGACGTCGGCGATCGGCGCGTACGGCTGTTGGATGCCGACGGCGCGCAGCTCGCGTCCGGTGACCTCCGCCGCCGTCCGGGCGGCCCCGGGCGACCGCCCCGCGCCCAGCGCCATCGACCCGGGGAACTGGGCGGCGGGGGAGGGCATCCGCACCACCGCGCCCTGCTCCTGGTCGGTGGAGATGAGCAGTGGCACCCTGCCCTTTGCCCCGTCGCCACGGGCGGCCCTCTGCAATCCATTGGAGAGGGTCGCGATCTGTCGGGGACTGTCCATGTTGTGCGACCAGGAGAAGTAGCAGACGCCGCCCAGGTGGTACCGCTCGATCACCTCGGCCGGTGTCTCCACACCGAAGGCGGCGAGGTTCGCGGCCCGGTCTGCGGTGCTGGGGTCGGTGGCGTCACCGCCGTAGACGTAGGTGGCGAAGAGTTGTCCGACCTTCTGCTCCAGGCTCATGTGTCGCAGCGTCGACGTGACCCAGCCGTGCTCGGCGGTCGATGGGCGCACCGGCGTGGCGGCCTGGGCAGGCAGGGAAGCGAGGGTGGCCGCCAGTGTGGCCGCCAGGGCGGTCGCGGTAACGAGTCGGGTCTGCATAGACGCCTCTCAGTCCGGGTGGCTGAAACTTAGCTACACGCCAGCCACCCGTCAAGAAGACAACCTACAGATTGCCGCCGGCCGAAACGGGAGACCCCCGGGAGTCCTCGAACCGTCGCGAAAGGACACTCTATGCGGAGTCGAGAAATTACAAAGCCTTGCTCGAATCTTGCAGAGCGCTGTTCGTGTTCGTAAGCTGCCGTGGTGAGCGAGCACTCTTTGGTCCAGGCGAGCAAACTGGCCAAGATCTATCCAGCACGCGGGTCCACAGCGGAGTTCCACGCGGTCGACGGCATCGACTTCGCGGTCGAGCGGGGGGAGTCGTTCGGGCTTCTCGGCCCCAACGGCGCCGGCAAGTCCACCACCATGCGGATGATCGCCGCCACGTCGCCGATCAGCGGCGGCAGGCTGCGCGTGCTGGGCATGGACCCGATGAGACAGGGGCCGGAGATCCGTGCCCGGCTGGGCGTCGTCACGCAGGACGATTACCTGGACAACGAGCTCACCGTGCGGGAGAACCTGCACATCTACGGGCGATACTTCGGCCTGCCGCGGGCCGTCATCCGGGACCGCGCGACCCGGCTGCTCGACTTCGCCCAGCTTCAGGAAAAAGCCGGCGACCAGGTCGAGACGCTCTCCGGCGGCATGCGGCGGCGGCTGACCATCGCCCGCTCCCTGATCAACGAACCGGACATCCTGCTGCTCGACGAGCCGACCACCGGCCTCGACCCGCAGGCCCGACACATCCTGTGGGACCGGCTCTTCCAGCTCAAACAGCAGGGCGTCACGCTCATCCTCACCACGCACTACATGGACGAGGCCGAGCAGCTCTGCGACCGGCTCGTCGTGGTCGACCACGGCCGCATCGTCGCGCAGGGCTCACCCCGGGAACTGATCACCAGGTACGCCACCCGGGAGGTCCTCGAACTCCGCTTCCGCCTCGACGAACGCGACACCGCGGCGCAGAAGCTTCGGACGTCGGCGCTGGCCACCGGAGGCAACGACGCCGAGGGCCGCGTCGAACTGCTCCCCGACCGGGTGCTCGTCTACACCGCCGACGGCGAGGCCGCCCTCGCCACGGTGCACGCCATGTCGCTCACGCCGCTCACCGCACTGGTCCGCCGCGCGACGTTGGAGGACGTGTTCCTCAAGATCACCGGCCGATCGCTCATCGAGTAGCAGGGGAGGCCACTGGTGCTTCGTGTATTCGGGTACTGGTTGACGCGCTACCGGCGTACCTGGCGGGGCTCGATCGTGATCAACGTGCTGAACCCGTTGCTGTTCCTCATCGGCATCGGTGCCGGGCTGGGCGCCCTCGTCGACGACAACGCGCCCGCCCAGATCGCCGGCGTCTCCTACGCGGCGTTCTTCGCCCCGGGCATGCTGGCCGCCGCCGCGATGCAGAACGCGTTCCTGGAAGGGGCCGCCGGGGTCGCCCGGGCCGCCGGCTTCGGGGCGTACCGCAGTGCCACACCGACGCCGCTGAGGCCGGAGCAGCTCGCCGCCGGGCACCTGCTGTTCATCACCTTCCGGGTGCTCATCGCCAGCGGCGCCTTCATCGTGGTGATGGCCGCGTTCGGGTTGATCGGGGGATGGTGGGCCCTCGGCGCCCTGCTCGGCGCGACGCTGACCGGGGTCGCGTTCGCGGCACCCGCCGCCGCGTGGGCGGTCGGCGTACGCAAGCTGCGCCACATCGACACGGTGTTCCGCTTCGTCATCATGCCGCTCTACATGTTCTCCGGCACGTTCTTCGCGGTCTCGCAGCTGCCCGAGTGGATCCGACCGGTGTCCTACCTGCTGCCGCTGTGGCACGGGGTGGAGCTGTGCCGCACTCTCAGCCTCGGCACGGCGACGGTCACCGGCAGCTCCGTCCACATCGGCTACCTGCTGGTGCTCGCGATCGGCGGCTTCCTGGTCGCTCGGGTCACGTACCGCCGACGGTTGCACCCGTGACGGCCCACGCCCAGCGCCCCGTGGAGGCACCATGACCACCGTCGCCGTACCCGCCTGGACGAGACGCCGGGCCCTGGCGCTCATCGAACGCAACTTCATGATCTACCGCCGGTCGGTCACGCCGCTGCTCAACGCGCTCGTCGAACCGATCCTGTACCTGCTGTCGATCGGCGTCGGCGTCGGGATGCTCGTCGGCACGGTCCCCGGTGTCGACGTCCCGTACGCCACCTACGTGGCCCCGGCGATCCTTGCCACCACGGCGATGAACACGGCGTTCAACCAGACGAGCTTCGGTGTGTTCATCCGGATGAGGGTCGAGAAGACCTACGAGGCGATCCTGCCGACACCGCTCTCCGTCACCGACATCGCCGTCGGCGAGGTGATCAGCGCGATGATCAACGGGCTGCTGACGTCGATCGGTTTCCTGGCCCTCATGGCCGTCGGTGGGCTGGTCACGTCGGCCTGGGTGCTGCTGGCCCTGCCGGCGTCGCTGCTGATCTCGTACGCGTTCGCGGCCGGCGGCCTGGCCGTCACGACGTACCTGCGCGACTTCCCCGACTTTCAGTACATCCAGCTCTTCATGCTGCCGATGTACCTGTTCGCGACGACGTTCTATCCCCTGTCGGTCTACCCGGAGGCGGTGCGGCCGCTGATCCAGGTGCTGCCGCTCTACCACAGCATCGAGCTGGTCAGGGAACCCGCGTTGGGCCGCCTCGGCTGGGACCTGCTGATCCCGGTGGCCTACCTCCTCGCGTTCGGCTCGATCGCGATGTACGTCGCCACCCGTCGAATGACCCGGGCGATGCTGCGCTGATCGGCTCGCGAGCGCGTCATCGCTTGGCGACGATGGCCTCGAGCACCGTGCGGACCGGTGTCGGGCGGTGGCCGATGACTGCCTCCAGCGTCGGATCGGTCACAGCGAACTCCTTCTCCCGCGCCGCGCGGTACATGCCGAGAGTGAAGTCGGCCGCAGCGGCGGGCATGCCTCGCTCGATGGCGGACGCCCGCCACTGGTCGTCATCCACGACGACGCGTTCGACGCTGCGGCCCGTGATGTCGCTGAGGATGGCGGCCACCGCTTCGAGGTCGAGCATCTCCGAGGCGGTCAGCGGTGCCGTGACCCCGTCGAGTACGCCATCGTCGGTGAGAGCGACGGCTGCCGCCTCGGCCAGGTCGGCGTGCGCGGTCCAGGAGACCGGGCCGTCCGCCGGCGCCACGAGTCGCCCGGTCTCCAGCGCCGTGCTGATGGAGAAGCTGAGCGTGCTCGCGTAGAAGCCGTTGCGCAGGGCGGTGAAGGGAATCCCCAGTCCGGCCAGGTGTTCCTCGGTCGCGGCGTGCGTGGGCTGGGCGGCGAAGAGCGAGTCCCGGGAGGCGGCCTGGTGGCTGGTGTAGAGGATTCGACTGGCTCCCGCGGCGCGGGCGGCGTCGATGGCGGCGCGGTTCGCGACGAACGCGCCGGGGCCGCGGATGGCGGCGGAGACGATGAGGACCTTGTCGGCACCCTCGAAGGCGTGCCCCAGCGTGGCCGGGTCGGTGAAGTCCGCGGCGCGCACCCGCACCCCACGCTCGGCGAGGCCGGCGGCCCTGTCGACGTCGCGCACGCTCACGCCCACGGCGTCGGGCGACAGCCGGTCGAGCAGCCGGTCGACGATCTGGGACCCCAGCTGGCCAGTGGCACCGGTGACGACGATCATGATGAACACTCCCTTGTTATCGGCGTTACGGCGCGAACGTTATCACCGATAATTCATGGATAACAAGTCACTGTTAGCATCGGTTCATGGTGACGACGCAGGACACCCGCGACGACGTCCGTGCGGGCATCGTCTCGGCAGCGACCCAACTGCTGCGCGAGAAGGGCGCGAACGCGGTGACGACCCGCGCCGTCGCCCAGGCCGCGGGCGTGCAGGCGCCGACCATCTATCGCCTGTTCGGCGACAAGGACGGCCTCATCGACGCCGTCGCCGAACACGTCATGGCCACCTACGTCAGCGGCAAAGCGGTCGCAGCGGACGGCGACCCGGTCGCGGACCTGCGCGCCGGATGGCGCGCGCACGTGGAGTTCGGCCTGACAAACCCCGAGTTGTACGCGCTGATCGCCACCCGGGGGAGCGGCGCGCCCTCGCCGGCAACTGTCGCCGGCCTCGACGTGCTACGCCGCCGCGTCCGGCGACTCGCCGCGTCCGGCCTCCTCCGGGTCGATGAGGAGCGCGCGCTGATGATGATCCACTCTGCGGGCAACGGCACCATCCTCACGCTGCTGGGAATGCCCGCCGACCAGCGCGACCCGGGTCTGGGTGAGGCCATGCTCGATGCCGTGCTCACCAGCATCCTGGCGACAACTCCGATAACACCCGACACCACCGCGAACGCGGTCGCGGTGACCTTCGCGACGGTGCTGCCCAACCTCCCGGGGCTCACCGACGCCGAACGCGCGCTGATGGCCGAGTGGCTGCACCGATCGCTGACCCACCAGACGCCGTGATCACGTGACGAGGAAACAACTCGACGGGATCACGCTGGGGGATATAGCTTGCAGTTGACCGCGACACCGCCCGAGGAGGTGAGACCCATGAACGTTGTAGCGATGTGGGTGCTCCCCCTTGCCGTCACGGTCGGGCGATTGACGTAGGTGTCGCCGGGAGCGCCTTGCCAACACGGCACCCCCGAGAGGCAACACCCATGCACCCTCCGCAATTCACCGCCGACCCGCCGTCGACCGAGCCGGTCGAGCCCGACTCCACCGTGGGCGACATCCGCCCAGCATCGTCGGCCCCCAACACCGATCGTGTGCCCCACACGTACGACGTGATCATTGCCGGATGCGGGCCGACCGGTGCGATGCTCGCCGCCGAACTGCGGCTGCACGACGTCCGGGTCCTCATCGTGGAGCAGAAGACCGAGCCGGCGTCGGCCGTCCGCATCGTCGGCCTGCACATCCGCAGCCTGGAGCTGATGGCGATGCGCGGGCTGCTGGACCGCATCCTCCCGCACGGGCGGCAGCGTCCGGCCAGCGCCTTCTTCGCCGCCATCGCCAAGCCCGCGCCCAAGGGCCTGGATTCCCGGTACGCCTACCTGTTGGGCATCCCGCAGCCGGTCATCGAACGTCTGCTCGAAGAGCACGCCATCGAGCTGGGCGCGCAGGTCCGGCGCGGTCGGGCGGTCGCCGGTTTCGAACAGGACGACGAGGGTGTGACAGTCGAGCTGGCCGACGGGGAACAGTTGCGGTCGCGCTACCTCGTCGGCTGCGACGGCGGGCGCAGCACGGTGCGCAAACTGCTCGGCGTCGGCTTTCCCGGCGAGCCCGCCCGGACCGAGAGTCTGATGGGCGAGATGGAAGTGGGCGTCCCGCAGGAGGAGATCGCCGCCACGGTGGCCGAGATCCGCGAGACCCATCAGCGGTTCTGGCTCCGGCCCGCGGGTGTCGGGGTCTACAGCGTCCTGGTCCCCGCCGCCGGGGTCAGCGACCGCGCCGAACCGCCCACCCTCGACGACTTCAAACACCAGTTGCGCGCCATCGCCGGGACCGACTTCGGCGTGCACTCCCCGCGCTGGTTGTCCCGCTTCGGCGATGCCACCCGGTTGGCCGACAGCTATCGGGTCGGGCGGGTGCTGCTGGCCGGCGACGCGGCGCACATTCATCCGCCCATCGGCGGACAGGGCCTCAACCTGGGCGTCCAGGACGCGTTCAACCTCGGCTGGAAACTGGCCGCGCGGATCCGCGGCTGGGCACCGGAGGCACTGCTGGACACCTACCAGGCCGAACGCCGTCCGGTCGCCGAGGCGGTGCTGGACAACACCCGAGCCCAGACGGAGCTGCTGTCCACCGAACCGGGCGCACAGGCGGTGCGCAGGCTGCTCACCGAGTTGATGGACTTCGACGAGGTGAACCTCCATCTGCTGGAGAAGATCACCGCCATCGGTATCCGCTACGACTTCGGCGCCGGCCCCGACCTGCTCGGTCGCCGCCTGCCCGACATCGACGTCAAACAGGGCCACCTCTACGGTCTGCTGCACGGCGGCCGCGGTCTGCTGCTGGACCGCACCGAACGCCTCACGGTTGGCGGCTGGTCAGACCGGGTGGACTACCTTGCGGATTCGAGCGCGGCGCTGGACGTTCCAGGTGTCCTGCTGCGCCCCGACGGCCACGTCGCCTGGATCGGCGACGACCAGCAGGACCTGGACGACCACCTCTCCCGCTGGTTCGGCAGGCCCGCCCACTGATCTCAGGCCGGCGGCCTCGAGGTTGAGGAACTATCAGCGACCGGGCTCGGGGTGACGCTCTGAGTTGCCCCGAGCCCGGTCACTGATGATGTGAGGCTGGACGTGCCGGTGACGGTTCATGACACAGCCCGGCAGTCAGGTGCGATTGAACCGCCAACGGGTCGCGGTCAGTCCGTCCGCGCCATAACCGAAAGCCCGGACGGGGGAGACCTTGTAGAAGGCATACCGGGGCGACCCCGGCAGACTCTCGTCATGGACTCGGCCGTCCCTGATGGCGAACGTCCAGCCGTACTTCGTTGCGAAGGCGGCGGCCACCCGGCGCAGCGCGGTCTCGCCCGACACCTGGTGAGCTTCACCGCTTACCACCAGGTCGAGGCTGTCGCTGCTCACGGTGATGACAGCGCGGGGGTTGCCGGCCAGGTTTCGGCTCTTGCGGGAGCTCGGGCGACTCGCAATGCACGGCACCCCATCCACCAGCACCGGCATCACCGGCGCGGCATGTGGACGGCCATCCGGACCTACCGTGGACAGCCAACACTTGTGCGCCGAATCCAGACAGGCCAGTGCCTGGCTCCAAGGCTTGAGTGTCGCCACGTCGGTGTTGAAGGGTGTGGCATCTTCCTGCCCGAAGAGGAGTTCAGCGACTGGCGTGTCGACCCTCATGACGGGTCCTTGGTCGTGTCGTACTCGTCGTGCAGCCGCCACCACTGGTAGGGCCGGGTCTGCGGCCAGCCTTCCGGCGAGTCCTCCCACGTCTCCTGTCGACCGTATGGCGCCAGGTCGAGGAAGGACCAGTTACTGCCGAGCCGTTCCACGCCCCGGGCGGTGGTGGTGTAGGTGCGGAAGATCCGGTCGTCGGCGCGGAGGAAGACGTTCAGCGCGAATCCGTCGACGGTTCCCATGTCGGCGTTGAAGCTGTTGTTCAGCGACGAGTACCAGGGCAGGGCCCAACCCATTCGCCGCCGCAGCGCCAGCAGGTCGTCCAGTGGGCCATGGGACGTCAACGCCAGGGTGACGTCGCGGGCGTTGAGGTGGGCCGGGTGTCCGACGTTGTCGGTGAACATCGAGCAGCCGGAGCAGACAGCGTCGACGCCGTGCCACATGAAGGTGTACACGATGAGCTGGCGGCGGCCCTGGAACAAGTCGGTCAGACTGGCAGGCCCGGACGGGCCCTCGAACACGTAGTCCTGCTCGACCGGCGTCATCGGTAGCCGGCGACGCGCCGCGGCCACTGCGTCGAGCTGGCGGGTGAGTGCCTTTTCGTGGACGCGCAAGGTGTTCACTGCCTCTTGCCAGTCCTCGGTCGGCACGATCGGCGGATGGTTCATACGGGCCTCTTTCGGCTTCCATACGCGTGTGGAGGGGGCTCGAACGAGTCCGTCTCCTTAAGGAACGGACTGGTTGTGACGCTAACAGAGTCAGTTCCTTGAAGGAACCACCTTGCGTATCGTGGTGTCATGCAGCGAACGCAATTCGGCGCCATGGCGTGCTCGATCGCCCGCACCCTCGACGTCATCGGTGAGCCGTGGTCACCGCTGATCCTGCGGGACGTCTACGCCGGCACGCACCGCTTCGAGCAACTCCAGCGGGGACTCGGCATGTCCCGCAAGGTGCTCGCCGAGCGGCTGAACTGGCTGGTCGAACAGGGCGTCCTGGCCCGGCGTGAGTATTCCGCCCGGCCGGTCCGGCACGAATACCTGCTCACCGACAAGGGCAGGGAGCTGTGCGATCTGCTGCTTGTCATGGTGAGGTGGGGTGACCGGTGGACGGCGGGCGAGGCCGGCCCACCGGTGCTGTACCGCCACCACGCCTGCGGCAAGATCAGTCATGTGGAACTGCGGTGCTCGGAGTGCGAGCAGCCCATGCGGGCCACTGACATCGACCTGCTGCCCGGACCCGGAGCCCACCCGGAATCGTGACCAACGGATCGGTTGGCGTACTGGTTTGTGGCCGCCGATCGATCCCGGCACGTTCGGTGAGAATCGGATGCGTCGATCCAGTACCGGACCGACGCATGATGTTCTGTCGATGCTGGCAGACTCATCGCATGACGGGTCTGACAGCCGAGCTCGTGGTCGATGGTTGCGCCCCGCAGGCCCCGGCGCTCGCACCGAACGGACGCTTGCTCTGCTACGTCCTCGCTCCCCTCAGCCGGACCGGTGACCACCTCGACAGCGAGCTCTGGCTCGTCGACACCGATGCCGCCGTCGAGTCACGCCGGGCGACCGCCGACACCGCGACCGAATCCCAGCCACGCTGGTCGGCCGACTCGGGAACGCTGTTCTTCCTGTCCGACCGCGCCGGCCGCGGTACCCCGCAACTGCACGGGCTCACCCTCGCCGGCGGCACGGTGACCACGTTGTCCAGTTGGCGCGGCGGCGTCCTCGACCACCTGCCGCTCAGCGACCCCAACCTGGTCGCTCTGCTCGCCGAGGACGAACCCACCGAGCAGGACGCGCGCCGCGCCCGGGACCGCGACGACGCCATCGTCGTCGGCGAGCGTGAACCGCGCGTTCGACTGCGCCTGCTCGACCTGGGCACCGGCCGGGTCACCACCCCGAGTGTGTTCGGTGACCGGCACGTCGTGGAACTGCGCCAACGTCCCGACGGCGGCCCAATTGCCGTGCTGACCTGGGCCAGTGCTGACAACGACCACGGTCCACGCGCCGGCCAACTGCACCTGTTCGATCCCACGACCGGGACCGCGGAGAACCTCGGACCGGTCGAGGTCGACGCACGATCTCTGGCCTGGTGGCCGGGCGCGGACGGTTGGCACCTCGGTTACATCGCGCTCACCCCACCGGTTCTGCAGGCCGGCACCGCCGTGTTGGACCTGGCCATGGACAGCCGCGTCCTGCGTAACCGCACCGCTGGTCTCTCGATGTGCCCCACCGAACTTCGCCAGACCGACGCGGCACCGCTGGTGGTGCTCGCCGACGGACTGAACACGTCCCTGGCCCGGCTCGACCCCACTGACCTCACGATCCTGTCGCATCACCCCGGACGCATCGACAACCTCACCACCACCCCTACCGGCGACAGAATCACGGTACTGACCGGCACCCGCTACCAAACCCCGAACGTTCACATCGGAGCGCCAACCGGGCCGCTGCGACGAATCACCAACACTCGTCCGGAACTCGGCGGCATTCCGCTTGGCACGCAACAGCCGCTGGCCTACTGCGCCGTCGACGGCCTCGACCTGGACGGCTTGCTCGTGCTGCCGGTCGGAAAGACCGCATCGGAAGGCCCCTTCCCGCTGGTCACGATCGTGCACGGAGGCCCGTACGATCGCTACGCCGATCGTTGCCAGCTGTTCTGGTTTCCCAGTGCGCAGTGGTTGGCCGCCGCCGGCTACGCGGTGTTGCTGCCCAACCCGCGCGGCGGCCAGGGCCATGGCCACCAGTTCGCCGCCAGCGTCGCCGGCCGGGTCGGGCAGCAGGAGTGGACCGACATCCTGACCGGCATCGACCTGCTAGTTGCCGAGGGCATCGCCGACCCCGACCGGCTGGGCATCGCCGGCTGGAGCCACGGCGGCTTCATGTCCGCCTGGGCCGTCGGCCAGACCGACCGCTTCCGCGCCGCGCTGGTCGGCGCCGGCATCATCGACTGGGGCATGCTCGCCGCGACCGGGGAGAACGGCCAGTTCGAAGCCGCACTCGGTGGCAGCACCGGCTGGTCCGGCATCGGCCCACACCCACACGACGCGGTCAGCCCGATCTCCTTCGCCAGCAACATCCGCACTCCGGTGCTCATCCTGCACGGCGCCGAGGACACCAACGTCCCCCTCGGACAGGCCGTGTACCTCCACCGGGCGCTACGCCACTTCGACGTCGAGCACGAGTTCGTGATCTACCCGAGAGAGGGCCACTCGATCCGGGAACGCAACCACCAACTCGACGTCCTGCGCCGGACCCGCGCCTGGTTTGATCGCTGGCTCCGGACCTGACCTGAGCTGACTGTGCGGCCGGACGGCTGTACGCCACCGGCGCCCCGGCCGGTTCGTACCGACGAAGTGGGCCGGCCACGTCAACGCGTACGGCCGGAACTGGGAGTTGGGCGTGTGGCCACATTCCCGCTCACCCCAAACCGATCAAACCAGTTTGATGTATATTCGTGGTCATGGTGCCGCCGAGTCACACTGCGCCGCCGTTCGTCCGGCTGGCCGCACACCCACTGCGCTGGCAACTGCTGACCGCACTCGCCCGCAGTGACCTGCGAGTCCGCGAACTGGTCAGCCTCCTGGCCCAGCCGCAGAACCTTGTCTCCTACCACCTACGGCTGCTGCGCGACGGCGGCCTGGTCACCGCCACTCGCAGCAGCTTCGACGGTCGCGACAGCTACTACCACCTCGACCTCGACAGCTGCGCCCACGCGCTGGCAGGCACCGGCGCCGCTCTGCACCCCGCCCTGCAGTTGGGCAGCACTCCACCGGCCCCGCCGGTCCACCCGCCGCGAACCGTGCTGTTCGTGTGCACGGGCAACAGCGCACGTTCCCCCATCGCCGAAGCCCAGCTCCGACGCCTCACTGCCGGCCATGTGCAGGTGACCAGCGCAGGAACCCGCCCCCGACCGCAACTACACCCCCATGCCGTGCGGGTGCTGCGCGACCACTTCGGCGTCGACGTCGCGAGCCGGCACCCGCGGCACCCGCGGCACCTGGACACGCTCACCGGCCGCCGCTTCGACTACGTGATCACCCTGTGCGACAAGGCCCGAGAGGTGTGCCCCGACTTCGGCAACCCGGCCGGTCAGCTGCACTGGAGCATCCCCGACCCCGCCGCAGCCGGCACCAGGGACGACTACCCCGCCTTCTTGCAGGTTGCTGCCGACATCGACACCCGCGTGCGGCATCTGCTGCCCGTCCTCGCCACCGATCCCCAGGAGACCAAACCGTGAGCACACCTGAGCAGTACGTCAGCGTCCGCTACCTCGTCGACGATGTTGACGCCGCCGTCGACTTCTACACCGCCCACCTCGGTTTTCACCTCAAGATCAGCGCGGCCCCCGCCTTCGCCGACGTGGTCCGCGGCCCGCTACGACTGCTGCTGTCCGGACCCGCCAGCTCCGGCGCCCGCGCCACCCCGAACGACGCCACCAGCCCCGGCCGCAACCGTATCCACCTCATCGTCGACGACCTGGACTCCGAGATCGACCGGCTCCGCGACGCTGGCCTGGCGTTCCGCAGCGAACTGGTCTCCGGGCCCGGCGGCCGTCAGATCCTGCTCGCCGACCCCGCTGGCAACCTCATCGAACTTTTCCAACCCGTCCGCGAAGCCACCCGCGCCAACACCTGAAGCCGGTCGCACTTCGCTGCCGCGCAGCCCGCCAGGGCAAAGTCGATGTTCCTCAGCGTCGACTCCGCCGCAGCCCAGCCGCTCATGCCCGGGATCTCTCGCGCATCCAACGCACGCCGTGCGGGGCCAATGGGGGCGCTGGTGGCCTAGGCGACATCTCGGCCCAACTGATCGGCGTGCGCGGTGATCCACCTCGCGTCGCGTCGGTAGAGCCCGACGTGACTGCGAATGCTCTCCTGTCCCTGATCGGCTCGCGCCTCGGTAAAGGCGGCGAGGTCGTGTAGTCGATGGACCGCGGCCTGAAGGACGTGAGCAGGGTCTTGCCCCGAGCCGTAGGCATCGCAGAGCATGCGCAGCCGACGTGCCCGCTCGCGTACGTCACTGTCGATTGCGTCGCCGTTGTCGGGATGGGCCAGCGGCACCAGCCGGTAGGCAAGGTAGGCCAGATCCCACGACCGGGGACCGGGCGAGGCCGTGTCCCAGTCGATGACTCCGGTGAGCCGCCGGTCGGTGAAGACCATGTTGTACGGCGCGAAGTCGTTGTGACAGACGACCTCAGCTGGCTGTCGCACCGGGAACTGCCAAACTCCGCCGACGGTGTCGAAGCTGGCGGTGGCCTGGTGAAGTTGTGCAAGGTGGACACCTGCATCGGTGAGGACGTCATCGCTCCAGACCCAGTCCGGCAACGGGTACTGCGGCACGATGCCCGGCAGGTACGAGACGCTGTCGCGTCCGTGCTCATCGGTCCCGAGCGGTTGCGGAGCCCAGGTGACCCCACGCTCACGTAGATGTCGGAGCAGGCGTTGAATCGTCGGGCTCCAGGTCCAGGCACCGCGCCGAACAGTGGCACCGACACGAGTTGCACCGCCCATGTTGCCGCCCGGTAGCGCTTCCTCCTGCTCGTCGACCGCGTTCGCACTGTGGTCATTCATGCCGACATCCTGAGCGCGTGGGGGCTGCAAAGCCACAGCGTTCCCGAGGCGGCCGACGAGTGGGCCTGAGCTCCAGGGAGCCGAATACTGGATTGTTATTAACGATAATCCGCTAATTACCTGGGACGAAAGGTGCGAAACGTGCAGGCACCATAATGACAGTTATGCTGTGTAACGAATGAGGCTGGTGTACGTGGCCGGACGAGCCGCCTGTCCTGTCCCCGACGGGACTTGATGCGGGCCGCTGGTGGTGAGGCGTCTGCCAGAATGACTTCCTCGATCCGTGGGGGCGTGCGGCGCTTCCGGTCCATGGACGGAGGAACGGCGTGAGCGTCGGGCGGGAGCAGTTGCTTGACGATGTCGGTGACATGGTTCCGACGTTCCCCGCGCCGCAGTGCGTACGGGTGGCCGTTGACGGGGTCGACGGGGTGGGTAAGTCCACGTTCGCCGGCGAGTTGGCCGCCGTGCTGGGCGACCGGCGACGTCCTGTCGTGCACGTATCGGCGGACGGCTTTCATCACCGTCGGGCTGCGCGGCATCGCCGGGGCCGGGATTCGCCGGAAGGCTTCTGGCTCGACAGTTACGACTACGAAGCCCTCGTCCACAACGTGCTGGAGCCGTTCGGTCTCGGAGGCTCTCGCCGTTACCGTCCTGCTGTCCATGATCTTCGTACAGACGGGGTCCTGGATCTTGCGTGGCGGACCGCGGCGCCTGGCACGGTACTCATCGTCGACGGGCTGTTCCTGCACCGTGACGAGCTGGTGGAGTTCTGGGACTTCTCCGTCTTTCTTGACGCGCCGTTCGCGGTCACCGTGGCCCGGATGGCCCGACGCGACGGCTCGCATCCGGATCCCGAACATCCCAGCCTCGGCCGCTACGTCGGCGGCCAGCGGCTGTACTTCGCCGCCTGCGCGCCTCACGAACTCGCGGACGTCGTCATCGACAACCAGGATGTGACCAGACCGGTCCTCGCCAAGGTGAACATCGGCCGACGATCATCGAGGTGAGTTGCGGGGTGCCTGCTACCGCGGCACCCGCCCTGCTCCTGATGCGTCAGACCGGGTTGCATCTCCGGACGATCACTACGAGCGGCCGTACGCAGCGCGGGCCTGGGCTACCTCGGCGGCCTCGCGTTCACGCCAGCGGCGTTGGGCCTCCCGGTTGCAACTGCGACAGACCCGACGGTACCGGCCGGTGGCCGGGTCGAGCTCACGGTCGTGGCCGTTGCGGCACTGTGCCAACTGGTTGCGGCTGCGGCAGGCCTCGGCCCGGCTGAGCTGGCGCAGATGTGTCGGCTCGATACAGTCGGCGGCACCGCAGGTCTGATCGACGTCGAGGGCGGGGTCGTACCCGCCGACGAGGACGACGTACGCGGCGATGTGCGCCCACGCGCGACCGGCGACCTTCTGGTGCACCCCGCGTCGCCGCCCGTAACCTTCGATGACCAGGCAGCCGTGCTCGGTACGGTGCGAGCGTTCCAACAGGTAGACGCGCAGCGACTCCTCGGTGTGGTACCGGGACAGACCCTTCACGGCCGAGAGCACAGTTTCACCGTACCCAGGTCGCACAGCCTCGTCGAACGACGGCGGACCCGCCGGCGCGCCCGCTCGGCGAATGGTCGCGCTCCGGCCGGTAGCCGACCGTGCTGTCCACACCAGAGCTGCCGTAGCCTCGCCGGGTGGGTCTGCTGTTGGTGCTGCGCGCTCCGCTGCCGCGTCCGAAGAGCCTGCGTCGGGCTACCCGCGCGCAGCGGCGGGAGCGCCATCGCGCCGACGCCGACGAGTGGACCGCGGCGCAGGAGCGCGGTTTGCTGCTCGACGTGCCGGTGGAGGAGTTGCTGCCGCTGCTGAACGCCGCCGGCGGTAACCGACTTCCAATCCTGGGTCAGCTCAGCCCGTGGTCAGATGGCGTACTCGTTCGTGAGGATCTGCCGCAGCTCGACGCTGACGTCGACCGTCTCGCGGCGGCGGCGGCTGACGACGCGGAGCGTGAGCTGGTGGCGGCGCTGAAGGCGTTGTTGGCGCGCTGGCGTGACGAGCCTGGCCTGACGCTGCACTGGTATGGAGACTGACCGAGATGCGAAAGGTCGCCCAGAACGAGCTGGACGTCCCGTCGGCGTCACCGACACACCTCCGGATCGGTGACGCCGACGACCGTCTCAGGTGCGGATGCCGTAGTGCAGGGACGCCACACCGTTGCTGAATCGGCGATTGCTCAGTAGCTCCAGGTCAAGGCGGATGCCGCTGGGCAGCCCGGGCTTGCCTCCGCCGGTGAGGATGGGATGGATCAGCAGGTGGCACTCGTCGATCAGCCCGGCCTGGAATGCCTGCGCCGCGAGGTGTGCGCCTCCGATGGTGAGGTCACTGGTGGCCGAGGCTTTCATGGCGCGTACCGAGGCGGGGTCGAAGTTCCTTTCGAGCCGGGTCCTGGCGGTCGAGGTCGCGTCCAGCGTGGTGGAGTAGACGATCTTGTCCGCTGCCTGCCAGACGTCGGCGAAGTCGGCAGTGAGCTTCGAATGTGCGGCCAGGGCAGGGTCGGTTTCCCAGACGGACATCGACTCGTACAGACGCCGGCCGTAGAGGTAGGTGCCCATGGGCCTGACGAGGTCGGTGATGAACGTGAGGTAGTCGTCGTCGGGTGGAGTCCAGTCGAATCTGCCGTGTTCGTCCTCGATGTAACCGTCGAGGGACACGTTGTTCACGTAGATCAGCTTGGCCATGGCGCTACACCTCGACGTCGACTGCGACGGGGTGGGCATTCCGCAGTGTGGCGTCCAGTTTGGAGAAGGCCTCGTTCCAACCCTGTTCGGCGGGGCCAACCACCCTCCCCGGGAGCCACTGACGGATCTCAAGGCGCGTCCGTCCATCGGCCTCGTCGTGGAACTCGACCCGCATCCTTGTCTCGTGCGGCTCAATGCCCTCCGGCAGCTGCCCGGTGACGTGCGCGACGCCGTCGAGCAGTTCGCCGTCGACGACGTCGGTGAGGTCGATGTGGACGTCGACTCGAAGGTCGGGTTGGGTCGGGAAGACCTCGGTCCACCGCTGGTAGCCGCCAGGCCGAACGTCGAATTTCATTTCGCCGCGGGGCAGTGAGTTGCCGATCGGTCCCCACCATGCGGCCAGGTGGTCCGGGTCGGTGAAAGCTCGGTAGACCAGCTCCCGTGGCGCGTCCACCACTCGTGAGATGACGATTGGCGGTTTGTCGCTGTCCATCAATTCTCCTTGTCGTAAGCCTTGCTCGGGGATTCCCTGTCGGGATCACGCCGAGCCGTGGGTCGTTCGGTCCGTTGGCCGGCCGGCGGCCTGCACAGCCGCGAGGTGGGCGTCGAGGCGGGTGAGGGACGTGTCCCAGAACCGCCGGTAGCGCTCGATCCACTCGGCGGCTTCGCGCAGCGGGGCGGCCTCAATGCGACTCATCCGCAACTTCCCCGACCGGGTGCGTGAGATGAGCCCAGCGCGCTCAAGCGCCTTCAGGTGCCGCGACACCGCCGGCATCGAGATCGGGAGCGGAGCGGTGAGCTCGGTGACCGTGGCGTCGCGGTCGGCCAGCTCGGCGAGGATCGCCCGTCGAGTCGGGTCGGCGAGCGCCGAGAACACCGCGCTGAGTTGATCGCTGCCAGACACCAGAGCCTCCATTCACTTAACCAACACGTTAAATGTAGTGCCGGATGAACGCGTGTCAACACGCCGAGACATCGCGGGTAGACGTGCAGCCTCGTCGAGGTGCCGGCGGGCGCCGGCCCGGCGGTGGCCGCGGCACTGGGCAACCCCGGGCTCGCGGCGTGGCTGCCGCTGCCCTCGCGCGGACGCCCCGCTGGCAGCGGTACGCGCCTGGGCCGAGCACCACATGGCTGCCGTTGGTCGGGCCCGCCGCCGTCACGACGATCAGTTGTCCGCCGACCTGGCTAGCTGAGGTGCGCCCAAGCCGGTAGCCAGACCTCGGCGCCGGGTGCCTGCACCCGCCGGGAGCCGAGGTGGTCGCGAAGTGCGGCCAGCGCGGGGTGCGGGTTGTCGTCGCGCCAGATGAGTGACATGGGGTAGATGGGTGCCGGGTCGCGCACCGGTACGCGCCGCAGGTCGTAGCTGTCCGGCCACAGGTACCGGGTGCGTTCCCCCGCGAGGGTCGCCAGCTCCGCGGAGTCGGCGATCTCGGCCAGCAGCGCCTCGTTGCCGAAGACCGGCCCGACCAGGTCGATGGTGAGGCCGAACGCGGCGGCGAGTTCGTCGTAGTAGTCGGCCCATTCGGTGCCGGGAGCCATGCCGGGCATCCAGATGCGGTGCTCGGCGAGTTGCGCGGGCGTGACGGTGCGGGCGTTGGCCAGGGCGTGACGGGGGCCGACGAGCAGTTCGTGGTGCTCGTCGATCACACGCGCGGTCCTGATCGCGGCGGGCAGGTGACGCGCGGCGACGGTGACGGCGTGGAAGGTGGCGTCGACAGTCCCCGCCTCGACGGCGGCCATCGCGGCGTGGACGTCGGCGTCGAGGGTGACGACGTCCAGCTCGATGCGGGGATGCGCGCGGTGGAAGTCCTGCAACAGCACCGCCGGTGCGATCCGTCGGCTGTGCACGTCGACGCGCAGTGCCCGTCGGCCGGGGCGTACGGAGACATCGGCGCGCGCCTCGGCCCGGAGCAGTTCACGGGCGTGCGGCAGGAACGTCTGACCGTCGACGGTGAGGTGGGTGCCGCGCGCGGTGCGGGTGAACAGCCGTACCCCGAGGTCCTTCTCCAGTGCGGCGATTCGCTTGGAGACGGCCTGCTGGGTGATCGACAGCGCGGCGGCGGCGTCCTGGAACTGGCCGGCGTCGACGGCGGCGACAAACGTACGGACGGCGTCGAGGTTCACCCGGCAAACCCTACTGACACAACCTCTGGTTGTGATTCGCCGCCCATGCGGTTGTTTGATCCCTGATCACTGGGCTTGCTTTGATCGCGGGGGTCAACGACGAGTTGTCGGAAGTGGGGTGTGGGCTTGTCCGCGAGGCGATCCCTGGGTCGGCGGTTCGGGTGGTTGTGGGCGTCGTATGCGGTCAGTGCCTACGGCTCGGGGCTCGGCTTCGGGGCATTGCCGTTGATCGCCGTGCTGGTGTTGCAGGCCAGCCCCGCTCAGGTGTCCGTGTTGGCCGCGCTGGGGCCGGCGGTGGGCGCGCTGATCGCGTTGCCGATCGGGCCGTGGGTGGAGTTCCACCGCAAGCGGCACGTGATGATCGCGATGGATCTGGCCCGGTTCGCGGTCCTGCTGACCGTCCCCGTCGCGTACGCGCTGGGCCGGCTCAGCTTCGAGCAGTTGCTGGTCGTCTCGGCCGTGCTCGCCACCGCCAAGATCGCCTTCAACGCGGCCAGCGGCGCCTTCCTCAAGGCCCTCGTGCGACCGGACGACCTGCTGGTGGCGAACGCGCGGTTCGAGTCGACGACCTGGAGCTCGATCGCGCTCGGGCCGCCGCTGGGCGGCGCCGCGGTGGGACTCTTCGGGCCGGTCGTCACCGTCGTGGCCGACGCGCTCAGCTACCTGCTCTCCGCGCTGGGCCTCACCGCCATTCGCGGCCCCGAAGACCACCCCCGGCGCACCGGCGCAGGCCGGGTCCGGGCCGGTGAGCTGCTCGACGGCTGGCGGCACCTGCTGACCCACCCCGGTCTGCGGGCGCTCTACCTCAACCAGTTGCTCGTCGGCGGGCTGATCATGGCCACCGAGCCGCTGTTGGCCGTGCTCCTGCTCGGCGAGCTGGGCTTCCCGCCGTGGCAGTACGGCCTCGCCTTCGCCGTGCCCTGCGTCGGCGGGCTCGTCGGATCACGCCTGGCCCGTCGGGTGGTGGCACGCCATGGCCAACACCGGATCATCCGCACCGTGGGCACGCTGCGCGCGATCTGGCTGATCGGCCTCGCCTTCGTCCAGCCCGGCGTGGTCGGCCTCGCCACGGTGATCGCCGTCGAGTTCGCGATCATCATCAGCATGAGCCTGTACAACCCGGTGCTCGCCACCTACCGCCTTCAACAGACTCCGAAGGACCGCATCGTCCGCACCCTCTCTGCCTGGTCGATCGGCAGCAGCGCGGCCATCGCCATCCTCAGCGCGCTCGGTGGGCTGCTCGCGCAGGCCACCAGCCCGCGCACGGCCATCGCGGTCGCCGGGTTGGTGATCCTCGCGAGCCCGCTGCTGCTGCCCCGGAGCACGGACGCCGAACGACCGGCACCGGAGCTCTCCGCACGGGTCTCTACGATCGCGTGATGTTCCAGCCGACCTACCCGATCCGCACCGCACGGCTCACCCTGCGCCCGGTCACGATCGACGACCTCGACGACGTGTACGCGTTTCAGCGTCGACCCGACGTCGTGCGCTGGATGCTCGGGGCGGAGCCGCGTACCCGGGAGCAGTCGCGGGTGTCGGTGCTCGCCATGGCGGGCGAGGACGCGTGGCGCGCGGAGGGCGACTGCCTGACGGTGGCCGTGGTCACCGATGCCGGGGTGATCGGGATCGTGGAGTTGGTGTGGCGCAGCCGGCTGGAGCGTACCGCCGAACTCGGGTTCGTCTTCCACCCCGACCACTGCGGTCGCGGGTTGGCCACGGAGGCCGCCACCGCCGTGCTGGACTGGGGTTTCACCGAGTTCGGGCTGCACCGGGTCTACGGCCGGTGCCACTGTCGCAATACCCCGTCGGCCCGACTGATGGCGCGTCTCGGTATGCGACAGGAGGCCCGCCACGTCGAGAGTTACCTGTTCAAGGGGGAGTGGGCCGACCAACTCGTCTTCGCGATCCTGGCGCGCGAGTGGCCGGCCGGGACCAGCACGTCACACGGTGGGATGCGCCGGTAACCGGTCTTGCGCAGGCTGAAAGCCCTGGTCAGAGACGCAATTCGAGCACCAGTTCGTGCCGGATGGGGATCCAGCCGCCGTGCCCGCGCGTCGCGGCGGCGGTCGATCGCCGCCGCGAGACGCGGGGTGTGCCTGCTCAGGCCCGGCGCGCCAGCCACTCCCGGTAGGCGGTGGGCGCGATGACGGCGTCGTCGCCTGCGATGAGGACATCGCCGGACATGGCGGCGAACATCCCGGCGGTGTTGTCGGTGGTGACGGTGCGCTGGTCACCGCGGGCTTCGAGGGTGATCCGCCCCAGCTCGTCGAGGGCGAAGACGTCGGGCCCGGCGACGTTGCGGATGCCCCGCAGCGGCGCGCCCATGCTGACCTCGGCGACGGCCTGCGCCACGTCGGCGGCGGCCATCGGCTGCACCGGCGTGCTGGGCAGGCGGACGGTGGTGTCGTCGGCCGTCCAGGACAGGATCGCCTCGACGAACTCGAAGAACTGGGTGGCGCGGACGATCGAGTACGGAATCGGACCGGCCGTGAGGATCCCCTCCTGGAGGGTCTTGGCGCGGTAGTAGTCCAGGTCCGGCACCTGGTCGACGCCGACGATGGAGAGGATCACCGCGTGGCCGACGCCCGCGCGAGCGGCTGCGGCCAGCAGGTTGTCCATGGTCGTCTGGAAGAAGGCGGGCGAGGCCTCGTCGAAGGTCGGCGAGTTCGTCAGGTTGACGACGACCTCGGCGCCGGCGAGCCCGTCGGACAGGCCCTGCCCGGTGAGCAGGTCCACCCCGGTGGACGGCGAGAGCGGCACCGCCTCGTGCCCCGCGGCCTGCAGGATCTTGACGACCTGCGACCCGATGAGGCCGGTCCCGCCCAGTACGGCGATCTTCATCCCATGCACCTTCCCGTGACTGTGTGGTCCGACTGCTGAGGTTCAGCCGAAACTCGGACCTTCCTTGTCCGAGAACTATACTCGGACACAATGAGTCCGAGTAACGGGGTGACTAGGGTGACGTCATGAAGATGTCCGGCGGGGTCGAGTGGGCGCTGCACTGCTGCGTGGTGCTCACCGTCAGCCACACGCCCGTTCCGGCGGCCAAGCTGGCGGAACTGCACGACGTCTCCAGCAGCTACCTGGCCAAGCAGCTCCAGGCGCTGGCCCGCGCCGGCCTGATCCACTCCGT
Organism: Micromonospora noduli; assembly: GCF_003264475.1. Classification (NCBI taxonomy): domain Bacteria; kingdom Bacillati; phylum Actinomycetota; class Actinomycetes; order Micromonosporales; family Micromonosporaceae; genus Micromonospora; species Micromonospora noduli. The sequence continues at coordinate 18,066 of NZ_PYAC01000016.1, read as the reverse complement.
GCAGGGCAAATCGGGCGGCTATGTGCTGGCCCGCGCACCGGAGAGCATCACCCTGCTCGACGTGGTCCGGGCCGTCGACGGTCCCGGCCGGACCTTCGTCTGCACCGAGATCCGCCAGCGCGGCCCGTTCGCGACGCCGGCCGACGCCTGCACCACGCCGTGCCCCGTCTCCCGCGCGATGTGGGCGGCCGAGGACGCGTGGCACCAGGCGCTCGCCGCGGTCACGATCGCCGATCTCGCCCGCGACGTCGACGCCACCTCCGGCCCCGAGGCCCTGGTCGGCATCCAGGCCTGGCTGACCGGCGGCGCCAGCTGACCCTGGCTGACCGGCGAAGCCTGTGGTGCACGGTCAGCCGGTGTGGCGTACCTCGGTGTCCCAGATCTGCGACCACGGACGCCGCAGCCCCCGGCACACGTGGATCGAGCCGCCGTTCTCGTCGTTGTCCACCTCGACCCGCTGGTCCACCACCCCGGAAAGGGTGCACCGCTCGAACCAGGCGCCCAGCGGGTCGCCAGGCTCACCACCAACCCAACCGACGGCGATGACCACGTCAGCGTCGGCAGGCGGGCGACCGAAGTCGACCATGCTGTTGTGCCCGGAGTACGCGCGGGGCAGACCACGGGCCGGACCGTAACGCGCCAGTGCGCCGGCCTCGCCGTAGTTGGCGGTCAGGACGACCGCCCGTGACCGCTCCTCGGGCGGCAGCCCACGATGGACTCTCGCGACCGAGTCGGCGAACTCCGGCCAGCCGATCGTCTCGCCGGCGTCGTAGTTGACGTCGACCACGAACCCGGGCAACCGGTCGGCCGGCAGCACCGGCAGCAGCAGCACGACGTTGGGCAGCAGGAACGGCACCACGCCCAGCGTGAGCAGCCCACGACGCCACCAGAGCGACCCGCGCGAGGCCCACGCCACGGTGACCAGCGCCCCGGCGGCGGTGAGGACCAGCAACAGCGGCGCGTCGTAGTAACCCTTGCCGCCGGCGATCAGCACGATGCCGACGACGACCACCCAGGCCCACCCCACCGCCCGGTACGCCCGCCACTCGGGCCGACGTAGCAGCGCGACCAGGCCGGCGATCCAGATCGGTACGGCGTACGGGCTGATGATGACGAAGTGAAGGGTGAACGACTCCAGGCGGCCACTGTAGGAGCTGTCGCCGTCGGAGATGGAGGCGGCCACGCCGAGCTGCGGAAAGCCGTTGGCCGCCTGCCAGATCAGGTTCGGCGCGGCCAGCAGCACGGTGATCCCGGCGGCGGCGAGCACCCACCGGTCGCGCAGCAGCCGGCGTGGGCCGGCGATGAGCACCCCGGCGACCAGGCCCACGGCCAGCAGCGCCGGCAACAGCTTGCTGAGCATGCCCACACCGAGCGCCAGCCCGATGCCCAGCGCCCAGCGGCTGTCACCGGTACGCAGCAACCGCACCGCACACCACGTCGCGACCAACCAGACCAGCAGGTCGACGGTGGTGGTGCTGAGCAGGTGACCACTGGCGAGCACGATGCCGGAGAGCGCGGCGAGCACCGCCGCGAAGAGCTGCCCGCCCCGGCCGGCACCCAGCTCCCGGGCGATGGCAGCGACCAGCAACACCGCGCCGCCGGCCAGCACCGCCGACGGGGTACGCAGCACCACCAGGTTGCCCGGGGCGATCGTGTCGAGCAGCCGGGCCAGCGCCGGGACCAGGGGCCCCTGATCGATGTAGCCCCAGTCGAGGTGCCGGCCGGCGAGCAGGAAGTACAGCTCGTCGCGGTGATAGCCGTAACGGCTCGCGAGCAGCAGGAGCGTCACTGTGGTCGTCGCGGCCACCCACCACGGGCCGAGCGCCCGCGGACCGGGTACGTCCGGTTCGCCCGGTGGGCCGACCGTGGCAGGCCGACGGGGACTGTCGGTGTCGACTGCGTGTTCGCTCACCCGCTCATCATCGCCGGCCGCGTCGCCGCGTGGTGCCCGTGGTGCGCGCTGTCGCCGTCCGGACAGAACGAGAATCCTGCTCGGCGGAACCTCGGCGGCGGTCGAGGCGTGAGTGCGGTGGACGTCGATGGGACGCCGGAAGGGCGGGGGCGAAGGGATGTTGCATGTCGACGAGTTCGACGACTTCTACACCAGCACGTATCGACGCGTGGTCGGGCAGCTGTACGCGATGCTGGGGGATCTCAACGAGGCGGAGGACGCGGTACAGGAGGCGTACTGCCGTGCGTGGCAGCGACGGACGAAGCTGAACGAGTACGACAGTCCCGAGGCGTGGGTCCGCACGGTCGCCTACCGCATCGCGGTGAGCAGTTGGCGTCGAGCGAGAAACCGGCTGGCCGCCCACCGGCGGCACGGTCCGCAGGATCCTGTCCAGTCGACCGGCTCCGGTCATCTGGAACTCATCGGCGCCCTGGCGGGACTGCCGTACGAGCAGCGGCGGGTGGTGGTGCTGCACCACCTCGTCGGCCTGCCACTGGCCGACATCTGCCGCGAGACGGGAACGCCACTGGGGACGGTGAAGTCCCGGCTCGCCCGGGGCAGGCAGGCGCTGGCCCAGCACTTCACGGAGTTGACGGACAGCGCTGACGGAAGGATCTCGGAAGATGTCTGACCTGCATCGGGCGCCCGGCGAGCCGGCCCCGTTCGAGGAGAGGCTGGCCGACCTGGCCGGGAGTGCGGCGGCCGTGGCGCGACCCGAGTCCCCGGCGGCCGTCCGACGCCGTGCCGGGCACCGGACGGCGCGCCGACGGCTTGGCACCGGGGCCCTGGCGGTGGCGGTACTGGGCGCCATCGCGGTCGGAGGCGCGTGGCGTTCGTCCTTCGACGACGCGGTACCGCCGGCGGTGACGCCCTCTCCGGTGACCCCGCCGAGCACCCCGGCGCCGACCACGCCGTCGCCCACCGTTCAGTCGCCGACGACCGGTTCTCCCGAGGTGCCCAGCTCGGCGGCCGGGACCGTCGGCGCCCGGCCGCCGGGCGCGCCCGACTCGACGCCGGGCCGGTGCACGACGGCGCAGCTGACGGTCACGCTCGCGTCCGAGGACGCCGCGAGCGGACACCGCAGCGTGGCCGTGGTGTTCCGCAACAGCGGAGGCGCCACCTGCCGACTGACCGGCTACCCGGGGGTCGACGCGCTGGGTGGCGACGGCAGGACCCTGGCGCATGCCGAGCGCACGCGGCGCGGCTATATGGGTGGTCCGGCGGGGACCGGGCGGCCGCCGACGGTGACGTTGCATCCGGGCAGGTCCGCGTCGGCGTTGGTCGAGGCGTCGGGTTTCCGCGCCGACGGCGCCGCGTGCAAACCGTACGTGAGCCTGTTGATCACGCCGCCGGACGACGTCCGGTCGGTACGGCTGAGGTGGGAGACCGACAGTTGCAGCGATCTGGAGGTGCATCCGCTGGTCGCCGGAACCACAGGTCGCTCGGCGTGACCGTACGGAGCGCGACCGCCGCGGCGCGTTGAGCGCCGCGGCGGTCCGCCCCGTGCGGGTGGTCGGACCGGGTGCGAAGATCAGCTTTGTCACTCGGACCGAAAGGACGATATGCGCTATCGCACTCTGGGCAACACCGGCACCCTGGTGTCCACCCTGTGTCTGGGCACGATGACCTTCGGCGCGGAGACCGACGAGGCCGGCAGCTTCGCGCAACTGGACCGGTTCGTCGAGGCCGGCGGCACCTTCATCGACACCGCTGACGTCTACTCCACCGGCGTCTCCGAGGACATCATCGGGCGCTGGCTGCGCAGCCGACCCGACCTGCGCGACCGCCTGGTGATCGCCACCAAGGGGCGGTTCCCGATGGGCCCGGGGACCAACGACGCCGGCCTGTCCCGGGTGCACCTCACCCGCGCCCTGGACGCCAGCCTGCGCCGCCTCGGCGTCGAGGCCGTCGACCTGTACCAGGCGCACGCCTGGGATCCGCTGACCCCGCTGCCGGAGACGCTGCGGTTCTTCGACGACGCGGTCAGCGCCGGCAAGATCCGCTACGCGGGGGTCAGCAACTTCACCGGCTGGCAGTTGCAGAAGGCCGCCCTGCTCACCCAGCACCTCAACCTCACCCCGATCGTGACCCTGCAACCGCAGTACAACCTGCTGGCTCGGGAGATCGAGTTCGAGTTGGTGCCGGTCTGCGAGAACGAGGGCATCGGCATCCTGCCGTGGTCACCGCTGGGCGGCGGTTGGCTGACCGGTAAGTACCAGCGCGACAGCACGCCCACCGGCGCGACGCGGCTCGGCGAGAACCCGCAGCGCGGCGTCGAGGCGTACGCGGGTCGCAACGCCGAGGAGCGCACCTGGCGGGTGCTCGACGCGGTCCGCCAGATCGCCGAGGACAGGGGCGTGTCCATGTCGGCGGTGTCACTGGCCTGGCTGGCGGCCCGACCGGCGGTCACCTCGGTGATCCTCGGCGCGCGGACCACCGACCAGCTCGACGACAACCTGACCGCCGCCGACCTGGTCCTCGACGCCGAGCAGATGCGGCTGCTGGACGAGGCGAGCGCCCCGCTGGTGGGCGACTACCCGTACGGCGCGGCCGGGGTGCGCCAGCGTGCCCGTGACCTGCCGGCCGGATCATGACCTCGTTCCCCGAGCCCACCGACCCGGCCGGCAGCCGCACCGAGGTCTTCCTGCGCTACCTGGACTACTTCCGGGAGTCCACGGTGGCCAAGGTGTCGGCGCTGGCCGAGCCGGAACTGCGGCGCAGCCGGTTGCCGTCCGGGTGGACGCCACTGGAGCTGCTCACCCACCTGCGCCACGTCGAGCTGCGCTGGATCGAGTGGGGTTTCCAGGGCCGGGACGTCGCCGAGCCGTGGGGCGACCGCCGCGACGACCGCTGGTACGTCGCCCCCGACGAGACCCGCGCGGACCTGGTGGCGGCGCTGCGGGCGCAGGGCGCGCACACCACGGCCGTGGTGACGGCACACGACCTGGCCGAGATCGGCGCGCCGGGCCCGCGGTGGAACGGCGCGGACCCGGCGTCGCTCGAGCGGGTGTTGTTCCACCTGGTGCAGGAGTACGCCCGCCACCTGGGCCACCTCGACGTGGTCGCCGAACTCGCCGGCGGCCCGACCGGCGAGTGAGGCCGTCGGCTCGAAGGGCTTGTCGGGCAGCGACACCACCAGATCTTGGACAGTTTCCGTTACGCCCTGACGGAAACTGTCCAAGATCTGCGCGAAGTAGCGGTTGGTTCGGACGGTTGACGGGTGAACGGCCGTCAGCGGATGATCCAGCGATGTGTCGCTCGGATTCAGCGAGCGGGACGCTGGTCCTCGTGGACAACATGATCGCCGTCATGCGGTGGCTTCAGGAGAGCGGATTCCATGAAGTTCCTTCTCACGTCGTCGGGCATCTGCAACCCGAGCATCTCCGACGCGCTCGTCGACCTGCTGGGCAAGCCGATCGCCGAGTCCACGGCCCTGTTCATCCCCACCGCTGTCTACCCCTTTCCTGGCGGAGCCGAGAGGGCCTGGAAGGCGGTCCACGGCCCGGCTTCGATCCCGTTGTCCCAGCTCGGTTGGAAATCCCTGGGGATATTGGAACTCACCGCGCTGCCGACCATTCGAGAAGAGAACTGGGTCCCGGCGGTCCGGGAGGCCGACGCCCTCCTCGTCTGGGGCGGCGACGTGCTCTACCTGACCTACTGGCTGCGCCAGTCGGGCCTGGCCGACCTCCTGCCGTCGCTGACTGACACGGTTTATGTGGGGGTCAGCGCCGGGAGCATCGCTGTCACCCCGTACAACTGCGACGCCGAATTCGATCTTGGATTCGTCCCGGACGGCAGCGACATGGCGCAGGACGCCGACCGGGCGCTGGGGCTTGTGGATTTCACGCTGTACCCCCACCTCAACCACCCGGACATGGAGGACACCGCGCTGTCCGACATTCAGAAGTGGGCGTCCGGAATCCCGGTTCCGACCTACGCCATCGACGACAACACCGCCATCAAGGTGGTCGATGGCACCGTTGACGTCGTCTCCGAAGGCGACTGGAGACTGATCAACCCCTGACCGGGACGTCCCTTCAGCCCGAGCCGGCCCTGGACAGGGCGGGGCCGCAACTCGCGAGGCCGTCGGCTCGATAATGGGCGAATGCCGCTGCTCGTCGCACCCGCCCTGCCCGCCGGTAGCCTCGCCGCCCAGGAGCAACCCCACCTTCCGGTACGCCCCGGGCTGGCGCTCCGGCCGTGGCGTGACGACGACGCCCCGGCCGTCCGGGCCGCCTTCGACTGTCCGGTGATCCAGCGATGGCACGTGCGTCGCCTCGACAGCGACGACGAGGCACTGTCGTGGACAGCGCAGTGGGCCGGCCGGTGGCGCGACGAGAGCGCCGCCAGTTGGGCGGTCGTCGCCGCCGACGACCGGCCCGTCGGTCAGGTGGGGTTGCGCGACGTGCTGTTGACCGAGGCGTCGGCGCAGGTGTCGTACTGGGTGGTGCCCACTGCGCGCGGCCGGGGGGTCGCCACCGAGGCGCTGCTCGCCCTGACCCGGTGGAGCTTCACCCGGGGCGGGTTTCACCGGCTGGCGCTGGAGCACTCGACCGGCAACGAGGCGTCCTGCCGGGTGGCCGGGCGGGCCGGTTTCACCGAGGAGGGCGTGGCCCGCCTGTCGGTGCGTCACGCCGACGGCTGGCACGACATGCACCGGCACGCACGGCTGGCGACCTCGATGGAGTCAGGGGCCGACCGGGACGGTGGTGGTGGTTCCGTTGGTGTCGGTGACCCGGACCTCGGTGGCGGTCGCGGGCAGGAGCGCCGCGTTACGACCGGCGTCCGTCCACTGGCCGTCGCCGACCCGGTAGCTCAGCGCCGACCCCTCGGCGGCGACGACGACGCCCTGGTCGTCCGGCAGCCGTAGCCGCACAGGCAGCGGCGCCGACCAGTCCGCGGTCGTGCTGGCCACCGCCTCGAAGGGGAGCTGCCGACCCGCGAGCAACGCGATGACGTGGGAAGGATCGTCGTCGTACTGGACGGTTTCCATGAGGAGCCGCCGTCCGTCGGGGGTTGCCCCGTAGACCCACAGACGGGGAGAGCCGTCGTGCGTGTGCGCTCCGACAGGGTCGAGGTATTCGGCGATGGCTTCGGTCGGCGCGATCACCTCCTTGGCGGCCGGGTCGATGCCCCAGACCTGCTCCGCGCCGGGCAGCGTGCGGCGAACCAGCGGTGGTGCCGGCCGATCCTTGTGGTCGGGGAAGTAGATCTCGCTTACGCCGTCGATGTGAATCACGTTGTCCTGTTCGACGGGGATCCGGGAGAGCCCGACGGTGAGCTTCGTGCGCTGTGGCGGCACCGACAACACCGCCGCGCCGTCTCGGAACACCACCGGCTCGAAGGTCCGCTCGACTTTGCCATCGAGCGCGTACCGCAGTTGCGGGGAGAACTCCACCGGTTGCCCGAAGTCGAGCACAAGAAGCACGTCGCGCTGCGGTCCGAGCAGTGCCGCCTGCTCAAGGCCGTCCGTTTCGGTATCGGTGACCTGTGTCAGGGTGCTGACGCGCGGCCCGTCGGCTGTGGGTTTGACGAAGCCCACCGTCATGCCGTGCATGGTGGCGTGGGCGACGTAGGCGGCCGGGCCAGCAGGCGTATCTCCTGCCCACACGATGTTCGGCTCGCCGCGCGGCGGACCATCCGACTGCGCGATCTGGCGCTGCCACACCTCGCGGACCTGTCGTAGGTACCCTTCGTCGGTGGCGAGATCACCGCGAGTGGGTTCGTCGAGCAGTGGTGAAGCGATCTGTGCGTCTCCGCCAGCGCCGGGCAGGTCGAGGACGCCGGCCACGGGCACGGCCACCACGGCCGCGCAGACCGCCGCCAACACGGCCCGCCGGCGGACCACCCGGCGCCGCCCACCCCGACGCACCTCGGTCAGCAGACCCGGCGGGGTGACCAGGTCGTCCGTCGCGCGATGCAGGATGCCGCGCACGTCACTGTCGTTCATGGTCATCGCGAACTCCCGGTTCCAGTGATGGGCATGACGAGGCTCGATTCGGCCAGCGCCTCTCGCAGCCGGGCCAACCCACGCGAGGCGTGACTCTTCACCGCACCCTCGGAGCAGCCCATCGCCGACGCGACGTCGACGACCGGCAGGTCTTCCAGGTAACGGAGCACGACAGCGGCCCGCTGCCGAGCGGGCAACGACCGCAGCGCCCCGACGACCAGCTGGCGAACCGCCACGGTGTCGGCGTGGTCCCGGGCAACCCCGTCGTGGTCGCCCAGCGACTGTTCCGGACGCCGGGCACGCCACCGCCACCGGTTGATCGACCGATTGACCAGCGCACGTCGCGCGTACGCCTCCGGGCTGCTCTGCACCCGACGCCAGCGCACGTACAACTGCTCCAGCACCTCCTGAAGCAGATCCTCGGCAGCGTGCCGGTCCCCGGTCAGCAGGAAGGCAACCCGCAACAGCGCCGCCGACCGTGTGCGAACGAAGTCATCGAACTCCGCCCCGCGCGAATCCCTCATCTGACCTCCCGGCCTCGTCAACCAGCAAGACACCACGTCGGCTCGCGAGGTTTACCGGTCCGGCAATATGGCCTGGCGGGTCGGTCCCGGTGGAGGGCGCGGGCCGGTGATCCGGGTGGACGGCCGGTTGTCAGTAGGGGCAGGTGCGCCGGTCGCGCACCATCTGCGCGTACTCGGCGCCGGTGATGCGCAGCCGGTCGGTCTTGGTGCCGTCCTTGGCCCGACATTCGTTCAGCGAATTGAGGTAGATCCAGGTGTGGGCCGCGTCGTCCGCTTGCCCGGTCACCTCGAACGGCTTGTCGCCGGGTGCCGAGATCACCATCGTCTGGCGTCGTCCGTCGGCGAGGTAGTCCAACTCCAGTCGCCATCGGCAGTGCTGCTTGGCGCTGAGCGCTCGTACCTGAATGACGTTCTTCTCACCCCTGGGCAAGGTGATCTTGTGGGTGGCGAAGAACGGGGCACCGCCATCCTCGCCACCGGTGTCCTCGACGAGCATCCGGGGATTCGGTCGATCCACATGGGTCACGAGGACGACCTTCTCGGAGGCGCCCTGGGATTCGTTGGGCTCCCGGATCCCGGTGAGCGGGGGGCGGCAGGGCTCGACGAGGACCGGCCGAAGGTCGACGGCCTCCACGGCCTCGTCCCGGGTGCCGACGAGGGTGATCTCCCAGGTGCTCCGCTCGATGTCGACCGCGCCGGCCTCGACTGTCGGATCGTCCGGCCGCTTGGCGTCCAGACGAGAAAGGTCGGCGTCGGCGGGGTAGACGTAGTCGAGCGCGCCCTCGTCCGGGTAGGGGACGTGCTTCAGGTCGAGGACGACCAGTGGCCCCCGGCCGGCCAACTCCTCGGCCAGTTTGTCCGCCGGTTTCCACTGGTTGATCATGCCGAGAACGACGGCGCCGAGCCAGGTGGCGACCGCACCGACCACGATTGTCAGCAGCCAGGTGACGGGACGTTTCCACCAGGCGACAGGTGCCGGCGCGGGGGCCCTACGGCGACGCGGACGCTTGTTACGTGGACTCATGGACCGGAGTCTCCTGCGTATCGGTGGACGTGTCGGTGGAGGTGTCGGTGTCGAGGAGCCGACGGGCCAGCAGCACGGGCAGCGCGACGAGCCAACCCCAGGCCGCGCCGAAGCGCAGCGCGGAGGTCAGTTGCAGGCCCAGGGACTGCCAGGGCGCGCAGCCGGTGGGGGAGTCCGTAACCGCGCAGTCGACCAGGACGTCGGACGTCGCGGTCAGCGCGGACGCCGCGATCGTGGCACCCCAGCAGACGACGACGAGCCCGAGGCGATGCCCGGAGTTCGGCAGGCCGGAGAGCAGCGCCCAGAGCAGGAGCCACAGCACCAGAAGCAGGGCGACGGCGAGCACCGACCTGTGCGCCCACACGTCCATCGACAGGGGATTCAGCTCGACCTCGTGAGTCAGCCGGTACTCCACGTCATCGCGTCCGCCTGGCGGCAGAGACAGTGCGGGGCGGTACAGGAACACCCTGAGCAGCGTCAGGAATCCTCTGTCGGAATAGCTGTCCCAGACCGCCTGGGTGCCGTTGACCAGCACCAGCACCAGCACCGGAAGGACACCGGCCAGGGCAAGGTTCGCGCTGCGCCTCCGCACGTCGCCGATCAGCGGAACGGGGGCCCCGTTATCGACGACCGCTTCCTGCGCCTCGCCGTCACCCTCACCGTCGACCGCGTCCTGCGCCTCGCCTACACCTTCGTCGGTGTCTTTGTTCAGCCGGTCCAGCAGCAGTATCGCCAGGCTGGTGCAACCCACCAGGGACGCGTTCATGCCGGCGAACAGGCAGCCGAAGAAGAGGGCGTCGGACGTCCAGCCCGTCAGCGTCAGGTGCGCGCTGGCGAGAAGCGTGGAGTGGTCCAGTGCCTCGTTGGCGTACCAGCCCGCGGGGGCGGAGTGGACACGGAGCACGAAGGTGGCCCACCAGAGCAGGTCCCCGATCGCCGTGGCGGTGAGGGCGGCGGCCGCGCCGGTCATCGCCGCGACGAACGGGTGCGTCCGTCGGGTGACGAGACCGCAGGCCAGGTACGTCGACACCCCGATCAGCAGGATCACGACCCAACGGATCAGCGGCGCCACCGCGTCCATCATGGGAGCGGTCGCGGGGTCGAGGGGGGCGAAGAAGACGTACCCCTTCGCGACGAGGGTCGGGAAGTCAACGGCGTTCCGCGTGAAGGTGATCGGCTCCGTCATCGAGCGGACCTTGAGGGTGACGCTCAGGTACAGCAGGGTGGCGGCCACCGTGGCGAGCACGGCGACGACGATCCTGAATGGGCGGCTCATCTGGCCGGCCGCATCCCGGGGCTGGTCGTCACGCCGTCAGTCTCTCGCATCGCGCTGCCTCGCACAGGCCCGTCCGTGCCCCGCTCGGGGGTGGCTGACGCCGGATCAGCGGGTTTCCGCCCAGCCGACGAAACGCGGGGTCAGGTCGGGCAGCGCGACGTCCGGGTTGAGCTTGGCGAGGTCGGCCTCGGCTGTCTCCTGGACCTTCGCCAGGTGGATCAACAGGCCCGGCCGATCCCCGCGGTACTCGCCGAGCAGGCGCAGCTTCGCCGCCGAGCACGGCCACAGGATGCCGCAGACCGGGCAGCGCCACGACGGTCGCAACGGAGAATGCTTCGGACGCTCGGGCATCAGCTCACCGCCAGGGTTGCGCGAAGCTCGTACGCCAGGACCACGTCCCGGGCAATGAGTGCGCCTCGTACCTCGTTCTGCACAGCTCCTCCTCCTCGTTGCAGCGCCGTCTACACCGCACTTTGCCGGGGGTGGCTGGACAAACACACAGCGTTAACTAATCTCTTCGGAGCAGCTGATTTGTTCCAAGAGAGGGACGGCATGAACCACGCCTTTGTCGCGGCGCTGGCCGCGGCGGGTCACACCGCCGAGAGCCTCGCAGGTCAGCTCGGTGTGCACCCGAAGACCGTCGCCAGGTGGGCAAACCCGGGGCACATTCCCCAAAGTCGACACCGTGCGACAGTGGCCGGGCTGCTGGCAAAGGACGCCGACGCGCTGTGGCCGGACGTGGTCCGTCGCCGTGAGCCGGTGTGGTTCCGGCCGTGGGTCGACCTCGAACGTGAGGCCGTGACGCTGCGGTCGTTCGAGCTCGCGTGGGTGCCCGGACTGCTGCAAACCGAGGCGTACGCCCGGGCGACCCTGGCCGGTGGGGTGCTGACACCGGAGGCGGTCGCCGAGTTCGCCGAGGCGCGGATCAACCGGCAGGCGATCATCGGCCGGGGAGGCGGCCCGTTGCTGATCGCCGTGCTGGACGAGGGAGTGCTGAGGCGGCGCGTCGGCGACGACTGCGCGTTGATGGCGGTGCAACTCGCGCGCCTGCTCCGGCACGCCGAGGCGGGCTCCGTGCAACTGCACATCGTCCCGGCGGACGCGCCCAGCTACCCGGGGCTCGACGGACCGTTCACCATCGCCGACATGCCGGACGGGTCGCGGGTCGCGCACGTCGACAGCGCGGCACGGGCGCAGATCCTCGATCAAACGTCGGATCTTGTTAGCCTGGAACGACGGTGGGAACGTATTCGCGGCGAGGCCCTGCCCCGAGGGCGTTCGTTGGAACTCCTCAGAGAAGCGGCAGCATCATGGACATGACCGGTGCGCGGTGGCGGAAGAGCACGAAGAGCGGCGGCAACGGTGGCAACTGTGTCGAGGTTGCCGACAACCTTCCGGGCGTGGTCCTGGTTCGGGACACGAAGGACCGCGACGGTGGCACGCTGACGTTCAGCCCGCAGTCGTGGCGTGGCTTCGTCGCGATGACCCGCGACGCCGGCTGACGGACCACATCGCACGGAGGCTCCCGGCATCGGCCGGGAGCCTCCGTCGTGGTTGGGCCGGGCATCGACCGTCGCGCACCGACGATCGATCGGATCAACGGACGACGGTGGGTTCGGCCGGTCGCGGTTGCGGGGTCGCCGGCCAGGTGAGTCGGCGTACGCCGGGAACGAGCGCGGTGCCCGCGCAGGAGGCGAGGACCAGCAGGCCCGCCACGGCCAGCGGCACCGGTGCGCCGAACGCGTCGGCGGCCAACGGCGCCAGCGCGTAGCCCAACGGCATGGCGCCCAGCGACACCAGCCAGTCGTACGAGGTGACCCGGGCCAGGACCTCCGGCGGGAAGTGGTGCTGCACGACGGTCTCCCACACCGGGTTGAGGTAACCGAGGGCGGTCAGCGCCACCGCGTAGGCGACGATCACCGCGGGGGCGGGCGCGGCCACGGCCAGCAGGAACAGTGGCACGGCGTAGCAGGCCAGCCCGAGGTTGGCCAGCAGCACCGGCCGGTGCAGCCGGACCCGCCCGGCCAGCAGCGATCCGGTGAGCATCCCGATCGCGCCGGCCTGCAACAGCAGCACCCAGGTCGTCTCGCCGCCCAGGCGGTCGATGGCAACGGCCGGCCCGAGGGTCATCAGCACGGCCGCGGCGCCGTTCCACACGCCGTGCCCGAGCAGGCTGGTCCAGAACCAGTCGCGGGCGCGTACCTCGCCGAAGCCGTGCCGCAGGTCGGCGAGGACGGAACGGCGGGGCACCGGCACGTGGCGGACCCGCACCAGCGCGAGCAGCGTGGCGCTGAGCGCGAACGACGCGCCGTCCAGGATGAACGCCCAGCCAGGTCCGGCGGCCCAGATCAGCGCGCCGGCCAGCGCCGGCCCGGCGAGGCGGCTGGTGTTGGCGGTGATCCCCATCAGGGCGTTGGCCCGCTGCCTGTCCGCCGGTTCGACGGTGCCGGCGACCAGCGGAGACGCGGTCGGGATGGCGAACGCCGAGGCGGTGCCGCCAAGCGCGGACGCCACCACCACTGTGGTCAGTGACGGGTCGCCGCCGAGCAGCTCCACGCCGACCGCGAGCTGCGTGGCGCAGCGGACCAAGTCGGCCAGGAGGGCGACCCGGCGGGCGTCGAACCGGTCGGCCACCACACCACCCAACGGCAACAGGACCAGCCGGGGCACGACCGCCGCGGCGAGGACGACGGCCAGCGCGCCGGTGGAGCCGGTGGCCCGCAGCACGGCCAGCGCCAGCGCGGCGGGCACCACCGCGTCGCCGAGCGCGGAGATGGTGCGACCCAGGAAGAGCAGCCGGAAGGAGTGGTCGCGCAGTGGGTGAGCCATGACCACAACATACTTCGACACCGAATATTTCGGCAATGAATATTTCGGTGCTGAGATAAGCTGGCGCGGTGACCACCACTCCGGACGCCGTCGACCGGCACATCGAACGCTGGCTGCCCGTGGTGCCCGACCTCGACCCGGACGTCGAGGGGGCGGTGACCAGGATGATCCGACTGACCCGGCATCTGCGGACCGTCAAGGAGCGGGTCCTGGTCGACCTCGACCTGCCGGCCCACGAGTACGACACCCTGCACGCCCTGGCCGGCCGCGGTGGTCGGGCGGCACCCTCGGACCTGGCCGCTGACCTGACGATGGCCCCCGCCTCCATCACGGCGCGGGTGGACGCGTTGCTCCGGCGGGGTTTCGTACGCCGGATTCCGTCGACAGTCGACCGTCGGCGCGTGGACGTGGAGCTCACCGAGGCGGGTCAGGCCGCCTGGCGTGGGGCGATGGAGGTCCAGGGCGCCGAGGAGCACCGCCTGCTCGGCGCGCTCACCGCCACCGAGCGGCGACACCTCTCCGACCTGCTGCGCCGGGTGCTGCTCGTCGCCGAGCAGCCGCAGAGCGCGCCGGAGACCGACTGAGCGGACCGCCGCCGACCGAGCGGACTGGAAATCGCGTGGCGTCGGCGTACCGCTGATGCAAGAGTGACCGGCGTGACTGCGCATGTGCTGGCCGGGGCCCTGGCCGACGACGGACGGCGACGGATCTTCGCGGCGATCGTGCTGGGTGCCACCAGCGCGACCGAGGTCGCCGAGCGGACCGGCCTGCCGGCGCGGGTGGTGCTCACCGGGGTCCGCCGGCTCACCGACGCGGGCCTCGTCACCGGCGCGGACGGCGCGCTCGCGGCCGACGAGGCGTCGCTGCGGGCCACCGCGCGCGACGGCGGCCCGGCCGTCGACGCCGAACCCGGCGTCGACCCGGTGCTGCGGACCTTCCTGCGGGCCGGCGTCCTGGTGAGCCTTCCGGCGCAGCGGGGTCGACGGCGGGTGCTTCTGGCGCACATCGCCGAGCAGTCGTTCGAGCCGGGCATCCGCTATCCGGAGCGGGCCGTCGACGACGCGCTCAAGCCGTGGTGCGCCGCAGGCGGGTCGGATCACGCGACGCTGCGCCGGTATCTGATCGACGAACAGTTGCTCACCCGCGAGCACGGCATCTACCAGCGGCTCTGAACGCCGGCTGCGCGAACCGTCTGGTTGCGGAGGATCTTGCTAGCCTCGGCGCATGACCTCCTGCACGCCCACCGATGGCCCGCCGGACCTGTTGTTCCTGCTCTCCTGGGCGAGTCACTCGTTGCAGACCGAGCACGCCGCCGGGCTGGCCGAGCTGGGCATCTCGCCGCGGGCGCACTACGTGCTGGCACAGGCCCACACCGGTGAGCTGACCCAGCGGGAGATCGGCGAGCGCTGCGGTGTGGACAAGACCACGATGGTCGTGACGCTCGACCAGTTGGAGCGGGCCGGGCTGGCCGAGCGCCGTCCGGTGCCGACAGACCGACGGGCCCGGATGGTCGCGGTGACGCCAGCGGGGGAGCAGGTGCTGCGGCAGGCGCAGCAGGTGGTCCGGCGCATCCAGGACGACCTGCTGGCAACCCTGCCCGAGCAGGACCGGGAGGTGTTCCTGCGGGCTCTCCTGGCGCTGGTGAGCGGGCCACTGGCCAACACCTCCCCGTACGCGCCGGGGGCCCGTTCCGGCTGCTAGTTCCGAGAAAGATAGTTCCGAACAAGACTATCTGTTACGGTCGTACTCGTTCGTTTCCCCTGAACGAGGAGCCGTCATGAGTGCTGCCACCGTCACGACCCCCGCCCCCTCACCACTGCGCCGCCGCGCCCTCGGCGTCGCCGCCGCCGTCGTGGCCCCCCTTGTCATCTGGGCGATCGGCGCGCTGGCCGGAGTCGACTACACAGTCGAGAGCCCAGGCCAGCCCGCCACCGTCATCGGGGCCGGCGCGATCGTCATGATCGCCCTGGGAGCCGCCCTGCTCGGCTGGGCGGCGCTGGCGCTGCTGGAGCGGTTCGCCACCCGGGTCGCCCGACCGGTCTGGATCTCGCTGGCCATCATCGTGACGGCGCTGTCCTTCGTCCCGGTGCTCAGCGTCGAGGCCACCGGCGGCGCCAAGCTGGCCCTCGGCGCGACGCACGTGGCAGTGGCGGTCGCGTTGATCGCCCTGCTGCCCCGCCCCCGTCGGTAAGCGACTGGCATTCCCCCCGCCCACCTCGTGTGCGCTGACCACGGGGTGGGCGAAATCCTCGGGAGTTGATGCGCCGAGGTTGCTAGCATCGCCGTCATGGCACGAGGTATCTGGTCGCAGAAGGTCCGCTCCGCCCGCTGACGGCGGCGCCCTTCCTCTGCTGAATTCGCGCTCGCCGTCCCGGTTCCCGCCGGGCGGCCGTCAGCTGCTGCCCGGCTCCATCGCGAGCTGCGGAGCACCGTTGAACCCCGAAGTCATCTCCCTGCCGGCCGAGGCCGGCGGCAGCGCGCACGTGCGCGCCACGAACATCACAGTGACCCGCGGGTCCCGTCGCGTCCTGACCGATGTCTCGGTCACCGTCTCCGCCCGTTCGCGGGTGGCGGTCGTCGGCGAGAACGGTCGCGGCAAGACGACGCTGCTGCACGTCCTCGCCGGGCTGATCACGCCGGAGCACGGCACCGTGCAGCGGGCCGGCACGATCGGCCTGGCCCGCCAGGAGCTACCCGCCCGCGACGGCGAGACGGTCGGCACCCTCACGTCCGAGGCGCTGGCCGCGTCGCTCACCGCCCTCGCCGCCCTGGACGAGGCGACCCTCGCCCTGACCGCTGGCGATCCGAGCGCCGAGGACCGCTACGCCGCCGCGCTCGACACGGCCACCCGACTCGACGCGTGGGACGCCGAACGCCGCGTCGACGTGGCACTGGAGGCCCTCGACGCCTGCACCGACCGCGACCGTCCCCTGGCGACGTTGTCGGTGGGGCAGCGCTACCGGGTGCGGCTGGCATGCCTGCTCGGCGCGCGCCACGACGTGCTGCTGCTCGACGAGCCGACCAACCACCTCGACGCCGACGGCCTGGACTTCCTGACCCGCCGGCTCCGCGAGCACGACGGCGGAATCGCGATCGTCAGCCACGACCGGGCGCTGCTGCGCGACGTCGCGGACCGGTTCCTCGACCTCGACCCCACCCACGACGCAAAGGCACGGCTCCACGCCGGCGGGTATGACGCCTGGCAGGACGCCCGGCGCCGCGAGCGGGAGCACTGGGAGCAGGAGTACGAGCAGCAGCAGGCCGAGCGTCGACGACTCCAGGACGCGGTGTCGAAGGCCCGCGACCGGCTCTCCACCGGCTGGCGGCCGGACAAGGGGACCGGCAAGCACCAGCGCCAGTCCCGCGCGCCGGGCGTCGTACAGGCCCTGAACCGGCAGCAGGACGCGCTCCAGGCGCACCGGGTCGACGTACCGAAACCACCGCCGACGCTGCGGTTGCCGGACCTTGGTGTACGGCAGGGCGCACCGCAGGTACGCGCGCAGGGCGTCGCCGTCGACGGGCGACTCGCCGGCCCGGTCGACCTCACCATCGGTGGCGGCGACCGGCTGCTCGTCACCGGGCCCAACGGCGCCGGGAAGTCCACACTGCTCGCGGTGCTCGCCGGAGCGCTCGAACCCACCGACGGGTACGCCTGGACGGCGAGGGAGGCCCGGGTCGCCCGGCTCACCCAGGAGACCGCCGGGCAGGCCCCCGACCTCACCGCCGACGAGGTGTACGCCCGCCAGGTGGGACGGCTGGTGTCGCGTGGAGTGCTGCCCGCCGCCGTGACAGTGCCGCTCGGATCGCTCGGGCTGCTGGACTCCGCCGCGACGCGTACGCCCGTCGGGCGGATGTCGCAGGGGCAGCAGCGCCGCCTCGACCTGGCACTGGTGCTGGCCGGGCGGCCCACGCTGATCCTGCTCGACGAACCGACCAACCACCTGTCGTCGACAGCGGCCGACGAGCTGACCGCCGCGATCCGCGCGGCGAGCGCCGCCGTCGTCGTCGCCACCCATGACCGGCAACTGCTGCGGGACCTGGCCGACTGGCCGCTGCTGCGGGTCGACAAGGCCGTGACACCGGGTACGCGAACCGGGGCGACCGGATAAAGCCGTTGACCGGGCGGTGATGATCAACAGGTGACCATTGCCGCCCGGCCCACCTGGACGACCCGCGCCAGCCGGCCCGACCACCCCGACGCGGTGCTGCTGCTGCGCGAGTACATGACCGAGATGGTGGTTCGCTATCACCGTCGCTCGGCCCTGCCCGGCGAGGTCGACGCGGCGCTGGCCGAGCTGCCCAGCGACGACCTGACCACGCCGAGCGGGCTGCTCCTGCTCGCCCACCACGGCACCGAACTGGCCGGCTGCGCCGGGCTGCGCTGGCAACCCGGCTGCGCCGGGCTGCGCTGGCAACCCGGCTGGGCCGAGCTGACCCGGGTGTTCATCCGCTCCGAGCACCGCGGCGCCGGTGGGGGCGCCGTGCTGCTGGCCGCGGCTGGGGGCACGACCC